>CALUYH010000001.1 GCA_944324965.1 Candidatus Avelusimicrobium gallinaceum
CGTTCTATTGAGCATTTTGGTTTTATCAACCCTATTTTAATCGACGAGCAGAATGAAATTATAGCCGGCCACGCCCGTTGTGCAGCCGCTCACGCTGCCCATATGGAAAAAGTTCCCGTTATTCGCTTGGGTCATTTGTCCGAGGGGCAAAAGCATGCCTATCGTATTGCAGATAACAAACTAGCCGAATTGGGCACGTGGAGCATAGAACTATTGCAAATGGAGTTTAAAGCTTTAGATGAATTAAAGTTAGATATGCCTCTTACCATTACGGGATATGATATGGGAGATATTGACCTTATTTTAGAGGGAAAAGAAACCAAAATAGACCCAAAAGCAAATAATATCCCCTTCATTCCAGATAATGAAATTGTCAGCCAAGAGGGCGATATTTGGCAACTAGACAAACACCGGCTGATTTGCGGAAATTCCCTTAAAAAGGAAACATTAACTGCCTTAATGGAAGATAAAAAAGCCGATATGGTATTTACGGACCCACCATATAACGTGAAAATAAATGGACACGTTTGCGGGGCAGGAAATGTGCAACATCAAGAATTTAAATTTGCCTCTGGAGAAATGAGCTCGGAGGAGTTTACTCAGTTTTTGCAATCCGCTTTTGAGCGACTCTGTGAGTGTAGTAAAGACGGCTCTTTGCACTATATTTGTATGGACTGGCGTCATATTAAAGAAATTATCGTGGCTGCTGGGGTATATGAGCAGTTCAAAAATTTATGCGTATGGCGGAAAGATAACGCCGGTATGGGTAGTTTTTATCGTTCCCAGCACGAACTTATCTTTATGTTCAAACACGGCAAGGAACCACATATTAACAATGTGGAACTAGGGGTACACGGTAGATACCGTACCAATGTGTGGTGCTATCCCAGTGTAAATACACCTAGTGAGGAAAATGCCGAAAAGCGGGCTATGCACCCTACTGTAAAACCGGTGGAAATGATCAAAGATGCCATATTGGACGCCTCTAACCGGGGCGGAATAATACTAGACACCTTTTTGGGTTCTGGCAGTACCTTAATTGCCGCAGAAAAATCCGGGCGTATCTGTTATGGGGCCGAGTTGGAGCCACGATATATAGATACGGCCATTAGGCGCTATGAAAGCCTAGGAAAGGGACATAGTGCCATACACCTATCCACAGGGAAGACTTATCAAGAATTACTTTTAGAGAAGAAAAGAGGAGGAAATGAAAATGGAAAATAATAATACAGTAAGCAATTCTTATGAAGTCGGGTACGGAAAACCGCCCAAACATACACAATTTAAACCGGGATACAGCGGCAATAAAAAGGGCCGTCCTAAGGGAAGCGCAAACCTATTTACCGCAGTTGAAAAACTGCAAAATGAGCGTGTGCGCATCGTCCACAATGGGAAACAAAAAAGTATTTCAGTGACAGAAGCCATCCTTCGTAAAGCAGGAATGGATGCGCTCAATGGCAATGCAAAAGCACAAAAAATAATGCTGGACTATTTTGAAAAAAATGAGAGACGGAAGGAAGAACTCGCACAGCGGGTAGAGGCATTGCGAGAAGATGATAGGACCTTATTAGCAGAAACCATTAAGGAGTACATGGAAGGGAATGTCAATGATACAACAAAATGAAGAAACGCAACGCTTTGATGCTCTCTTGCGGCACGACTTTAAGATGTTTGTAAGAAAAGTATTTGCCGAAGTTAGCCCGCAGACGAAATACTTAGATAATTGGCATATAGATGTGATTTGTGGGGAATTAGAGAAAATGCTGTATGGGGAAAATACCCGCTTAATCATTAATATCCCGCCCCGGTATATGAAATCCATTATTTGCTCGGTGGCGCTTCCTGCCTATATATTGGGGAAATTCCCCAAGGAAACGGTTGTATGCGTAAGTTATGCTGATGAACTGGCCAAAAAACTGGCGGCCGACTGCCGGCGCATTTTGGAAACGCCTTGGTATAAGCGGGCGTTCCCAGGAACTCGTTTAGCACTCAATCGCCGTGAACTGATGGATTTTGAAACCACACAGGGTGGTGGGCGCTATTCTACAACGGTGGGTGGCACCCTAACAGGGCGGGGTGGTAATTGGCTGATTATTGATGACCCGATTAAGCCAGCGGATGCCAATTCAGACTTACTGCGTAATAAAGTAAACGAGTGGTATGGAAATACGCTGTATAGCCGCCTAAATGATAAAAATAAGGGCAAAATCCTGCTTATTATGCAGCGCACGCACGAGCAGGACTTAACGGGCTATTTATTGGAGAGCAAAGCCGGGTTTAAGCAGATAGTAATACCTCTTGTTGCGGTACGCGAAGAACATTGGCAATGGAAGAAATATCTTGAGGATAAAGTCATTACGTATCATTATACCCGTAAAGTAGGCGAAGCGTTGCATCCGGTGCGAGAAGGGTTGGATAGGATTGAAGAAACCAAACAATCCTTGGGCGCAATGATCTTTGCGTGCCAATGCCAACAGGATCCTTTGGCACAAGGGGGAAATATTATCCATTGGAACTGGTTCCCACGGTATAACGTAAAGGAAATAATCCACAAGCACTGTTTAGGGCAAATAGAACTTTGGCAGTTGGTGTTTAGTTGGGATATTGCCACAAAAACGGGAGCGACAAATGATTATAGCGTATGCGTTTGTGCAATGCGTTCCCATAATAAGTATTACATATTAGATATCAAGCGTTGGAAACTGGAACTGCCAGATTTGGTAAAAGCAGCCAAAGAGTATATGTCTCAGCAGAAAGAACGCTTGGGCAAACTAATAATGTACCCTGGTAAAATGCTAGAAACTAGGGTGCTAGTAGAAGATGTTGGGTGTGGAATCGGCTTCCAGCAGGCCCTTAAACCATTGGGGTATAAGGTAGATTTTATACACCCCACGGAGGACAAAAAGACGCGTTGCCTAAATATTACACCCCTCTTAGAGCAGGGCAGTTGCCTATTGCCGGATACCGAGGAACAGTGGTTTGATGATTTTAGGCACGAAGTTTTAGGCTTTCCCAATACAAAGCACGATGACCAAGTAGATGCTTTGACACAACTTCTTAATTTTAAGGCCAAAAAACGCTTTGATTTTATTTAGTTGTCACTTCATAGAATTCCCTGGGCAAAAGCCCGGGGTACTTGACTTGGCCCGCATTAGTAATGCGTACTATAAGGGCGGAGCCAGACAGGGGCTCCGCTCAAAATCAAAAAGAGCAAAAGTTATGGATAAATTAACAATACTAACAAATCATTTACAATTATTAGCGGAATTGGCAGCGGATTTGCAGGAGCAAATAGCCTCCGCCTAAGACGGCGCAAAAGAAAAATCTTTGAACCAAATAATGGGTAGTCTTTACGGTCTATCCACCACCGCCGAACACATAAAAAACATATACGAAACAATGGTTCTAGTACATCGAAAGTAAAATAAAAACTTTTTGTGCCAAAGTCGAGTTCTACACATTCTGTAAAGTTACCTTCCCTTTTTATTCACTGTTTATATATAGTGCATAGTATAAGGTTTAAAATATTAAAAATCTTGGGCCACAGGGCCTATACATAAATATGCCTTTTGAAAAAAATAGCATTGCCCTAGCAAATATGGTACTATAAAGATAAATTCTAATAGGAGTTTTGCAGTACAACCACAGAAAGTGGTTAGTTTACAATTTATTCTGTTTTGGGAATCCTATTGAAGAATAGGAAGTCGTTTAATAACGTGCAATCCCGTCCCCAAACAGCTGGTTTAGGCAGAAGATAGAGGGAAGTCATGAGCCCTTTGTCTTCTGCCGAATGTTCCGCATATAAAATTATGCGGAACTACGGCTGTTTAATGACTGGGACTGGGATTAGCCTCGGAATTATTCAGCCTTTTTTGTTTCCTTCCATTTCATTTCTTCCTTAGTGAATAAATTCAATAGGTTCCATCGTTTTCATACGCTACAGCACGGCGTGTGAACGGGAAAGGGACTTATGAATACCTCCGCCAAGAGTTTCCACAAGTCCTTTTCCCTCAATTTAATAGAAAGGGGCTTCTTTATGGAAATAGCTGTTATTATTCCGTCTAAAAATGGCATAAACCATTTGAAAGAATGTTTGCCAATGGTTGTTAAAGCAACCCTCCAAGCCCCTTTTCCTGTGCATATTACCGTAGTAGATGATAATTCAACAGATAAAACAGTAGAAATGCTGCCCTCTCTGTTTCCAGAAGTTGTTTTTCTACGCAATCCTAACAAAGGAATCTCTTCTGCTCGCAACTGGGGCGTAAAAAATACCCCTTGTGATTGGATTTGTTTTCTAGACAATGATGTTTTTTTAGACGAAAACTTTTTCAATACAGTACAAAAATACCTAAAACAGGATGTTTTTTGCGTAGCCTGTGCTGGCTATACCGCATATCCTAAAGTTTCGGGAGCATTAGAGCAAAATGATGGCATTAAATTGTTGGATTGGAAGCGGGGTTTCCCACGATTTACCAGTAATGTTTATAATAAAAATCTATCTTTACAACAGGAATATTTATCTTGGGGGGTCCAAGGAGCCTATTTCTTTTGCAATCGTGGAAAATTTGAACAACTAACTGGATTTGATGAAATTTTAGACCCATACATGTTAGAAGAATCTGATTTGGCTTATCGTGGATTAAAACGTGGGTGGAAAATTGTTTATGCGCCCGACACAAAACCCCTTCATAAATGCGGTGGAACAATTAATAGTAAAAAAAATAAATATACGCAATTCCTGTCTAAACGGAATAGAGTGTTGTTTGTTTGGAAAAATATTACTTCAAAATATTTTCTCATTAGTCATATTTTCTGGTTATTGCTGCGTCCTGATATTAGGATATTACGAACAATATTGACGGCATGGCCTGATATTAAAAAGAAACGTGAAATAGAAAAAAAAGAGCAAGTTGTAACTGATGAAACATTATTTGAACAGTCCAAACAATTTGTGCAAAAGGGATGCGGAGGCTAGATAAATATGTCAGAATTATCCGAATATTTAAAATTATAACAGCATCAAACTTGTATTTTTGCAGGCTGTGATGATAAATATGCCTTTTGCTTGTATGTAAGTTTATGGAGTTTGTTGAAACATAGCCCAAAATTAGCACAAGAGTCTGATATTTTTGTAGCCGGATTTAAGCTTTCTGCTGAAAATAAGAAGGCACTAGAAAGTTTGCCTGGGGTCCATGTGATTAATTATACCTACCCATCTTTCCTACCTCAAACTAGTGCTATTATGAATTTTACAGAAGCATCATTTGCGAGGTATGATTGTTTTGGCCTGCTGAAATATTATGAGAAAGTCTTGTATCTGGATAGTGATGTGCTTGTACAAAAAGAAATAAGACCAATTTTTGATCAATTGTCTGATGGTATTGGTTTGGTCCAGGCTCCTACCTTTACTACTGTACGAGGAAATTTCTATAAAGAAATTCCCCTATTTAATATGAGCGCCACAGGATATAATAGCGGATTTATCGTTTTAAACAATAAAGGAAGTTGGGCAAACAAAGCGTTGGAAATTAGATCTTGGCTATACAAACAAACATTAGTCTATGCAGAAAATTTATTTCTTCCAGACCAAGGAATGATTAATTTAGCATAGAACAATTCAACATGTATCCTTTGACTATAAGTGAAGATTATAACTGCCCGGCAAGTTCTCCTACAAAAGAATTAAGGAATGCCTATATTATTCACAGTACAGGCCCCCGCAAATTTTGGTGTTATTACTATTTTAAAGAATGGTATGAAGGATACTCGCGGTGGCTTGCAGCAGGTGGACACCCCGTGTCTATTCATAGAGGAAGTGCCTTTTGGCGCTGGACTCTACGTAAATTACACTTAGATAATAAAGTATTTTTTCAGTTAAGTCCAGATTTTTTTACTAAACCTCTAAAGTTTGGGCGGTTTGTAATAAAAAAAATCTTTAAAGTGAGGTATTAATAAATGTCTCCGCAAATATCATTTATTGTGCCAGTTTATAATACCCAGCAATATTTAAACCGCTGTTTTTCTTCTATTGTGCAACAAAAATACGAAGATTGGGAAGTTATTGTTGTTAATGATGGTTCAACAGATGAATCTTTAGAGATTCTTCAAAAATGGGCTTTGAGAGATAGGCGAATTAAGGTAGTTACTCAGAAGAACTCAGGCCTTTCCGTTGCCCGTAATACTGGGATGAAATATGCAAAAAGTGAGTGGATTGGGTTTATAGATAGTGATGATTATATTGAACCTAATACATTAGAACTAATTTGGCCTCTCTTAAACAAGCCTGTTGACATGATTTGTTGGGGCGTGAAGATTATTTCCCAACCAGGAGAGCCCCTTCTTCCGTGGTTAAAAATTCAGGAACACCATTTGAGAAGCAGATTTCAAGGAGAATTATTTTTTACCCAAAAAGTTGCCAAAAAAGAGCCTGTTACCGTTTGGAATAAATTATTTAGGCGTTCTATTATTGAGAAGAATGAAATCAATTTCCCTGCGAAGGTTTTATTTGAAGATAATGCATTCTATTGGAAATACTATCCTTTTTGTAAGAAGGCCTTTTTTTTGAAAGATAAACTATATTGTTATATTCAACGCCAGAATTCTATTATGGGAAAGATTTTTACGAATCAAATGCCGGCTCAAATTAATGCCTGTTTAGCCGGAGCGGATTTGTTTGATTTTTATCTCAAGCAGGGTTTTTTTAATAAATATCAATATTTATTACAAACTCTTTATTGGGGCCTGTTTATGCTAGATTTTGAACATACCCAGGGCTCTGCCAAACAACAAGTTGTCAATGAAGCCGCCCAAATATTAGATAAGTATAAATTCATTCATAAAACAGCCGAAACTAAAACAATCTTATCTCGAAATATAGAGAATATAATAAATTTCAAAAAAATTGGTTTTGCAAAAAAATTATTTTCAATATCTCGAAATGAATATGGACGAAAATATATTTACATATTAGGAGTAAGATTATGGACATAGCATTTAATGTAAATAATGCATATGCGCATCAATTATCGGTTTGTATATATTCGATATTAAAACATAACAAAGGTCCGATATCTTTTTATGTGTTTTCAAACGATTTTTCAGATGAAAATAAACGCAATATAAATAAATTAAAACTGTTTTTCAAAAATTGGGATATTACCTATCTATCTCCAGATCCTAAACTTTTTTCCAATTTGAGATTAAATGTACCCCATATTTCAAGAGAGACCTATTATCGTTTTGTGATGCCAGATATGCTGCCACATGTTGATAAACTATTGTATTTAGATGTGGATTTGATCGTCTGTAGATCGTTAGAGAAATTGTGGAATACGGATATAAGAAATTATTATTGCGCCGGAGTTCAAGATTTATGGATACAAACGAACGAATTTTATGGAAAAAAAATTGGATTAAAATCAACCGCTCAATATATTAATGCGGGCGTGCTATTGATTAATGCAAAGAAATGGAGAATGGAAGAAGTCAGTGCTAAATGTTTTCAGATTGCTAGAGAACAAGCACACAATATCCAATGGCAAGATCAAGATGTTATTAATATTTGTTGCAATCTCCATATTAAACTATTAGATAGTGCTTTTAATTTTACAAGCAAAAACATTTCTGAAGAAATTAAAAAAGCCTCTAATGCTGTAATTGTCCACTACACGGGCTGTGATAAACCATGGAATCCGAATTATAAAGTAAAGTTTTTTAGCAGTAAAAGAAAAATTAAATTACTTTGGCAAAAATACAATAGAGAATACAACAAACTAAAAGAATATAAAATCAAAGGTGCGCTTTTAGTCAATGAGTTTTTTGGTGGAGCCAAAACAGCTTATGGCGGTTATGGCTTTTTAGCCCGTAATTATATTGCAAAGTTTTTACCTACAAAAGACATACAACTGGATGTTATTTTAGGAAGATCGGAATCTAAATTTTTTCTTAGAAAAGAAAAAATTGACAATATTTATGCCATCTTTTTACCATGCAAAAAAATATTTTCTCAAATTTGTTTATGGTTTTTAAATTATAAATTTTACCTAACAATAGAAGTAACAGATGATTGGGTATTGAAATGCCTTAATGGTTTTATAAAAGCACCAGTTCTTTTTTGGATTCAAGATCCAAGGACTAAAAGAGATTGGGAGGAAATAGAGTCTGTTAAATTGTTGCCTGAGCAGACTTATTGGGCACCTAAAACATATAGTCTGATTTCCGATTTAACCAAGCAAGAAAAAATTGTGTTTTTTTCTCAAGCCCAGTATTTGATTGAAAAAGCCCGTGAACTTTATAATCTTCCGTCGTCGGTTAATATAAGTTTCTTGCCAAATCCGATAGTGTGTCCGACAGAAGAAATTGATGTCGTGAATAAAAAAAATTGGATTATCTTTTTGGGGCGAGTTGAAGATGTCAAACGTGGTTGGCTCTTTTGTGAAATTGCTAAATGTTGTCCTGAATATGATTTCTATGTATTAGGAGCTTCTTGGAGAAACACACGACAAAACTCTTCCGTATTAGAACGCTATAAAGATATAAAAAATTTACATTTTGTTGGGCACGTTGAAGGAGAGGAAAAGAAGCGTTATTTAAAAAGCGCCAAAATACTTTTAAATACCTCTATTCACGAGGCTTTACCCATTTCTTTTCTTGAAGCATTATCATACGGAACCGTATTGGTAAGCAACCAAAATCCTGATGATTTAACGTCAAAATTTGGAATCTTTGTAGGAAAAGTTTTGGGGGATGGTTTTGATGCGGTTCCATTATATGTGCAAGCCATCAAAAAACTGATGAATGATGATTCTCATCGTGTGAAATGTGCCCAAGAAGGAATAACCTATATCCGCAATATTCACTCTGTGCAAAAATGGATTTTGAACTTAGATAGAATTATATGGGAGAGTTTAAAATGAAAAAAATTCTCGTAACAGGCGGTGCCGGATATATTCGGTTCTCATGTGGTTTTAGGATTATTGGATAAAGGATATTCCGTAAGAATTATAGATGACCTTTCTACTGGGATTAAAGGTAATATAGCATCAGAAGCAGAATTTATTGAAGGAAGCATTTTGTCGTCAAAAGACCTCCAATTGGCATTAAAAGGAATTGATGCAGTTATTCATTTGGCTGCAAAGAAATCAGTTTCGCAGTCAATGATATTCCCAGAACCCTATATGCAAACAAATGTGTTGGGTACATTTAATCTATTGACCCAAATGAAACAAGAACAAATACCATACTTGATTTTTTCTTCTACTGCTGCTGTATATGGATTGCCAACACTTGATACTCCAATTTCAGAAGATATGCCTTTGAATCCTATAAATTTTTATGGAACAACAAAAAAAATAGCGGAGGAGTTATTTGCTGGATTTCACAATATATGTAATATAAAAACAGTCTCACTCCGTTTTTTTAATGCTGTTGGTTATGATATTTCCGGTCGCATTCGATATCCAGAACGCAATGCTGAAAATGTATTTCCAATTCTGTTAGATGTTGTTTTTGGAAAGAAAAAAATTTAACATTTTCGGTGTGGATTATCCAACCCCAGATGGCACTTGTGTACGAGATTATGTTCATGTTTCTGATTTAGCGGAGGCCCACATACAAGCCTTAACATATTTGTTCAATGGGGGAGATTCCAATATCTTTAATTTAGGAAGTCAAAGAGGCCTTTCTGTCTTTCAGTTACTTTCTGCCGCCGAAGCGGAGTTTGGATATAAGATTCCATGGGAGGCAGCTCCTAGAAGAAATGGAGATCCGGCTCTTGTAATGGCCAATAACCAAAAAGCAAAAAAAATCCTAGGGTGGGTGCCCAAATATAGTGACATTCACACTTGTTTGCATTCTATGAGAGAAATATATGAGTTGTAAATTTTCAATTATTATTCCTGTTTATAATGTAGCTGACTATTTGGACGAGTGCCTGAACAGTGTTTTAAATCAGAGTTTTAGGGATTTAGAACTTATATGCATAGATGACGGCTCTTCAGATACTTCTAGATTAATTTTGGATAAATATCAAAAGCAAGATAAGCGTGTTAATGTAATTGTTAATGAACAAAACATAGGCTTGGGAGCTACTCGAAATAAAGGCATAATGTGTGCCACCGGAGAGTATATATTATTTCTTGATGGCGATGATATTATGGCCAAAGATTTATGCCTGAAGATTTCTTCAGTTGTGAATAAATATCCCAACATTGATATATGCACTTTTAATTTTAAACAATTACAAACATCAGGAAATCTTTCTGTGTGTTCTTGGTGCCCACAAGGAGATAGTCGCTTTGTAAGTATAAAAGACTTTGATTTTTTATACGCTACAGCCGTATGGGCAAGAGCATTTCGTCGTGAATTTATATTATCCTTACAACTTTTTAATACTGAGAAAGCTTCACCAGGTGAAGATATTGGATTTACTATCCCAGCGTTTATGAAGGCACATACCACTTATTTCCTTAATTATGATGGCGTATATTGGAGAGTACGTAATGGTAGTAATTCAAGAGTGCTTCTGTCATTTCATAAATTAATAAAAAATGATATCAGGGTATTTCGTTATTTAAAAAGGGAATTACAACGACTAAATGTTTTCTCGGAAAATAAATTCTTGGTTTTGCAGTTAAGAATTTTAAGTTGGGAACTAGATAAAAGATCTAATGAGAGCATCTTTCATTATTTAAAATTATTATATTTGTATCGTAAATTAATAGGAACTAAGATTCTTTTTAATAATGACTTTAAAGAAATGCATGTTCTCCATTTGAGTAAATGGTATAAACGCTATTTTTTAAGGAATTTTTTAATAGTTGTTTTGTCGGAAATAAGACATAAAATAACAAAGATTATAAAAAGTACTTTTTCGACAACTAATATTCCTAATTATTGGCAAAAAAAGTTGAATAAGGCTAAACATTATGATAAGAACAAAACCTTTATTACCTATAAAAAAGCATATAAAAAGGGTTATACTGATGTTTATTTTAGTTGGCGAGGTATTGGAGATCAAATTTTATTATTAGGAGCAGCTACTGTTTATGCAAAAAAAACGGGGAAAAAACTACTTTTACTAGTAGATGAACCGGAAATTTTTGCTAACTGTCCATACTGCTTGGTTTTGCAAGATGTTTCTCCACATATAATATGGGAGTCTCTTTCTCCTAATACTTCTTCGTCGCTCCAGTTATCTAAAATGAAATTTAATTTGCATTTTTTAAATTCGGCATATTATGATGCACAAGCAAAATTACATTTCCCCCTAGTTCCTATGCAAGCAACTTTATGTTCTCAGTTGGGGCTTACGGGGAAAATAGACTGTCAACCTAAGCTTTATTTATCAAAACAAGAGAAATTTAAATTTACGGGTAAAAAAAAATTGATTTGTGTGATGAGTGGAGGAAACGTTCCTTATAAAACTCTTCCGTTAAATACTATACAGGAAACCGTTTCTTTATTAAAAAAGGATTTTCATTTTATCCAAATAGGGGGTCCTTCTGACACGCCTATTGCAGGGGTGGAATATCAATGTGGACTTTCCATTCGTCAAAGTGCGGCTATATTAAAAGAAGCATATGCATTTATTGGTACAATCGGAGGATTAATGCATCTAGCTGAAGCGGTGAATTGTCCCGCTATTATTGCTTGGGGGGCTGAGCCAGAAATTTATGGTGGTTATAACAATCATGTTCATATATTTTCAACGACACCATGTGACCTTTGCCCTAAGGATATGTTAAATCCCTTGTTTGATTCTTGTCCAAAAGAATATAAATGTATACGGGGGGTAAAAGCACAGGATTTGGTGACGGCAGTCTTAAGAAAAGAATTTTTGAAAATTAAAGACAAAAAAACCACATATATAATTACTCGAGCAAAAAAAACAAAGGGATTAGAATCATTATACCAATATCTAATGGCAGCTCCTGCCATTAGGAATCGATTCTAAATGCTGGCATGTAGAGCCAATTGTTACTTTCATAACAGGAGAAATTGCATGAAAGGGATTATTTTAGCAGGCGGGGCAGGCACGCGGTTGTATCCGGCGTCTTTGCCCATTTCCAAAATTTTACTACCTATTTACGATAAACCAATGATTTATTACCCGCTTTCAACCCTTATGATGGCGGGGGTACGGGATATTTTGATTATTACCACCCCCGAAGATATAGAAAACTTTAAAAAATTGCTGGGGGACGGCTCCCAATGGGGTATTTCGTTATCTTATGTGCCGCAGTTGGTAAAAAAGGGTATTGCCGATGCGTTTATATTAGGGGAAGATTTTATCGGTGCGGATAGGGTGGCCCTTATTTTAGGGGATAACATCTTTTATGGAAACGGGTTTGAGCAAATTTTACAAAGTGCTAAGCAAAATACTGCGGGAGCCACTGTGTTTGCATACGAGGTAAGAGACCCGGAACGCTTTGGCGTGGTATCTTTTGATAAAGCCGGAAATGCTGTATCTTTGGAAGAAAAACCTAAAACCCCAAAAAGCAATTTTGCGGTTACTGGGCTATATTTTTACGATAACAAGGTTGTTTCTTATGCCAAACAATTAAAACCTTCCTCGCGCGGAGAGTTGGAAATTACAGACCTAAACAAAGTGTATTTAGTCCATAATACTTTGCACGTCGCGCGATTAGAGCGTGGATTTGCGTGGTTAGACACAGGAACGCACGAAAGCGTCTTGCAAGCGGCAAATTTTGTGCATAGTATGCAGTTAAACCCAGGGATAGAAATAGCGTGTTTGGAAGAAATCGCCTTAAAGAAAGGTTTTATTGCCAAAGCGGAGTTAGCACAAATTTTGTCCAAATATCCGTCTAATACATATTACCGATATGTAAGCCGTTTATTAAATAAGAACTAGAACCAACTTGACTTATCTCCCGATAGTAAGCGGTAATAGAGATGGGCAAAAGATAGCCCATTAAACTTAACTATCGGGAGTTTTTATGAAGAAAAAAACTGTGACATTAAATGCTGGAAATAAATCAAGCGACAAGTCTCAACAGGTGGGGAACGGAGACAAAAAGGCGCAAGTAGCGATTACTGCTAAACCGACTGGGAATAACCTACAATCCTCCAAACCCATATCTGGCCCCACAGAATTGGCCAAACTGCGAGAAGTGGCCACACAGATTAATCCACTAGCCCAATTAATTTCTAAAAATAAGCAGCGGGCCGAAAAATACAACAATAAGGATCAAAAACTGCGGGATATCCGTATCCCGCTGCCCGGCTCTATATTGGAGAAAAAGTACAAAGGGCATCTTGTTGTGGTCAAAGTGTTGGAACACGGTTTTGAATACAATAATAAATATTTCAAAACCCTGTCCGCCGTGGCGTGTGCCATCACGGGACAACATTTAAGCGGGTATTATTTCTTCGGCTTATGAGTGACATTATAAAACCGATGAACTGTGCGGTTTATACCCGCAAATCTACCAGTGAGGGATTGGAACAGGATTTCAACTCGCTAGATGCCCAGCGTGAGGCTTGTATGGCATTTATTAAAAGCCAGCGTGGGGAAGGCTGGCAGGCGCTAGAAACCTCTTATGATGACGGTGGCTATACCGGGGCGAATACCGATCGCCCCGGTTTGCAGCGCTTGATAGAGGACATCAAACTGGGCAAGGTAAATTGCGTGGTCGTGTACAAGGTGGATAGATTATCACGCTCTTTGCTGGATTTCTCCCAGTTACTAGAATTTTTTGATAAGCGTGAGGTGTCGTTTGTATCTGTCACGCAGAATTTTAATACCAAAACCTCTATGGGACGGCTAACGCTTAATATCTTGTTATCGTTTGCTCAATTTGAGCGCGAAATTATTAGCGAACGCACGCGGGATAAAATGGCGGCCTCCCGTATGAAAGGAAAGTTTTTAGGTGGAGGAATTCCATTTGGGTACCAGTTAGATGAAAAAGCCCATAAGTTGGTACCACACCCAGAAACCGCCGAAGAAGTACGATTCATTTTTAATAGCGTACTGGAAGAAAAAAGTGTTGTTCCGGTACTTGCGCAACTAGAAAAGCGGGGAATTGTTCTTCGGGAGCGGAAATGCAAAAATGGGCGGGTTTTACCGGCACGCCCTATTTCGCGTGCGCAACTTTATCATATTATTCATAATCCGCTGTATATTGGGAAGGTCCTTTACAAAAAGAAAATTTATGATGGTGAACACGATGGAATTGTGTCCATAGAAACCTTTGAGGCGGTGCAAGAACTGTTAAATAATGGACGAAAAATGTATGAGACGGTACGGAAAGCAACTCCTGGCATCTTGCGTGGTTTATTGTTTTGCGAAGCCTGTGGCAGCCCAATGGTTCCTATTTATGGGAAAAAGAAAAATACGAAACATTTTTATTACATTTGCCGGAAGTGCCGAGAAGAGGGCTATAAGTCCTGTCCCACACGGACGGTACGACAACGAGAGTTCCATTTGGCGCTTATTGCAGAATTGGATAAAAATGGGGTTCTCAGCCGGGCCCTATTTGAGCAATTATCCGAATACGAGCAAGAAGAAACCCTTAAATCTATTATCTGCCGTATTGGGTACGAATATCAAGAAAGCAAAATTACGGTTGTTTTGCGCAATAGAACCGAATTTTCGTTCTGTGCTAATGTAAAACCGCACTCCGGCCCTTGGAAACGGTCCGAATTGGTGGCCCGAAAAGCGGACAAACAGCCCAAGGTGGATAAAGCCTTGTACAAACAGACCTTGGCGCTACAAATCCGCGAATATATGCGCCTAAACGGCCTTAGCCAGGCCGCATGTGCGCGGGCTTTGGGGCTTACGGCGGCTCGGGTTAGCCAACTCTTAAAATAAAATTAAGTTTTTAGTGTTAAATTTTGCAAAATAGATAGAAAGATAGCAAAAAAGTAGCTGAAAGGGCGAAAAGACGGGATAAGGAAAATCTATCTATTTGATATCGCAGGGGAATTAGGCCTTTTTTACCGACGACGAAAGAGGGGAAAGCCCTAAATTAGGCATTAAAAAATCCCATCCAAAGTTCGATGGGAGTAAATATGGGGTGGATGACGAGATTTGAACCCGCGACCTCCGGTTCCACAGACCGGCGCTCTAACCAGCTGAGCTACATCCACCATAAATCTATACCATATTATACCAATTTCCTTCCGTCCCTGCAAAAGGCACCCGTTCCGCACGGCAAACACAGCGGCCCCACCCGGGGCGTTTACCACGGCGCATTCCGGCTATCCTTTGCCGTTTGCGACCGGGGATTAGCTTTGGGCCACATGCTTGGCCAGCTCGTCCGGTGTTTGAAGGGGCGCTTCGGCCGCGCCCGCTGCATACTGGAAACCCAGCTGCTTAATATGGGCTTGCTCTTCGGGCGTTTTCACATCGTCCGCCGCCAGGAAAATGTTTAATTGGCGGCAAATAGCCACCATGGCCTGTGCCATAGCGCGTTGTTTTTCATCTGCCTGCGGGGACCAGATGCCGGAGGCCACTTTAATGCCTTCCACCGGTAAATGCTGGAAGATATTGGCCAGCGTCACGCCTTTCCACGCGTAGCGCACCGTCAGGCCGAACCCGGCTTTGCGCAGTTCCTGCCCGGCGCGTTCCAGCTGGGGCAGAAAATCCGTTTGAGACGTTTCCGTCAGTTCCACCACCAGCCAGCGGGGTTCCACCCCGTACAAAGCTGCCTTTTGTTCCAAGCGTTGCACAAAATGCGCATCGTAAAAAAGTTCGTTAGACAAATTGACTACCAGCGGAAGCAGCGGAGTGCCGGCTTTCTGCCAGCCTGCCAGGGTTTGGCAAGCTGACTCAAATAAAAAGCGGTCAAACTGAAAAATGAACCCGTTTTTGCGGAACACCGGCAGGAATTGCTCCATTTTCAGCGGTTCTTTGCGGTCGGGAATATGCCACTCGGCGCGTGCAATGGCGGCACTGGTTTTGCCGTCTGCCAAACCCACAATCGGTTCCAGCAAAAAGCGCATTTGACCCTTTTTAAACGCCTGTTGCATATGGCGTTCCATGAAGTCTTCTTCTTCCAACGTTTTTTGCCAATCCGGGCGATAGAAAGACACGATTTCATCATACCGCCCTTTCACGCGGCTCTTGGCCACGGCGGCGCGGTTGTACATATCGCGCAGCGGCATGGTGCGGTTCTCCACGGGGTACACGCCAAAAGAAATCAGCAGTGTATAGGCTTGGCGGTTTTCGGTTTGGAAGCTGGTAATCTGCTCGCCAATCAATTCCAGGCGGTTTTTTAAAGCGCCTTCGTTTTCGTAAGCCAGGAGCAACGCAAAATAATCGCCGTAAATGCGGGTGAACAGTTCGTTGCTCTGCAAATTATTTTTTAAAATACGGGCGATGTGTTTTAACAAAATGTTGCCCACATCGTAGCCGTGTTGCTCGTTAAAAATTTTAAATTTACTCACATCCATGGCTACCAAAGCGTAACGGGTGGAGGCGTTTTCTTTTAACAATTTTTCGGCTTCGGGGCGGGTGGCCTCCGCGTTGGGAAATCCGGTTACAGGGTCCACGTATGCATACGAGAACAGTTGTTCGCGGCTGCGTTTTTGCTGCAGGAAAATATACCCCCATACCAACAGCCCGGCCAGCGCTACGGCTAAACACAAAATCAATAGCAGCGTGATAAACGCATTTACCTGGGCCGACAAACGGGCCGTAGGCACAACGGACAGTAAGTACCAATCGTTAATGCGGGTAGGCTCGTAGCTGATGTGCAATTCGCCTTTTTCGGCGGATTTATATTGAATGTTGCCGCTTTTGCGTTGCTGGAAATCCGCTTGAATGGCGTGGGCCAGGTCGTGGGCGGGGTCGTCGGGGGAATTAAAAATGTTGTAAAACCCGCTGACGGCGTTTTTGTGGCGCGTACCGATGAGTTTATCCCCGTTTGCCTGCACAACGATGGAGTATCCGTCGCCGCCAAAGCTGGGGATGTCCAGCACGTGGGCGTATTCCTCGGTGGAGCGGGTGGCAAACAGAACGCCGATGATTTCGCCCGCGTGGCGGACGGGAACGGCTTCTATAATAATGCGTTTCCCGTCGGAACCATCAATCACCAGGTTGGAAATGTTGGCCTGACCGGCGATAGCTTTTTGGAAATGTTTTTCCTTGGAAATATCCAGCAGCAAATCATCGCTTAACACGGCCATTCCGTCCGGATAGACGAACCCCATGCGTTTAAAATTATTCGCCTTTGTTTCGGCTTTCATCAGTTGGATGATGTCTTTTTCGGTCGGGTTTGGCAGGGCGCTGACGGCGGTGGCGATGCTTTTTAACAAGTTCAGGTCGTCCTGCACCTTGGCTTCAATCGTGTTTACACCCTGCTTGGCTACTTCGGACAAGTAGGTAGTCATATCCTTATGCAGCAGCGTGCTAAGCCGGTTTACGTACAGAAAAATGCCGGTGGAAAGGACGGCCGTGCAGATAAGCAGCAGGGCCGAAAATTGCCAAAAAGAGAACGATTTTTTCACGTGAATTCCTCTTACTTACGCGTATTTAGGGCAAGGATAACCTTTTTTTGATAGTAGCATTTTTGGGGCTGGCATGAAAAAAGGGAAAACGGCCAAAACAAGGGTCAGGCGCGGGGGGGGGACGTAAAATTCCCCGTCCGGCATGTTTGCGTATGGACGGGGAAAAACAAAAATATCAGTCGTTTTGTGTAGCGGCTTTGGGGTCGGGTTTATTCCACAGGCACATATTTAAGAAGAGCAGCATTTTATGTTGGCTTCCGCCAAAAAATTTATTTTGCATGGCCACGCCTTCCTGGGTAATATAGCGGTAATGCCAGGGTTCAAAGGGGTATCCCGTTTCCTCTTCCTCCCCTTTGGGAAAGGACAAACTAAACCCGTATTCTCCGGCGTGTTGTTTAAGCCATTGCAGGGCGGGCAAGGATTCGTTTTTGACTTCTGTTGTATTAAAATCAATGGCGGTGCCCAATTGGTGTTGGGACTGCCCCGGATTTGCTACTTGCTCCGGATTGGAGGTGCGTCCCTTTAGATACAGCTGATACTCGTAAGGGCGGTAGGTGGATACAGGGGACAAATAAATACCCGATTCGCTGGCAGCCTGCTTCATTTTGTAGAACCAAACAGCAGCTTCCTTGCGCAGGAATCCTCTCGGTACGCGGATTAAATCATGCGGCTCATAATTGGGCGGCAGAGTGTGCTCCGGGTCCACCAACAGGAGCAAATCCCGTTTCTTTTCCAAGGGCAAATAGGCTTTTCGGAACGCTTCGGAGTCATTATGTTGCATGAAGGACTGGCAAACGGATTGTAACACGACTTGAGAATCTTGCTTCGGGTGCGCCGGTTGGGCAAAAAGGTCGGCCGCGAGTGCCGATAAAGTGCAAAAGGCAAACAAAAAGATATATTTTTTTATCATATTCGTCCTCTGGGCTGTGCCGCACGGTCTAGCCGCCCCTGGCAGTAGTTTCCAGCTTGTTAGAGGGGCTTTGATTTCTGTGGTGATAGAGCAGTGTGCCCCGTTTAGCAGAAACGAACTGTCGCCTGTTTGTTTGATACTAACATTTTGAGTTTACACTGTAAAGTGAATGTGCCGGGAAAAATTCGGAAAATACAAAAAGCGGATTTTTGCAAATCCGCTTTTTGCGAAACTGCAGTAAAGGGCGTTTAACCCGTTGTTACCATTTTTCGTTGTGTATTTTGGCGGGGTCAAAGCGGTCCACGTCTTCTTTTTTCTCGTTGGGGTATCCCAGCGCGATGATGTTGAGCGGTTTGACGTAGTCCGGCAGACCCAACAGTTTGGCGAGTCCCTCCATGCGTTCTTCGTTGGGGTACACGCCCAACCACACGCTGCCGATGCCCAAAGACGTAGCGGCCAGCAGAATGTTTTGCGTGGCGGCGCCGCAATCGGCCATCCAGTAGCCGGGGGCGTGTTCGCGCTGCGTGTTGCCGCAGACCACAATGGCGCAGGCGGCCTGTTCCAACATTTTGGCGTGCGGGTGCACGTGCATCATTTTTTTGAAAGTATCTTTGTTTTGCACGACCACAAATTCCCATTCCTGGCAGTTGCGCGCGGTGGGGGCCATCATGGCGGCCCGCAGGAGCGTGGTCAAATCGTCTTTGGCGATGGGTTGGTCGGTAAATTGCCGGATACTTCTTCTTTTCAGGATTGCTTCCATTACTTTCATTTTGCATCCCCCTTGATGCGTAATACTTTTTCTTTAAAGAACCGCGCCAAGCCGCCGCGGGCGGTTTCGCGGTAATCTTTGTTCATGTCCAGGCCGGTTTGCATCATGGTGGCCAGGACGTCGTCGTACGAGACGCGGTTGTCCCCGTCCGACATCAAAGCGTAGGTGGCGCAATCCAGCGCGCGCGACGCGGCCAGCGCGTTGCGTTCTATGCACGGGATTTGCACCAAGCCGTCCACCGGGTCACACGTAAGCCCCAGGTGGTGTTCCAACCCCATTTCCGCGGCGTAGGCAATGCGGCGGTTGTCGGCCCCTTCCAGCTGGCAGGTGGCCGCGGCCGCCATGGCGCACGCCACGCCCACTTCCCCTTGGCAGCCCACTTCGGCGCCGGAGATGGACGCATTGGCCTTGGCCATATTGCCAAACAGGCTGGCCGTGCCCAAGGCGCGGATGATGGTGTTGTCTTCAAATTCGCAAATTTCCTGCACCAGCCGGCACACGGCGGGCACCACCCCGCACGAGCCGCACGTGGGCGCCGTAACGACCACGCCGCCCGAGGCGTTTTCTTCCGCACAGGCCAAGGCGTAGGCAAACAGGTTGTTCATGCGGCGCAGGTACTGGGGGGAATTTTCCGCCTTGTACAGGTAGCGCCGGGCCTTGCGCTCCAGGTTGAGCGACCCCGGCAGTACGCCGCGTTTTTCCAGGCCGCGGTTCATCGTGGCCTGCATGGTCTTCCAAACAGTTTCCAAATAGTCCCAAATGTCGGCCCCTTCGCATTCTTCCACATATTCCCACAGCAGCATACGCTTTTGAGAGGTATATTCCAAAATTTCTTCCATGGAGTGGTGGGGGTAGATGTTGTTTAATTGTTGGCCGAAGTTCTCATCGTCGCGGATGGCGCCGCCGCCGATGCTGTAAAACACTTTGTCGCCCATAATGTGGCCGGCTTTGTCCAGCGCTTGCAGGCGCAGGGCGTTGGGGTGCTTGGGCAGAAAGGTATTGTATTCCCACACGATTTCCACGGGTTTGGGATAGAAGGCTTCTTTAATGGTAAAATCGGTCAGGTGCCCTTTGCCGGTGGCGGCCAGGGAACCGTATAGAAAAACCTTAAAGCTGACCGCCGCGGGATATTGGCGGTTGAAAGCGTCGGCCGCTTTGCGCGGGCCCATGGTGTGGCTGCTGGAGGGGCCCATTCCAATTTTGTACAACTCTTTGAGTGATTCCATGGCGTTTCCTTACAGGGTAATATATAAAAAATGTTATCATATTTGGTATGAATATACTGTCTTCCTTATTAGTGGCGTTGGGCCTGTCTATGGACAATTGGGCCGTGACCATTGCTTCGGGGTGTGCCCACCGCGAGGCAATTGCCAAAACGTACATTTTTAAGGTCAGCACGCTGTTTGCTGCGGCGCATTTTGTGATGTTTGCCGCCGGCTGGCTGTGCGGGGCCGGAGTGGGCAAGTATATCGGCGCGGTGGACCATTGGATTGCGTTTATTATTTTGCTGGTAATCGGGGCGCGCATGGTGAAGGAATCGCGCGAAGCGCAGGCCGAGGCCGACGTGTGCACACTGCATTCTTTCAAAACGCTGTGCGCCCTGGCCGTAGCCACCAGTTTGGACGCGTTGCTGGTGGGGATGGGGCTGGCATTTACGGCCGCGCCGTTTTGGCTGACCGTGGCAACGCTGACGGTGTGCGTGTTTGTAACCAGCTGGAGCGGATTTTACGTAGGGGCCTATCTGGGCCGCAAGTTTGGCAAAGTGATGGAAGCGCTGGGGGGCATTGTACTGATGCTCATTGGCGTTAAATTGTTGCTTGAAGGTGTGGGCATTTGGTAGAATCAGGTATCTGAATGGAGGTCCGGCTATGGGCATAATTTCCGTACTGATTATTTTCGTGTGTATCTGCGTGGACAATATGGTTTCGGCCAATATGTCGGCGATTAAATTGTCGCCCGATAAAAAAAGCATTTTTTCCATTAAACTCGGGCTGTTCTTTGCGGGGTTTAATGCCCTCTGGTTTACCGTCGGATACATTGCCAGCATGATTTTCTTCCGCTCGTGGGTGCACTTTGCCAACCACTGGGTGGCGTTTGCGTTCCTGCTGCTGTTGGGTATTAAATTTATGATGGAATCTATTGAAAAATCCCCCAGCTTTAACAATGTGGATGTGGACGATACACGCAAATTGGTGAAAGTTTCCAGCGTGATCGGCTTAAATTCCTTTTTGGTGGGATACGCCGTGGAAACGATGGACAAAGCCTACCTGCCGCAGCTGATTTTGTTGCTTATTATCTCTTTCGTGTTGACGATGTTGGGTTTTCACTTGGGCAAAAAAACGTCCAAAACGATTGTCAGCAAACGGGTGGAATTGGTGGCCGGGTTGATGTTGATTGTAATGGCTATCAAAATGATTATCATCTGATTCGTACGGCTTTTTATCGTAACCCCGCGGCCTGTTGGGCGGCGGGGTTTTTTATTGGGCGCAAAAAATTGTTGTTTCCGGGCCAAAGCAAGATATACTATAAGAAAGGGATATTTAAATATCGGGTGGAGCAGGTATGAAAACAACCAAAGGTTTTACCCTGCCGGAACTGTTGGTGGCGGTGGTGGTGATTGGCATTTTGGCCGCGGCAGCCGTGCCGTGGCTGTACAAAAAGGCAGAACAACGCA
The DNA here is from genome assembly GCA_944324965.1 of Candidatus Avelusimicrobium gallinaceum. Taxonomy (GTDB): domain Bacteria; phylum Elusimicrobiota; class Elusimicrobia; order Elusimicrobiales; family Elusimicrobiaceae; genus Avelusimicrobium; species Avelusimicrobium gallinaceum. The sequence continues at coordinate 21,823 of CALUYH010000001.1, forward strand.
AAACCGAAGAGGCGGAAGCGTGGCTGTCTTCCTTGCGTACGGAGCAGGAACAGCGCTGTGTGTCGGACAAACGCTACGTGGCGGATTTTGCCCGCCTGCCGGGCGTGTTGGGCACGGCGGAAGGGAAATACTTTACGTACACGCTGCTGCCGGCCGGGGCGCAAGCACACCGCAAGGGCGGATACGGTTATGTGCTGCGTATGCCGTCTTACGAAGACGGCCGCCTGTGCTGCGAAACGCCCGAAGCCTGTAAGCGGCTGGGCAAAAATTATCCTTCGTGCACCGATTTGACCGCCCGCGCCGATTACCAATCCGGCGAGGAATGCTCCACCGCCAAGAAAACCGCTTTGTGCCCCGGGCCCGATTCCCGCCCGTGCGGCTGCCAGGACAAAGGCCAGCAAACCCGCACCTGCGACCCGGCCACCGATACCTGGAGCGAATGGGGGGAATGCAGCATTCCGCTCACGTGCGATTGCTCGGCCGTGTCCGGCCCGCGCCCGGCCCCGCAGGAACAACCCTGCGCGCAGGGCGGCACCCAAAGCCGCGGATTTTCGTGTGATACGTTAACCGGCCAATGGATTGCGGATCCGTGGAGTGAGTGCCGCACGGCACAAGCAACGGCCGCGCCGCAAACGGACGTTGACACAACGGCGCCGGCAGGCACCGTGCCGGAAACAAAGGAGCCGCAGGCCCAGCCGGAAACCGCCACGCAAACGGCAGCACCCGTAACCGCCGACCAAGAACCTGCTCCACAACCGTCCGCCGCACCGGAAACAGCGTCCGTGCAAACAGCTTCTGATTCGCTGGTGCAGGCGGCCGCGCCGCAAACGGCCTCGGAAGGAATTTCGTCTGACCAGCCGGGTGCGCCTACTGTATCCGTGCCGGATGCTTCCGCGTTGCCGCCGACTCCTAATGAAACGGGCGAAGACGCGGAACCCCCTGCGTCTGTTTCTCCGGCACAAGACGTTTTATCCGATTCCTCCGGGGCGGCTCCCGCGTCGGTAACGGACGAGTCTTCCGCACCCGAAACTTCTCAACCGGCTGCTGCGTTGCCCGTGCAGCCGTCCGCCGCGTCCACGGCTCCCATCTTCCATACGGGCGCTGCGTTGGAACCGGTTGCCCCTGTGCCTTCGGAAAGCGCTTCGGCCCCGTCTACGGGCACTGCTTCGGCCGTAAGCCCGGCGGGCGAAAACACCCAGCCGCCCGCGGCGAACCCCGCTGATTTATAGGCCATAAAAAAACCCGCTCGTAAGGAGCGGGTTTTTTAAGGTATGTAAAAACCTTATTTGGAAAGCGCTTTCCAAGCCTCTTTTTCCGCTTTTAAGGCTTCTTTGGCGTCTTTAGCGGCTTGTTTGGCCGCTTCTTTTTTGGCTTCAGCGGCTTCTTTTTCGGCTTTGGCTTTAGCCTTGGCGTCTTCTTTGGCTTGTTTCAACGCCGCTTTTTTGGCGGCCGCTTCGGCTTTGGCCTGTTCTTTGGCGGCTTCAGCTTTCGCTTTGGCTTCTTCTTTAGCGGCTTTAGCCTTGGCTTTGGCTTCTTCTTTGGCTTTCTTTAAGGCTTCTTTTTCGGCTTCGGCTTTGGCCTTGGCTTCTTCTTTAGCGGCTTTAGCTTTGGCCTTGGCTTCTTCTTTGGCGGCCTTGGCATTAGCTTTGGCTTCTTCCGCCGCGGCTTTAGCATTGGCTTTAGCTTCTTCGGCTTTGGCCTTTACTTCGGTATTTTGTTTCGCGTTTTCTTTGGCCGCTTGAATTTTGGCAATGGCGGCTTCTTTTTTGCTTTGGATGTCTTTTCTCAAAGCGGTAATTTTGGACAGCGTGCAATTATTAATGCAGGTCACGTCTCCCGCGGCACAGCCGCAGTCATCCGCCGCGCGGACGCTGGTGGGCCAAGCGGCGCTCATGGCCAGCGCGAAAGCGAGTACGATAATTTTTCTCATTTTTTTCTCCTTTAACGTGAATTACGTTACTTTTGTATTTTACTACAATTTCCGCGTTCCCTCAACGCGCTTTTTAATCCAAATCTTTCGGGCGCAATAGCCGATGTTTTTGTAAAATATACCTATGGAAACTTTAGTGGCAACCCCGTGGTGGGTAAATGCATTGCTCGGCATAGTGGTCATCAATTTGTTGGTGTGGCCGCTTGCTTCGCGCTGGGTGGAAAGCCACTTGGAAGTTTTCTTGCTGGGCGTGGGGGCCGTGGCGGTGACAATCAGCGGCGGCTGGAGCACGCAATTTTTGTACGAAACGCTGAACTTCCCGGTGAACGTGGCGTTTATCGTACTGGTCGTCAGTGTGATTTTCAACAATTACTCCCGGTATATTTTCCGGGTGTTGTTTGCGTTCTTCCGCAAGTTGGAGCCGCGTTACAGCTTTGCGCTGCTGATTTTTCTGTTGGGGATGACGTCCTCGCTCGTGAGTGTGACGGTTTCCGCCCTGGTGCTGGCCGAAGTGTTAAAAGTAGTCAGCCTGGAACGCACCGCCACCGTGCGCATTACGGTGTTTGCCTGCTACGCCATCGGGTTGGGCGCGGTGCTCACGCCGTTGGCCGAACCGCTGGGGCTGACCATTAATAACGCCCTGGCCGGCGCCCCGCACCATGCGGACTTTTTCTTTTTACTTAAAAATTTCTTTTGGTGGATTACCCCTGCCATTGTGCTCCTGTCGGCCGCGGCCGGATACAGCGCGCGCAACGCAGGCACCACCATGCAGATGCACATCCGCGAAGATAAAGAAACGTACGGCTCTATGCTGCGGCGTACGTGGCACATCTATATGTTCGTGGCGGCGCTTAATTTAATCAGCGCCGGGCTGCGTCCGCTGGCCCAAAGCACCATTACGCACTTGGGCGGCAAAGTGTTATTTTTGGCCAATGCGGTATCGGTGATTATTGATAACGCCACCCTGGCCGCCATTGAAATTGTGCCCACCATTTCCCAAAAAGACCTGGTGTATATGGTTATCGGTTTGGCGGCGTTTGGCAGTATGCTGGTGCAGGGCAACCTGCCCAACATCGTAGCGGCCGAAAAACTGGGTATCAAAAGCCGCGAATGGGCCTCTATCGCCGTTCCCACCGGGCTGACGCTGATGGCGGGCTACTTTATTGTGCTTTCCGTTGTCCTCTGACATTTCCGAATAAATTAGGTCCGGTCCCAATACAAACTGGGTCTTTTGACCCTTGTATAAGGGTTATTTAACTGATATTTTTTATATAGATATCCCCGGCGGAGTTTTCCGCTGTTTAATAAGGAGATGTTATGCGAAAATTGACCTTGCTGTTGGCTTTTGCCATAGCCCTGCCGTGTGCTGCTCAAACCCATTTGCTAAAAGAAATAACCGGCCGGAACCTGTTCAAACAAGCCTTTTCCAAAGACGCCCACCAACTGCTGCAAACGCAAGCGCGCCAGCAGTTTTTGCGCCGTGCCAATGCCCGCCAAGTACAAGGGAAAATTCTTTTGGGCCCCAAGCCGGCGCTTTCTGCCAATATGGCCGCGATAGAACGGCATATTTTGGCTTCTGTCCCCGCCCGAGAACATGCCATCGGCCTGCTGCAGGACCCGACGCCCGAACAAATGGCGCTGGCGCAGCGGCTGTACCGGGAAGTGATGGGCAAATTCCGCGCGTTTAAACAGGAATCGGACCCGTTTTTGTACTACCAGAGCAAACCCAGCGAAAGACGCACCTTAACCCCTACCGAGCGCGGCCAATGGGCGGAAAAAATCAGCCATATGCACTCCCAACTGATGCGTTTAAAACCGTTTGTATCGCCGGATGACCCGGCTTATAAAGCCGCACGGGAATACGTAACCTTTGCGGCGGGGGTTGTCAGCCCGTTCCTGCGCGGGACGCTGCTTGCCGACAAAGTGGAGCGGACCGACCGGACGTATGATTTTGAAGAATTCTTTTTGTACACGCCCAAAGCCAATAAAGACGCCTTATGGAAAGGCGTGTTGCCGTCTTCGGTGCGGATAAAACAAACGGCGGAGAAATTGCCGCAAGGTTTAAAAATGGCCGTGTTAAACGACCGCTCCAGCGTGGTGCGCCGGATGAAAGCCATGCACGAAGCAAACCGGTTTTTCCCGGGGTGGAAAATTTCCTACTACCGCGATACGGAAGAAATGCTTAACGCCGCCTCCGTCAGCCCGAAATCGTTTGACGTGATTTTGACGGACATCATCGTGCCGGGCGGCGGCGGGAGCTATTTGACCGCTATGCTGCGCGAACGCGGGTTTGAAGGCGTCATTATCGCCTTGGCCGCTTTCCAGGAAGACGCTTCCCTCGGACGCAAATTGTTTGATATCGGCTTTGACGGAATGATTCCGCAGGGAATAGGCTTTGAATTCAGCGACCATTGGCAGCTGATGATTATGAAGCGGCTGCAAAACTATTTTTACTACCGCGATCTACACGGTTGGGAAAGATAGCCGTTGCCGGCTTTTGTTTTATAAACGCGGGGAATGTGCCCCGCGTTTTTTCCGCGCGGAGGTTATTGCCCGGCGGCTGGCAAAGACGGATGAATTTATGGAGGAAAACGGAAAGAAATGATAAGAAGTTTGTTGGTTATGTTGGTACTGGCGGTTGCGTGGCCGTGTGCGGCGCAAGGCAACCTGATTAAAAAAACTGCCGAAAAGGCGATTAGCAAGGAAGCGGGCCACGTGCTGCGCCCGGCTGTGCAAAGCAGCGTATTGCGCAATGCCCGTGTGGTGCAAGGTAAAATTTTGCTGGGCGGGAAACCTGTTCTTCCCGATTACCAAAAAAACATAGAGCGGCACTTGTTTACATATGTCCGACCGCGCGGCATCAGCCGGTTGGAAGGGCCTACGGCGGAACAGGCGGTGTATGTAATGCACGAATACCGGCAGGCAATGAAGTATTTTGAAGAACTGCGCAAAGAAATGGACCCTTTTTTGTATTACCAAAGCAAACCCGCCGAAAAGCACACATTGGCTCCGGCCGAAAAAAGCTACTGGACCGAAAAAATTATGGAGTTGAATGCCCGGTTGGAAAAAATCAGACCGTTTATTTTTTCTAAAGACGAAGCCTACCGGGCCGCCCGCGAATATGTGGCCTATGCCGCCCAAGTGGTGGATCCGCTGCTGTGCGGGGTAGTGGATCAGACGCGTTATGCCTGCCCGAACCGGACGTATAACCAGGCGGAATTTTTCTTGCACGCGCCGCGCGGGCGCCAGTCGGCCCGGCTGGCCCAAGCGTTGCCCAAGCAACTGCGCATTGCCGTGTTAAACGACGAGCCGGAAGTGTTGGATAACCTGCTGTGGATGCAGGAAAATAAAGAACTGCCGGACGGGTACGAAATTTATTGTTACAGCAACACGGAAACCTTACTTTATACCATCACCAAACAGGGCCAAAAACCGGATGTCATTTTAACGGACATTGTGGTGCCGGGCGGCGGCGGGTTTTATTTGACGGGCACGCTGCGCGCCGCAGGATATAAGGGCGTTATTTTGGCGATGTCTGCCTTTGCCGAACGGGAGCAAATGGGCCGCCAGATGTTTGAAGCCGGCTTTGACGGGATGATTTACAGCCCGTTGGAATTAGAATACAACCCGCATTGGGGCAGTAAAATTTTGGATAAACTCCGCAACTATTATTATTACAGCCGGCTGCACGGCTGGCAGCGATAAGCACCCCCTTGGCGCGGCGCGGGAAAACATTCCCGCGCCGTTTTTGTTTTCAGGCGTTTTTAGGCGGTGATTTTGTTTGACACGCCCCCCTAATCAAGTTATAATGGGGGAAGAAGTCCCTGGCTTGACGTATTTCAAATTACAACAGTCCTCTGCCGTACCGGTGCGCGTAGTTGGCGCGCCGAGAGTCTTATTATCGTTTGGAAAAGGAGAAAGTATGACAGACAGATTTGCACCCGCCGCAAAGATCCTGGAAGACCACCAGTACGATAGTTCCAAATTAATCCCCATCCTGCAGAAAGTACAAGATGAATACAAGTATTTGCCCGAAGATATTATGCGTTTTATCGCAAACGAACTGGATATTTCTCCGGCCCGCGTGTTTGGCGTAGCCACGTTTTTTGCACACTTTGCCATCACGCCCAAAGGCAAGCACATCATCCGCGTGTGCAACGGAACGGCTTGCCACGTAAAAGGCTCCTCTTTTGTAATCAATACGGTAAAAGACAAATTAAAATTAAAGGACGGCCAGGACACGACCGAGGATATGATGTTTACGCTGGAATGCGTTTCCTGCCTGGGCGCGTGCGGGCTGGCGCCGGTGATGGTGATGGACGACGTCGTCCACGGGCAGATTACCCCGGCCAAAGCCGTTGAAATTATTGATTCCGTTATCGCTTCGGAGGCCAAAAATGCCGACTAAAAACATTGAAAAAATCGCCAAAGATTACAACGACGCTTACAAAAAAATTACCGGCCGCGTGGTCATCTGCGGCGGAACGGGCTGCATTGCCGGCGGTTCCTTAAAAGTGTACGAAGCGTTCCAGCAGGAAATGGAAAAACGCAAAATCGGCTTTTGCCTGCAAATCACCAAAGATTGCCACGAAAACTATTTAAGCCTTTCCGGCTGCCGCGGCTTTTGCGCCATGGGCCCGCTGGTGAGCGTGGGCGACATTTTTTACACCAAAGTAAAACCCGAAGACGTGCCGGAAATCGTGGAAAAAACATTGATGAAAGGCGAAGTGATTGACCGCCTGCTCTACCACAACCCGGCCAATAACCAAAAAGCCAAAACGCTGGCCGATATTCCCTTTTATGCCAAGCAGGAACGCATTTTGCTGCACGACTGCGGCCGCATCAACCCCGAGGACATCAACGAATACATCGCCCACGGCGGTTATGCCCAGGCCAAGCGCGCTTATACGGAAATGACGGACGAAGAAGTCTGCAAAGAGATGATTACCTCCGGCCTGCGCGGGCGCGGCGGCGGCGGGTTCCCCACTGGCAAAAAGTGGGATTTAACCCGCGTGGAACCGGGTGCCAAAAAATATGTTATCTGCAACGCCGACGAAGGCGACCCGGGCGCTTTTATGGACCGCAGCGTAATGGAAGGCAACCCCAACGCTGTGCTGGAAGGGATGATGATTGCCGCGCGCGCCATCGGCGCCGATGAAGGCTACATCTATGTGCGTATGGAATATCCGCTGGCCATTCAGCGCGTGCGCACGGCCATTAAACAAGCCGAAGAACTGGGTATCTTGGGCGAAAACGTTTTTGGCTCCGGCCTCAATTTTAAAATCAACGTAATGGAAGGCGCCGGCGCGTTTGTGTGCGGCGAAGAAACCGCTTTAATCGCGTCCGTGGAAGGCAAACGCGGTATGCCGCGTATCAAACCGCCTTACCCCAGCCAGAGCGGGTTGTTCGGCAAGCCGACGGTGATTAACAACGTGGAAACGTTGGCCACCGTCCCCAAGATTATGGAAATGGGCGCGGAAGAATTCCGCAAAATCGGCACCCTGGGCAGCCCGGGCACCAAAACGTTTGCCGTTACGGGACACATTGCCAACACCGGCCTGGTGGAAGTGCCGATGGGCACGACCCTGCGCCAAGTGATTGACGACGTGGCCGGCGGCACCACAAACGACGACGGCACCGTAAATAAATCGGCCTTTAAGGCCGCCCAAATCGGCGGGCCTTCGGGCGGGTGCTTAACGCGGGAACATTTGGATATCCCGCTGGATTTTGATTCGCTTAAATCCGTGGGAGCCATGGTGGGTTCCGGCGGGTTGGTCGTCATGAACAACAAGACGTGTATGGTCAACGTGGCCCGGTTCTTTTTGGAATTTACCCAGCGCGAATCGTGCGGCAAATGCGTTCCCTGCCGCGAAGGAACCGAGCAGATGCTTACCATGTTGAACGACATTGTAGAAGGGCGAGCCACGCTCAAAACCTTGGAAAACCTGGAAGACCTGGCCAAAGCCGTGCAGAAGGCCTCGCTGTGTGCGTTGGGCAAAACGGCGCCGAACCCGGTGCTGTCCACCCTCAAGCACTTCCGCGAGGAATACCTGGCCCACGTGGTGGACAAATGCTGCCCCGCCGGCGTGTGCAAAGCGTTGGCCCGGTTTGAAATTGTGGCCAGCAAGTGCAAAGGCTGCGGCATGTGCAAACGCGCCTGCCCCGTGGGTGCCATCAGCGGCGACGTGGGCAAACCGCATCACATTGACCCCAAAAAATGTATCAAGTGCGGCGGGTGCAAGAGCACCTGTAAATTTGGAGCCGTGGTAACGGGAGCGTAATTATGGAAAAAGAACAATTTGTCACCATTGAAGGAAAAAGAGTACCGATTGAAGGCGAAAAAAACCTGTTGGAATTAATCCGCAAGGCGCATTTTAACATTATGACGTTCTGCTACCACCCCGAGCTGGCCGCCTACGGTGCGTGCCGCTTGTGCCTGGTGGAAGTGGAAGGGATGGGCATTGTGGCTTCGTGCACGGTAAAACCCAAAGACGGGATGAAAGTGCACGTCAATACGGACGAAATCCGCCACTTGCGCCGCATCAACCTGGAGCTGTTGCTTTCGTCGGGTAACCACGATTGCACCCTGTGCAGCAAATCCAACAACTGCAAACTCCAAAAGCTGGCCAAGGATATGGACGTAACGGAAATCCGTTTTAAATCCAAAAAGCTGGACAGCCACAAGGACGCCACTTCCCCGGCTTTGGTGCGCGACCACAGCAAATGCATTTTGTGCGGCAACTGCGTGCGCATCTGCAACGAAGTGCAGGGCATCGGCGCGATTGATTTTGCGTTCCGCGGGTTCCGCTCCAAAATCGCCACGGCCTTTAACAAAGAGCTCGGCCAAAGCCACGAATGCGTGTCCTGCGGGCAGTGCGCCCGCGTGTGCCCGACCGGCGCTTTGATGCCGAACTCGTCGGAAATTGAGGACGTCTTTAAAGCCATCAACGACCCCAAAAAGAAAGTGGCCGTGCACATTGCTCCCGCCGTGCGCGTGGGCCTGGGCGAAATGTTCGGCCTGCCGCAAGGGCAGAATGTGGACGGCAAAATTGCCACCGCGTTGCGTATGCTGGGGTTTGACTACGTGTACGACACGGCCTTCGCCGCGGATTTGACGATTGTGGAAGAAGCCACCGAATTTTTGGAACGCTTTAAAAAAGGCGTCAATTTGCCGCAGTTCACCAGCTGCTGCCCGGCGTGGATTAACTATGTGGAAAAATTCGCTCCCGAATTTATCCCTAACCTGTCCACCGCGCGCTCGCCTATGCAAATGATGGGCCCCATCCTGAAGGCCGATTACGAGGACAAAGGCGGCAAACGCGAAGATTTGGTGGTCGTAGCTGTTATGCCGTGCTCGGCCAAAAAGACTGAAGCCAAACGCGACGAATTTTACGTCAACGACAACCCGGATACGGACTATGTGGTTACCACCGTGGGCCTGGCCCGTATGATTAAGGAAGCCGGTATTGATTTTGTGAACCTGGAAAACGAATGGTTTGATATGCCCTTTGGCACCAAAACGGGTGCGGGCGTCATCTTTGGCGCGTCCGGCGGCGTGATGGAAGCGGCCTTGCGCTACGCGCTGGCCGAGCTGGACCCGGCCAACGCCCGCAGCGTCAAGTTTTCCAGCCTGCGCGAAGGGACCGTGTTTAAAGAAAAAACCGTGGAAATCGGCGACGTCAAAATCCGCACCGCGGTCGTTAGCGGGCTCAAAAATGCGCGCAAGCTGCTGGATGATATCAAAGCCGGCAAGGACCATTACGACTTTATTGAAGTGATGTCCTGCCAAGGCGGTTGTGTGGCCGGCGCAGGCCAACCGCAGTTTGACGGCTGGGCCCCGCGGCGCAAACGTGCCGAAGGCTTGTACCAGGAAGATACGGAACTGGCCTATAAGTCGCAGGATAACAGCGGTGTGCAGGCGCTGTACGGACGGATTTTGGATAAAGTCGGCGGTCCGTTGGCACACAAATTGCTGCACACGCACTATTACGACCGCAAGGACCGCACCGGCCAGCAAAAATAAAAGCGGACCGGCGGAAATTTGCAAATGGGGCGAACTGCGGTTCGCCCCGTTTGGGTTATAGGCGCAGGCCAGGCTTGCACGGTATTTTTATTTTTTTGTACAGTACACTGTATGTTATTGTGCCGTTTGTTTTGAAAGGCCGTTCCAAGGAAATTCGTCCCGTGCGGCCGTATACGGCACGTAATGGATGTGCCGTTTGCTGTTTGACAGATAAGGAGAATGTATGATTCCGGCCAAAAAGAAAGCCTTTACCTTAACGGAATTACTGGTGGTAGTAGTGGTGATTGGGGTATTGGCTGCAGTAGTGCTTCCCAAATTTAACAAAGTGGTGGAAACCCGCAAAACGACCGAGGCCGAAGAACTAATGGCCGCCGTGCGCACCGAACAGGAACGGCACTGCGCCCTGGATAAACAGTATGTGCAGGATTTATCCCAACTGTCGGATATTATCCCCAACACCGATACCAAAAACTTTACCTATGTGGCCACCGCAACGGGTATTAAGGCCCACAGTAAAGGAAAATACGGCTACACGTTGCAAATGCCTTCCTACCAGGACGGCCGCTTGTGCTGCGATGACGCCGATTGTGCCAAATTAAATAAAGATTATCCCTCTTGCTCTTCGCTGCGCAGCCGCGCGGACTATTTGAGCGGGGCGGAATGCCAGGGGGAAGTAGCGGACGACGGCGTGAAAGATTGCACCGCGGCCCGCCCTTCCAACACGCAAGCCTGCCCCAACGGCTGCGGTGTACAAACCCGCACGGTAACGTGCAACACCTCTACGGGCGTTTGGGAAACGGGTGCCTGGAGCGGTGCGTGCGAATGCAGTTGCAGCGGGGTGGCCCCGGCCAATTCTCAACCCTGCTCCAACGGTTGCGGCACGCAAACCCGCACCGTGGATTGCGATACCTCTACCGGCGAATGGGTAACAGGGGCCTGGACCGGGGAATGCAAATGCAACACCTGTCCGGAACCGAAACCCGCCACCATGCAAACTTGTAACGAGTGCGGTACGCAACTGCGCACGGTAACGTGCGACGAAACCACCGGCCAATGGTCCGTTGGTGAATGGGGGGAATGCTCTATGCAGCCCGAAGATTGTTGCGTACCGGGCAGAGTATACAAAGGCCCGGCGGGCGGACAAAGCGATACGTGCGACGGCGATTCCCTGGCCAAGTTTGAAGAAGCCGGTTTAGCGTCTGCCGTCAAAAAAGTATGCTACGACGTGTACCGGTTGCAGTATTTTTCGGGCGGCTCGTCCGGTTGCAGCGGCGGCGCGCCGGTGTGCCGGCCGCCTAAAGAACTGGTGTGCTCCAATGGCAGCTTTGTGTGTGTGGATTCTTCCCAGGTGGGGCAAGGCTCCTATACCCCGGTGGATACCAGCGGGTTGGGCCAGCATAACGTTGAAGATCTGGTGGATGAAGTCACTCTCTGTCCGTCTCATGACACAACCACGTTGCCCGGCGTGGGTGGGGCGGTTTGCACTAAACGCTTGATGTACTTTAAATCCCCGGCTTCCGGCCGGGGATTTTTTTGTTCCCTGCGGCATTCCGGCCGGGGCGCGTTCCCTACACGGCCGGGATTTAGCTACAATATATGTATATGCTGAACTGGAAAGGCTTTCTGTATGCGGTTATTACATCCGCCACATTCGGGTTAATTCCTTTATTTACCTTGCCGCTTTTGCGTGCCGGCATGCAGGTGCCGTCTATTTTGTTTTACCGGTTTTTTATTGCGGTGCTGATGCTGGGCGTTTGCGCGTTTTTTACGCGGCGCTCCCTGCGGGTCAGCGCGAAAGAACTGGGGGTGCTGGGCGCGTTAAGCCTGCTGTATATCGGTTCGGCGGTTTTCCTGTTTTGGTCCTACCGGTATTTAGCCAGCGGCATTGCCACCACGATGATGTTCCTATACCCGGTGTTCGTGGCGCTGATTATGATTTACGTGTTTAAGGAAAAAAATTCCGTCTGGACGATGGCCGCCATCGTGCTGGCCATTGCCGGGGTGGCGCTGCTTTCCTGGAACGGGCACGAAGGGGGCGTAAGTTTTACGGGGATTTTGCTGGCGGTATTATCCGGCTTTTCGTACGGGATCTACATTATTGCGGTGAACAAATCGTCCGTGCGGGATATGCCGGCCGACAAGCTGACGTTTTACGTGTTTGCATTCACGGCCGTTTGTATGTTGGCGGGGGCGCATTTTAAAGGTGGGCTGCAAGATGCACCCGATTGGAAAAGCGATTTAAATTTAACGCTGCTGGCGCTTATCCCGACGGTGGTTTCCAACTTAACGTTGGTGCAGGCCATCAAACTCATCGGGTCCACATTCTCGTCTGTACTGGGGGCGATGGAACCGCTGACGGCGATGACGGTGGGGGTACTCGTGTTCCACGAGCCGTTCACCCGCTCCACGGCGTGGGGCGTGGCGCTGATTATTCTGGCGGTTACGCTGGTGGTGATGGCCCCCGCGCTGGAAAAGGGCTATCGTACGGGGAAGTTCTTGTATATTACCAAGGTAAAAGGGATTCACCCCAACATACTGCCGTATCATTAATGGCTTTTTGGTACAATATAAAAAAATTCATTCAAAGGAGAAAATATGCTTTTTGGACAACGCGGTTCTATTCACATGATTGTCTTGATTTTGGTAGTGCTGGTAGGTTTCGGGGCGGCTTTGGGCTGGCCCCAATACAAAAAACATCAAACCATTCGCGTGGCCAAACACGCTTTGGAGCTGGGCAAAGAAATCGCCTTCGCCGAAGCCACCTACAAAACAAAGTACGGCGCTTACACGCCCGATTTTACGCAGCTTAACGTAACGCTGCCGTGCCCGGTGGAAGAAAACGAGGGCCAAACGGAAATGGTTTGCCCCCATTACGTATACCGGCTGGTAGAGGGCAATATCCTGCGTGTAAAACACGTCAATTTGCCCAAATGGTTTGATTTAAATTTGGATGAAGGTTCGGTAGATTGTTCGCACGAAGAAGACTCCATCGCCGGCAGCCACATTTGCGGGCGGGTGGACGTATCGGACATCGTGGAAAAATAACCGGGAGGTTGTATGAAAAAACTTTTACTTGCCGTTTGTTTGCTGCCGCTGGCTTTTGCGTGCGCACCGCACGTGGAGCGGGTGGAAACCAATTTAATTAAAGACGTTTCCGGCGGCTGGAACGATACGGACGCGCAAATGGTGGCGCAGGAAATGATTACCGATTGCCTGCAAAGCGGTTGGTATACCCGCTTTTTAACCCGCTACGGCAAAGAACCGACGGTGATTGTGGGGACCGTATCCAACAACACGATGGAACACATCAATACGGACGTATTTATTGAAGCGATGCAGCGGGCGCTGATTAATTCGGCCAAGGTGGATTTTGTGGCCTCTGCCGAAGAACGCGGCGACGTACGCACCGAACGGCTGGAACAGGATGAGTTCGCCTCCGAAGAAACGCGCAAAGCGTTCGGCAAAGAAATCGGCGCCGACTATATGTTAAGCGGCGTGCTGAACTCGGTGGTGGACCAGGCCGGCAGCAAAGCGGTGGTGTTCTATCAGGTCAATTTAAAACTGATTGATATTGAAACGAACCAAATTGTTTGGAACGGACAGAAACAAATTAAAAAATACGTCAAACGCAGCAAAGTAACTTGGTAGGATTTGTTATGAAGGCGCGCATATGCTTGTTGGGGCTGGTGTTGTTTTGCTCCGCGTGTGCGGCGCCTTCTTTGCGTTATAAAGTGGAAATCACCCGGCTGGAAGCGCGCGGCCAATTTAAAGAAGCCGCCCAGCGAGTGGAAGATAAGAAAAACAAACTTTACAACGGCAAGGACGAAGTCCTGCTGGACCTGGACCGCGCCACCCTGCTGCACGACGCACAGGAGCCCGCCGCCAGCGATTCGCTTTTCGCCTCTGCCCAGGCACGCATTTCGGACGCTTACGCCAAAAGCATTTCAGGCACCGCCGGGCAGCTTATTCTAAACGATTGGACGGCCGCCTATGCCGTCCCCGCCTACGAACAAGCCCTTACCTATTATTACCGGGCGCAAAATTTTTTGCAGCAGGGCGATGTGTCTTCGGCCGCGGTGGAAGCCCGCAAGGCCGTGTTCTTTTTGGACCATTTGCGCGCCGATAAAAAAACCGGCTATAACGACGACCCGTTTGTGCAGTATTTTGCCAGCCTGGTATTTGAATCCGTCGGCGAACGTTCCGACGCGCGCATCGCGCGCACAAATGCGTTTAACGCCTACGAGCGGCTGGGGAAAGAACTGCACCTTTCCGTGCCGGATTTCCCGGTGCCGGCTAACGCGGACGAACTGGGCGAAGTGATTCTGGTGCATTACAACGGCCGTATGCCGCTTAAAAAATCCCAAACGCTGCAGGTGGCGTGGGACCGCGCGCTGTGGCTGGCGTCCGCCGAGCAGGAAACGGCGGGGGGCGTATCGCCCGAAGTGCAAAACGCACTGGCCGCGGGGCTGATGGGCTCGGCCGTGACGCTTTCCGTCCCCGGTTGGATAGAACAGCCGACGCGGGTAAAATTTTCGGAAGTGCAAGCCGGCGGGCAACGCTATTTCACCCAAAAAACGGCCGATTTGGCGGCTGCCGCCAAGCTGGATTTGGAAGAAAAAATGCCCGGCATTTTATTCCGCACCGCCGCCCGCGCCGTCACCAAGCGGGTGGCCGCCGTGCAGGCCCGGCATGCGGTGTCCTCGGCCGCCAACGACGATACCTGGGGCGACCTGGCAGAAATGCTGGTAAGCGCCTTTGGCGCCGCCACCGAAACGGCCGACACGCGCCAGTGGTTCACCCTGCCGGCCGAAGTGCGTATGGCGCGCATTTTCCTGCCGCCGGGCACGCAAAATATACGCCTGTTGTTTCGTGACGGATATGGTAATATAGTAGGAGAACACCTGTTTGAAAATGTGCCGGTAAAACGGGGGGAGCGGGTTTTCCTGCATTACCGTACGGCTTATTGAGAGGAGTTATGAAAAAACTATTGTTGGGCGCCGCGGCGCTGTGTTTGTGCGCGTGTGCGGGGCTGAATAAAAATACGGTTAATTACCGGATGAACGAGTACGATGCCGCCAAATACTATGTGGTGGCGGGCGAAGGCACCAGCAAGGAATCCGCCTCGGACAACGCGCTTGAAAATATGCGCCGCGAAATGGTGCAAAACGCCCCGGCCGCCGCCAACCAGGGCGTGGTGACGGATTTGATGGCTAACGCATCGGTGGAAAAAGTCTGGCGCGATCAGGATTTTTCCGGCAAACATTATTACGCGCTGGCGGTTCTTTCCCGCAGCAAAGCGCGCAAAGTACTCACGCCGCTGCTGGAGCAGGAAGACGAAAAATTAAAAGGTCTTTCCGCCCAATTTGCCACGCCGGCCAATCCGCTGGCGGATTTAAAAGTGGCGTTCCAAATGCAGCCGGTGGTTTCCCGCCGCGCCGCGTTGGACGAAATATACCAGTTTTTGGACGCTTCCCGCCAAAGCTACCAGCCGGACGTGTTTATCCCGTACAAAACGATGCTGCAGGATAAATTGGCCGCCGTGTTGGTGGCGGTGGACGTGCAGGGCGTGGAAAGCGAAGTATTGGTGACGTATGTGGTGGACGCCTTGAACCGGATGGGGTTAGGCGTGGTGGATGCCTCGGCGCCGGACAAAGTGCTGGAAGTGCAAATCCAAACCGATGTGGACGAATACGATTCCCAAAAAGTAGCCGGCTTGGTCTGGTGCTCCAGCGGGGCCGCCATCAGCCTGGTGGACGCGACGCGCGGGGTGACCTTTGCGCGGTTTAACGTACACGAACGGGCCGGCACGACCCGCGCGGCCGATTCGCTGCGCAAAAGTATGCAAAGCGTGGGCGAACAAGCCGCCCAACAGATTTCCAACCGTTTGGAAATATATTTAAAAACAAAATAGGAGAAACAAATGAAAAAAATCTTATTGGCTTTCTTGTTGGCGTGCCCGGTGTTGGCCGCCGCGCAGGACGCCGCCCAACCGGCGGCCGCCCCCGAAACAAATGTGCAAAGCGTGGCGGAACGCAACAAAATGCTCTATTCGCTGGGGTTTTTGTTGGGGGACAATTTAAAACGCCAGCTTATTTTGGATAACGAAGATGACTACAAAGCCCTTTCCCAAGGGATGCGCGACAGCCTGCTGAACAAAAAATCGCAGACCGATTTGGACGCGTACAAACCGGCCATCATCCAAAAATACCAGGATGACGCCAAAACCATTTCCGCCAAACGCGAAGCCGACCAGCAGGAATACATGGCCAACTTCAAGAAAGAAAAAGGCGTGAAAACCTTGGATAACGGCACGATGATGAAGCTCACCCGCGCCGGCAAAGGTAAAACGCCCAAGGCCGACGGCAGCGTGAAGGTGCACTATACCGGTACCTTGATTGACGGCACCAAGTTTGACAGTTCCCGCGACCGCAACGAAGCGTTTGAAACCAAACTGACGGACGTCATCCCGTGCTGGACCAAAGCCCTCCAGCAGATGAAGCCCGGCTCCCGCGCCAAAGTGGTCTGCCCGCCCGATACGGCTTACGGCAACCGCCCCGTGGGGCAGATTCCGCCCAACTCCGTGTTGGTGTTTGATATTGAAATGCTGGAATTGGTGAAATAATGTCTAAAACCAGCTATGCTTTGATAGGTCTGATGCTGGCCGCGCTCGTGTATATGGGCGCGGTCCGCCTCTATCAGGCATACGACCGCCGTGCCCAGCAAAAAGCGGCCGAAGCCGCCGCCCTGGCCAATACGTTTACGTTTCAAAATGTGCCGGTGTCGCTGGCGGCACCCAAGCCGGAGCCGGTCAGCCGCCCGGTGGCGTTTGCCCCGGCGCAGAGTGCCATTTTTCTGGAAAGCACGCCGCTGACCGAGGAACAAAAAACCCAACAGGCCCAGGATACCATTACCTCTATTTTGGACGATTACAAAACGGACCCCAATTTGCAAAAATTCAACCGGGAACTCTCCGCCGCCACTCACGGCGACGCGGCCGATTTGGGCGCGTTAAGCGGGGTGGAACTGGTGCGTATTTTGCAGGAGAACCCGCAGGTGCGCCAAGTCGTGCAGCAAAATATGCAAAATCCGGCTTTCGCCAAAACCGTGCAGGAAATTTTTACGAACCCCCAATTTGTGCAAAGCGTGCAGCAATTGCAGGGGGCCGATATCGCACTGCCGCCCGGGCAAGAGCCAAAAAAAACGAAATAGCAACGGAAAAATATAGTATTCTATAAAGTGACAGGAGGTTACCCCGTGCTTAAAATTTTTGTCAAAGCCGCTATTTTAGTTTTTATTATTTTAAGTATTTATTTTATTGTAAATCCGTCTGCCTGTTCCAATATGCTGATGGGCCGCGTGACGAACTCCCGGGAAACGGAGCCGATGACGGCGCAGCCGGCCGGCGACCATAGCGAACTGTTCACCCCGACGGGCGACCAACCCTTGGCTACGGACGTTACGGGCGTGGTGGACACGAACACCTTGACGGAAGAAGAAGCTCCCGCCTATTCCCAGGACGATATTGACTACGCCATCGCCAGCCGCTACGTAGAGCTGGAAAACGAATACGCCAAAAACAATATGTTAGGCAAAGATACGGCCCAGGAAATATCGTACATCGTAATGGACGACTTTGAACTGACGCAGCAGGAATGGGAATCTTTCCTGCAGCGCGCTACGGAAAGCAATTTGTTTGACAAAATCCGCAGCGAACAGTTGCCCGCCGATACGGCCAAATAAAATCAACCGCTATTTAAAAACCGCCTGGAAACAGGCGGTTTTTTATTGCCCTCGTGGCAACGGGTCGCGTGCCGATACCCGCGGCAAGCGGCTGGAAGCACGGCGTGGCGGCGGAGTGTAACCTGCCGCGGCAGTTGGCAAAACAGAAAAAACCCCGCGCTTTGTGCGCGGGGTTTTATAAGGGATTTTTCCGTCAGTGCGGCAAACGCCCGGCCAAAAATTCGGCCACCGGGCGGGTGTGTTTGATTTTGCTTAATACGATTTTGATGGAGGCCGTAATCGGCACGGACAAAAACGCACCCGGCACGCCCCAAACAAGCGTCCAAAAAATTAAGCACGCCACCACCGTGGCGGGGTGTAAATCCATCCCTTCCCCCAAAAAGCGCGGTTCCACCAGGTTGCCGATGGTAAATTCCGTTGCCGCCAGCAGGCCCAGCACGATAAAGAACTGCGGCCCCAGCCCAAACTGCAAAAACAGCACCGGCGCCGGCAGCAGTACGGCGATGATAGACCCTACGCTCGGGATAAAATTAAGCAGGAACATAAACATTGCAAACAGGGCCGCCAGTTTTACCTGGAAGCCGAACAAAATGGCCGCCGCAATCAACCCCGTGGCCAGCGAGGCCATCAGTTTAACGGACAAATACACCGACACGTTGGCCAGCATTTCCTTAATGGCCGGGTTGGTGATGGGCTGCGTTTTTTTGCTGCCGAACAGGAAGAACGTCATAAACAAGATGATTAGCGTAGTGTTGGAAACAATGCTGAACACCTTGCCGCCAAAGTTGCGCAGCCAGTTAAACAGCGGCAGTTCGCGCAGGTAGGTTTCCAAAAAGTTTTGGTTGAGCGTAATGCCGTGCTGCTGCAAACGCAGGGCGATGTCGTTAATGGTATCAATCAAGTTTTGGCGATATACTTCGGCCCCTTTTAAAAACGTGCCTACCGAGTTGACCGTAAAGAAAATAACCCCCGCAAAAATGAATACACACAGCAAGATGGAAATGGTCATCGCCAGCCACGACGGGAAGGAGAACTTGTGTTTCATATACAGCGTCATTTGGGCGAGAATGGTGTAGAGCAGGATGGAGATGACGAAGGGTATCAGTAACGTTTTGGTGTACACCAAAAACGCGGTTACCACGCCGGCGGCAATAATCGTTAGGCAAATGGCGCTGGCTTTCAGGTAATAGAAGGTTGGTTTATCCGTAAACATGCGGCCCCCTGTTTCGTTCGGTTTTTTTGGCTATTTCGCGCGCCAGAAAGAGGATTTTCCCGGTCAGGCTGGCGGCATCGTTTTGGCAGGACGTCAGCAGCCAGACGTTGAGCTTTGCCGCCGTAAAACCGTTGTAGCTGCGGCAGAAAGCGTCGTAGGCGGTGGTGAACTCGTCACACGCGCGGGAAAGCGTTTTGGCGCGGCTGTTAAGCCCTTTGGCCGCCAGCGCTAAGTCGCCGGCCCAGTCGGCATCCTTGTAGGTGCGGGCCTGGTTGCGGGTCTGCGTCCAAAAAGGCTCTGCTTCATCCAGCTTTTGGCGCAACTCCTGGCAGTATTGGTTAAACTGCCCGGCAAACGCGTCGTCACGCACGGCCAAGTCTTTATGCAGTTGCAAGATAATCTGGTCCAGCCGGCGGGTAAAGTCGCGCAGAGTATGCGCGGCGGCGATTAAATCTGCCCGGAACGTATCGCACCGGGCGGAAATTTGGTCTAACAAAGTTTCACAGTTCATACAATTGGAAAGCTGATGGTAAAAATAGAACCCAGGCCCCGGTCGGACACGACGCTGATGGACCCGTCGTGCAAGTCCAAAATGCGTTTGACCATCGGCAACCCCAAGCCCCAGCCGCTTACCTGACCGGTGAAGTAATCATCCACCTGGTAGAACGGCTCAAAAATCCGGTTTACGTCCTGCGGGCGTATGCCTGCTCCGTAATCCCGCACCGAAATGGAAATACTGTCGCCGTGGTTGGCGCATTGTACTTTGATGATTTTTTCCATTTTGTTGTTAAATTTGATGGCGTTGGCCAACAACTCGCGGATGCACAGGCGGAGCATTTCTTCGTTGGCGGTTACGCTCAGGTGTTCCGGGCAATCTATTTCCACAAACGTGCCGCGCTTGAGGGAAGCATCCTCCGGCATCGCGGCCGGCGGGGTGTTTTCTTCTTCCTGGGCGATGGCCTTGGAGGCGCACTCCTTGATGAGGTTTTTTAAATAAACGGGTTGTTTTTCAATTCCCTCGGTTTGGGCGGTCATTACTTTGTTGAAGGACATCAGTTTGTCCACCAACACCGACATCCGCCCGCCCTGCTTGTTGATTTCCTCCAACGCTTTGGACGTAAAGGGGGAAAACTTTTCCTTCTTGGCCTGGGACAAAATCGCCTCGGAGTAGCCGTTGATAATGGAAAGCGGCGTTTTTAATTTGTGCGAAATCAATAGCAGCGCGCGGGAAGTAATCACAACGTCTTTCTGTTCACTCATATCCGGCTCCTAGAACGAAAACACCAACCGGGCGTAGAAGATATCGCGTTTGTTGTCGTTATGAATGGTGCGCACGTGGTTGTAGGCAATATCGGCGCTGATGGCGCGCGTGGCCGCAAACGAGTTGCCCACGATAAACGAGTGTTCCGGGTCGGCGGTGTAGTATTCGCCGTAGCGGTAGCCCAGGTAGAGGGTGGCGTTGTTTTCGGGCCACATACGCGTGATGCGGGCGCCCACGGTGTATTTGGCCAAATCGTGCACCACGTCAAACGTTTGGGTGAAGGCCAGCTCCTGCTGGTCCATAATGCTGCGCAGTCCGCGCACGCCGGTAATGCCGTCCGGGTATTGGAACACGCTGGCCGCCGCCTGGAACCCGAACATCCGGAAGAAGTTTTTATGCAGTTCCAGCGTGTAGGCCATTTGGGAGAAGCCTTCGTTGGCAAAAGAGTCGTCATCGTAAAATACGGTGCCGTCCTGGCGGGCGTACGAAACGCCGATGGCGGCGTGGGTGTAGAGGTCGTTTACTTC
Organism: Candidatus Avelusimicrobium gallinaceum; assembly: GCA_944324965.1. GTDB lineage: Bacteria > Elusimicrobiota > Elusimicrobia > Elusimicrobiales > Elusimicrobiaceae > Avelusimicrobium > Avelusimicrobium gallinaceum. Next base: position 42,517 of record CALUYH010000001.1, read on the forward strand.
GTCGTCCTGCAGCGTCATAATCAGGCGGCCGTTAATGCCGTAGGCGGACGCGTCCTGGTATTGGGGATTGTCGCTTTTATTTTTAAAGTAGTAGAAGGGCGTTAACTCAATTTTCATCAAGTCAAAATCCAGCCGGATGGGCACGTTGACGGTGTAGATAGGGTCTTCAAAGGCGCGTTCATTAATCATTTTGGCTTCCACGCCCGCCAGCAGGTTCAAGGTGGGGGCCATGGTCAGCCCGGCGCGTACCTGGTCAAAGTGGGACGCCCCGATATACGCCGCGGATACATCTACCGTGCGGGCCTGCAACGCGGCGGAAGAAAAGATACAGAAAGCAAAAAATAAAATAAACTTTTTCATATACTTCATTTAACCAAATTTCAGGCCTTTTCGGCACATTTTTTAAGGTCCGCAGGTTTCTTCTTTTACCGGAGGATATTTGGTAGAATAAAAAAGATGAAGAAAATTTTACTCCTTTTGGCTTTCTTTTCTGTATGCGCCACCAGCGATGCGGCGCGGATTATCCGCGGGCCTTATATTGAGGACCCGACCCAAACTACGATGATTTTAAGATGGCAGACGGACGAAGTAACCCCCGCCTGGCTGGAATACGGCCCTGTGCCGCGCTGCAACCAGATTATGACGATTACCCCCGCCGCCGCCCAGCACAAAGCCATTTTGTACGGCCTCGTGCCCAACCAGGATTTCTGCTACCGCCTATATGTGAATAATGCCGCGGGGGACGGCGTGCAGGAACCGATTACGGGCACATTCCGCACCTTGTACTCGGCCGAGCGCAAAGTGGTGAACTTTTTAGCCCTGGGCGCCACGGGGGCGGATATCCCGTTGCCGCTGCCGGACGGTACCCCGGTGGTGGACGAAGCCGCCGCGGCCCGCACGCAGCTGGCGACGTTGATGGAGCAGGAAGATGCCGACTTTTTAATCCATACCGGCAATATCACGCACAGCGGGCTGAATGAAGACGCCGACCGCGAATTTTTTGAACCGTTCAAACACGTATTGGCCAAAACGCCGCTGTTTGTTGCGTTGGGGCCCAACGAATACGGCCCGGACCGCGCCAGCCAGGAGAGCAAATCCTTCCTGCGCACGAATTATTCGCGCTACCACGATATGTCCTGGAGCAACGCCACGCCCAAATACTATTCGTTTGATACGGCCAACGCGCGCTTTGTGTTTTTGGATACCAACGTGGCCGAAGGCGCCGCGTGGGGACCGGAAATCGGCCCGGATTCGGCGCAAGTCAAATGGTTAAAAACCACGCTGGCCGGCGCGGGTGAAAAGTGGAAAATCGTGGTGATGAATGCCCCGGCCTATTCCACGGGGGCTCGCGGAGCCAACAGCCAAGTGGCCGAAAACCTGGTGAAGATTTTTGAAGATTACCGCGTCAAACTGGTCATCCAGGGCGGCGACGCCGATTACGAACGCACCTTCCCGATGTACCGCGGGGAACCCAATCCGCGCGGGGTGACGTACGTGACGTTGGGCACTTCCGCCCCGACGCCCGAAAAACGCGCCTCGTCCGATTCTTCCACCGCGCGCTTTGTGGCGGCGCGGCATTATGCGTCCGGCAAAATTGTGGACCGCAAACTGACGCTGAAAGTGTACAGCGAAACCGGCAAAGAGTTGGACACGGTGGAAATTTATCTGTAAGGTTGGCTGATAGCAAAACGCCCGGGGCAAAAGCCTCGGGCGTTTTTATTTGGTTGAATACCCAAGCGGAAAACAAAAACCTGGCCATGTACGGGTGGTGTGGAAAGCCTTGACTCGTTTTTTTTTGATAAATTTTGTCTATGAGCACAACTTATCAAAAAACCTTCCCGGCGGGGAAAAACGCCGGATTTACGCTGATAGAGCTGTTAGTAGTGGTTTTAATTATTGGCATTCTGTCGGCAGTTGCCTTGCCGCAGTATGAAAAGGCCGTGGGCAAAGCCCGGCTGACGGAAGGGATAACGGCCCTCAAAGCCATTACGGACGCGCAGGAAATTTATTATATGGCCAACGGGGCGTATACCGATGATTTAAGTTTGTTGGATATAGATGTGGAGCCGGAAGGAAAGTATTTTAACTATCAATGCGGCGGAGAAACAGCTATCCGCACGTGTTACGCCCGCCCTAAACTGGCGGATTATCCGGTTTTAGAGTTTCATATGCAAAACGTAGGGGATGCCCGTCACCTGGGAAAGCATTGGTGCCAGGTGGCACAGAGCGTTGTCCGCACCGAAAAAGCGACGGCTTTGTGCCGTGCGGTGGGACAGCCGGACCCGGAAATGACAAGCGGTGTATACTATTTAATTAATAACTGATTGGGCTGATAGCAAAACGCCCGGGGCAAAAGCCTCGGGCGTTTTTTGTGGTGAATTGGCTATTTTAATTGGATTTTGGCCATCATATCGTACATAATAATACTGGCCGCGGCCGACGCGTTTAAACTTTCCACGCCGCCGTGCTGGGGAATGGAAATAATTTCGTCGCAATTTTCGGCCGTCTTTTCGCGGATGCCGAACCCTTCCGAGCCGATAACCAACACGGCGGGGGAAGCGTAATCCATCGTGTTAATGGGTTTGCCGGCCATATCGGCGCCGTACACCCAAAAACCTTCTTCTTTCAGGTCGTTTAATGCGGCCGAGAGGTTGGCCACTTCTACGATGTTCACGTTTTCAATCGCGCCGCAGGCCACTTTGTACACGGCAGGCGTAATTCCCACGGTGCGCCGCTGCGGCAGGATGATGGTGGAAAAGCCCAAACACGCCGCACTGCGGATGATAGCGCCCAGGTTTTGCGGGTCGGTCATTTCGTCCACGGCAAGCCACAGGTCTTTTTTGTTTCCGTCGGATTCGTAGAGCGCGTTGGAAAGTTTCATCAGCTTAATGGGTTGCACTTTGGCCATCACGCCCTGGTGGTTGGCGTTGCGGGTCAAACGGTCCAGGGTTTTGTTGTCAATCCGGTCAATTTTGGCGTTGCAGCGTTTGGCCAGGCGGATGATTTCTTCCACCGCGCGGTGGCCGGCCTTGCTGTCGGAAACGTACAGCTGGGTTACGTTGCGTTTTTTGCTTCTCAGCGCTTCCATTACGGGGTGAATGCCGTAAATCATATCCAAATTGTCGTTCATTTAAAACTCCTTATCCAATATCGGCAGAACCAAAGCTCATGCCCACTTGCAGGGCGGCCTGCACTTCGGGCCCGTGCGGGTCCACCAGTTTAAGTTTCGAAATAGCATCGGCAATTTTTACTTCCGTAATCTGGAAGTCGCGGAACGCGGCCATATACCCGAACTGGCCGTTTAACACCATATCCAGCGCTTTGGCGCCGTACAGGGTGGAAAGCCAGCGGTCAAACGCCGTGGGCGTGCCGCCGCGCTGGGTGTGCCCCAGCACGCAGGCGCGGGATTCAATTTTGGTGCGGTCTTCAATCATATTGCTTAATTTGTAAGCAATCCCGCCCAGGCGGATGGGGTCCGTGCTGCCGGGCAGCGTGCGGGCCACGGTTTGTTCGCCCAGTTCGTTTTTGGCGCCTTCGGCCGCCACTACAATACTGAAGTTTTTGCCTTTGGCTTTGCGGTCCAAAATGTAGTTGACGATCACGTCCTCGTTATACGGAATTTCCGGAATCAGCACAATGTCGCCCCCGCCCGCAATGGCCGAGCGCAAAGCAATCCAGCCCGCATAGCGGCCCATCGTTTCAATAATCATCACGCGGTGGTGGCTTTGGGCGGTGGTGTGCAGGCGGTCAATGGCTTCGGTAGCGACGGCCAGGGCCGAGTCAAACCCGAAGGTTTGGTCGGTGGCGGAGAGGTCGTTATCAATGGTTTTCGGCACGGCCACAATGGGCATACCCAAATCCACAAACTGCTGGGACATATGTAACGTGCCGTCCCCGCCGATGGTGATTAACGCGTCCAGCTGGTTTTCTTTAAAGTTATGCAGCGCCACGGCGGACATATCCTTCGGGTCTTCCGGCGTGCCGAACGGCGGCAGGGTGTATTTAAAGGGGTTTGCAATGTTGCTGGTACCCAAAATGGTGCCGCCCAGCGTTAAAATGCCGGATACGGTATCGTCTGTGATGGTTAAAAATTCATTGCGTACCAGGCCGTCAAAGCCGTTTCTAAAGCCCAGTACTTCAATGCCATGGCGCAGGGCGTTTTTGCTTACGGCGCGCACCACGGCGTTTAAACCGGGGCAATCGCCCCCGGCGGTTAAAATACCAATTCTTTTAATGCTCATGTCCCCTCCGTTATAAATACGCGGCTAGTACGCTCAGTATCCACAGCACAAAAAACTGCCCGTCAATTAAGGTTTCGTCCTTCACGCTGCGGGTACTGCTCTTGCTATAATAATATATTACAATAAAAACGGTATACAAATGCCCGATGAGCAGCATCCCCACCAGGGCCGGTTTCCAGGTGAGCGACAACAGCGTTCCCAACGCGCCCGTCAGTGCCAAGAGCACCAGCGTAACGGCCCACTTGGTTTTCTTCATTCCAAAGGCTTTATAAAAACTTTCCCGCCCGATGATTAAATCTTTATTGGCGGACGTAAACCCCAGCGTGACCGAGCGCATAAACACGAGTAGCAGCGTGTAAAACACGGCCAGATACGCCGCCTTGCGCAATAGCATCCCCTGGCTGTACGCCGGCAGGAACGCGCACGCATACGCCCAGCCCAGCGCGGTGACGATATCCTTGGTGCCGGGGAAAGACAGCAGCTGCAACTTAAAAATGTGGCGGTACGGGTACGCAAACCCGAGCGCCAAGAATATCGCCCCCAGCAGTAGGGCCCCTTTGTCAACCGTCAGCGCACACAACAGGGCTCCCGTGGCGGCTACCCACGCGGCAGCCGTTAAGAAGCGTTTGTTTTGGCCGGGGCCTTTTTCGGCCGCGCGGTTAAAGGCGGTCAGCGCGTAGACAAACAGCCCCGCAAAAGCCACCAAATGGCTGTCGGTCGGTATGCCTTCCAGCCGCATGCACACATACGCCAGTGCGGCCGCGGCAAATGCCGTGTAAAAGCAGTTGCGCACCAAAAAGTGCCACGTTTTTCCCGCCAGGCCCGACAAAATGGATTTGGCATTGGGGGTGCGCAAGTCGCGTACGCGGGCGGCCACGCGGTCAATCACCCAGTTGGGGGTGGAAGCGCCGGCCGTAATAAAAATTTTCTTGGCACGCTGCACTGGGGCGGGTTCCAGTTCTTCTTCGGTTTCCACGTGCAGCACCGCCGGGGCCAGCCCTTTGCACAGCAAGGCCAGCCGCGCCGTGTTGGCGCTGTGGCGGCCGCCTACGACAATTACCAAATCGGCGCTTTTGGCCAGTTCAATGGTTTCTTTTTGGCGGTCCTTGGTGGGTTGGCAAATGGTGTTGGAAATTTGGCAAACGTCGGCGTGTTTTTTGACTTCTTCGGCCGTTTCGTAAAATACGCTTTCTTTTTGGGTGGTTTGGGAAACGACGTTTACTTTGCCAAAGTGCGGCAGGCGGGCGGCCTCTTCCGGCCCGGATACGACAACCCCTCTGCCCTGCGTATAGCCCAGCAGGCCGATTACTTCGGCGTGGCCACTGTCACCCACGATAACGGTGTGGTAGCCTTGTTCGGCAAATTTGGCAATGATGTTTTGCGCGTGTTTTACAAGCGGGCAGGTAGCGTCCACCACTTCCATTCCGCAGGATTCCACTTCCTGCTGGAACTGCGGCGTAATGCCGTGGGCGCGGATGACCAGCACGCCGGCTTTATCGGCCGCGTCCTGCGGGCGGTCAATGGCGGTGATTTGCTTGGCAGCCAGCATATCGGTCACTTGTTTGTTGTGAATCAAGGGGCCAATGGTGTAGACCGGCTTTTTGCCGGCGGCTTCCAATTCCAGCACTTTGTCTATGGCGCGCTTTACGCCCGGGCAAAAGCCCGCGCTTTTGGCAACGGTGACGTCCTGTTCTTTTTCCATACTTATATTATAGGAAATTAGCGGGCAGGCCGTGGGCGGGCGTCCATTTTTTCTATAATAGGAATATGAACAAAATGATGATGAGTGTGGCAGCCCTGGCGCTGCCGTGCGCGGCGTTTGCCGGCGCATACGGCGATATGTTCAAAGACGGACACCTCCGCTTTGACTATACGCCGCAGGAAATTGCCGCTCTGGAGGCGCAGGCCGCTAAAGAGCTGGAAGTCAATTTGAACTTTTTAGCCAAAATCCCCGCTCAAGACCGGGATTTTAACAACACGGTCCTCGCGTTGGAAAGTGCGTATACGTCCTATTGGTTCGTACCCAAGAACCTGTCGCTGCTGGCCTACTTCCATGCGGACCCGGCCGTGCGCGAAGCGGCCGCCCGGCTGGAAACGAAAGGAAGCCAAACCAAGGCCGCCGTGTTTGCCCGCAAGGATATTTACCGGGCTTTAAAGGAATACGCGGACACCAACCCGCGCCTGGCGCACGAGGACGCGCGCCTGATGGTCAAATGGCTGGAGCGCTACGAACGCGCGGGGATGGCACTTTCCGACAAAGAAGCCGCCGAATACGCCCGCTTAAATACCGAACGCTTAAATAAAATTACGCAGTTTAACGTCAATTTGAACAATTATCAGGACGAACTGCACGTCACGCGCGAAGAACTGGACGGCCTGGGGGAAACCTACATCAACCGCCTGGGCCGCACGGACGACGGGAAATACATCGTCACGCTCAAATACCCGGACTACAACCCGTTTATGGCCTCGGCCAAGAGCGAAAAAGCCCGCAAAGCCCTGCAGGAAAAATTCGCCCGCCGCGGCGGGAAGGAAAACGTCACCCTGCTGGAGGACACGTTGGAATTGCGCCGCCGGCAAGCCGCCCTGCTCGGATACAAGCAATACCCCGATTACGTGCTGCCGGTGCGGATGGCCAAAAACTATAAAACACTGGAAAAATTTTTAAAGGGGCTGCAAAAGGAAGTCACCCCGCTGGCGCAAAAAGAGCTGAAGGAATACTTAAAATTTAAGGAAGAAACCACCGGCCAAAAAGCCGACGAAATGCCCGCCTGGGAACTGCCGTATTGGGAAAACGAATACAAAAAGAAATACTACCAAGTGGACAACGATAAAATCAAAGAGTATTTTCAGGCGGACCGCGTGATTGCCGGAATGTTTGACATCTTTGGCAACTTGTTTGGCGTGACGTTTGAAAAAGCGGATTTGCCCACCTGGCACCCGGACGTGCTGGTGTACCAAATCAAGGACAAAAAAAGCGGGGAGCTGATTTCCAATTTTTACCTGGATATGTTCCCGCGCGAGGGCAAATACACCCACGCGGCCACGTGGAGCTTTGTGGACCGGTTCCAACTGCCGGACGGTTCGTACCAGACGCCTTCGGTGGTGATTGCGGCCAACTTTACGCCCGCGGGCAACGGCGTGCCGGCGCTGATGGAACACAGCGAGGTGGAAACGCTGTTCCACGAATTCGGGCACGTGCTGCAAATGTCTATGGCTACGTCCAAATACGCTACGCTGACGGGCGACAATGTGGCCTGGGACTATATTGAAACCCATTCCCAACTGTTGGAAAACTGGGCCTGGCAGCCGCAGGTGATTAAACAAATTTCCGCGCATTACAAAACGGGCGAACCGTTGCCGGACGAGATGATTGACGCGTTGGTCAAATCCAAAAAAGCCGGCGCGGCCACGGCGTTTATCCGCCAGAACTTTTTGGGCCAGTTTGACGTAGCCGCCCACGCCGCCGATAAACGCGTGGACACCACGAAACTCTACGCCCAAATGATGAAGGACATCACCGGCATTCCGATGACGCCGGGAACCTATCCGCAGGCGAGTTTCGGGCACATTATGTCGCTTACGGACCCGTACGACGTGGGGTATTACGTGTATGCGTGGTCGCTGGTGATTGCGCAGGATATCTTTAGCCAATTCCAGCAGCAAGGCCTCTTTAATGCCGAGCTGGGCGCGCGCTTGCGCGAATATGTGTACACGCCCGGCACTGTGTATGACGAAAACGAAATGGTGGAAAAATTCCTGGGCCGCCCGTATAATGATAAAGCCTTCTTAAAGGACTTGGGCATTTCCGATTAGTAAATGCTGAAGCATAAAAAATCCGCGCTCTAAAAAGCGCGGATTTTTTGTGTGTCAAAAAACTATTGGGGAATCCAATTTTTTAAAGCTACCCACGACAAAAGCGAAATCCCCACCAACACAAACAGCAACACAATAATCCATATTCCGCGGAAACCCGTGTTTTCGGGGGTGGAAATTTCGGAACGGTTGGAGCATAACGCTTTTATCATTGCTTCGGCGCGCAGTTCGGCCGGATCGGCTTTGGTGTTGGGCACCAGCGTGGCCGTGCTGGACGGGCTGGCTTCATCCAAGCGCACGATGACGTTTTCCAGCTCGTGCAGCAGTTGCAGCGCCCGAAAACGGAACTGTTGGAATTGTGCCAGCGGCATTTGGGCGTTTTCGTGGTAGACGAGGGCGTTGTCGTTTAATTCCAAATAAATGTTGTTGCGCGTTTTTAAGAGTCCGATGATGTACGGCGTCAGCACCAGGGCCGAAGCCGGTGTGGGCGCGTGGATGCGGTAGCGGCTGTCTATCTGCGGGATGTTGGTTTTCATCAGCGCATATTGCGAAGGCGCAAACGGGGAATCAATCGGCGCGATTTTAAGTGCCGGGAATTGGCGTTTTTTCAGCTCCGCGGTAAAAATGGTGAAGTGTATGGGTTTGGTTTTGGGGTTGTCGTCCTTGTAAATGTTATCGTCAGCCACGCGGATAAAAGCAAAATTATCCGAGCAGGTGCACACGTTTTGGTATTGGTGGAAATACAACGTAAAAAATTCCAGCCGCCCGGCGGTTTGTTCGGTAGTGACGGAGTCTTTTTCCCGGTCGTAGCGGCAGCCGTTCATTTTGGCCATACGGGCAATTTGCGCCGCGCGGGTGCGCGCCGTGGCAATCAGTCCGGCCCCGCAGGCCAGTATTAATAATAAAAGAATTATATCCATATAAGATATCATAGCAAAAAGCAAAAAGGAGTTTGCTATAATTTACCCATCTTTTATAAAGGGGGACAAGGTATGTCTTTAGCAAAAAGAGGGTGGTTGGTGTGTATGGGGCTGTGTCTGCTTGGCGGGTGCGCCCTGTGGCAGGAAACCCAGGCCCCGGTTGTACCGGCGGACGGTGTGCAGGTGGAGGGCGTTACGTTGGTGGCCCAGCCGCCGGCGGCTACCTGCCAGTTTAAAGGGGCCGTCTTGGGCGACACCAATCCGGATGTGTCCGGTTTGCCGGAGTCTATCTTAAATTTAAACGAAACCATCCGCCAAGGGCTTGTTTCCAGCGCCCGGCAAATGGGCGGCAACACGGTGTGGGTGCGCACGAAAAGTTGGCAAAACCCCGATGTGGATACCGACTATTCCCAAATGTTTTATGTAAACAATGTGGAATACGGTGCGCTGGTGTACCAGTGCCCGAACTAAGCAAAAAGTCCTTTGTAAACCGCCCGCTTTAAACGGGCGGTTTTTATTTGCGGGGGATAAAACGCGTGTTGCGAAAGGGAAAAAATGAACAGGGCTTGACTCGTTTTTTTTTTTTGATAAATTTTGCGTATGCGCAAAAGCTATCAAAAACCTCTCCCGGCGGGGAAAAACGCCGGATTCACGCTTATAGAGTTGCTAGTTGTGGTGTTAATCATCGGTATTTTGGCGGCCATTGCGCTGCCGCAATACGAAAAAGCCGTCGCCAAGGCCCGCATGACGGAAGGCATAATGGCCGTGGAAGAAATCGCCCGCGCCAACCGGATGTACTATATGGCGAACGGGCAATATAGCCGAGACATCAACGATTTGGACGTTTCTTATACCGGCAACGGCGTGTACGGAAACAGCATTCCCGCCAATATAGGCAAGAATTTTATTTTTACCGCCTCCGCCTGGGGGAGAAATGATATGGTTGCTTTAGTCAGCCGCCGTGCAAACGATCAAGACACCAGCGGAGAAAAAGTATATTCCCTGGCTATTGATAAAAACGGCAACCGAGTCTGTGCACTGTACGGCAAAGCCACCGCCTACGAGCGCCAATTGTGCACCGAATGGGCCGCCGGCGGAAATGTGTGGCAGTATTAATTTACAAACGTAAAAAACCCCGCTTCCAACAAAGCGGGGTTTTTTGCGGTCTTAAAACTATTTGTCTAACTGTTGGGCCGGTTTTTTGCTGGATAAAATCGCCCAGCTCAGTACCGCCAGCAGCACAATGACAATCACCCATCCGAGTTTGCCCAAGGGGGTAAAGTCGTTGTGGTAGTTCACGATGATCGGCGCCACGATGACGGCCACCATATTGACTACTTTAATCAGCGGGTTCACCGCCGGGCCGGCCGTATCTTTTAACGGGTCGCCCACGGTGTCGCCCACCACACTGGCTTTGTGGCGTTCGGACCCTTTTCCGGTGTTGGCGGCAATGTCGGAGGGTTCGTCTTCCACCACTTTTTTGGCGTTATCCCACGCGCCGCCGGCGTTGGACATAAACACTGCCAAGAGCTGCCCGGATACGATAATCCCGGCCAGGAACCCGCCCAAGGCTTCCACGCCAAACGCCAGGCCCACGACCACGGGGGACACAATCCCCAACAGGGCCAAAATAACCAGTTCTTTTTGCGCCGCGATGGTGGAAATGTTCACCGCGCGGGTATAGTCGGGCTTGGCCTTGCCTTCCAGCACGCCGCCTTTAAACTGCCGGCGTACTTCCTGCACAATAAGCGCAGCCGCGCGGCTGACGGCGTTAATCGCAAACGACGAGAACAGCCACGGCAAAGCGCCGCCAATCAGCATCCCCACAAACACAACGGGGTTGGATACCACAATCCCCACCTGCGACAGCAAAGTAAGCACTTTGGCTTCGCCGGCTGCGGCCCACGCGTCGTTTAACAGCCGCTGCACGTTGCTTACGTCCACCATATAGGACGCAAACAGCGATACGGCCGCAATCACGGCAGAGCCGATGGCCACCCCTTTGGTGATGGCTTTGGTGGTGTTGCCCACACCGTCCAAGTCGGCCATAATTTGGCGGGCTTTTTTGGTTTCTTCGTCGTTTTGGCCGTGCCAGGACATTTCGCCAATGCCGTTGGCGTTATCGGCAATCGGGCCGAAGGAGTCCATGGCTACGTTGTTGCCGGTCAGCGTCAGCATGCCGATACCGGTCATCGCTACGCCGTAGAGGATGAAGTTGAACTTTTCGGACGGGGTCAAACCGTCAATCGTGCCGAAAATCACCACGGAGCAGAAGATGGACGCCGCAATCACGAGCGTAGTCCACACCGCCGATTCAAACCCCACGGCAATACCGGACAGAATGGTTGTGGCCGAGCCGGTGGCCGTGGATTTTTTGATTTCCTGCACGGGTTTGTTTTCCGTGCCGGTAAAGTATTCGGTCAAGCGGTCAATGATAATCGCCAGCAAAATACCGATGGTGGTGGCCGCAAACGGTCTCCACCAGCCGCCGGGCACGTCGGTCATATAGTAGTAGGCCAACACGCCAAAGATGATGACGGAAATGGCCGCGGAAATGCTGTACCCTTTAAAAATGGCTTTCATCGCGTTGCCGGCGGTGCGTTTGGAATCTTTCACCGCGTAGGTGCCGATGATGGAGCACAGCACACCAATACCGCGCACCAAGAGCGGATAGACAATCCATTCGTGGTGGCCGGTAATGCGCCACAGGCCGATACCCAAAATCAAGCCGGATACGATGGTGACTTCGTAAGATTCAAAAATATCCGCCGCCATACCGGCGCAGTCGCCCACGTTGTCGCCCACCAAGTCGGCCACGACGGCCGGGTTGCGCGGGTCGTCTTCCGGGATGCCCGCTTCCACTTTGCCCACCAGGTCGGCCCCTACGTCAGCCGCTTTGGTGTAAATGCCGCCGCCCACGCGCATAAACAGCGCCAACAGCGTACCGCCGAAGCCAAACCCTAATAACGCATCCGGCGCGGCAATGCCAAAAATGATAAAAATGACCGTTCCGCCCAACAGGCCCAAGCCGTCGGTCAGCATACCGGTCACGGTGCCGGCGCGGTAAGCAATGCGCAAGGCGTCGCCAAAGCTGCGTTTAGAGGCGGCCGCCACGCGTACGTTGGCGTCCACGGCAATACGCATCCCCAGCTGCCCTACTAACAGCGAGAACACCGCACCCAAAATAAACGCACCTGCCCGCCCGAAAGCGGCGATGAGTTTTACGGTTTCGGGGCTTAACCCGGCAAAGCGTTCCATAGAGTCCTGCGACACCGGAACGATGTACACCGATAAGAACAGACAAACCGTTAACAAGCCGATAAGCGGCAGAATGGTTTTTAACTGTCTTTTGAGATAGGCGTTTGCGCCTTCCCGGATGGCGCCCCATACTTTTTGCATTTCGGGGGTGCCGGCATCTTCGCGGATGACCTGCTTGCGCAGGAACAACGCATATAAAAGCCCTAACACCGCAATAAACAATACGCCAAACAGCGCATATTGCTCAAAGGGTCTTAGGGAGGCTATTCCGTACCACATGTGGCAATCTCCTTTATTACAATGGTAAAACGTCCCCTATATTATAATAAAAATCCGGCGCAAGGTAGCTCTTTTCTTCTGGGTCTTTTGTCCCCTGGAAACAGGGCCTTTTGGCCCTGGTTGGTAAAATGGCATTTTTTTATACTTTATATATGGGATACTTAAAACGTTTGTGCATCGGTTTGCTGTTGGTTGCTGTATGCGGTTCGGCCCTTCCGGCTGCGCCGTTAACCCCTTTTTTGACTCAAATTTCCAAAAATGTGCGCCGCTCGGCTATCGTCCGTCAGAATCCGGGGATGAACCGTATGCGCTGGATGCGCTTTTATTTCCCGAGCACAACAGTGGCCCGGCAGGACGGCGTGTGGGAAAAACTTTACCACGCCTTTAATTCCAAAGACGAACAGCGAGCCGTGGCGTTTTATCTGTATCAAATGTACGTTTCCGCCGCGGCTTACGGGCAAATGCCCAGCGGCGAATTGACGATTAATCAGCTGGGGGTATTGGACGGGCTGGAAAAACTGACGACTTCGTTTGACGTGCGCGACGTGCAGGAGTTTTACCAAGACAACAAACCCGAAATCAAAGCCTGGCTGAAACAATTTTTTGATAAAGTGGGCCTGCGCGGATACCGCACCAACGACCCGCGCAACGACGTGGCCGAACGGCGGTTCTTGCAAATTTTGGCAAACAGCGCAGACGGCCGCGGCCGGGCGTGCTATCTGGTGGCGGCTCCTAAATGGAAATCCGCCCTGCGGGCGCAGGATATCGCCTGGCTGACCCGGGTGCAGCAAAGCACCGAACAGGACATCGGCCAAAAAGTAGCGCTGTACAAAGTGCCGAAAGCCACCCTGTCCGTGCTTGATAAACGCATCGGAAATAAAGGGAGCGGGCAGATGGCGTATTTGTTCCGCCCCGCCGGGCAGGAGTGTGCCGCCCGGGCCTATTTAACGGGCAGCGGCCTGTGCCGGCAGATGAAAGGGCAGCCCTCCCAGGAGCGGCGGCTTTCGCGCATTTATCAACTGCATTTGGAGCCCACCGATAAAGAATTTTTGAAACCGGCCCGCGGGAACCGTTTTCGTGCCCCGAACGGTAAAGTATATCCGGATTGGTACTATCACGAGGCTGTTTTGGTGGTGTTGCATCATGCCAACCAATACACGCCGGTGGTGTTGGATAAATTCTTGTCCGATAAACCGATTGTGCTGGAAAAATGGCTGGCCTATTTTAACCCGAGAACGACGCTTATTTACGCTTCGCCTTTTCAACGCTGGGAGGAAACGGAATCCAGCCTGGTCCGCCCGGACCGGACCAGCCAAAAAGGTATTTGGAAAAACGGCCGGCTGTATCGCCCGTACCCGGTAGACGAGTGAGCTTAAAACTTCCCGCCGAACACAAACCCGATTTGATTGCTTCCGTCCTGTAAGTTATGGGTGTAGTTTATCCCAAACGGGAACGGGAAACGCCACAGCTTGTAGGAAAGCGTCGCCCCGGCCCCGCTGTGGGGGCGGTAGCGTCCGCCCGTGTGGACGTAGGCAATTTCGTAAAACGGTGCGGCCGACAAAAGGCCCGTTTCATTGCGGAGCAGATAGTAGATAAACGATACGGCTGCACCCATGCCGCGCGTGCCGCGCAAGCGGCGGTCGTAGCGGCCGAGGCCGCTTAATAAATCGGTGGAAAAAACTTCCTCGCTGAACGGGGAATTGAACGCGTCCTGCGCGCGCAGTTCCGCTACCAGCATATGACGGCTTTTTAATTCCAACACCCACGCCCCTTCCACGCCCAATTTGGAAATATGATAATCGCTGCCGCTAAAGCGCCCGCCCGCCGTGTAAAACAGGTTGGCCGCATAGCCTTGGCGGGCGTGCGGCAAGTTTTGCAGGCTTTTTTTCTTGTCCGTCAGCCCGTAGCCGGATAACGCCCCCATATTGGCGCCTTTTCTTCGGTCGTCCGTTACACGCAGGCCGAGGGTGATTTGGTTGTGGTTTCCGCCGTCAAAGCGGTCTTGCCCATACGTGTAGCGCACATATTCCGGGCGAATAAACGCCCGCACCGTGCGCGAAAGGCGGCGCATATACGTAAGGGTGATTTTTTCCTGCCGGGTGTGTACCTGGTCCAACAGGCTGGAGGCGTATTCGTCTTCATCGTCGGTGGTGGAAAACACGCCAAACGTATTGCTCCAGCCGTTTTGGTAGAAACGTTGGTCCACGTTGAGTTTGGTGTAGTTAAGTGACAAAAAATTGTTGCCCAGGCTTACGCCCGCCATCGTGCTGATGCCGTCCGAACTGCCGCCCACAAAAAAGAAGGAGCTTTCCCCTTGCTTAAATAAATTGCCTGCCGCCAGCGAAAGGGCCGCCGCGCTTTTTTTGCCGCCGGCCGCAAACGCCAGCGGAAAAATGTAATAGCCGTCCTGGGCGTTGATAAAGATATCGGTTTTGTCGTCTTGCGTGCGGGTGGAAAAGTCCAGCTTTTTAAATACGCGCAAGTCGTGCAAATCGTCTTGCGCCTGTTCGTAGCGGTCAGGGGTGAACACGTCGCCGGGTTTTAATAAAAAACGTTTTTGCAGGGTGGCCGGGCTCATCCGCGTGGCGGTGGCGTGCACCTGGCCGACGGTTTGCGTTTGCGCGGCGGAACACACGGCCCAGCCGAAGCAGCATAGCAGCAAAAGGGCTTTTTTCATACTTGTAAATTATAACTTTTTGGCTGATGTTCCCGACGGAATGTTTTGCATTAGTTGGCGGCGGGCGCGGTTTTGTTATAATATAAAAAACTTTTAGCAGGCGCCGGGCACAGCCCCGGGGCCGGACGGAGGGCGTATGGCAAGACGCGACAAAACAAATTATTACCTGGACTTGGCGGACGTCGTTTCCCAGCGGGGCACTTGTCTGCGCCGCCGTTACGGCGCCGTGATTGTAAAGAACGACGAGGTGATTTCCACCGGCTATGTGGGGGCCCCGCGCGGACGCAAAAATTGCAGTGATTTGGGCTATTGCATCCGCCAGCAGTTAAACATTCCCCGCGGCGAGCGCTACGAATTGTGCCGCAGCGTACATGCCGAAGCCAACGCCATCATCAGCGCCCCGCGCGACAAAATGCTGGGCGCCACGCTGTACTTGTCCGGGCGGGAAGTGTCCACCAACGAGTTCATCCAAAATTCCAACAGTTGCTCCATGTGCAAACGAATGATTATCAACGCCGGCATTAAAAACGTCATCGTGCGCGACACGCACGACACCTACCGCGAAATTAACGTGCAGGATTGGGTTGATAACGACGAATCGTTGGCCGGCCAGCGCGGCTATTAGCGGCAGCCCGACAGAAGTATTTAAAAAAAACGCCCCGCTTATAAAAGCGGGACGTTTTGAAAGAAGGGCAAAAAAATCCCGCCTTGCGGCGGGTATTTTTTCAAATGGCGGAGTCGACGAGATTCGAACTCGCGGTCTCTGCCTTGACAGGGCAGCGTGTTAACCAGGCTACACCACGACTCCATTGTTTCTTGCTACAGATATATTTTAGCTTAATTTCTAGCGCCGCGTCAATAAATTTTAAACGGCGCGTTTTGTATAGGGGAATTAATCAAAATTCCCCCACAAAATTTGCTCCAATTCCAATTCCACCCCGTGCTTTTCCTTCACTTTTTGGCGCACTTGGTCCATCAGGGTTTTGATGTCCTGCGGCGTGGCGTGGTTGAAATTGATGATAAACCCGGCGTGCTTTTCCGACACTTTGGCCCCGCCCACGGAAAGGCCGCGCAGGCCGGTGTCGTCAATCAGGCGGGAGGCATAGTCGTTGGCCGGGCGCTTGAACACGCTGCCCGCGGAGGGATAATCCAGCGGCTGTTTTTCCATCCGTTTGTGCAGCACGGTGTTGCGGGTTTCAATCAGCTGGGCAAAGTTGCCTTTTTGCAATTTAAACCCGGCCGAAAGGATAATCAAATCCTGTATGCCTTCCACTTTGCGGTAGGCGTGTTTGACGTCTTCTTTTAACAGGGTGGCCGGGCGGCCTTCGCGGTCAATGACGTCAAAATACTCCAAGCAGTCAAACGTTTCCTGGCCGAACGCGCCCGCGTTCATATAGACGGCCCCGCCGATGCTGCCGGGAATACCGGACAGTTTTTCCATCCCCGCCAGGCCCGCCTCGCAGGCGAGCTCGCAGGCTTTGTCCAGCGCGGCGCCTGCTTCGGCTTTCACATGTTCCCCGTCCACGCTCACGTGGTTCATCCGTTTGGTGGAGCACGTAATCCCGCCGATGCCTTTGCCGCTTACCAAGATGTTGGAGCCAAAGCCGATGATACGCAGCGGAATGTTTTGCGTTTGGGCCAGTTTCAGCACAAAGCTCCATTCCTCCCGCGTTTGCGGGTATACGTACACTTCGGCCTTGCCGCCGGTGCGGTACGTGGTGTGCCGCGCCATCGGTTCGTCCAACAGGCAGTTTTCGCCAAAGAAATTTTTGAGTTCTGCTTTGTAATCCATACCGTTACCGGGCTCTAAAAGTTAAGCCCTAACCCGCCCTGCAGCGCGTGGCTGGAGGACGTTTTGGTGTAGGCCGCAAACATATACACAAACGGGAACGGTTTTACGTTCACGCCGGCGGTGTAGCGCACGTCCCCGTCCGACGTGGAGCGGGAAGGCAAAATGTCCTTTGTTTCCAGTTCGCCGTAGTCGTACCCGATGCCCACGTACGGGGTTAAAAAGAGTACGTTCATGGAAGCCACGGCCGAAAGAGAATAGTGGTCCGTAGTGTACCAATCGGTGGAGCCGCGGTCGTAAAACCCGCCCAACGAAACGTGAATCGTGTCCAGCAGGCCGAAATTGTATTTTAAGCCGCCGCCCAACGATTTAAAACCGTTCATATCGGTTCCGCGCACAACGACGCCCAAATCCAGCACCGGGATTTTAGTTTCCGCGGTGATAAAACCCGTGTAAAGGTAATCGTCCGAGGTGATATTGTTGTTGGAGGACGGTTTAATGGCGCTAACAGTGGCGCCGATATCAAACCCGGGGAAAGAGGTGCCTTTTCCGGTGTGGAAATCCGCCACGCCGATTAACGCGTTGATGTCTTTGTTATAGGCAGACAGGTCCGAAGTCGCACGGTAATGCGCGCGGAAATCGTCTGCGATGTTAGCGGCGGAAGCAACTCCCGCCAGGCAGCATAAGCTGAGCACTGCGGCAAAGATTTTTTTCATAGGTCTCCGTTGCGAAATCGCAAGATATATAATATCATAAAAAAAGACGGGGGGATACGCAATCCGCCCGTTGGGGGAACTGATTTTATTTGAGCCGTATAGGAGAATCTATGGTAAGCGAACTAGCTGGAACGTTAACGACACAAAAAATGGATACGGAAAAGCTGAAAAACGAATTTTTCCACCCTTCTGCTGCGCCTGTGCCGGTGAAATTCGGTACCTCCGGGCACCGGGGCACGTTGGGGGCTGGGTTTTGTGCGCTGCACGCCCGGGCAATTGCCCAAGCGGTGGCCCGCTTGCATAAAGAACAAAATTTAACGGGCCCTGTTTTGGTGGGGGGCGATACGCGCCTGATGTCGGCCGAAACGGCGCGCCTGTGTACCGAAGTGCTGGCCGGGAACGGCCTGCCGGTTATCTTGCCCGATATGCCGCTGCCCACGCCGGTGTTCTCTTTTGAAATTCTAAACGGCCGCGCGTGTGCCTCGTTAAACGGTACCGCCAGCCACAACCCGCCCCAGGATATGGGTTTAAAATACAACCCGTCCACCGGCGGCCCGGCGGACGCGGCCCTTACCGCGCAAATTGGAAAATACGCCAACGAATATATGGCCCACCCGGACCAAATTAAATCCGTCCCGCTGGACGAAGCCCGCAAACAGGGGCTGGTCCGCACGGGCGATTTGGTGACCCCGTACGTAACGGCCCTGGCCAAATTTATTGATTTTAAAGCCATTGCCGCCTCGCCCAAAAAATTTGCCGTGCACCCGTTGGGCGGCAGCAGCTTGGCTTTTTATCAGGCCATTAAAGAAAAATACGGCCTGAAAAATATGGATATCGTCAGCACGGTGCAGGACCCGACGTTCTATTTTATTCCCATAGACCACGACGGGAAAATCCGCATGGACCCGTCTTCCAAATATCCGATGTCGCCGCTTATCAAACTGGTGCAGGACGGTACTTACGATTTTGCCGGCGCCAGCGACCCGGACGCCGACCGCTTCGGCTGCGCCACCAAACAAGGGGGGCTCATTTCGCCCAACCACGCCTTGTGCGTGATGGCGGATTATTTGTACCGCCACCACAAAGTGCGCGACGCCTACGCCATCGGCCGCACGCTGGGCACGACTGCCCTGCTGGACCGCATTGCCGCCGCCTACAAACTGCGCTTGGACGAAGTAAACGTGGGCTTTAAGTATTTTGTGGAAGGCATCATCAAACGCAAATACGTTTTGGCGGGCGAAGAAAGCGCCGGGATGTCCGTCAGCGGTTGGACGACGGAAAAAGACGGCATTTTTGCCGTGTGCCTGCTAATGGAAATTATGGCGGTGGAAGGCGATATCGCCGCGTTGTACGACCGCCTGACCAAGCTCTACGGCACCCCGTACTACACGCGCGTGGACGTGCCCACCGACGAAGAAACCAAAAAACGCATCAAATCGCTCAAGGCGGAGAATTTTGAAAACCTCCACCAGGTGGCGGGGGAAAAAGTCACCCGCGTGCGCGATACGGACGGCATAAAAGTCTATCTGCAAAGTTCGTGGTTTTTGGTGCGCCCTTCCGGCACGGAAAACATCTTAAAAATCTATGCCGAAACGTTCATCGGCCCCAAACACTTGGAAACGCTGATTGAACAAGCCCAGCGGTTGCTGGCCTAATGCAAACGGTTTTGCAAAAAGGCGGGGAATAGAAAACCCCGCCTTTTTTGTGGTATTCCAAAACCGGGGCGGCCGCTTGTGGCCCCGAACCGGGCGGGCAGGAGAAATGATAAAATATACATATATGATGAATTTTATTTATGTGGGATTGGGCGGTTTTGTGGGGGCGGCGCTGCGCTACGGCGTAAGCGCGGGCACGGCACTGCTGCTGTGGCGCGGCCATTGGGCCACGCTTGCCGTGAATGTGCTGGGTAGTTTGGCCATCGGATTTTTAGCCCCGTATTTTGACAATCCTTCCCACCCGGCGCGGCTGTTTTTGGTGGTGGGCGTGCTGGGCGGATTTACCACATTTTCCTCGTTTTCGCTGGATACGCTTTCGCTGTACCACAACCGGGAATTTTTCCTGGCGGCGTGCAATGTGCTGCTAAACGTACTGGTCTGTTTGGCGGCCGTGTGGGCCGGGTTTCGGCTGCATCACGCTTTATAATAAGGAATGCATAAAAAACCCCGCTTCATCGGAAGCGGGGTTTTTTTGTCGGTACAAAAAATCAGGCGCGGCGGTCCATTACGTAAAAACTGCCGTCTTCGTATTTTTTGGCCAGGCATTTGAGCTCGCTGCCGATGTTGCTGACCATCGCAAACGACGTCAGCGGCCGTTTGGTATTGTGCACGATGCCAATGCCGATAGAGAGAAATTTGAACTTTTCCACTTCCCCTTTGCGGTTGGTGGACACCATATACCCGTTTTTGCGGTCCTCGTCGTTATAAAAGGTAGGGGCGAGGGCGTCGGTCTTGGCGGTGATTTCTTTGGCGATGTCTTCGGCCTTGTCAAACGAGCAGACGACGATGAAATCATCCCCGCCGATGTGCCCCACAAACGAGGTCGGGTCCTGCTCCGCGGCGCGGACGATGACGTCCGCCTCGGTTTTCAGCACGCGGTCCCCCGCTTCAAAGCCGTATTTGTCGTTAAAAGATTTAAAATTGTTCAAATCGCAATACAACACTGCAAACGGGCGTCCGCCCGCAACTTCCGCCTCCACCCGTGCCTGAATGGACGGGTTGCCCGGCAGGCGGGTGAGGGGGTTGCAATCCATTTTTTGTTTGTTGCGCTTTAAAAGCAGTTTCACGCGCGCGACGATTTCGTCCTCGTCGGCGGGTTTGGTCAGATAGTCGTCAATATCCAGCCCCAGGCCTTCGAGCTTGGTGGATTTGTCCGTCACGGCGGTAAAAATGATGATGGGCGTATGCAAATAGCCGGTGCGGCTGCGCACTTCCCGCACGACTTCAAACCCGGTCTTTTTGGGCATTTCGTAGTCCAAAATCAGCAAATCGGGGTTTTCTTTGTAGGTTTTTTCAATGGCTTCCTGGCCGTCTTCGGCTTCTATCACGGTAAAGCCGGCATTGGTCAGAATTTCGGATACTAAAAAACGGATGGCGTGGGAATCGTCGGCCAGTAAAATCTTTGCATTGTGTTCCATAAGCATATTTAAATAAATTTGCATTTCCCGCGCAAGAGCCCTATTTCGTATAATTTAACTATGACTTACGCCATTTTATTTATTGGGGTGCTCTTGTTTTTGGGGCATATTTTTTCTTCCCTGTTTGAAAAAACCCGCCTGCCGGACGTGTTGCCGCTGATGATTTTGGGCATTGTGTTGGGGCCGGTGCTGAAAGTGGTCAGCCCAGAGTCCTTTGGCGAGGCCGGGCAGATTTTTACCACCCTGGCGCTGATTGTGGTGCTGTTTAAAAGCGGGTTGGACTTCCGCATTTTGTCGCTGCGCGGGGCGGTAGGGCAGGGGCTCTTGCTCACCACCGTGTGCTTTTTATTGATTACGGCCGTTATCGCTTTTATTACGCAGAGTATTTTGGGCATTCCGCAAATTTACGCGCTGATTATCGGTTCCATCGTGGCCGATAACTCCACCGCCATCATCACCCCGATGCTGGCCAAACTGAAAATTGCCAAAACCACCAAAACCATTCTGTTTCTGGAAGCCAACTTGACGGGGGTATACTCCATTGTGTTGGCGTTGGCGCTTTTGTCGGCGGCGTCGCGCGGGGGGACGGTGTCGGCCGGGATGCTGGCGGCCGACGTGCTGAAATCCTTTGGTATCGGCATCGTATTTGCGCTGGCGGCGGGATTATTCTGGATGAGTATTTTAAACCGCGTGCGCCGGTTGGAAAACGCCATTTCGCTTACGTTTGCGTTTGTGCTGTTGGTGTACAGTTTAAGCGGGCTGATTGGCGGGGACGGCGCCATCGCCACGCTGGCGTTTGGGGTGGTGGCCGGCAACATCCGGCTGATTAAACGGCTGTGGCTGCCCAAGCTGGACTACCGGCGCCTGATGTCACTTAACAGCGGGGAAAAAGACTTTTTTGAAGAAATTGAGTTTATTTTCAAAACGTTGTTTTTTGTATTTATGGGGATTTGCCTGCGGCTGGGGCGGGTGGATTTGCTGGCGATTGGGCTGGTGCTGTCGCTGGCCAAGCTGGTGTTCCGCGCCCCGGTGGTGAATTACTGCGTTTCGCGCAAAATCACGCGGGAAGATTGCTCCGTAATTACGGCCATGTGCCCCAACGGGCTGGTCAGCGCGGTGCTGGCGGCGATGATCGCCTCGCAATTGCCCAAAGAGGGGGCGGTGATTCAGGACGTGATTTACGCCGTCATTTTCTTTAGCGTGCTGATTTCCAATTTGATGTCTTTCCGCATTGAAAAGGGCGGCTTAAAATGGCTGGGAAAAGCCATGTTTGCCCGCCACGCTGCGGCCCCCGTCCTGGAGGCGCCCGCTCCGGAACCGGAACCGGCAGGCGAACCGGCCCCCGCTCCGGAAAACAAATAATTTTTGTACCGCAAAAAAACGCCCCGTAGTATATACGGGGCGTTTTGCTGCTTATAAAACCGGCATTAAGGCTTGTACACAAACGAAAGCAGACAATCTTTCACGTGGTCCCGCCGCCAGGAAAAGAAGTTTTCCTTATCCCCGCAGGTGCAGTAGTACGGAGTTTTGATGTCCGTGGCACTCATCCCGGCCAGCTGGAGCTGGAGGATGATTTCCGTATTTAAATTGACGAAAATTTTGCCGTCCTTGCGCACGATGCTCTGGGCGGAAAATTGGCTGGCGGTATCTTCCTGCACTTCAAAACAGCAACTTTGGATATGCGGCCCCAGCCAGCCGTACAGGGGGCCTTGCGCGCCGGCGTCTTTCATCGCCAGGGCGGTTTTGTAGGGCAGCTGCCTGACTACGCCGCGCCAGCCGCAATGGGCAAGGGCAAACACGCGGGCGGTTTCGTCCCACAAAAAAAGCGGCACGCAATCGGCTGTCAAAATGGCCGCGCCCCAGCCGCCGCAAGACAGCACCCACGCATCGGCTTCTTGCTCGGGCTGGTTTTGAAAGGCTAATGCATCCGCATCCGACGCAATGCGGATGATACGGTCGCTGTGCGTTTGATGGAAATGCAGCATTTGCGCTTCCGGCACGTTTAATTGGCGGAACACGGCCGTTTGGTTGGCGGCCTCGCGCATATTGCCTGCGTGGCGGGATACGGTTCCGCCCACCAGGCCCAGGGCAAGCATTCGGTTATCGGCGTATATCTTCATATTCTAATTTCTTCAGGCGGACGGCGCCTAATGTTTCGGAAAGTAATTTTTCGGCCAGGTGTTTAAACCGGGTCGGGTCGTCGCTGGCGTAGAGCTGCACGCGGCCTTTGCCGCGGGTTTCCAGCTGGCCGCGTTCGGCCAAAAAGGCTTGGGCGGCGTCGGCCAGGGTGTCGGCCGAGTCCACCAGGCGCACGCTTTTGCCCAGAATGCGGGATAATACCGGCTTTAACAGCGGGTAATGGGTGCAGCCTAAAATCACGGTGTCGGCACCGCTTTTTTGCACGGGTTTTAAATACTCTTGTGCAATCAGCGCGGCGGCGGGTTTTTGGCCCCAGCTTTCTTCGGCCAGCGGCACAAACAGCGGGCACGCCTGCTGGAGAACGCGCGCTTTAGGCGCGCACTTTAAAATGGCTTTGGGATAGGCTTTGCTGCGTACGGTGCCTTCCGTGCCCAATACGGCAATCCGTCCGTTGCGGGTGACGTCCGCCGCCCGCCGGGCACCGGGTTCAATTACGCCCATAACGGGTACATCCATCCGGCGGCGCAGTTCCGCCAACGCCTGGGCCGAGGCCGTATTGCACGCCACCACAATCAGCTTGACCCCCTGGGTTTGCAAAAAGCGGGCAATTGCTAAAGAAAATTTGGTTACGGCCGCTTTGGATTTGGAGCCGTAAGGTACGTTGGCGGTATCGCCGAAATAAATTAAATCTTCGTGCGGCAGTTTGCGGCGCAGGGCTTTTAGAATGGTCAGCCCGCCCAGGCCGGAGTCAAAAACGCCGATGGGTTGTTTTTTCATAATTCTTATTATAGTAATTTGGATATTGGAACAAAACCCTTTCTTTGTGCTAGAATATGCTTATGTTTAAAAAGAAGATTCTATGGCTTTTGGCGGTGTGTTTGTGCGGGGCTTCCCTGTGGGCTGCCCCTGCCCGGCAAAGTGCCCCGCTGATTGTGGGGGGCAATTTTTCCACCCAGACCAATACTTCTTCGCAAACCAAAGTGTTCAACCAGGCTGCCCGCAACGCGGAAATCGCTTCCTTAAATAACCAGCTGAAACAAAAACGCTTTGCGGATGTCATCCGCCGGATTAATGCGCTGACGGCCAAAAACTTTCTGGATAACCGCTTTCACCTTTTGCTGGCCATTGCCTACGACGGCCTGGGCCAGTACGACGACGTTATCTACTCCGCCGGTCAGGCCATTGCCGTAGCTCCGCAGGATTCCCGCGCCTACATTTTGCGCGGCGGTGCTTATTTGCAGCAGGGCAATTACGAACGCGCCCGTATGGACGCCGATACCGCCCTCAAGTTAAACCCTTCTTCCCGCCTGGCCCAAAAATTGCAAAGCGATTTGGACGAAAAAATGGCCATCAAACGTAACGAGGAACCGGCCAAACAAACCAAACAGGAAACTACCCCGCGCTGGATAACGCTGTATTTCCTGGCGGTGTTTGTGGCGCTGCTGTTGTTTATCTATTGGCGCTACGAGGACGTGTTCCACCAGCCCAAAAATGCTTTTTCCCGCCGGGAAGTGGACGTGAAGGAACAGTACGATTTTATCCGCCAAATCGGCGAAGGCGGCATGGGCAAAGTGTACGAAGCGTACGACAAAGTGCTCAAACGCAAAGTGGCCATCAAACGCGTCCGCCCGGAACTGGTGCGCAGTGCGTACGTGCGCGAGCAGTTCTTGTCCGAAGCGCGCATGGTGGCGTTATTGCGCCACCCGTGCATTGTGGAAATTTACACGGTGATAGAATCCGAAAGCTCCCTGTATTTGGTGTTTGAATACGTGGACGGCCAAACGCTGGAAACCCGCTTGGATATTGACGGCCGGCTGCCGTTTTCCAAGGCGAAACGGATTTTTGAATACGTCTGCCGCGGCTTGCAGTATGCCCACTCGCAGGATATTATCCACTGCGACTTAAAACCCGGCAACATTATGCTGTTTGACGATGACAAAGCCAAAGTGATGGACTTCGGCGTGGCCAAAAAATCGGTGGACCACCAAACCGGCGCCCGCACCGTGGCCGGTACGCCGGCGTATATGGCGCCCGAACAGCAGAAAGGCTTTATGCGCAAACAATCGGACGTGTACTCCCTGGCGCTGTGCCTGTACGAAGCGCTGGTGGGGCAGGTGCCGTGGACGGTGAAAGGTTTTGATATTGCCAACAAAAAAATTGTGCCGGCTTCCAAACTGGCGCCCAACATTCCGCCGGCGGTGGATGACTTGCTGGCCGACGCGCTGAAAGAGGACCCCAAAGAACGCATCCAATCCATTGACGAATTTTGGAGCCGCTTAAAAGCCATTGAGCCGTTGCCGGAAGAAATGGAACAAACACATTATTAATTTAACCTGATGCAAAAGCCGGGGCAAAACTGCCCCGGCTTTTTTGTTTCCCGGTTCCAAATAAAAATGCCGCCCGGCGGGCGGCATGTAAAGGCAAGTTAGCGGAGTGTTTTGCGGGCGGCTTCAAACACGTCTTCCAATGCGCGGAAGATGGGCTTTTCGCCAAAGTGCGGATCCCACTTCAGCTGGCTTAAGCAATCGCTCACCACAAACGCCGCCGCGCCTTTGGCTTTGCGCTTAGCGCATACGGCGTAAAAGGCGGCCGCTTCCATTTCCACGGTCAGCACGTCTTTCTTTTGGTAGTGCTTCACTTCTTCTTTGGTTTCGCGGAAAATAGCGTCCGTCGTCCAGTTGCGCCCGATGTGGAAATTCTTTCCGTCGGCTTTAAGTTGTTTGGCCAGGCGGGAGAGCAGGGCTTTGTTGGGGCGGCTTGTTTCGCGCGCGGTGTAGCAGGGGGAGGTGCCGTCATCGCAGAGGGCTTCATCGCACAGGACGATGTCGGCCGGTTGCACTTCTTCCTGCAGCGAGCCGGCCAGCCCGATAAATACAAATTCTTTCACGCCCAGCGCAATCAACACTTCCAGCGCCATGGTCATCCCCGGTGCGCCGGAGCCGAACTGCGTGACGTAGCACAAGTCTTCACCTTGCAGGGCGTAAATGTCGGCCTCGCAGTTGTATTTTTTGTATTTGGCGTGGCTGTCCACATAGCGGGTAAGGGACGAAATAGGGCACAAAATCGCCTTGGAAGGCAATTTCAGGCCGGCCGCCACATGGCGCACGTAACCGGCGGGGGTGGAAATCTCTTTTAAAGAGGGTTTTTTCGTTTTTGGAAATAGTAAGGTCATATTTTGATAAAATTTACAGGTTGTGCTTTAGCACACTAATACTATACAAAAAAGGAACCACGAAAGGAACAAGGCTTATGGAACTGATTACGCAGGGAGTCGTTCGGTTGAACGCGTTTTTATGGGGCGCGCCGATGTTGGTGCTGATTATCGGCATCAGCGTATATTTTACCTGGAAATTAAAATTTATCCAAAAACATTTGTTCCCTGCCATTTCGCTTTCGCTGACCAAAAGCCGCAGCGCAGGTGCGGTAAGCAGTTTCGGTGCCTTGGTGATTGCCCTGGCCGCCATGGTGGGCACCGGCAACATTGTGGGCGTGGCGGCGGCCGTTTCCACCGGCGGGCCGGGGGCGCTGTTTTGGATGATGCTTTCGGCCTTTTTGGCCATGGCCACCAAATACGCCGAGGCCGTGCTGGCCGTCAAATACCGTGAAAAAAACGCCGCGGGCGAGTACGTGGGCGGCCCGATGTATGTGCTTAAAAACGGATTGAATATGAAAAAGACCGCCGTCGTGTTTGCCCTGGCCACGGCGTTGATGGGGTTTGCCGATGCGCTGATTCAAACCAATTCGCTGGTAGCCGTTTACGGGTCCGTTTTCCGGGCTCCGGCGTGGACAACGACCGTCGTGCTGATGGCGCTGACGGCGGCGGTTATTCTGGGCGGCGTGCGAAAAATTGCCGCGTTCTGCAAGTGGCTGGTGCCGTTTATGGCCGTTTTGTATATTGTGCTGTGTCTGGCCGTGATTGTAACGCACTTGGAAAAGCTCCCCTGGGCGATTGCGTGCATTTTTAAAAGCGCTTTCACCGGAACGGCCGTATTAGGCGGTGCGGTGGGCATTACGATAAAAGAAGCCGTGCGCTACGGCGTATCGCGCGGGGTGCTGTCCAACGAAGCCGGCAGCGGCAGCGGCGCCATTGCCGCGGCGGCCGCGCAAACGCCCAATTCCGTGCGGCAGGGGCTCATTTCGGCCACGACCGTGTTTTGGGATACGCTGGTGATTTGCTTGCTGTCCGGGGTGGCGGTGGTGCTGGCGGGCGATTGGCAGAGCGGCACGCTGTTTGGCGCGCAACTGGCGGAAAACGCTTTCGGCACGCTGCCGGGCGGGTCGTTTTTCCTGCTGGCGTCTTTGACGCTGTTTGCCTTTTCCACGCTGGTGGGGTGGAGCTATTACACGGCCAAATCGGTGCAGTTTTGCCTGGGCGTACAGGTGGAAAAGCCCGTCTATTGGCTGTGGCTTGCGATGATGTGCGCGGGCGGATTTTTAAGCCCCAAGCTGGTGTGGGAACTGGCCGACACCGCCATTGCGGTGATGTGCGTGCCGAACATTTTGGCGTTGTGGCTGCTGCGCAAAGAAGTGTTTGCCGAAACCAAAACGTACCTGTCAGCCGAATTGGCTTACGCGCGCCGTTTGGAATGCAAATAGGACGATAAAAAGCCTTTACAAGCCGGTTGTTAGGTGGTATCATTGTTATATAGGCAAGAGGCAAAAATGCTCAAAAAATACGAGATTTTAAATAAAAAGCTGACGGAAACCGAATCGGACGCTGCCCAAGTGCTGGTGTACACCAACCCCTCGGTAGAGGAACAGCGCTATTTGGTGGAATCCTGCCAGATTGACGAGCACACCCTCGCCTCTGCCCTGGACCCGGACGAATTGCCCCGCTTGGAATTTGAACCCGAACACATCGTGATGATTTACAAACGCCCCAAAAACTATTCCGGCAAAGACCAGCTGGAATTTAAGGTGGCTTCGGTGGGGATGTTCCTGTTTGAAAACAAACTGATCGTGGTCCTGGCCGAAGACATTCCGCTGTTTGTGGGCAAGCGGTTCCATACGGTATCTTCCATTAAAGAAGTCTTTTTGAAACTGGTTTACAATTCCATTTCCCACTACGTGGAACACTTGCGCATTATTCATATGATTTCCGAAGAAATTGAGGATAAAATTACGGAATCTATGGATAACACGTATCTGCTGAACCTGTTCAGCCTGGTAAAAAGTTTGGTGTACTACGCCGAGGCTATTACTTCCAACGGATTTGTGTTTGAAAAAGCCCGCAACCTTTCGGCCCGTATCGGCTTTGACGAAAAAGACGAAGAAATGCTGGACGATATCATCGTGGAAAATATGCAGTGCAAAACCCAGGCGGATATTTATTCCAACATTCTGGCCCAGCTGTTGGATGCGCGTGCGTCCATCGTAAACAACAATTTAAACCAGCTGATTAAAAAGTTAAACGTCATTACCATTTGGATGATGGTGCCTACGCTGGTGGTCAGTGCGTACGGGATGAACGTGGCGCTGCCGCTTTCCAACCACCCGGACGCTTTTTGGATGCTGATGGGGCTGTGTTTGATTTTGGTGTGGCTGGTGATGATGTACTGGCGGCACAAAAACTGGTAACTTTTTACATAACGCACAAGCGGGCTTGGCCCGCTTTTTTAATCTAATCCTTTTTTTCGGGGCGGTTGGATTGGTGCCCCGGAGGCATTTTGGTACACTGTATATATGCAAACTCCCGCTAAACTTCTCGTGTTATCTTGCTGCGCCCCGTGTTCGTGTGCGGCGCTTAAAAAACTGTCGCAGGACGGGGTGGACGTGACCGTGCTGTTTTACAACCCGAACATCTATCCCGCCGCCGAATACGAAAAACGCCGCGACGAACAAAAAAGGCTATGTGAACGGTTGGGCGTAAAATTTGCCGAACAGCCCTACGAGCCCGACGTGTGGGACGCGTGCGTGAAAGGGTTGGAAAACGAACCCGAACGCGGCAAACGCTGCTCGGCCTGTTTTTATTTGCGCCTTAAAAAAGCGGCCGAATACGCCCGCCAACACAAATTTGACGCCTTTGCTTCGGTGTTGGGCGTATCGCCGTATAAGGATTTAAAACAAGTCAACGAGGCGGCCCGCCGGGCGTGGATGGTCACCGGCAAACCGTATGTGGCCGTTAATTGGCGCAAGGGCGGGCTGGAAGAACTGCGCCGCGCGCTGATTAAAGAATTTCAACTCTACAAACAAAATTATTGCGGCTGTAAATACAGCCTGCGGAAAAATGAAGAAAAAATGGATTAGGTGGGTGGCCGCCGGTGTGGCGGTGATCTTGTTTGGATTGGCCGGGGGCGAGGTAGCCCTGCGGTGGGCGTCGTCGTCCGATTGGGCGCGCGAATGGGCACGCCAAAAAGCGGCCGAAATGCTCCACCGGGATGTACGGCTGCAAAAAATGTCGGCCAGCTTCAGCGGTATTAAGCTGGACGGATTGGAAATCGCCGAACCGGGCGGATTTGACGAAGGCACCTTTGTGTCGGCCCAGCGGGTGCGCGTGCGCGTGAATTTGCTGGCCCTGCTGTGCAAGCGCCTTTCCGTGCGGGCGTTTATCATTACGCAGGCCAAAGTGAACCTGGTGCGGCGTGAAGACGGCACATTTAATTTTGACGGGATTGTCCCCGCGGCTGAAGACAAGCCGAAGGACGAAAAGCCCTCCGCCTGGCCGCTGGACATTACGCTGGACCGCCTGTCCATGCGGGATATGGACCTGACGTACACCGATTTACAGCAACACACCCGGGCGGCCGCGTCGGACGTGGCTTTCCAAATCAGCCAATTCGGGCTGAAGCAAAAATTTTCGGTGGAAATCAAATCCGTTTTGACGTACGAAACGCAGGGGAAAACCATCAGCGTGCCGGCCGGTTTACAGGCACAGGCGTATTTGGAAGGATTCAATTTGGCCCGCGCGTATGTGGAAGTCGGCCGTTTTACGGCGCAGTATAAGGATGCGTCTTTCACGTTGCGTCTGCGGGTGGAAGATTTTACCCGCCCGCTGGTGCACGCCGCCTTGCAGCTGGAAAACGTTACCTCGGCCGTAGTGGCCGAATGGATGGATGATGTGCCGGAGTTTACGCTGCCGGAGCTGTCCGCCGTGGCCGATGCGCGGATTGACCTGAAAGCCCAAAAAGCGGATATCCAACAATTGTCTTTGGAACTGCCGGGCCTGGAAAGCCAATTTGCAGGCGAGTGGGATTACGCCCGCCAACAGCCCAACGATTTTGAAACTTCTTTCACTGTTGATTTAGCCGACATCGCCAAACTGGTTCCCCTGTGGGTGGAAGAATACCGCCTGAAAGGGGAGCTGACGGGTTCCGCCAGCCAAAAAGAAGGAGCGCTGACGGCGGATGTCGTGCTGAAAAACGGCGCCGGGCGCGTGCCGTACACCGGGGAATTTACCAAAGTGGCGGCGTCGTTCCGCGCGCAGGAAAAAGCCGGCCTGACCGAAGGCTCCGCCAGCGGCAGCTTGAGCGGCCGCCTGAACGGGGACCCGTTTAACGGTTCCCTCACGCTGACGCAGCTGCCCGACGAGTGGAAAGCGGACGTAAAACTGCGCGCGGGCCGCGTGGCGCTGCCGCCGCTTGCGCAAACGCCGCCGGCCGATGAAACGCTGTTCGTGGCCGATACCAAACTGCCCGTGGCCGAAAAGGCCGCCTGGCCGCTTCCTCCGGTTTCCGTTAAGGCGGATATCGTGATAGACTCGCTGGATGCCCCGTATATTTACGGGACGGATTTAAACTTCCAGGCCAATTTAACAGGCGTTACGCCGGATTTAAAAACTACGCACGGGGAACTGCGGCTGGATATGGGCAGCGGGGAAATTAAGGACTTGTACCGCTTGACCAACGCCAACGCCGTGACCAAAATTCTGTTCCTGTCCGTCAACGTGGTGGGCAAAGTGTTCAACACGATGAACGTGTTTGCCGTGCTGGACGGATTGGGGAGCGGGCTGCTCAACGTAATCGGTATGGGCGCAGCCCCCAAAGAGGCCGATTTGGTGGTGCAAACCGTCACCGACCCGGACGGAACCACGCACCAGATTATGGTGCCGTATACGGACCGGAAAATCAGCGGGCGGATGGCGTATGACAAATTTTCCACGGATGTGGATTTTAAGCAAGGGCTGGCCAACATTGAAAACGGGATATTCGTGTCCGACACGGTTTCCTTTGCGTTGGACGGCACAACGGACTTTAACAGCGGCAATTTGGATATGACGGTGCAAGCCGCGCCCGGCAAGCACGAGGCCGACGGCATTATGCCGCTTACGTTAAAAATAGGGGGGACGGTGTCCGACCCCAAGGGGAGTATGAGCGTAATCAGTTCCGTGTCTTCGCTGGTGACGCAGGGATTAGGTAATAACTTCGCCAGCCGCTCCGTCAAAAAGGGGTTGGGAGGCTTGTTCGGATTATTTAAAAAAGACAAATCCGATAAAAAAGAAAAACAAACGGACACAACGCCAGCGACGGCGGAACCGGCTGTTTCTGCCGCTCCTGTGCAGGGCGCAGCCCCGCAAGCAGATAAATCCGCCCAAACGGGAACGACCGCTCCGGCCGATGCGGATAAATCCGCCGCGCCGATTGTATCCGAGCCCGCGGCCGAAGAATCCCCTGCGGCGGTGACGGCGCCGACCGCTTCCGAAGCGGCCGATGCGGGCAAACCCGCCGCTGAAGAAACGACCCCAAATGAGGAGCCGCCGGCGGAAGAATAAAAATAATTTGGCAGGCACAAAAAACCCCGGAGCGTTGGCTCCGGGGTTTTTGGTTATTTGATGATTTCTTTTACAATCTTGTAAGGGGCGGGTTTTTTCTTGCCGAGTTTGACGGCTTGTTTAAACAGCTCCACCCCGTCGGCCAAGCGTTTTTTGTCGGAGGCGTACAGCGTGGCGATAACGTCGCCTTTCTTCACGGCGTCGCCGGCTTTTTTGTCCAGCCAAATGCCGGCGCCGTAATCAATGTCGTCTTCCATCGTGTTGCGTCCGGCGCCCAACAGCACGCCCGCCATACCGGCGGTTTTGGCATCAATGTGTTCCACATAACCGTTGGTGTCGGCCTTCAGTTCAAATTTCAGCTTCGCGTTTTGGAAGTATTTTACGGGGTCGTCCACCGCTTGGGGGCTGGCACCCTGCCATTTGACCATTTCGCGCAGTTTGGCGGCGGCTTCGCCGTTGGTGATTTTTTCTTCCATCAGCGCACGGGCCTTTTTGATGTCTTTTACTTTGCCGCTGATGACCAACATATTGGCGGCTTCTTCAATCAACAATTCATAAAAGTCCGGCGCCAGTTTTTTGTCACCTTTCAAAATCAGCACGGTTTGGCGCATTTCGTTGGCGTTGCCGATGGCGCGGCCCAAGGGCTGGTCCATATACGTAATGAGCGCGCGGCATTTGAGGCCCAACAGTTTGGCCGTGTTCACCAGCGCGCGGGCCAGCTTGCGGCTGTCCGGCAGTTTTTGCATAAACGCGCCGGAGCCGTATTTTACGTCCATTAACAGGCTGTCCACGCCTTCGGCGTATTTCTTGGAAAGGATGCTGGCCACGATGAGCGGGCGGCTTTCCACGGTGCCGGTAGCGTCGCGCAGGGAATAGAGTTTTTTGTCGGCGGGGGCCAAGTCCTGCGTTTGGCCAAACATACACACGCCCAGTTTTTGGATTTGGCGGTAAATGAGTTTGACCGGGACGCGTACTTCAAAATTTTTCATGGATTCCAGTTTGTCCAGCGTGCCGCCCGTGTGCCCCAGCCCGCGGCCGGACATCATCGGTACGGCTACGCCCGCGCACGCCACCAGCGGCGCCAGCGCCATGGAAATGCCGTCCCCTACGCCGCCGGTAGAGTGTTTATCCACCGTCGGCATTTTGACGGACGAAAAATCCAACCGGCCGCCCGAATGGGCCATGGCCTTGGTGAACATAGCGGTTTCTTTATCGGAAAGGGGGCGCAAAAAACACGCCATTAAAAAAGCGGAAAGCTGATAGTCGGGCACGGTGCCTTTGGCGGCGCCTTGTGCAACAAAGTTAAATTCTTCCTGCGTGAGGGTCTTGCCGTTGCGTTTCTTGATGATAACATCAATCATTCTCATAGTTTGCTGCCTCCTTTTTCCCCGTAAGCGGGGGTGAATTCCAGCATATCATTTTCCGGCGGAAAAGAGAACCCCCTCCCGGCGGATAAATATGGGAAAACGATACCGTGTTGCTTTAAAAAAGAATCCCGCCTGTTTTACAAGCGGGATGACACAAATTATTTGCCCCAATTCAAGGCCAGTTCTTCGCGGATGTTTTGGATTTCGCTTTGCGTTTGGTTAATCAGTTTTTGCAAACGCGCTTTGCGCGCCGACACAAAGGACCACGCCGTCACGTATTCCGGCACATCGTGGGAAGCATCCCGGGTTTGTTTGGCTTGCTTGTCTACCAATTCTTTCATATGGTTCAGCTGGTATTGGGCGTTCATCAATTTTTGCAAGCGGGTGTTCAGCACGTCCATGCGGGCCAGCAAAGACCGGATGCGTTTGCTTTTGGCCCCGAAGAAATAAGACCCGACCGAGCTTTTTTTGCTCATATCGCCGTTGGGCCAGATGGTTTGCTGGTGGTTGCGGACCCAGGTTAATTGGTTGAGTATTTTTTGGGACGTTTCATCTTTTAAGGGATTGTTCAGCAGCCACAGGGCGGCCTGCGGTTCCAGATAGGTAGCCGCGCTTAACACGGCTTGGGCTTTTTTGGCCGGCAGGTAGACGGAGGTTTCCACGAAAAATTCAAAATCGTTTTCCGCCCAGGTGCCGGTTTTATCCAACTTATCCAACAGCCGTCTTTGTACGGTGTAGGCGTAACTGCGCAGGTAGTCGTTTGCTTTGGGCAGGGCCCCGGCATCGTAGGAAACGGCAGGAAATTCGTTAAATACGTACATATACAATTGAACAAAGTTGTAGGAAAGAACGGACGCGGCATCGTCAATCAGCATCATAAAGAACTGTTTTTGCTGGGGGGATAAGGTCTTTTCCTGCAGGATAAAGTCAAACACGGCCGTGATGGATTTTTCGGGCTGTTCGGTCAGCTTTCCCATTACCTCTTGGGAAATGTAGTTCGGGTCGCCGGGGCTTTCGGAAAGTTTCACCGGCGTTACGCGCACCTGGTCCCAATTGGGCGTACCCCAAGCAAACGACGAATTTTTGCCTTTTAAAATTTGTTCCCACATCTGGCGGGATACCGTTTGCGATTGCAGCATTTTGGCGGCGTCCCATTTTAGCAGGTGGGCCGGGATATTGGGGCGCGGTTTTTTGGCCAGGATTGTGCCCAACACGCGGCTTTCGTGCTGGAGGATTTTGTTAAGCTGCTGGCGGTAGAGCTCTTTGTCTTTTAAAGAGGCGTTGACGGCAGGGTGTTTGGGCATAGGCAACCCCAGCATTTTTAAATGAGCTGCCGTGGCGGCAAAATCCTTGGATACGACCCACCCCGGGTTTTGGTATAGGGCGCGGCGGGCTTCTTCTATGGCGTCGTAGCGGTTGCGCAGGGACTGCATTTGCGAAGTGGACAAAGTGTTTAACGTAGAAAATTTTTTGGGTGCAGTAAAAGAAGATTTTAACAACTGGGTTAAACTTTTGGCTGAGGTTTGGGCCGACGCCACGCCGGCAACCAGCAAACAACCTGCCAACAGGCCTAAACAAGAAATTCTTTTCATACGCGCTCCTTATGAATGTTTCTTAATAATAGCATAGAAAAGCTGCCCCGTCCAGACAAGGGGCTTTGGACCCAGAAAGAGGCGGGACTTTTTGCCCGCGGCGTCTGGGTCCTTTTGGCCCCGGGGCGGTTTTGCCGCCAGTTTAGATTTGATATCATATACTTACCAAGCTATTTTGGAGGAATTATGAAGAAAATTGTTGTCCCCGGATGGATTAAAACCTATATCCAATTCATCCTAGCCAACTGGTTGTTTTTTATGTTGATGCGCGGAATTTTTTTGTTTGCGTTCCGCACCGCGCTGCTGCCGCAGAATTACCACGAACTGTGGAAGACCTTTTACGTGGGCGCCAAGTTTGACTTGCGCCTGGCCTGCGCGGTAGCCATTTTGCTGGGGTTGTATTTCACCCTGTGCGCTTTCTGGAAGAAAGCCCGTTGCCTGCGCAAAGGCGTAGCTGTGCTGTACGGCGTGATAGAAGCGCTGGTGCTGCTGGTGTATTTTTGTGACTTTGCGCACTACTCCTATATTTCCATGCGCATTAACTACTCCATTTTTAAATACGCCGAAAACGCCCTCATTTCCCTCCAAATGGCTTGGGAAACTTACCCGCTGGTGTGGGGCATTTTGGCGCTGGTGCTGTGGGGCGTGCTGTGCGGTTGGTGGGTGAACCGCCTGCAGAAAAAGGCCTTTGCGCAGGAAGACAATTACCGCTGGAAAGGCAACTTGGGGTGGTTCTTTGTAGGCCTGTTGTTGACGGGCGCCTGTATGTTTGGCCAGATCAGCCAATACCCGCTGCGCTGGAGCAACGCCTACCACTCTACCAACAATTTTATCTGCAACCTGACGCTGAACCCGGTGCTGAATATCTACGATACGGCCCGCTTTGTAAAAGCCGACAGCTACGACGCCGACAAAACGGCCCGGTACTATGATGAGATTTCCCGCTATCTGGGCGTAGATCATCCGAATAAAGACACCCTGAATTTTGAACGCGTCATCGCCGCCAAACCGGCAGACCAGCAGAAAAATTACAACGTGGTGATTATCTTTATGGAATCGCTGGCGTGGAATAAACTTTCCATGACCAACCCGGATATTGACCCGACCCCGTTTGTAAAAGAACTGGCGGACAAATCCATTTTGTTTAATCACTTCTTTGCGCCCACCTCGGCCACGGCCCGCGCGGTGTTTGCCACCATTACGGGCATCCCGGATGTGACGTCCTTTAAAACCAGCTCCCGCAACCCGCTGATTGTGGACCAGCACGTGGTGGTTAACTCGCTGCGCGATTACGAAAAATACTTCTTTATCGGCGGCAGTGCCAGCTGGGGTAACATCCGCGGGATTTTGGAACATAACCTGACCGGCGTGCATATGTACGAAGAAGGACACTTTAAAAACGAACACCGCAACGACGTGTGGGGTATTTCCGACCTGGACCTGTTCCGCGAAGCCAACCGCATTTTGAATGAAGAACAGCAAAAAGAAAAGAAACCGTTCTTTGCCGTCATCCAAACGGCCGGCTACCATCGCCCGTATACGATTCCGGACGACAACGCCGGCTTTGAACTCAAAGACATCGGCGAAGATTTGGCCCACAAACGCAGCTTTGTCAGCGTGGCGGAATACAACTCGCTGCGGTTCTCGGACCATGCGTTGCATGAATTCTTTAAACTGGCCGAAAAATCCGATTACTACGACAACACGGTATTCTTTATCTTCGGCGACCACGGTTTGTCGGCCCCGCAATCCGAAAATATGCCGCGGGGATATGTGGAACTGAACCTGATTAACCACCAAATCCCGCTGATTATTGCCGGTAAACCGATTGAAAAACCGCAGGTGATTGACCGCACCGCCAGCCAGGTGGACATCCTGCCGATTGCCATGGGCCTTTTGGGTCGGTCGTATTTCACCCGTGCCATCGGGCGTGACGTGCTGAGCAACCCGTCCTTGGAACCCGGTTCCCTGCTGTACGGCTGGGCCAGTTCGCCGGCTACTGTCGGCTTTGTGCAAGGGGAATACTATTATTTAAGACAAGGCGACAAAGAAGGCCTTTACAAATATACGGCGGACAATTATAATGAAGATATCTCAAAACAAGATCCCGAACGCTTTGAACATATGAAAAATATGGCGCTTGGATTATACGAGACTTCCCGCTATCAGTTCTATCACAACCAAAAACGTGACGAGCGTGACGATTAGGAGAGTATATGAACGGAATTTGGATTGCAGTTTTATTAATTGTTGTTTTTGCGGTGTATGCCGTGTCGGTATACAACGGGTTTATTGCGCTTAAAAACCGGGTGGACGAAGCCTGGAGCGATATTGAAGTGCAAATGAAACGCCGCTACGATATGGTGCCTAACCTGGTGGAAACCGTAAAGGGCTACGCCAAGCACGAAGCCGGCACGCTGGAAAAAGTCATCCAGGCGCGCAATATGGCTATGGGAATGCATGAAAGTATGAAGGAAATTTCCGAGTCCGAAAATATGCTTTCCGGGGCGCTGAAATCCATTTTTGCCCTGTCGGAAAACTACCCGGATTTAAAGGCCAATGCCAACTTTATGGAACTCCAGCGCGAACTGCGCGACACGGAGGACAAACTCCAGGCCGCCCGCCGCTTTTACAACGGCAACGTGCTGGCCTATAATACCAAGGTGGAAATGTTCCCCAGCAACATTGTGGCTTCTATGTTCAACTTTGACAAACGCGACTTCTTTGAACTGGCGGAAGATGAACAGGCAGCCCGCGATGCGGTGAAAGTGCAGTTCTAACCTTCCTTATGGCTACGATTTACGACCATATTGCACAAAACAAGCGGCGCACCTGGCTGCTTGTTTTGTTGTTTCCGCTGACGTTTGCCGCCCTGGGATACGTGTTTTTGCTGGGGTGGATGCACTTTTCTACGGCCCATTACCGGTATGACGCCCAACAGGACGCCTACTACCAGGTGTACGAGGCCGAGGAACCCAATATATGGGTAAAAGCCAACGAGCGGGCCGTGCAGGTGCTGCCGTGGCTGTGGGCGGCGGCCGTGTTGTGGATTATCGTTGCGTATTATGGCGGAAGCGCGTGGCTTATCAGCTCCGTGCACGGCATAGAAATCCACCGTGAGGACCAACCCGAAATTTACCGGTTGGTGGAAAATTTGTGCATTTCCCAGGGCTTGCCGGTGCCGCGGATATACATCATTGACGACGACTCGTTAAACGCGTTTGCCACCGGGCGGGACCCGGAACACGCGTCCATCGCGCTGACGAAAGGCATCGTGCTGAAGCTGGAACGGGCGGAACTGGAAGGCGTGATTGCACACGAACTTTCGCACATCCAAAACCGCGATATCCGCCTGATGCTCATCACCGTGGCGGGGATTTCTTTCTTTACGTTTTTGTCGGAAATGTGCTTTCGGATAGGGCTTTCCAGCGGCAACAGCAGCAGCAAAAACAAAGGCGCGGCGGCGTTGTTCTTTTTTGTGCTGGGCGTCTTTTTTGCCATTTACGGCTATTTGATTGCGCCGCTGATCCGCCTGGCCGTTTCGCGCGTGCGCGAATACCAGGCCGACGCTTCCGCCGCGCTCATGACGCGCCACCCGGCCGCCTTGGCCAGTGCGTTGCAAAAAATCAGCGTTGACCCGCGGGTGGAAGTGCTGGACGAACACGCCAGTATGTCGGCCATGTGCATTGCCAACCCGTTGGCAAAAGGAACCCTCTTTACGGCGATATCCGGGCTGTTTGCCACGCACCCGCCCATAGAGGAGCGTATCGCCGCCCTGCGGGATATGGACGGACGCATTTAACAAACCATACATATAAAAACCCCCGGTTCCGTTTGGCAACCGGGGGTTTTTGTCAGGCGCAAATTATTCCATTACCTTTTCCAGGCTGGGGTCAAAGTCAAAGTATTCGTACGGCTCCAGCTCAAACATCTTGGCCAGCAGGTTCAGCGGAATGACGCCGGTGATGGTGTTGAAATCGCGCGCGGCGCTGTTGTATTTTTTCTTGGAGCTTTGCACTTTGCTTTCGGCGTGGATGATGCTGCGCTGGAGTTTTAAAAAATGTTCGTCGTTTTTCAGTTCGGGGTGGTGCATGGCGGCGGTGAAAACTTTTTTGAATTTTTGGGTGATGTCGTTTTCCAGCCGCACGCGCTCCTGCAGAGAGGCCGTTTGGCGGCAGGCGTCTTTGAGGTTGGAAAGCTCGTAGATGAACGGCCGTTCCAGCTCGTTAAACGACGCGGCCGACAAAGCCAGGCTGGGGATGAGTTCCGCACGGTTTTTCATATTATTGTCCAGCTGTTGCCACGCCCGCGCCGCGGCTTTGTTCAGCGCTACAAATTTGGCATAAGCAAACATCAGCAGCACTACCAGCATGCACATTGCCCCAAACAAGAACCAAATCACCATATTTCATCCTCCTGGTTGACGAACGGACCTATTATAATTAAAATGAAAGTAGCGGTTTAGCTACTAAAAGTATAGATATTAACCCGAAAGAAATCAAGAACCGCCGGGCGGCACGTCCTGCGCCGCGGGTTAATAGCTGGTTTCTTATGTTGTGCCGGCAGCTGCCGGGTTTGTCATTCTTACAATTCCAAACGGAGGGTTCCATGTTACTAACGATATCGTCGTTTGTCGGGTTTACGGCGCTGGTGCTGGTGCTATCGTATTACTTGACGAGAAAGAAAGACGCAACTTCCTCGGAAGGCTATTTCTTGGCCGGAAGAGGACTGACGGGCTGGGTGATTGCGGCCTCGCTACTGCTGACCAACTTGTCTACTGAACAGATGGTGGGCTTAAACGGCCAGGGATATATGTTCAATATGTCGGGGATTGGCTACGAACTGGGCGCTTCACTGGCGTTAATCATCGTGGCTTTTTTCTTCCTGCCCCGGTATTTAAAAAAGGGTTACGCCACGATTCCGGATTTTGTGGGGGACCGGTACGATTCCGCAACCAAGCAATTTGTGAACTTCCTCTTTTTGGCGGGGTATGTACTGATCTTACTGCCGACGGTGCTGTATTCCGGCGCTATCGGGATGGGCGGTATTTTTAACATTATGGATACCTTTGGCCTGTCTGAAATGACGGCCATTATTATTGTGGTAGTGGCCATTGGCGTGTTGGGCTGCTTGTATACCATTTTCGGCGGGCTGCGCATTATGGCCATTGCCGATACGCTTAACGGTATCGGGTTGATTTTCGGCGGATTAATGGTGCCGCTGTTTGCCTTGGCGTATGTGGGCGGCGGCGATATTTTGGGCGGATTGACGGAAGTGGTCCGTTCCCATCCGGAAAAATTCAATGCTATCGGCGGCCCGAACGACCCCGTTCCGTTTGCCACAATGTTTACGGGGATGTTTTTAGTCAACTTGTTCTACTGGGGCTGCAACCAGACAATTATTCAGCGTGCGCTGGCGGCCAAAAACTTGAAAGAAGGCCAGAAAGGGTTGTTCCTGGCGGCCATCTTTAAGTTAATCGGCCCCATTTATCTCATCATTCCGGGGATTGTGGCGTTCCATATCTTCCAGGATAATCCGCTGAAAGTGGGCGATATGGCCTACCCGATGCTGGTAAATAAAGTACTGCCTTTCTACCTGATTGGTTTCTTTGCGGCGGTGTTGTTCGGCGCCATTTTGAGCTCGTTCAACGCGGCGCTGAACTCCACGTCCACGCTGTTTATGTTAAACGTCTATAAGCCGCTTATCAAACCGACCGCTACGGACGAAGAACTGGTGACCAAAGGCAAATACGTGGGCATTTTGCTGGCCATTTTCTCTATGTGCGTGGCCCCGTTGATTGCCATGGCACCTTCGGGCTTGTTTAACTACCTGCAAATGGTAAACGGTTTTTACAACGTGCCGATTTTCACGCTGATTATTTTCGGTATGCTCAACAAAACCGCGCCGGCGTGGTCTGCCAAAGTGACGTTGATTTTCTTTATGGTGGGCTACGGGCTGACCCAGTTGGGAGTGATTAAAACCAACATTCACTTCCTGCATATTTTGGCTATCTTGTTTGTCATTTCGGTGGTGTTTATGTACATTACCGGCAAACTGTGGCCGGCGAAAAATAAATACGACGACGGCAAAGATTTGAACATTGTAGATACGACGCCGTGGAACTTGCGCTTTACGGTGAGTATTGCCATTATTCTGTGCGTGTTTGGGTTGTATGTGCTGTTCTCCAAAGCGGGGATAGCGGCCTAAAAAAGTTTGTGGCGTATAACGGGCGGAAAATTTTCCGCCCGTTTTTTGTTGCCCCGGGGAAAAACTTGTTATAATAACTACACGGAGGGAACCCTTTATGAACGAAAACCGCATTAACATTATGGGGCCGGACATCCCCGTCGCACCGCAGCCGGCCGCACCCGAAGAACCCAAGGTGGAATATGCCTCGGTACCGGAACGGTTTGTAGCGCTGCTGATTGATTACGGCGTGGTGTTTATCCCGGTAAGCCTTATTTTGTGGATTTATTTAAAAATTGCCGGTCCGTTAGACGGCATCTGGCCGCCGCTTTTTTTGTTGCTGGGCCTGAACTTTTTGTTTGTACTGTACGAAGCTGTTTTTTCGTGCGGGGACCGGGTGACCTTGGGCAAAGCCCTGGTGGGTATTGCCGTGATGAAAGCCGATTTAAGCGGCCCGATTTCCTTTCCGCGGGCGTTTTTGCGGGCCATCGGGTACTATGTAAGCGCGTTGCTGCTTATGTGCGGGTTCCTGCTGGCGTTTTTTGACGACCGCCGCCGCGCCCTGCAAGACCGCTTGGGTGACAGTGTGGTCGTGCGGGTGCGGGCCAAATCGTGGGGGGAACGCGTTGGCGTGCAACTGGTGGGCGCGTTGTTGCTGGTCGTGTTCGGCTGGGTGTTTTACGAGCAGGTGCTGGGCGGCGGTTCTTTAACCAAGCAAGCCTATATCCGCCAAGCCGAAAAACAGCTTAGAAACATTGCCTTGCTGGAAGAAGCCCACTACAACCGCTACGGCCATTACACCAACGATTTGTTGCGCCTGTCGCTTTTATCCGGCGATCCGGTGCAGTTCCAGCGGGATACACAAAAAGTGCTGTACCACAAAGGGTTTAAAATCGGTGTACAGGGCGACACGTACAAAATTTCCGCCCGCGCGCAGGACCCCCAACACACGCCGGTGTATTTTGCGCCGCCCCAGCGATAAAGGGAAACTTTTTAAAAAGCCGGGCCTATGCTAGGCCCGGCTTTTTGTGCCAACAACCGAGGAGATGGAACGGTTTGTTTGCAGGCTAGGGCGAGGTATTGCGAAAACAATGTGCTTTCAGTAGCTGTGCTGACGGACATAGGGAGGGGAATCCAGCCTCTTGTTCCGGATATGTACACGTTTTTGTTTCCTTATTGGGCCAATGCTGTATTTGCCGAAATCCTGCCCGATGCCAAACCCCAGGGCCAGGAAGGCCTTGACTCGTTTTTTTTTTGATAAATTTTGCCTATGTATAACATTTATCAAAAACCCCTTCCAGCGGGGAAAAAGGCTGGATTTACGCTGATAGAGCTGCTAGTTGTCGTTTTAATCATTGGTATTTTGGCAGCGGTTGCCCTGCCGCAATACGAAATAGCGGCTATGAAAAGCCGTTTGGCGGCGGCTATGCCCTTAGCAAGGGCCATTAAAGACGCGCAGGAACGCTATTATTTAGCAAACGGTTCCTATGTTATGAGCTTGCAGGAATTGCAAGAATTTGATGTAAGTTTTCCGGGCTGCACTTCAGGAAGCCGCCGCAACCAGTTGCAATGTCCCCGGAACTTGTATATACAAGACGATGCCGCTGGAGACCGTTCCGGTGGGTCCGTTAGTTTTCGATATTGCACCCGCCCGCGCAGTTGGGGGGAATGCTGGAGCACCCATACCAGCCCGGCCATTACACTATACTATGATCAATATGCCGACGCAAGCAAGCGAGGAAAACAGAAATGTACCGCCGGGAATGACATAGAGCAACGTGTTTGCCGCGCGTTGGGGGCGGATGCAGAGGGTTGGATTCAATAATAAAACCCCCGCTTATTAAGAGCGGGGGTTTACTGTGTATAACTAAAAACTATTTTTCCACTTTGATGCCGCGGAACGCCCGGTACAATACGGCCAGCAGACCGAAAATGACGTACAGGGAGAATACAATAAAGATGACGTCCTGCGGGAATCGGATTAACATTACCACCAAAATCACCAGCAAGAGCAGCATCCAAATGCTCAGGCGTTTTTCGCGTTTGGCTTTAAACGCCGCATACGGAATGTTGGATACCATCAGCAAGGACAAAATCAGCATCGCAAACCAGACGAAGTTGTACAGGTGCGGCAGGTAAA
The DNA here is from genome assembly GCA_944324965.1 of Candidatus Avelusimicrobium gallinaceum. Lineage (GTDB taxonomy): Bacteria > Elusimicrobiota > Elusimicrobia > Elusimicrobiales > Elusimicrobiaceae > Avelusimicrobium > Avelusimicrobium gallinaceum. Next base: position 85,477 of record CALUYH010000001.1, read on the forward strand.
TCGTCAGCAGGTGGATGTTGCGCCCGGCAATGTCGCCTTCCATAATGCAGTAGGAAATGGCAAACGAGGCCAAAAGCGCCGCCGGCGCCGGAACAGGCAGCCCGGAGAAGTATTTTTTAGAGCCTTCCCCCGCGTGAGCCATCGCGTTGAATTTGGCCAAGCGCAGCACACCAAAGCACGTATACACGCATGCAATTGGCGCGCCCCACAACGGCTGCAGGTGGAGTACAAAGAAATACATCAAGAAAGCCGGCGCGGCACAGAACGAAACCGTATCCGCCAGCGAATCCATTTCCACGCCAAAATCGCTTTCGGCGTCCAACAAGCGGGCGATGCGTCCGTCAAACATATCAAACACGGCCGCGGCCAAAATCAGCCAGCCGGCCTGCACAAAATTGCCGCGCGCAGACGCCAAAATAGAGAAAAATCCGCAGGCTAAATTGCCCAACGTAAACAAGGAAGGCGCCGTCATGGCACCGGTGTGTTTGAGCTTTTCTACGACTTTGGTTTCTTTGTTTTCTTCTTGCATAAAAGCCTCTATTTCCACAGCCCCAATACGGTAATGCCGCCCTGCACTTTTTGGCCTTCTTTTACCAAAATGCGTACGGCGTTTTTGGGCAGATATACCGCCACTTGCGAGCCAAAGCGAACCAGGCCCAAGTGCCCGCCGATTTTAATTTCCTGCTGGGGTTTCACCCAGCATTCAATGCGCCGGGCAATGGCCCCGGTGATTTGTTCCACATGGGCAAATTTGGCCGGGTCACCGTTTTTAAAAAGCTGAATCAGGTTGCGTTCGTTTTTATCGGCGGCGGGGTTGTTGGCAAACAGGAAGGTGCCTTTGTGGTAAAAAATTTCACCTGTTTTGCCGCTTACGGTAGAGCGTTGGATGTGCACGTCAAAAATAGACAGGAAAATGCGAATGACTACCGAGTTGGGGTCGTCTTCCGTTTTGATGGACAGGACAGTGCCGTCTGCCGGGCAGGCGATTTCGTCATCGGCGAACACGGTGTCGCGCTTCGGATCGCGGAAGAAGAACGCGCAAAAACAGCCGGCCAGCAAGCACAGCACGCCCAGCGTGCGCAGGTCCAGGAACAAAAGTACCGCCGCGGCTGCCACGGCGATGGCAAAGAATTTAAGCCCTAAAGGCAAAACGGTGTTAACCCAATCAAAACATTTGGTAAGGGTACGGGTGATGTCTTCTAACATAATAATTTACTGGTGGGTTTGATTGAATGGCAGGAAGTTGTAAGTGGGCAGGGGGGGACTTGAACCCCCACGACCTTGCGGTCAACAGATTTTAAGTCTGTCGCGTCTGCCATTCCGCCACCAGCCCTCTTATGCAATTATTTTAACAAAAAATCACGACCTTTGCACTGTTTTTGTGCAAGGGGGAAAATTACTTATCAAAAGTTTTCAGCCCGTTATAAAACTTCCGGCAGAAAAGCGTCTTTACCCCCAGGCTTTTTAAGGCCGTTTGGAGTTGGCGGTCGTCCGTTACGGCAATCACGCGCGTGCCGCTTTGGTTTAAAAAATCGGCGCGTTCGTAGATGATTTGGTCGGCCGAGTCCTCTTCCGAAAACGAAATATGCACTCCGCCGCGGTACAACGGACCAATCGGGCGGAAGGACCCGTCAAAAATCACCTCGTACTGGTGCATGGCATAGTGCTCATCTTGCGAGATTTCACTTAAAAAATCAAGGAAATCCGCCGTTACTTCTTCTTCCGAGCGGGCAAATTCATATAAAAAGCTGCGTACCAGGTTTAGCCCGTCAATCAAGTACACAGTCGGTTTGGTGGTCAGATACATACGTGTATTGCCTTTGGCGCATAAAATTGTTATAAGAAAATGATACAATATAATGCTAATTTACCAAAAGCGTTCTTTGACAATTTCCGTAACGGGGGTGTAATAGATTCGACGGGTATCTGTTGCCGCCCGGGAGCAAGTGCCGGTTGGCCAGGCCGGCTAAAATAGGGCCACACAAATAACTAACGACAATCAAGTCGCTTGGGCTAACGCTTAGTCCCACCGCGCCTTTGGTGTCTTCCATACGCTAAAGGGCCGCGGTTATTATATGGAATGCGGCAAAGCGGGCGCGGTTCGTCCGGCTTTGCCTAAGACCAACGAACCAAACCGCAAGCGTGCCGCTCTGCGCTTAGCTTGCGGTTAACCAAGCAGAGCTAAACTTGTAGTGCCCGGTTGGAGAGGATGTTCGGACGGGGGTGCGAATCCCCCCACCTCCACTTTTTGCTTGTGCTGCGGCGGCGGGTGAAATAAACCCGGCCGGCGGTGTGTTATATAAGGGTACGGAAATTGCCAAAAACGGAAGTTACCTTTTTCACGGGAGAGTGTATGGCAGCTGAGATTAAATTCGGAACCGACGGTTGGAGAGGGGTGATTGCGTGGGATTTTACGTTTAAAAACGTCCGCCGTATGGCGCAGGCCTTGGCCGATTACATCAACGAAAATGCCCCCAGCGGCGAAGACGGCAAACTGCCTAAAATTTTTGTCGGGTACGACCGGCGTTTTATGTCGGATATGTTCGCGGCCGATATCGCCAGCATTTTCCGCTCCAACAAAATTGACGTTACCCTTTCTTCCTGTCCGATTTCCACGCCGGTGGCGGCGTGCCTGAGCCTAAGCAAATTTTGGATGAGCATTATGGTGACGGCCAGCCACAACCTGGCCCAGTATAACGGGATTAAAATCAAGCTGGCCGGCGGGTCCGCTTCGTCCCGTGTAACCAAAGAAGTGGAAGAATTTTTGGACCAAAATTCCGTGCTGTTCCTGTACGGGCAAAAAGCGGAACAGAAAGATTTGACCGATGTGTATTTTAAGTATGTGGCGGCCCACGTGAACGCCAAAAAATTAAAAGCGTTCAAGTCCAAGGTTGTCATAGATTATATGTACGGTGCGGCTGCGGGATACCTGGAAAAGTTCCTGCCTGCCAAACAGGTGATTGCGCTCCATTCCGAGCACGACCCCACTTTTGGCGGCGGCCAGCCCGAACCGGTGGAAAAGAATTTGGCCTTGCTTAAAAAAACCGTGGTGGAAAAGAAAGCCGCCCTGGGCGTGGCCTTTGACGGCGACGGTGACCGCGTGGCCCTGGTGGACGAAAAGGGCACCTATTTAACCCCGTGTATGATTGCCGCCGTGCTGTGCCACTACCTGGTGAAGTACAAAAAACTGAAAGGCAAAATCGTACAGACGGTTTCTATGGGCTATCTGCTCAAGCGGATTGCCCGCAAATACGAAATGCTGTTTGAAGAAGTGGGCGTCGGCTTTAAAAATGTGGCCGAACGGATGAATTTGGACGATGTGGCTTTTGGCGTGGAAGAATCGGGCGGATTTGCCTGGAAGGGCAACCTGCCGGACCGCGACGGGCTGACGGTGGCGTTGGCCTTTTTGGACATTATGGCCACTACCGGCAAAAAAGCCAGCGAATTGTGCGCCGGCGTGACGCAGGAATACGGGGCGTCCGTCTATATGCGCAAAGATTTGCCGCTTTCCAAACCGGTGGATAAAAACGTTATGGCCGAAAAAATGCGCAAAAAACTGCCCAAAAAAATCAACGGCCGCCGCATTGCGGAAACATTGACGCTGGACGGACTTAAAATTATTTTTGAAAACGACGAATGGCTGCTTTTGCGCCCGTCCGGCACCGAGCCGCTCTTGCGCATCTATGCCGAAAGCGCCACCAAAAAAGACACGCAGGCGTTGTTGGAGTTCGGGGAAAAACTGGCAGCCCCTTATCAAAAATAGAGGAGTTCATGGTAAAAATTGCATTAGTGGACGATTCGGTCATTTTACGTTCCGCCATTAAGAACGTATTGGAATCGTCCGGCTTTGAAGTAGTGTTTGAAGCAAACGGTTCCGCGGAGCTGTTTTCCAAACTGGACGGCAGCGGCGTGGGGCTGATTTTGCTGGATATTTTCTTTCCGACGGAAAACGGCCTGGACATTTTGGCCAAACTCAAAAAACATATGCCGCAGGTGAAGGTGCTGATTGTTACCGGGCTGCGGCAGGATACCATCTTGGCCGAAGCCCAGCGCCTGGGGGCGGACGGTGTGCTGTACAAACCGTTTGATACTGATGAACTGTTGTCCGCCATCCACCGTCTGACTCACTGATTTAGCAGTAAGTATAAAAACGCCGCCCGGCTAATCACCGGACGGCGTTTTTATTTGACTCATTAAACCGCTATATCCCCTGGGCCGGTTTACAACCGGAACCCGGCATGCGGAGAAACTTAGAGTTTCAGCCACTTGAATTCGAAAAAGGCCACCACCGCAAAGAATAACACCGGCCCCCAGCCGGCCAGAATCGGATTGAGATAGCCGTTTTCTCCAATAGAGGTGAACATAGAAATCAACCACCAACACAGGAAGGCAATCACGATAGAAGCAAAGATATTTACAATTTTACTTTTGCGGCGCATGCTGATGGCAAACGGCATACCCAACAAGCACATAACCAATGTTACAAGCGGCATGGCCAGTTTAGAGTGCATCATCGTTTGCTCCGAGTAAGAGGCCAGGCCGCTGCGCTTAAAGAAATGGGTGCGTTTGTATAATTCCCGGATGCTTAACAATTTGCCGTCCCGGCGATCTACGGACATTTCCGACGGGTTTAAGCTGACGGGGGACTCGGCTGTTTCAAAGGTTTGTTCCGTGGTATCCATCGGGTCCAAAAACGTGCGCTGAATGCCTTTGGAAAACAGCCAACTTTTGGTTTGCGGGTTCCACACCATTTGGTCTGCTACAATCTGGTGGGCGATATCCCATCCGTTGTCATACGTATCTAACGAAACGCGGTTCATGGTGCCGCTTTTTAAATTGACTTCTTTCGCAAACAGCATTTGGTTGGGCGCAATTTTTAAAACGACGTTTTGCTCCGTATCCGGATGGTAAGAACCAGACGGATTAATGCGGGTGTAATAAATTTCGGACGATTTGGCATTCAGGGGCGGAAGGATAAATTCCTGCACAACCAACGTAAGCAATACGACCGATAAAATACACAGAATAATAGGCTTGAACAATTGCCGCGGGGCAAATCCGCTGGCGATACAGGCGGTCCATTCCCCGTTGGCCACCATTTCGGAAATAACGGATATCGCGCCTAACAGGCATGCCACCGGCATAATGGTAGTCAGCCAATTGGGGAAGGAGGTGATAGAATACGAGAGCAAATCCAACATAGTGGTGGTGCCGTTGCTGAGGTTTTTCATTTTTTCGAAGGTGTCCCCCAGCACCACCAAGGTGGTAAATACGCCCACAGCAAAGAAAAACGGCACCCAAAATTTCCGGGCAATATAGAAATAAATCCGCATCAGATGTTTAACCTCTTTTTCCACAAGTATTTAGCAACAAAAATACCGGCGATAATCGGCATCCAGGGGCCGGGGTAAGAAATCCAACTGTATTTGTTGCCGAGAGATAATCCCATCGTCATCAGCAAATAAAACGTAAAAATGATAATCACGCTGTACAGCATGCCCCAGCCTTTGTTGGTGCGTTTGCCAAACGAAAAGCCAATCGGGCAACTGACAAACAGCAAAACAATCGGGGAAAGCGCCAACACGTTGCGCATACTGATTTCGGTGCGGTATTCGTTGATGGTTTCCTGGTCCAGGGGCATTTGGCGCATGCGGCGCAGCAGTTTGGTGGTGGACATTTCGCCCACGCGCAAATTGCGGTATTGCTCTTTGAGCAGCGAGATACTCATTACGTATTTGTCAAAATTGGCGGCGATAAACAAGGAGGGGTCTTTCTCATCCAGGCGCTGCATCTGCCCGTCTTCCAGCTGCAGGCCGATGGCCGTATCGTTCAAAATTACTTTTCCGCGGGCGGCGTTCACCTTGGTGCTTAGGGCGCCTTCGTCGTCGCGTTTAATCAGATGGATTTGGTGGGCGATGTCTGTGTGTTTATCCAAACTTTCCAAATACAAATCCCATTCGCCCAAGTTCAAAAACATTTTGGGTTCCAAATTGACTTTCGTTATTTTGCTGCGGGCTTCCGCGCGGCGGTCCAATAGGCGTTTATAGCTGCGGGGCGTCAACCAGTTGCTCATCAATACCAAAACGACCGACAAGGCAATCGCGCAAATAAAAAGCGGCCGGATGATTTCTTTGAACGAAAATCCTGCCGCGCGCAAGGCAATTAGTTCACCGTGTTCGCTCATATTGGTTAGAGTCAGCAAAATGGCAATTTGGAAAGCCATCGGCGCGCTTAAGCAAAATACGTCCGGCAGTACGTTAAGCAGTGACGACGCCACCCAACCCCAGCTGGTGCCGTACGTCATAGCCATATCCAAAATGCGGATGAACTGGTTCATAAAAATGACCAAGGTCAATATTCCCAGTACGCCCACAAAAAAAGTTAACAGGCTTTTTGCAATGTATTTCGTCAAAATGCCGATACGCATATAACTTATTCTAACAAAATATCACTCGGTAGAGTAAGTCCAATTGTGCAGTGGGCCCGGGCCTAGCGAGCGGTTAGGCCTTTTGGCCCTGGCAGGCGCTGTGTAAGGGCGCTATAATACAAGTATGAAAACGTGGATTACGCTGGCTTGTTGTTTGTTTAGCACCCTATCCCTTTTTGCCCAGAAACTGCCCGTCAGCAAGACGGCGGCAGAAAGTTTGTTGCGTCCCCGGCAGACGGCCCCAATAACGCCGCCCCTGCGCTATTCGCCGGCTTCCTCCGCCGCCAAAACACTCCGTTTTCCGCCTGTTCCCGCCGGGGTTGCAACGCCTGTTTTATCGTTGGAGGAGGCAATCCCTCCGCAAAAAGGCGAGCTGCCCGCCGCTCCGTACGCGGCCGAAAAGACCCGCTTGGAACGCGTGCTGGCGCAACGGCTGGCGCGGGCCCAAGCCCGGGTGCACCCGCCGCTGGTGGAAACAGCCCGGTACATGCGCCAATCGCTGGTGCAAGTGGTAGGCCCGGCCACAGGCGAACTGATGGGCAGCGGCTTTGTGGTGCGCAGCGGGTCCGGCAAGCTGTATGCCGTGGTATCCTATCACGTGGTGGGCCACGCCGGCAATAAAGTGGCCGTACGGATGTATGATAAACTGGACCGCGAAATCACCTACCGCGGGGTGGTAAACGCCACGGGTTCCTACGGATTGAACGCGCCCGACGCGGCCATCATCGCTTTGCCGTCGGAAGCGGCCAAACACGCCCGCCCGTTAAAAGTGGCGGCGGATTTTCCCCAAAAAGGGGAAGAACTGGTGGTATGGGGTACGCCGTATGCGGTCAACGGATTTGCGCGGGCGGATGAATTACTCGTCAAACACGTGCAAGGTTTCAAAATTGTAATGGACAGCCCGGATGTATCTTCCGATTTTAACGGTTTGTGCGGCAGCCCGGTGCTGAACCAGGACGGAAAAGTGGTGGGCATTTACAGCGGGCACGACCCGGACAGGGGGCTCGTATTTGCCGTGCCGGCGCGCAAAGCGTTGGAATGGATGATTGGCAATTATGAAAAAGGCCTTTCCGGCAGTTTTTCGCTGCGGCTTTCCGGACGTGAAATTTTGCGCCTGGTCCCCGGTGAAACAGTCGGTTGGGTGCGGCACTTCAGCCCGGACGGCGTGCTGCTGCACAAAGTGTATTTGCCGCAATATCCGGAACCGTTTGACCCGGCCCACGTGGAAACGTTGTTCCCGGATGTGCGCCAGGGGGATTTTTTAGAGTTTGAAGTCGTGCGCCACCGGTTTTTGGACCGGATGATTTCGGTGGAAATCTCTTAAAACAATTCGGCTTTTTAACGGTGCCCCCTGCAACAGGCAGGGGGCATTTTTTTAGACGGAAAATAAGGCGGTAGAAAAGGGGTAAATATTATAGAATGAAATAATGAGGTATTTTTCCCCTTTATGAAAACACTGCGGCTGTCCGTCGCCCTGTTGTTACTGGTCCAATTCGTTGCTGCTCCCGTAGCCGGCGCCGAATCGTTGCCGTACAGCCTGGTGGATAAGGACGAGTATTCCATTTTTGAAGAAGATCAGGCCGCCAAAGAGGAGGAAGAACTCACCCTGGAGGACCCGCCGGACGACGCCCAACTGCTGAAATTTACCGACGAATTTTGGCGCCAGGCCGTCACCGCGGTGGACGGCTCCTACAAACTGGATAAAGGGCCGGAACCCATCCCGGACTTGACCCTGCTCAACCCCACGCTTTCGCTGCCGCTTTATGGCACCAGCATCGCTCTGACGGGCCGCTATGTGCTGGGCTTCAAAATGGCCGCCCAAAAGTATAAAACAGACGATAACAACGACATTGAAAACCGCAATTCCAGCACGTTTGAAATGCAGCAGGAAATGCAGCTTAAAATGCAGGGTAAAATCCTGGAACGCGTGTTTGTGGATATTGACTACGACGACCAGCGCGAAGAAGAAAAAAACATCTCCGTGGCGTACCGCGGCAAACCCGGCGAACTGGTGCAATTGGCGGAATTCGGGGATATCAACCTTTCGTTGCCGGAAACGGAATTTATCGCCTACCAAAAACAGTTGTTCGGTGCCAAAATGCACTTGCAGCACAAGAACGCCAACCTGTATTTAATCGGTTCGCAAACGAAAGGTTCCAGCAAACAGAAGCAATTTATCGGCAGCAGCGTGTCGGAAATCGTTTCGCTGGCGGATACTTCCTACATCCGCCGCACGTATTACGATTTGACCTTCGGCGGCAACGTCCGCCCGTATATTGACGATTCGGGCACCATCCGCTACCCGGTGGACCGTACCGCTTACGATGAATGGCGCACCGTAATGGGCAGCATTTCCCCCGGCTCGGAAGAAATTTACTATTACAGCAACGATTCCTCCACCACGTCCAACTATGTGCCGGTGGACAAAACCGCCACCGACGCCTTGGGCGGCGGGGACTATCCCGCCAAGTGGGAACTCCTCACCCGCGGGGTAGATTATACCGTGGATTACGCCAGCGGCATCATCACCTTCCGCCGCAGCATTACGGCCGAAAGCGTCATCGCCGTGGACTACCGCGATACCCGCGGCAACCAGTTAAGCTCCGTAATGGGTACGCCCAATACGATTAAACTGATTAAAACGTCCAACGACCAATCGGTCGTGTCCGGCGCGGATATGACGACCGAAACCGCCAACAAGCTGGAGCTGAAAACCTACTACAACATCGGCGCGCAAAAAATCACGCAGGATAACGGAAAAGGCAACTTCATTTTGCAGCTGCAGGACGCCAACGGCCAGGCCGTTACGAACCCTTATTTTTCGTACCCGACGTACATTACGGTGGATTTCAACACCGGTATCTTTGATTTAAGCTACCGCATCAACGATGCCGGTTTGTACGGTGCCACGCCGAAATCCTCCAAAAACTTAACGTTTAAAATCCAATACGAATCCACCGTCAAGACGTATTTTATTGAGTCCAACATCGTGGTGGAATCCGAAAGCGTAAAGCTAAACGGCCGCACCCTTACCCGCAATAACGATTACTACATTGACTATACTTCCGGGTTCATCACCTTCTACAAAGGGGACGAAATTACCGAAAACTCCGTCATTGACATTACGTACGACACCACCTCCGGCTCCGGCTCCAACAATTCGGTGTTGGGCGGCCGGTTGGATTATAAATTGTTTGACAAAATCGTGATGGGCGCCACGATGCTTAAAGAAAGCGGCGAAAAACCCACCACCGTCCCGCAAGTGGGGGACTACGGCAAAGATTTGCTGGTGTACGGGGCGGACATTAACGGTAAGGACATCAAACTGGCGGACCCGCTGTCGGTGGACTTCAGTGCGGAAGTGGCCAAAAGCCAAAAGAACCAAAACCTGTTCGGCTACGCGATGGTGGACAGTATGAACGAAACCACCGAGCGGGTGGGCGGCTCCATGATTTTTAGGGAATGGATTTTTGCCTCCAACCCCAGCGGCAAACCGGCCTTTTTAAATTCTATCCATTGGGACACGCAGGACTTGCCTTCGCTGGAAATCAACCCGCACGCCATTGCCAACTACAACGACAAACAGCAAGTCCTTATCTTAAATTACGATTTCACCCTCCCCGCCACCACCATAGACCAAACCACCGGCCAACCCTTTTTAAACGAAGCCGGACGCGACGAAGTGTCTATCGTCTATCCCATCAGCACCAGCGGGATGGATTTATCCAGCAAGACATCTTTTGAACTGACGATGTTGGGCGAAGAAAACGGCCCGCAGGTCAACTTTACTTTCGGGGATATTTCCGAGTATTCCGATTCTTCCAACGGGATGAACACCCAGTGCGGCACCAACGTCCCCAAGACGGAAGACATCTACTGCCGCAACACCCTGGCGCCGAACGAAGACATCGGCTGGCTGTTTACGAACCCGGACGGAACGGAAGAACGGTACAACCCGTTTGTAAACAACGTCTACAACCCCGAATCGCAGCCCAACGGCCGCATTGATACGCAGGATTTAAACGGCAACGGCGCGTTTGATGCGGAAAGCATCCCTGCGCAGGGGAACTTCGGTTTTGCCGGGGCCTCCATTGAAGGCATGGTAAACAACACCGCGTCCAACACTTCGTGGGCGACGTACACCATGCCGCTGCTTTTGTCGGATGCGGAAAAATCCCAATGGACGGCGGTGCACCACTTGCGCGTGACAATCAAACTGACGGACGAAATGAAACGGGCGGGCAAGCTCAAAGGGCAAATTAAAATTGCCAACGTGTCCCTGTCCGGTACGGCGTGGAACCCGCAGGAAGGAACGGACCCGGACGTGTTCTCCGTGGCGGGTATCAATAACGTGGACAGCACCAACTACGAACCTATCTTTGCCGATACCACGGGCGACGGGCTAACCGTGTTCAATTATTTGTACGGCTCCATTTCCAACTACAAGCAAGCCACCGGCTCCACCAACGCGTTGGACCAGGCGTTAAACATTAAATTCAACACCACCTCTCTGCCGGGCGTGTCGGACAGCGACACCCAAGCCAATGCCACGGGGGAACGGTATGCCAACCGTAACTTCAGCACGATGGACTTTACCCAGCACCGCGAGTTCCGCTTCCTGCTGCACGGGGCGATGGAACAGGGCGGTGCGCGGCCGCTGAACCAGCCGGGGACGGAATTTTTCTTAAAAGTTGGTACGGACAACAACTACGATAAAATCATCGTGCCGACGGACTTCCAGGGCTGGCGTTTGATTTCGCTTAAAATGGTGGACAGCAACGGCGACGGCGTGGCCGACACGTTTGAAAACGCCTCTGACCCTTCCTACAACGTGCGCGTGCTCAACCACCGCATTACGGGCGGTATTTTGAACTTTAGCGAAGTCAGCTTGATTTTGGCCGGCGTGCAAAAAGAAAGCACCTACGAATATACCTTTACGCAAGGGGAAAACAGCCAAACCTGGTACGCCCGCGGCCTGCTGCAGCCGGGCTTGGCCCTGTACGGCGATTCCGGTTTGTCTATTGTTGCCGAAACGGTGCAAACCGCCGTACTGCAGCCGGACGGCAGCTACCAGGTGACGTTGGAAAACGGCGAAACCTACACCGCCGTTTTGGGCCCCGTCACCCCCGGCACGGGCAGCACCGGGGAGGTGTGGTTGAACGTAATCCACCTGGCTGATTCCATCACGCGTGAAGGCACCGCCTACAAGGGGGATGTGGTCATCAAGCTGGACGGCTGGGGCAGTGCGGGGGCCAAGTACAAATACCGGGACAGCAATTTTGAAACTCCGCTGGCCGTAGCCAAAAACCAGGAAGTGACGGAAGAAGAATACTTTTTAAAAGTGGACAAAATCAAAGAATTTCCGATGGAAGCCAATTTAAAGCGTTCCTCCACCGTTACGCCCATGGTCACGGACACGACGGACTACAACACCATCAGCCTGTTGGATAAAGGCCAGGTGGACCGGCAGACGGCCGTCATCCGCGGGGATTTTAAAAAGGACAACCTCCCCCAAATCGGCCTGGAGTACACGGCTGACACCGTGGAATACGACGCCATGCAGCGCAAGGATGACGCCCGCACGTACGGCGCCACGCTGACGCACTCCACCGGCGCATTTAAAAACATTTCCGCCAGCTACCACATTACCGATTCGTCCATTGATTACGACCGGGAAAAACACTTGGAATCGTCCAACTACTACAATACGGACGAAAACACCCAAAAGATGAATATGAAGGTGACGTACCAGCCCACCAACAATTTTAATTTTACGCCTACTTACAGCTTGTCCAAAAGTACGGAAGACCGCACCACCTACCAACAAACAGACACGCAAAGCATCAGCTACCCCAAAGCCATGACCCAGAACACCGGCTTTAACAGCACTTGGAAAATTGCCAAATGGCTGGCGCCGTCCGTCAGCTACAACATCAGCACCGTGGAAAGCAACAACCTCACGGCCAAAACGCTTTCGGCTTCCGGCCAACAGGTGAATGTGGGCGTGGGTGCGGTCAAAACCGTCAACCGCAGTGCGGACGGCGGCATTACGCTTACGTTAAACGGCAACGAAATCCTGCCCAACAGCAAATTGTTCAACACGTTTGTCATTTCGTCCAGTTACCGCATCCAGGACGCGGACTCCTGGTACGATGTGGACAGCGATTTTGATTCCCGCAAAGAGCTTTGGATCCGCAGTTCGCTCAAAGACGTGGGCGAATACGGTTACCGCCAAAGTTTGATTTTGCGCGATACGTTCACCTCCACCCAGCGCTGGAGCCCGTTCTCGCAGTACAACCTGGGCGGCGCGGCGGCCCCGCTTAAAACCATCTCGCTGATTAACAACTTTACCCGCACCTTGCAAACCAACGACCAAACCGGCACGTCGTACGATTCCACCAGCTTAACGCTGCCGGATATGACGTTTTCTATTTCGGACTTGGAAAAATTCTTTTACGGGGGGCGCTGGTTTAGTTCTTCCAACTTAAAATTGCGCTATAGTATGGTAGAGCAAACCACCACCAACAGCGACGAACAATACACCACCCAGTACGGCGGCGACTTGCGCTTTATGCTGTTTAATTATTTTGACACCGTGCTCAACTTCACGCGCAAACTGTCCGACAAGACGGACCTGCGCGCCGGTACCAGCCTGGAACGCGTGGAAGACAACGACGTTTCCGCCCAGACGTCTTTCTACATCGGTTCCATGCGCGTAACGCCCAAACTGCTTTATTCGTCGCACGATAAATGGCTGGTGGCGGGGCAAATCAGCGAAAGCAGCACCGAGCTTACCCCCAGCCTGAACCTGCGGTGGGACTTTAATATGCCGCGCGGATTTAAATTGCCGTTTATCAACAAAATGTACAACGCCACCAACCGCGTGATTTGGAACACGACGCTGGCCTATACGGACAAAAAATCCCCGGTGGAAGTAAAAGAAAACTATCAAAAGTTTGATTTCAGCACGTCCCTGGATTACGAACTTTCGCAAAACTTGCGCTTTACGGTAGGCGGCGGGTTGACCGTGTTACAAAATGCCTACGTGGAAACGGAAGATTACGTGGCCTACAATGTGGCCGCCAACGTGACGGTGCAATTCTAACGTATGAAACACGCCTGGAGTCGGTTGTTCAAACTCTTTTTGCATTTTTGGTTCCCGCGCACGTGTTTTGCGTGCGGGCGGGATTTGAAATGGGACGCCACGGCCCCGTTGTGCCCGGCGTGTGAGGCCGCTTTGGCTGTTCCCGGGCCGCTTATTTGCCGGCGTTGCGGGACCGTGCTGAAAAGCGGCGGAGCCCATTGTTATGCCTGCCGCGGCAGCAAAGCCCGCCCATACAAATGCGCGGTCATCCGCTCGGCTTTTGTGTTTAATACATCCTCGCGCGCCCTCGTGCACGCACTCAAATACGCGCGGGCCGATTATCTGGCCTCATATATGGGAATGCAAATGGCCCGACGGTTTGCTTCGCACCCGGAACTGGCCGAAGCGGAAGTGTTGGTGCCGGTGCCGCTGTTCCCCAAACGCGGGAAACAACGCGGCTATAACCAAAGCGAACTGCTGGCCCGTTCTTTAAGCCGGCAAATCGGGCTGCCCGTCAACACAACGGCGTTGGCGCGCGTGCGCAATACCGTCAGCCAAACGACGTTAGGGCGAAAAGGCCGCCTGCAAAATATGTCCGGGGCGTTTAAAACCATGCGCCCGCAGGAAGTAAAGGGAAAAGTCGTGCTGCTAATAGACGACGTCGCCACCACCGGGGCTACCTTGGAAGGCTGTGCTCAAGCCTTGCGCGCGGCCGGCGCCAAAAAGGTGTTGGCTTATACGTTTGCCCGGGAATAACGGGGCAAAGCTGCTGCCTGGAAAATCGGTTTCTTTTCTTGCCTTACTTTTGGCGTTTTTGATAAATTGGTTTTATGAGTAACCCTTTTCAAAACACCTGCCCGGCGGGGAACAAAGCCGGATTTACACTTATTGAACTTCTTGTTGTGGTATTAATCATCGGTATTTTGGCGGCGGTTGCGCTGCCACAATATGAGTTGGCGGTAGACAAAAGCCGCGCAACCGAAGCGTTAACCTGGGTGAAACACCTGAAAGATGCACAGGAACTGTACCGCATGAGTAACGGTACGTATGCTACTACGTGTGATTAATTGGATGTTCAATTCCCGGGCGGATGGAAAGTGACCGGTGCCACCGTATCGGACGGCAACTGCACGGTAATTAATTGCTACAACGGCAACGGCAGCCGGTCGTTGTTTGTGGTAAAAGACTCCAACTGCAATACAATCGCCGGGTTTGAACGGTTCTTTGATAATCCTCCTGCCAGCTTTTCCGCTTTTGCGGGGGACACCATTTGCTGGGCGAATGACCCGATGCGTTCCCGCGGGGAACGTTTGTGCCGGAGTATGGGCGGGCAAAAGCGCAGCGGGGGAGGAGAGTCGTATTATTTTTAAGATGGGTTTATGACAAAACCGCCTGCCGCAAAGGGCAGGCGGTTTTTTTAATGCTGTCAGCCAAGAGATTTATTGGTTACACTTTTCCTGCATAATGTCCACAATCATCGGGTCCACTTTGCTCATCCCGATGCTGGAAATGGAACCCAGGTTCTGGATGGTTTCTTCGGCGGTTCTGCCGACAAATCCTTCCACTTCGGTAATGCCGTAATCGTGCATGGCCATATAGGCGGCGCGGATAGCTGCGTCCGTAGAGCTGACCACTTTTAAGGCGCACCCGCTTTTGGCGCCGTCGCACAGCATACCGCCGATGTCGCTGATGATGTTGTTGATGGCCAACGTTACGGCCGGCACGCATTTGCCGCGCTGTTGGTACACAATCGCGGCCGACGCACCCACCCCGGCCGCAATCGCGCAGCCGCAAATGGGGGCCAGTTCGCCGGTGAACACTTTTACGTAGCCGTTTAACAGGTGGGAAAGGGCGATGCTTTTTAAAATGGTTTTTTCGTCCACTTCCATTTCCTTGCCCACTTTCCAGGGTACCAGAATGGTCACCACGCCCTGGTTGCCCGATTCACCGCTGGCCATCACGGGCACGGCCTGGCCGTCCATGCGGGCGTCCGCCGCGCAGGCGGTCAAAATTTTGGTGGAAGAAATCAAATCCATTTGCAGCAGTTTCTTGCGCACCAGTTCCTTAATATAAAAGCCCACTTTTTGTAAGGCTTGGCCCATTTCGGCCGCTTTCAAATTCATTTCCACGCCTTTTTTGATATAGGCCAAATCGGCTTCGTCGGCGTTGTCGGCCGCGTCCAGCAAGTCTTGCAAGGTGGCCTTTTTAAGAGCTTTTTTAAAATCCTGCGCGCCTTGGGAATGGTCCGTTAAGGGCAGGCGGTTTATTTTTACTTCGTTTCCGCGGGATAAGTACACCACGTCGGTGTGGCTGCCGGCAATAATACACTTGGCTTTTTGGCCGCTTACGCCGGTGAGTTCGGTTTCAATATAAAAACCGTGCACCTCGGGCGCTACTTCCATATGCACTTGGTGCCGGGCCAGCATTTCTTTGGCGGCGGAAACGATTTTTTTGTCCGCTCCGCCCAAAATTTCCATATTCAGTTCCGGCTTGGCCAACAGAATCCCCATTGCCGCGGCCAGCAGGTTGCCTTTTTCCCCGTCCGTATTGGGGATGCGCACCCCCATGCCGTTCTTGTATGTTCCGGCATCCAGCCGGATGTGCGCCTGCGTCGTTTTTTCGCCCAATTCCTTGGACGCATACGCCGCACACAAGGCGACGGATACCGGCTCCGTACATCCCATCGCCGGGTAGACTTGGTATTTTAATACTTCTTTTAATAGGTTCATTCTATTTTCCCGTTGGCTTTCAGGCTGTAATGAGAGCCCTTGCCCACAATAATATGGTCGTGCACGGAAATGCCAAACAGCGCCGCGGCGCGGATGACGTCTTGCGTGAGGTCTATGTCTTCCTGCGAGGGGGTCGCGTCGCCCGACGGGTGGTTGTGCACCAAAATAATGGCTGCCGCTTTGGCCGCCAAGGCACATTCCACAATCTTGCGCGGCGATACGGCCACCCGGTCTATCAGACCCGAGGCCACCACCTGCGTGCCCATAATGGTATTGCGTACGGAAAGGTAAATCACTTCCAGGCATTCTTCCTTTTTGCCTTCCAGCGAGGCTTTGCAATACTCCAGCACCTGTTTGGGGGTGCGGATGGTCACGCGGTCTTTTACTTCGTCCAACGAGTATTTTTTAAACACGGCCCGGATGAGTTTTAAAAATTGGGCCGTACTTTGCCCCACTCCGGGGACGGATTCCAATTGGGCCGGGTCGGCGTCCAGCACGGCCGCCAGGGAACCGAACCTTTTTAAAAGGGCCCAGGCAATCGGCTTGGTGTCTTTGCGGGCGATGGCGTACGTCAGCAGGAGTTCCAGCGTTTCGTGGTCCAAAAAAGAGTCCAACCCTGCCGAAGCGAATTTTTCCCGGATGCGTTGACGGTGCCCAATATAAGACGGCTTGCTGTTTGTTGGCATAGTATTTCCTGTTTTTTATTATACCGTTTTTAATGCTACAATAGGTATAACCAAAACGCCGTACAGAGGGGGATCCATTTATGAAACAAATCGTCGTTATTGGCGGAGGGCCCGGCGGTTATCCGGCCGCGCTGAAAGCGGCCGCACTGGGGGCCAAAGTAACCCTGGTGGAAAAGAACAAACTGGGGGGCGTGTGCTTAAATTGCGGGTGTATTCCTTCCAAATCGCTGTTGGACGCCGCGCACCGCTTTCACACGGCGCGCACGCTGCCGGCCTTGTGTACGGACGGCGCCCAGGCGGCGGCAGAAGCCTTGTATGCGGCGCGCGCGTGGGACAAAATAAAATCCCGCCAGCAGGCCGCCACCCGCAAGCTGACGCAGGGGATTGCGTTCCTGCTTAAAAAGGCCGGGGTGGAAGTATTGCAAGGAACCGGGTATTTTGTGGACGAACACACCGTGGGCGTCAAACTGGCGGACGGAACCGAAAAAACCCTGCCGTGTGACGGGGTGATTTTGGCGGCCGGGTCGGAAGCGTTCTTCCCGGCGCCGTTTGACCGGTTAAAAGACAAAATTTACGATAACTCTACCGTTTTTGAAATGCCCGCCCTGCCGGAGTCTATGGCGATTATCGGCGGCGGGGTAATCGGGTGCGAAATGGCCGACCTGCTTAACGCGCTGGGGGTAAACGTCAGCGTGGTGGAAATGCAGCCGCGCATTTTGCCGCTGGAGGACGAAAACGCCGCGCGCGTGCTTGCCCAGGCGCTTTCCAAACGCGGGGTGACGTTTTACACCGGCTTAAGCGCCACGGATTGCACCGCCCGCGAAGGCGGATTTACGCTGACGCTTTCGGACGGGAAAGTGTTGCAAACCCAGGCCGTGTTGGCCGCCATCGGGCGCACGGTGGATTTGAGCGCCTTGCATATGGAAAACATCGGCGTGGAGTGGAACCGCAAAGGCGTGAAAGTGGACCCGCAGACGCTCCAATTAAAGAACGATATTTATGCGGTGGGGGACGTGAACGGCCTGTTCCAACTGGCACACGCCGCCAGCCGCCAGGGCGAAGTGGCCGCCAGCAATTTATGCGGCGTGCCCGCTGTGTACCACAACGAAAGCGTCCCGCGCGCCATCTACACGTCGCCGGAGATTGCCGCCGTGGGTCTTTCGCGCGCGCAGGCCGAAGCCCAAGGCATCCCCGTCAAAAGCCACAAAGCCTTTTTGCTTGCCAACGGCCGTGCCGTCGCCCAGGACCAAACCGAAGGGTATTACGAATTGCTCAGCGACGCGCAAACCGGCCGCCTGGTGGGGGCTGTGTTGGCGGGAGCCGTGGCCACGGAATTGGTACACGCGGTGGCGGTAGCGTTGGCCGCGCAGATGACGGTGGCGCAATTTAAGGAAGTTATTTTTGCCCACCCCACATTTGCCGAATCGCTGGGAGAGGCGGCCGCCAAATGAAGCAGTTTTGTATTGTGCTCGTCCGCCCGCGCGACCCCAACAACATCGGGGCGTGCGCGCGGGCGATGGGCAACTTCGGTCTGACGGATTTGCGGGTGGTGGACCCTTATCCGCCCGTCTGGCGCGAAGCTGTCAGCGCGGTGGGTGTGCCCGATATTTTAAAAAACGCCCGCTCGTGCCACAGCCTGGACGAAGCCCTGCAGGACGCGCACTTTTCTCTGGCGACGACCGCCCTGAAAAACCGCGAAATCAAACAGGAAATTATTCCGCTGCCGCACTTAAACGAACGCTTGGCCCAACTGCCGGACGAGCGGTTGGCTATTGTGTTCGGGAACGAAAAAAGCGGCCTTTCCAACGCGGATATTGAACGCTGCGACGCCGTGCTGAACATTCCCACCGCGTCCAAACAGCCGTCTATTAACCTGGCCCAAGCCGTTATTTTAACGTGCTACGAGCTTTCCCGCCGGCCGGATTTTGCGGCCATCCGCACTTCCGGCCAAGGCCCGCAGCTGCCCACGGACGCCCAAAAAGAAATTTTTATTGCCGCGGCGGATGTGTTGTTTGAAAAGTCCGGCTTTAAGACGGATTTCTCGTCCGCCCAGCGCAAAGCGCTCCTGCGCCATATGCTGTCGCGCCAGGGGCTTTCGCGCGAGCAATTGTTTTTCCTTAAAAAATGGGCCGAAAAATTGGCCGCCAAATTGCCGTAAATCCGCGGCGAAAGCGGGGATATTTTGTTAAAATATAGGTAAGGGGGCACTATGGCTTACAATATCCTAGTTATCAACCCGGGGTCTACCTCGGACGACATCGGCTACTATCGGGGCGATAAACCCGTGTTTGAAGTAACCGTGCGTTATTCCCTAACCGATTTGGAACCTTACGAAGGCAAAAACGTTACCGAGCAGCTTCCGCTGCGCCGCAAACTTATCCTGGATTACCTGCTGGACCACAAAGTACCTTTAAAAGAAATTGACGCCGTCATCGGCCGCGGCGGGTTCATCCGCGCGATGGAAGGCGGCGTGTACGCCGTGAACGACCAGATGGTCAGCGATTTGGAAACCGGCCGCTACGGCGGCATCCACCCCAGCAACCTGGGCGGCATTCTGGCCAAAGAAATCGCCCAGTATGCGGGCTGCCCCAGCTTTATTGCCAACCCGGTGGTGATTGACGAACTCCAGCCGGTGGCGCGTTATTCGGGCATGCCGGAAAATCCGCGCATTTCCATTTTCCACGCGTTAAGCCAAAAGCGTGTGGCCCGGATGATTGCCGAAAAACTGGGCAAAACGTACGAAACGGTCAATTGCGTCGTCTGCCACGGCGGCGGCGGGATTACCGTGGGCGCCCATCGGCAGGGAAAAGTGGTGGACGTCAATAACGGCTACGAGGGCGACGGCCCGATGACCCCGCAACGCAGCGGCGGCACCCCCAACGCAGGGTTGGTGCAGATGTGCTTTTCGGGCAAGTATACGCTGCGCGATATGCGCCTGAAACTGCGCGGCAAGGGCGGGCTGGTGGCCTACACGGGCACGTCCGACGTAAAAGATTTGGAAGAATTTATCCGCACCGGGGAAAAACGCCCCGGGTCGCTCATCCACTGCACGCGCGAAGAAGCCAAACTGGCCGAAGACGCGATGATTTACCAGATTGCCAAATACATCGGCGAAATGGCCGTTGTGTTGGAAGGTAAAGTGGACTTTATCGCGCTGACGGGCGGGCTGATGCACAGCAAAACCATTCCGCAGGAAATCAGCCGCTATGTGGGGTGGATCGCCCCGATATACGTATTCCCGGGCAGCGAAGAAAAAGACGCCCTGCGCGAAGCCGCCGTGCGCGCGCTGGACAACCCCAAAATCGTTAAACAATACACCTGATTTGCAGTATTACTTAGAGGAGAACCAAACGTATGAAATTCACGAGTTTTGCTGATTTGATTAACCAAGTGAAAGGGAAATCAAACAGAGTCGTGGTGCCGGGCGCTAACAACAAAGAAGCCCTGACCGCCATCAAAATGGCCGACGAAAACGGCCTTATTTCGCACGGGATTTTAATCGGGCCCTTGGCCGCGGTGAAAGAAACCGTCGCTCAGGTAGGCCTCAACGAAAGCAAGTTTGAATTTATTGATTGCGAAGACATCCCCACCATGTGCAAACTGGCCGTGGACCAAATCCTGGCCGGGAAAGGCGATTTCTTAATCAAAGGCTTGGTGGACACCAAGTACTATATGAAAGCCATCTTGAATAAGGAAGCCCACCTGGTGCCGGAAGGGGCGCTGTTGTCGCACTTTGTGCTGTTCAGCACGCCGAAATACAAAAAGCCCTTTGCCGTAACGGATTCCGCCGTCGTTATCGCGCCGACCTTGGAACAAAAGGTAAAAATCATCCAAAACGCGGTAGACACGATGCACAAACTGGGCCTGGAACACCCGAAAGTGGCTTGCGTGTGCCCGGTGGAAAAAGTGAACGAAAAAATCCCTTCTACCGTGGAAGCGGCCGCCTTGGCGCAGATGAATGCGGAAGGCAAAATCACCGGCTGCACGGTGGAAGGCCCGTACGATTTGTACATTTCGCTCTCGCCTGAAAAAGCGGCCGAAAAGGGCATCAAAGGCAAAACCGTCGCCGGCGACGCCGATATTTTGATGCTGCCGGATTTGGACGCCGCCAACCCGCTTTACAAAGCGCTTACGTTCTTTGGCGACCATATGGAAGCGGCGGCCGTTTTGGTCGGGCCGAAAATCCCGGTCATTTTGCCGTCCCGCGCCGATGACCCCAAAGTCAAGCTCAACGCCATTGCGCTGTGCTCGTATTTGAAAGACGCCAAATAATTCCTGCCGTACAGGGGCGGCTTCGGGCCGCCCCTGCATTCTGTCTATGAAGAAAACATTTTTAGCTTTTTTGCAGCGCCATTATCGGCGCTATCACGATGTCCTTTTTTACGTACTTACGCTGTGCGTGATTGCGCTTTCCACTTTTATTGCCATCCACGTTTCCCGCGCCAAAGACGCACAGGAACGCGAAAACCTGCACGAGCGCGAAATCCCGGTGGTGGAATATACCGTCAAAGATACGCCCATTTATGTAGCCTTGCAGGAATCCGGTTTGGATAACCAGCTGGTGGCGCAAATTGTCAGCAAGCTGGGTTCCGTTACCGATACGCGCAAACTCCAAAAACACGATACCTACACCATTTCCGTAGATTCGGACGGTCGGTTTATTATGCTGTTGCTCACGCAAGGGTTCAAGCGCTACTACGTGGCCAATGTGGACGGCGCCCTGATTGCCGGGGTGAGCGATGTGGAAATTAAAACCCGCATCAAAACCGCCGCAGGCAAGATTAAGGATTCGCTGTTTAATTCCATGATTGCGCAAGGCTTGCAAACGCCGCTTATTTTGGATTTTACGGATGCATTTTCCTGGACGATAGACTTTAACACCGATACCCGCAACGGCGACGAATACGCCGCCCTGTGGGAGGAAAACTACACCGCCTCCGGCGAGATTACCAGCCAGGACCTGCTGGCCGCTTCCTATAAAGGGGCCGAAACCGGTATTACCACCAATGCGTTTTATTTTGAAGGCGATTTCTACGACGAAACCGGCAAAATGAGCCGCAAAATGTTCTTAAAATCGCCCATCAGCTTCCGCAACTACCGCATTTCGTCGCGGTTCTCGTACGGGCGCAAACACCCCATCTTAAAAGTGCGCCGCCCGCACCTGGGGATTGACTACGCCGCCCCGTCCGGCACGCCGGTGCAGGCGGTGGCGGACGGCACGGTCCGCTTTGCCGGCAAAAAAGGCGGCTACGGTAACTTTATTGAAATCCGCCACGCCAACGGCTACACCACGATGTACGGCCATTTGAAAGGTTTTGCCCGAGGTATTAAAAAAGGTGCCAAGGTAAAGCAGGGCCAGACGGTGGGCTATGTGGGCAGCACGGGGCTTTCCACGGGGCCGCATTTGGACTTTCGGGTGAAAGAAAAAAATAAATTTGTGGATTTCTTAAAAATGAAAAACCGCAACTCCGCCGTGCGCGATGTGCCGAAAGACCAACGCAAAGAATTTGAAGAGCTAAAAGTGTTATACTTAAAGGAATTGGACGCGGCCAAAAAAGCGGCGTTTGCAACGCCGGCCGCACCGGAGGAAAAATGAAGCATAAAAAAATTGCGCTTACCGGTGGACCGAACAGCGGCAAGACGACTGCGCTGTCCATCTTAAAAGAAACCTTTGGCCCGCAGGTGGAACTGGTGCGTGAGGCCGCCACGATGATTTTCAGCGGCGGATTTCCGCGCAAGGACAACAGCCGCCCGCACATTGAAGCGGCCCAGCAGATTATTTTTTACGCCACGCGCGAAATGGAAGCCCTGGCCGAAGAATCTTCCGACGCGCCGCTGATCGTGTGCGACCGCGGCACCGTGGATGCTGCCGTGTATTGGCCGGGAGGGGTGGACGATTTCTTTAAAAAAATGAACACCACACTGGAAGCGGAGTTGGCCCGGTATGATGCCGTGCTGCACCTTTCTCCGCCCACGAACCCGGCTTTTTACCAATCCACGCACGTACGGACCGAAAGCCTGGACGAAGCATTTGCCATTGACCGCAAAATTTTAAAAATTTGGGAAAAACACCCCAATCGCTTGGTAGTGTGCAGCAAAGAGCATTTTTTTGAAAAAGCGGAAATTATTAAAAATTTTGTAGAAAAAATCATTAAAGGATAACTTATGAAAAAAATCGTTTTAACCGGCGGCCCCAGCGGCGGCAAAACAACGGCGCTTTCTATTTTAAAAGAAACGTTCGGCAATAAAATTGCCCTGGTGCAGGAAGCGGCCACGCTGATTTACAGCGGCGGTTTCCCGCGCAAGGACAACAGCCCCGTGCACATTGAGCATGCCCAAAACATCATTTTCTATACCGTGCACCAGTTGGAACATTTGGCGGAAGTAACGTCCAATGCCAAAGTGATGGTGTGCGACCGCGGTTCCATTGACGGCGCCGTCTACTGGCCGTACGGGCCGGAAAACTTTTTTGCTTCCATGCATACCACGCTGGAAGCGGAATTGGCCCGCTACGACGCGGTCATCCATTTGTCCCCGCCGCCGGAAAAGGATTTCTACCAGGCCACCAATGTCCGCACGGAAAACCTGCAACAGGCCTTTGAAATTGACGATAAAATTTTGAAAATTTGGGAAAAACATCCCAATCGTTTGGTGGTTCCGCGGGAAAAACATTACTTTGAAAAAGCGGAAATCATCAAAAACTTTGTGGAAGAACTTATTTCGGAAGCGTAAGGAGCAGTACAAGTATGTGGAATGTGTTTAAAAAGAAGGACGAAGACGCGGCCCAGCCGGCGGAGCAAACCGCGGCGGCCAAGTCCGACAAGAAAGAATCTATTGAAGAACGCATTGAACGGGAACTGGACGCGTTGCCCGAGATGTTAAAGGGCAAGCTGAAGGACCCGGCCATCAAAAAGCGCTTTATTGATATTGCCAAACGCATGGAAAAAGACGGCGTGGACTTTAAGAGCATTCGCCAAATGAAAAAATGGATGAAAGCCCACGAAGCGGAACTGAAAGCCGAAGCCAACGGCGGCACGGTAGCCAAAGTGGAAACCGTGGTGCACCAGGGGCCCAAAATCGGCCGCAACGACCCGTGCCCGTGCGGCAGCGGCAAGAAGTATAAAAAGTGCTGCGGCGCCGGCAAATAAAGCGTTTTTCAGGCACTCTTTACAGGCGGACAAGTTTCCTTGTCCGCCTTTTTTATCGGCAAGTGTGAGGGGGGTGAACGGCACACACGGCACGCCTGTACGGGAGGCTGAAAAGCAAACGTCGTTTAGGGGAAATTTTTAACGCAAAGGTTTTGCCAAAAGAGGCAGAATAAAAAGACGAAAAGAGAACCAAATAAAACCCCGGGCGGTTAAGGCTCGGGGTTTTTGTCAGCGGAAAATTTATTTTTCCAGGCGGGAGAGGCGGCTCTGCGCGCTGGAGGCAATTTTGTCCGTCGGGTGGCTGATAATCAGCTTCCGATACATTTCGGCGGCTTGCGCGTCGCGGTTTTGCTGTTCGTAGGCGCGGCCCAAGTCGTACATAAGCTGCGGCGCTTTGGGGCTTTGCGGGTGGGACAGCAAGGCCTTTTCCAGCGATTGGATGTATTTGTTTTGGTCACGCATTTTTTTGCGGGCCAATTCTGCCGCTTTTAACAACGCATCCATGGAGTAGGATTCGCTCGCGCTGAACACGTTGGACATTTGGTGCAGCGTGTTGTAGGCCGCGTCGTAATTTTTGGTTTTGGTGTACACGTCGGCCTTGCCCTGGTAGGCTTCGTAAGCGGCCGGAGCGGAACCCAACAGTTCAATGGCTTTGTCGTAATTGATGAGCGCGCTGTCGTACTGTTTGTTGTTTTCGTCCAAAATGGCCATATGCTTGTACACAATGCCCGTTTCGGACGAGCCGGGGAATTCGCGCAGCACTTGCGTGTAGGTGCCCATGGCGTTGGCGGTGTCTTTTAAATTGTCGGCGTAAATATCGCCAATCAGGCGCAGGCTGGCGGCGCGGTACGGCGTTTTGGGGTACAGCTCGCCGGCTTTTTTGTATTGGGAAATAGCGGCCAGGTAGTTGCCGTTTACGCGGTGCAAATCCCCATACCACAGTTCCACCAAGTCGCTGGATTCGTAATCCGGGTACGCGACGAAGAATTCTTCAAACGCTTCGGCCGCCGGTTCATAAAAATTGCGTCCGGACAACTTGGAAAGCGCAAACAGCGCTTGGGCCTGGCGTTGGGCGGGCGTTTTTGCGTCCGCGGATAACGGGGCCGTAAACAAGGCGGTGGCTTGGTCGCGCTGTTTGGAATTGACGGCCAATACGGCATCGGCCATCAGCGGGTTCAATACGGCCAGGTCGGCCTCCGGGTACAGGTGGCGCAGTTTAAACAGCGTGATGAGCGCGCGGTCGTAATCTTCGGCGCGCACATACAGGCGGGCCTGCAACAGCAGGGCGTCTTTCACGGCCGGCTGTTTGGCGTTTTGTTTGGCCCACGTGCCCAGCCCGTCGGCCAGCGTTTTGGCGAAGGCACGTTCTTCCCGGCCGGGTTCGGCCGAAAGGGTCAGCGCCTGCTTTTTGTAAAATTCCAGCGAGGCGGCAGCGTCCGCAGCGCAGACGCACGGCGCGGCAAAAGCGATTGCCGCTAAAGCAAATACTAGGTTACGCATATTTTTCGGTTATCTGTAATTGGTGAATTGAAGTTCTACACCGAAGTCCCGCCCTCTTAAAAGAGCCATCGTGTTTTGCAGTTCGTCCTTGGACTTGGAAGATACACGAAGCTGGTCCCCCTGGATGGAGGCGGAAACTTTCAGTTTGGCGTCCTTGATGGCTTTGGAAATTTCCTTGGCCTTGTCGGACGGAATGCCCTGCTGGATTTTGACCGTCTGTTTGGCGTTGCCGCCCAGAGCAGCTTCAATCTTTTGCGGGAGCATATTTTTCAGCGGAATACCGCGCTTGGCAATACGTGTGAAGATGATATCGCGCAGCGTGTTTACTTTGTATTCGTCGCTGGACGAGAGTTTAAGCTCGTTTTCTTTTTGGTTCAGCTCAATGTTGGAATTACTGCCTTTGAAATCGTAGCGGTTGGTAATTTCTTTATTGGCGGCGGAAACGGCCTCCGAGATGATGTTCAAATCTACCTTAGATACCACGTCAAAGCTATAATCTGCCATATTGTAAACCTCCACAACCGGCCGGAGCCGATTAGTTCCTATATTATATCTTTTTTTGTACAATGATTTTATCGGCGGGCAAAAGCACGCACGGCGTGTTTTCCGCTATTTTACGAGGAGCACTTGTTCGTGGCGCCGGTGTTTCCGGCGGTGTTTCGCATATGAAAATCAAAATTCGTTTAACCGTAATGAACTTCCTCCAGTTTGCTGTCTGGGGTGCGTACCTGACGTCTATGGGTACGTTCTTGGCCGGGGCCGGATTGGCGGAAAGAATTGGTTGGTTTTATGCGGCACAAGGCTTTGTGTCGCTTTTTATGCCGGCGATTATCGGCATTGTGGCGGACCGCTGGATTCCGGCCCAAAAACTGCTGGGCCTCTGCCACTTGTTGGCGGCCGTCGGTATGGCCGGCGCGGCGTACTTCGGCTCGCTGCCGCAGGTCAGTTTTGCGGCGGTGTTCGGAATGTACCTGTTCAGCGTGGCGTTCTATATGCCTACGATTGCGCTTTCCAACTCGGTGGCGTACACCGTTTTGCGCCAGGGCGGGTTTGACACGGTCGCTTCCTTCCCGCCGATCCGCGTGTTTGGCACCGTGGGTTTTATCTGCGCGATGCTGACCTCCAACTTTACGGGCTTTCAAAACACCTATATGCAGTGGTATTTTTCCGGTGTGTTAGGGTTGGTGCTGGGCGTGTACTGCTTTACCTTGCCCCACTGCCCCACCTGCCAGACGCAGGCCAAATCGCTTTCCGAAGCGTTGGGCCTCAAAGCGTTTGCCTTGTTTAAAGAAAAGAAAATGGCGATTTTCTTTATCTTCTCTATGTTGTTGGGTATGTCTTTGCAGATTACCAACGCCTATGCCAACCCGTTTATCAACGGGTTTAACTCCCTGGCGGGCTTTGCCGGTTCCTGGGGCGCCAACAACGCCAACGCGCTTATCTCGCTTTCGCAAATGTCCGAAACGCTTTGTATTTTGCTGATTCCGTTCTTCTTGAACCGCTTTGGTATTAAGAAAGTGATGTTAATCAGTATGTTTGCCTGGGTGTTGCGCTTTGGGTTCTTTGGTATCGGTAACCCCTCTACGGGCACGGGGATTGTGCTGCTCGTGCTGTCCATGATTGTGTACGGCGTGGCGTTTGACTTCTTTAACGTGTCCGGCTCGCTGTATGTGGACAAAGAAACCGACCCGGCCATCCGCTCCAGCGCGCAGGGCGTGTTTATGCTGATGACCAACGGCTTCGGCGCGATGATCGGTACGTTGGGCGCCCAGTGGGTGATTAACAAACTCGTCAACGTGCACATCAATGCCTACACCGCGGCCAACGGTATGCTGCCGGCGGGCGAAGTGTATCCGGCGGATGTGTCCCACGCCATTATGACGGGTTGGAGCGATTCCTGGTTCATTTTTGCCGGGTTCTCGCTTGTGGTGGCTATCCTGTTCGCGTTTATCTTTAAATATAAACACGTGCCGGCTGCCGCCAAATAAACCGCAGTTTTATTCAAACGGCGTTCCATACCGGAACGCCGTTTTTTGTTGGCCAAAAGGGGGAAAACCGGTTTGGCGGCCGGGTACCGAAAAGCCATAAAAAAACCGCCCTTTTGCAAGGGCGGTTTAAAATGTGGGTAGCTGACTTATTTAGCCGCTTTGTTCGCCGCTTTAGCCAAGCGGGATTTCTTGCGGGCGGCCGTTTTCCAGTGCATAACGCTCTTTTTGGCGGCCTTGTCAATGCAAGATTCGGCTTTTTTCAAGTCTTCTTTCAGCGTGGCGGCTTTCGTTTTGATGGAAGCGGCTACGGCTTTGGTGGCCAAGCGGACCTTTTTGGTCAGGCCCTTGTTAGCGGAAGTTCTTTTTTCAGCTTGGCGCTGCGCTTTGATGGCGCTCGTGTGTCTACCAGTTTTTAATTTTGCCATTTAATAATTCCTCTATAGAAAAATCGGTTATTTATATTGTATCCTTTTATTTTTTCCGGGTCAACCATTTTTTCGCACTTCCGCGCAGCCTTGCGGGAAATGTTACAATAAACATATGGATCCCCGTTTAGATATTTTACCAAATAAACCCGGCGTTTACATCATGCGTGCCAAAGACGGCACGATTATTTACGTGGGCAAGGCTAAAAACCTGTCCGACCGGGTGAAACAGTATTTCCAGGAATCCAACCTTTATTCCCGCGGCTGGAAGCTGCCCAGCCTGCTGCCCTTAATCGCCAAGATAGACTATGTGACCACCGCCAGCGAGCGCGACGCCCTGGTGCTGGAAGAAAAGCTTATCAAGGAATACCAACCCTTTTTCAACTCCCTGGGCAAGGACGGCAAAAGCTACCCGTATTTAAAAATTACGATGAGTGAGGACTACCCCCGCCTGCAGCTTACGCGCCGCGTGGTGCGGGGGAAAGATTTGTATTTCGGGCCGTACCCCAAGTCCAGCATTGTGCGGGGGCTGATGCGCTTTTTGTGGAAGAGCAAATACGCCCCGCTGCGTCCGTGCAAATGGAGTTTTTCGCGCGAAAAGCCGCTGGACCCGCGCAAAATTAATACCTGTATTTATTACCATACCGGCCAATGCCCCGCCCCGTGTGCCGGTAAAATTTCGTACGAAGACTACCGCGCCATTGCCGAGCGGCTGGCCGATTTTTTGGACGGGAATTTTGGCAACATCACCGAGCGCATTACCGCGCTGATGCACCAGCACGCCGAAAAATTGGAATACGAAAAAGCCGCCGTATATCGCAATTTTTTGTATGCGCTGGACCATATGCGCGAGCGGGTGGTGATCGGGCGGTTTAAAGACGATAAAATCACCACCGCCATGCAAAATACCGATAAACTAAAACGGTTGGCCCAGGTGATTGGCAGCCGCCGTCTGCCCGCCCATATAGAAGCGTTTGATAACTCCCACCTGTTCGGGCGCGAAGCCGTAGGCTGTATGGTGTGCTACATTAACGGCGAGAAAAACCACGAGCACTACCGCCGTTTTAAAATCCGCTCCAAACTGCCCGAGCGGGGCGGAAGCGATTTTACGATGATGGAAGAAAGCGTCTACCGCCGGCTGCGCCAGCTCAAGCGGGACCCGTCCCAAATACCGGATTTGATTTTATTGGACGGCGGAAAAAGCCAAATTACCGCCGCGATGAACGCTTTTGACCGAGCGGGGCTGTACATCCCGTTTATTGCCCTGGCCGAAACCAACGAAGGTATTTACCTGCCCGGTGCGGCGGAAAGCATTAAACTGCCCATCGGGGACCCGGCGCTTAATTTGCTGATGGAAATCCGCGATGAGGTGCACCGCTTCGCTATCACGTACCACCGCACTTTGCGCAACAAGGCCGAACTGACCGGCCACCAAAACCAGGAAGGATTGATTGACGGCAAAGACCCCGCCGGCCGGGATTTATAACGCTTTTGGGCACATAAAAACCGCCTTTAAACTTGTGTTTAAAGGCGGTTTTTTGTCGGTTGCGGGGTTACTTAAAGTTGGCCGTCCCCAGTTTTTGCTGGAGGTACGTTTTAAGGCCGGACGGATCGCCCGTGTGGGAGAGGGCTTCCTGGTAGCTGATTTTCTTTTGGATGTACAAATCGCCCAGGGCCTGGTTCATGGTAATCATACCCATACCCACGCTGGTCTGCATGGTGGAGATAATCTGTTCGGCCTTGCCGTCGCGGATTAAGCTGCGCACGGCGGAGTTGGCCAGCAACACTTCGCACGCCATGGCGCGGCCGCCGGTGAGCGTGGGGATGAGCTGCTGGGATAAAATGGCTTCCAGCACGAACGAAAGCTGCGTGCGGATCTGCGGCTGCTGTTCGGCCGGGAACACGTCAATAATACGGTTGATGGACTGCACGGCGTCGTTGGTGTGCAGCGTGGCAAACACCAAGTGACCGGTTTCGGCCAGGGTCAAGCAGGCTTCCATGGTTTCGCGGTCGCGCAATTCGCCCACCAGAATGATATCCGGGTCCTGACGCAAGAAGTGCTTTAAGGCGTCGGCAAACGAGTGGGTGTCCGCGCCTACTTCGCGCTGGTTGACGATACTGCGTTTGTGCGGGTGTACGAATTCGATAGGGTCTTCCACCGTCATGATGTGGTTGCTTTCGTTCATGTTCAGGTAGTTGATCATACTGGCCAAAGACGTAGATTTACCGGACCCCGTGCACCCGGTTACCAATACCAGGCCTTTGTTGAGCTTCATGATGTTGTACACGATGGGCGGCAGGTTGAGTTCTTCAAACGTTTTGAAATCGTTGGGAATGGAACGCAGGGCGGCGGCCACGCAGCCTTTTTGTTTGTAGATGTTTACACGAAGACGCCCTAACGATTTTAAACCGAACGAAAAGTCCAGCTCCAGTTTTTCTTCAAACTGCTGGCGTTGTTCGTCCGTCATAATGGAATAAATCAAGGTCTGGGCGCTTTCTTTGGTAAGCGGCTCAAAAGGGGTGGAATACAGCCGGCCTTGAATGCGCAGCACCGGCGGCACGCCTACCGTCAAGTGAATATCGGAAGCGTTTTTGGCTTTCATCAGTTTGAACAGATCGTCCATTAATATCATAAGCAACCCTCTTTGATTATTGAATTTTTCCAACCAGGTCCAACGTTATATTATTTAAGGCGCCCGTGAGCTTGCCTTGCGCTACGTCTACTTGAAAGACGTACACAATGGGCTCCATGCGCGTCTTGGTTAGTCTGTATTTTACAATATATGTGCTTTTATGCAAAGGTTCGGCGGACCAGGCGGCTGTGTAGCCCTGTGCTTTTTGGGCCAGGTACAGGCGGTCCAGATAGGCGGCCACCGTGCCGCGGTTGGACGGCAGCGTGTAGTTTTTAACGATGGCGATGGCCTTGTCCGTTTGGGACGGTTCCGCTATTTGGGCAGGCGGCGGAACGGGGATGTTTTGCAACTGTGCGGCGGCCGGGGCCGGCTCTTGGGGCACTTCGGCCGTTGCGGCCGGCGGTTGTTGCGAAACGGCTGCCGTGTGTTGCGGCCGGGCCGTTTCGGCCGGTTTTTGCAAAACGGTTTGATTGACGTAAATGGCCGCCCCTACGGCAAGCAGGGCCACCAACACCGACAAAGCCGCCATGGCTTTTTTGTAGGATTTGCCCTGTTCCAAGCGTTCGGTTTGGGTTTGGCGTAAGAAATTTTGTATTTCCGGCGTTTGTTTTAAACGCGTGCGGACTTGGTTCACTTCCGGCTGGACCGGTACATTTTTAATCGGTTCTTCCAGCTCCGGCGCGGGGGTTACGTCCAGTTTGCCTTCTTCCAAAATTTGGCGGACGGGTTCGTTTTCCTCTTGCGCGGGCGCAACGGGCGCGGGTGCTTCCTCCTGCTGGATTGGTTCTGCCGGTTGCGGGGCAATCGTTTCCGGCTCTTGCGGGGGAACGGTTGCTTGCGGTTGGGCCAGTTCTTCCGGCTGGGTTTCGGCCGGTCGGTCAGCCGGGGTGGGTTGGACCGGCTGCGGCACGATTTCTTCGGGCTGATCGTTGTCTGTCGGGGTTTGGGCGGCAGACGGTTCAGGGAGGATTTCTTCCGCTTCCGCCGGGGGCTGAACGGCAGACGGCTGTTCGGCCGGCAGCGGTTGGGGCGCTGCGTCGGCGGGAGCAGGCTGCGGGTCCGCTTCGGGGGCGGACGGCTCCTGCATAGTGCGTTCCGCGGGTTCTTCGGCCGGCGGGAGCGCGTGCTCCGCCTGTGCCAGCGGCGGAATTTCCGTCACCGGCTGGTCCACGACCGGCAATTGACACGAAGAAGCCGCCGGTTCGGCTTCCGGCTCTTGGGGAGCGGGCGCTTCGGCAGGTTCTTCGGCCGGCGGAAAATCATGCAAAGTAAGGACAAAATCGTCGTTGTCCGATTGGGATATCGGCACCGTTTCTACGGGCGGCACCGGCTGCGCGGCGGACGGTTTTTCTTCCGCGTGCGGTGCGGCCGGTTGGGCGTCGGTTTTTGGGGTTTCTGCCGCAGCCGGTTGCGGCGCGGCGGGAGGTTTGGGCGCGGCCGGTTTTTCGGCCGCGGGCGGATTTAAAAATTCTTCCGGCAGTTCTTCTTTGGCGCTTTCGTCGGTGGTAAATTCGTCAAACGGGTCGTTTTCTAAGGGTTGGATTTCTTTATCCGTCGGCGGGTTGGTTTTGCTCAGTTGCGTTTTTAAAGCGCGGGCCAGGTCCATATCCGAATTTTCGTTCGGGTCCGGTATGCCCAAGATGTTGCCTAAATCTTCGCCTTTGATGTTGTTGAAGTATTCCTCAATCGGGCCGGGTTTGGCCGGTTTTTTGGGGATTTGCAGCGAAGGCCCTTCCGTATTGGTATCGGGGGGAACGCCCAGCGGGTTGCGCTGTTTGAGCAGCGTGTCCAGCTCCTCATCAAACGAATCGGTAACGGGTTCCACTTCCTCTACCGGGGAAGGGTCTTTGGTTTGGGAATCAAAATGAAAGTCTGCAAACGAGCCGGCCAGTTTCCAGCTGTCCTGGTCTTCGCTGAAGTCCTCGGGGCAGACCAAGCTGGTGGCGGCAAAACCGCGCCGCTTAAGCAGCTCGCTTGGTTCAAATGGCCCGACGACGTCACTCCCGTCAAAAAACCAGTATTTCATGGCGCTCCTTGCCCGGCTCGGGCGGAGTTATTTGCAGTACTGCAGCGCGTTTTTCAAGCGCGCGATAACGGTGTCTTTCCCCATGTATTCCAACATTTTAAACAACGTCGGACCGTGCGTGCGGCCCGAAACCGCCACGCGTACCGGGTGGAAAATCTGCCCGGCTTTCATACCGTGTTCCTTGGCGTAGGAGCGGGCGGCCGTTTCCAGGTTGGCTTCGGTAAAGTCGGCCAATTTGCTGTACACGTCAATCATCCCTTCCAGCGCTTGTTTGGCTTCGGGTTTGGAGAAGACTTTTTCAATCGCGTCCTGTTCAAATACCGGTTCTTCAAAGAAGAAGCGGATTAAATCCGGAATTTCCGTTAAGAGTTTGTATTTTTCCTGCTCCAGGCCGATAATGCCTTCCAGGCGGGCGCGGTCCACGCCCTGGATGTTGATGCCGGCTTTTTCAATAAACGGCAAGGCCAGGTCGGTCAGGCGGGCAATCGGCGTAGCGCGGATGTATTCTCCGTTCATCCAGTTCAGTTTTTCCGGGTCCATTACGGCCGGGCTGGGCTGGCAACCGGAGATGTCAAATTTTTCTTCCAGTTCGCCGGGGGCAAACAGCTGCTGGGAATCGGGCGTGGCCCAACCCAACAAAGCCAGGTAGTTCTTCAGCGCTTCGGGCAGGTAGCCCATATTGCGGAATTCCACCACGTTCGTGGCGCCGTGGCGTTTGGAAAGTTTTTTGCCGTCCGGCCCGTGAATCATAGACAGGTGGGCAAAAATCGGTTCTTTCCAGCCCAGCGCGCGGTAAATTTGGATTTGCGCCGGCGTGTTGGAAATGTGGTCATCGCCGCGGATGACGTGCGTCATACGCATCAGGTGGTCGTCCACCACTACGGCAAAGTTGTAGGTGGGGTAACCGCTGGTTTTTTGGATGACGAGGTCGTACAAATCTTTGCTGGCAAATTTTACGTGCCCGCGGATCATATCGTCCCATTCCACGTCGCCTTCCTGCGGCATGCGGAAGCGGATGACGTATTTGCGACCCTGGGCTTCCAGTTCTTTCTGCTGGGCTTCGGTCAAATGGCTGCATTTGCCGCTGTACTTGGGCGGGCGGTGTTCGGCCAGGCATTTTTGGCGGTTGGCTTCCAGTTCTTCTTCGGTGCAATAGCATTTGTAGGCTTTGCCTTCGGCAAGCAGCTGGTCAATGTATTGTTTATAGATGCCCATATCCGCGCGCTGCGCCTGGTAGTAGGGGGCGTCGGGGCCTTTGCTGGTGCCGTCGGGCATGGGGCCTTCGTCCCAGTTCAGGTTCATCCATTGCATCCCTTCAAAAATAGCGTCGGTAGAGGCTTGAGTGGAGCGTTCTTCGTCGGTGTCTTCAATGCGCAGTAAAAACGTGCCTTTATTTTTTTTGGCAAAAAGGTAGTTGAAAAGTGCCGTGCGGACCCCTCCGATGTGCAAAAATCCAGTCGGAGACGGGGCAAATCTAACTCTTACGGTCATAGGGTGTTGTATCCTCTGTGTTATTTATAGTGTACGTATATAGATATATTATACTTATTATGGAAAATTTTTTAAAATATATAAAAGTAAGTTTAAATAACTTTTGGAGAGGGTTGTGAGTGCATTTTTTATTGTAGCGTCTGTTGTGTTGTGGCTGATGCAGGTGACGGTAGGGGCGTGGCTGTTTTGGGCGTTCCCGCAGTTGGGGTGGAAGGTGCCGGTGGCGATACTGCCCGTGGCGATGACGCTCTTTTTCCGCTTTGCGATGGAATATACCCGCGCCCATTGGGGTGCGTGGGAAAGTGTGCTGTATTACGTGGCGTATGCCTGGGCGGGACTCGTATTTTTGGCTTTTTGCATTTGCGCGGTATGTGCGGTGGTGCAGTGGGTGTTGTTTTTCTTTCACGTTCAGGCCCGCACGTGGCTGGGGCCGGTGAGCGTGGGGCTGATGTTTGTTACGGCGGTGCTGGCGGTGTACGGGGGAATTTCCACCCCGCGGGTAAAACACATTTCCGTTACGGTGCCCGGCGCTCCTAAAATGAAGCTGGCTTTATTGTCGGACGCGCACCTGGGAATCGGCGTATCGTTAAACCGCTTGGATAAAGCACTCAAACGCCTGGAAGCTGAACAGCCCGACGCCCTGCTGGTGCTGGGGGACATTTTTGAATACGGCCCGAACCGCTCCGCCTATGCCCAACGTTTGGCGCAACTCCGCACGCCGTTGGGCGCGTACGGCGTGTTTGGCAATCACGAGTATTATGTCGGGTACGAAAATTCCAAAAACTTTTTTAAAGAGGCCGGCATTACCCTGTTGGAAAACGATTCCGCGCAAATGCCCAACGGCGTGACCGTAGCCGGCGTAAAAGACGTTCACACGGCGCACGTGTCCGCGGCGGAAGTGCAGCAACTGCTGGCCCGGACGGACGCTTCCAAGCCGCTTATTTATTTAAGCCACACCCCGCTCTATGCCGAAGAGGCCGCCGCGTCCGGCGCGGATTTGATGTTCAGCGGGCACACCCACAACGGGCAGATTTTTCCGTTTAATTACCTGGTGTATTTGCAGTTCCCGCGGATTTACGGCTTGTACACCGTGGGCGATATGCAGTTCTACATTACCTCCGGCATTTTTTACTGGGGCATTCCGCTGCGTTTTTTGGCGCCGGCCGAAATCCCGATTATAGAGGTCAACCCATGAAACGCTGGCTGCTGGCGCTGCTCTTGTGTATGGCGCTTCCCGTATGGGGGGAAGTGCAGTTTGACGATTTATCCTACGAAGAAAAATTAGGGCAGACGCTGGTGGTGTTTGTGGACGTGGACAGTGCCGAACTGGTGCGCCCCGCCATAGAAGCGGGCAAAATCGGCGGCGTGTTAATCCAGTGGGGTACGTACTCGCTGGAGCAAACCAAAGAGCTGGTAAAAACCTTGCAAAGCTGGGCGGCCAAAAGCCCGCATAAAATCCCGTTGCTCATTTCCATTGACTACGAAGGCGGCACCGTGTATACCCCCATCACGCTGGGGTTTGACTACCTGCCCACCAATATGATGCTGTCCGCCGCACAGGACGAGGCCGGTGCGGCCTCCATTGCCTATTTGGCCGGGTTAGAACTGCGCCGCGCGGGCGTGCATATCAATTTTTCGCCGGTGCTGGACGTAAACAATAATCCGAATAACCCCATCATCGGCGTGCGGTCTTTCGGGTCCGACCCGGCCAACGTGACCAAAATGGGCATTTCCCTGATGAACGGTTTTAAAGCGGCGGGGATTATCAGCGTGGTCAAGCATTTCCCGGGCCACGGGGATACGTCTATGGACTCCCACTACGAGGTGCCGGTGGTAAAAGACAGTTACGAACAACTGCAAAAAATCCACCTGGCCCCGTTTGCCGAGGCGGTGCGCCAAGGTGTGCCCGGCGTGATGACGGGGCACGTGCTGTACCCGGCGTTGGACCGCCAAAACATTGCCACGTTTTCCAAGCCGATTTTGCAGGATTTATTGCGCCACAAAATGGGTTTTAAAGGCATTATCGTAACGGACAGTTTGGATATGAAAAGTGCCACCACGTTTTGCACCATTGCGGGCTGCGCCGTGCGGGCGTTGGCCAGCGGGGCGGACATGATTTTGTTGGGGCGCTATATCAAACCGCTGACGGTATTTAACCAGATTTTACAGCAAACCGAGCAGCAAAAACTGCAAGCGCGGGTGGAAGAATCGGCCCGCCGGATTTTTGATTTAAAAAAGCAACTGGGCCTATTGGACGGCCCGCGCGAAGTGCCCCCGCCGATTGAAGAAGCCTACCAGGCGGAAATGGAAAAAATCAGCAATGCCTCCGTCACCCGCGTGCGGGACCGCAAACGGCTTTTGCCGTTTGTGCCGCCGCTGGGCAAAAAGCCTACGGTGTGCGCGGTGTTTTTTGCGCCGTCGCGCTTTGCCGACCAGCTGACGACGTTTTCCAAACCGTTTTTGGAAAAAGGATGGAATATCCGCACGTATAACGCTTCGCTTACCCCGCGCAAAAAAGACAGCCGCCGCGCCGCCGCCTGCGCCAAAGGAGCCGATTTGCTGATTGTGACCAGCCTGCAATGGGCCGACAAGACCAACATCAACCAGAAAAACGCCATCAGCGGGCTGATTAAGGAAAACCCCAACACGGTGTTCATTTCCACCATGAGTCCGTACGATATAAAAAATTACCCGGAGGCGGACGCTGTACTGGCCACCTACGGGTTAAATAAATATGCGCTGGAAACCGCGGCAAACATCATTTTGGGCAATTTGCCCGCGCGGGGTGTGCTGCCCGTGCAACTGCGGCTGCCCAATTAATTCTGCTGCGGGTTTTTGCGGGCGTTCCAAAATTCGTACACAGCCGGCAACAGGGAAATGACAATAATCGCCACCACCACATAGTGAAAGTGGTTCTGCACTACCGGCAAATCCGCAAAGAAATACCCGCCCAGCGTGAACGCCAACACCCACAGCGCTGCGCCGATTAAGTTATACGAAGCAAAGTGAAAATACGTCATTTTGCCGATGCCCGCCACAAACGGCGCAAAGGTGCGGATAATCGGAATAAAACGGGCCAGGATAATGGTTTTCCCGCCGTATTTTTCGTAAAAGGCGTGGGCCTTGTTGAGATGGTCTTTATTTAAAAAAATACTGTCCTCTTTGGTGAACACTTTTGGCCCCAGCCACTTGCCGATTTCATAGTTGCAAAAATCGCCCAATACGGCCGCCGCAAACATCACGGGAATCAGCCAGTACAAATTGATGGCGCTTCCTTCGGCCGCGGCCAAAGCGCCGCAGGCAAACAATAGCGAGTCCCCCGGCAAAAAGGGCGTTACCACCAGCCCCGTTTCGCAAAACACCACCACAAAAATCACCACATATAACCAGACGCCCATCCAGGCCGCCCAGGAGTTCAAATGCACGTCCAGGTGCAAAAAAATATCTAAGATTTGAGATAACAATTCCATATATAAATTGTACCAAATCCGTTTTGCGGCCTGCAGGCACAGAAAAAATTGACGAACGGAAACTTTTATGTTATTATTTACTTACCGGTAAGTATATTTCAAACGAAACGCGCGCCGCCCGCCGGAAAGACATGGGCGAACGGCCGCCGGATACCTTTAACGGAAAAGGGGAGATGTCGGGGGGAACGGGAGCTCTTGCAAGAGGGCTCCCTTTTTTGTCGTTCGGAAAGACAAATAACAGTTGCCGTACTTGCGTTTATTTGATACAACAGGCATATGTTTACCCATACTGTATCCCGCCAGGGCGGGTTTACCCTGATAGAACTGTTGGTGGTGGTTTTGATTATTGGCATTTTATCGGCGGTGGCACTACCCCAATACGAACAAGCCGTGGCCAAAAGCCGCTATATGAGCCTGATGCCTCTTTTGCGGGCTATTTCGGACGCGGAAAACGTGTATTATCTGGCCAATGGCCAATATACGTTGGATTTTACCCAGCTGGATATCACCATGCCGTCGGGCGCCAAAACCACTACGCCCAATCGGATTGATTACGATAAATTTTATTGTCTGCTGCGTACCGGTTCTGCCGACAAAGCGGCGCAATACTCTTCGTACTGCAACAGTACCTACGAAAATATGCCTTCCCTGGAAAAATACTTTGCGGAACAAAATTTTATTTGCTGGGGCGGTACGGACAAAAAGGACCGGCTGTGTTACAGCATTTCCGGCAAAAAAACGCCCGACCGCAGCAATAACAGCGGCTCCTCCAACACCGGGTACACCTTCCAATAACGGATTGCTTGTATAGAAAAACAAAACCCCGGCGGCAACCGGGGTTTTATATTGGGGCAAACGGGCTTATTTGTTAAACAGCGTAAGCAAAATACCTTTGAGCAAAATTTTCGGGTCGGCCGAGGTGGAAGATTTAAACGCGCTGTCGGCGTCTATGATGCGGTTTAAGGCGTTTAAAAAGTTCTTTTGCGGGGGGAACGCGCGCGCCTGATTGACCAGGCGGCTTTCCCAATACATCAGCCCCGCCGCCCGCAAAATTTCGGCCGGTGCCAGGCCCGTTTCGCTCAAGCGTTTGATGCGCGCCATCTTTAAAATCGGGAACGTCATCTTGCTCAAAATCGCCACGGGTTCTTCGCCGTCGTCCACCAGTTTGTCCACCAGTTTTACGGCGCGGTTTTTGTTGCAGGCGGTAATGGCGTTGGAAAGTTCAAAGGGGTTTTCTTCCTTGCTAAAGCCGATGCAGGCCAGCACGTCTTCTTTCGTGATGCTTTTGTTGGCGCGGTCGGCAGTGTAGAGGGAGATTTTTTCAATTTCGTTTTCCAGCGCATTCAGCTCGCTGCCGACGCTTTCGCACAGCAAGTCTACGGAATTGAAATCCGGCTGGAGGCCTTTTTCCTGCATTTTTTGGCGCACCCAGGCGTTGAGTTCGTCTTTTTTCAGTTCGTCAAAATTCACCACCCGTCCCGCGTCCGCACACACTTCCGCCAGCACTTTTTCCGTCTTCATTTTTTTGGCGTCGTTGTGCGTCAAAATAAGCGTGGTGGTAGGTAATGGGTTATCCAGATAGCGGATGAGGGCTTCCTTGGGGTCTTTGCGCAGTTTTTCAATGCCGGTCAGCACTACCAGGCGGTTGTCCGAAAACACGGGCGACGTATTGGCCAGCGCCAGCACTTCGCCCATATCGGCTTTGTCGGCCTCGCTCTGAAAAAAGTTGAAATCGTCCGGGTGGAGGATAGAACGAATTTTTTGAATGACCAAATTTTTGCGATAGACGTCTTCCCCCGTCAGCAAATAGACGGGGGATACGGTATTTTTGGCAAGTTCTGCGTTTAATTTTTCGGCGGTGAGTCTGGGCATTTTATTGCGTAATGGTCGTATATTCGGGGTTGTTCATCACTTTCTTTTTGTTTTCGCTCATGACGGAGCCGAACCCTTCCACCGTGCGTTTGACGATGTCTTTGGATAGTTTTTCAAACACCACGTCACGCGCCTGCACTTCGGTCATCCCGCCGGGCAGGGTGGAGGCGGCGTAAATCTGCGTGCCCAAAAATGCGGGCTCACGCCACACGGGGGCATTGGTGGTTTTGTCCATAAACACCACGTCCAGCCAAATGTCCATGCGGTATACGGTGGGGATGAGCTGGCTGTCGTACTGAATCGGCACGTTTAAATAGCGGGAAATGGTGGTGACCACCACGCCTTCGGCACCGTTGTTTTCCGACACGATTTGGTACGAACCGTCGCGCAAAAATTCGTCGTACAATTCGTTGTAGAACTTATCTTCCAGCGCGAACACTTCGGTTTTGTTTAAGATTTGCCGCACGGCAATTTTTTTGATGTGCTGCGGCATAATTTGGGCCTGCGGTTTGTACACCGCGCCTTCGCTGGCACACGCCGCCAACGCGGCGGCGGCACACAAGACGGACAAGAGTTTTTTCATACACACGCTCCCTTGCCGGGGTTTCCGGCGGTTACTTTTGGGGGGCGGCCACAAAGCTGACCATGCGGCCGGGGACGACAATCACTTTTTTAATTTCCTGCCCAGCCAAACAGCGCTGCACTTTGGTGCTGGCCTTGGCGGCGGCTTCAATTTCTTCGCGGGAGGCGTTGGCGGGCACGGCAATGCGGTCGCGCACTTTGCCGTTTACCTGTACGCCGATTTCCACCGTGTCGTCCTGCATCAGGTCCGGGTTGGGCACCGGCCAGGCGGATTTGACCACGAAGCCTTCGTAGCCTTTCTGCTGCCAGATTTCTTCCGTCAGGTGCGGGGCGAAGGGGTGCAGGAGCTTTAAGAACATTTGGAACGTGTCTTGGCTGACCTGCGGCAATTTGCTGATGTCGTTAAAGAGCACCATCAGCGAAGAAATGGCCGTATTAAAACGAAAGTTTTCAATATCTTCGCTTACTTTGGCGATGGTTTTGTTCTTTAAAATTTCGCTCTTGCGCGGATCGGGCTGATCGGAAATTTTTACGGTTTCGCTCCAGCCGGCAACGCGCTTTAAAAAGCGGGAAATGCCTTCAATGCCCTTCATGTCCCAAGGTTTGCTGGATTCAAACGGACCCATAAACATTTCATACATCCGGAAGGCGTCCGCACCGTATTGGTTGAGGATATCGTCCGGGTTGATGACGTTTTTCTTGGATTTGGACATTTTTTCAATCATCGGGGAGAGTTCTTCCCCGGTGGTTTTTAAGTAGGCTTTTCCGTCTTTAAAATCAATTTCGTCGTAGCCGTGGTAGTTGCCCATTTTGTCCCGGTACGAGAACGCCAAAATCATCCCTTGGTGGCGCAGTTTTTGGAACGGTTCCGGGTGGCTTACGACGCCCAAGTCAAACAGCACCTGGTGCCAAAAGCGCGCGTACAGCAGGTGCAGCACGGCGTGTTCCGCCCCGCCGATGTAGCAATCCACGGGGCCGTAGGCTTTTTCAATTTCCGGGTCCACGAGGGCTTTGTCGTTGTGCGGGTCCATATAGCGCAGGTAGTACCAGCACGAACCGGCCCACTGGGGCATGGTGTTGGTTTCGCGCTTGGCCGGGCCGCCGCAGTGCGGGCAGGTGGTATTTACCCAGCTGTCCACCGTGGCCAGGGGGGATTCCCCCGTGCCGGACGGTTCAAATTTTTCCACTTCCGGCAGCGTTAACGGCAGTTGGTCTTCCGGCAGCGGCACGACGCCGCATTTGGGGCAGTGCACCACGGGAATCGGCTCGCCCCAGTAGCGCTGGCGGGCAAACACCCAATCGCGCAGTTTATACGTGGTTTTGGCGTTGCCTAACCCGCGCTCCGTCAGCCATTTAATCATAGCGGCTTTGGATTCTTTGACGCGCAGGCCGTTTAAAAAGCCGGAATTGACGAGCTCGCCGTCGCCGGTGAAGGCTTCTTTTTCCACGCCTTGTTCGCTTTTGATTACTTCAATGATGTCCAGCCCGAATTTTTTGGCAAAGGCGTAGTCGCGTTCGTCGTGGGCGGGCACGGCCATAATGGCACCGGTGCCGTAGCCCATCAGTACATAGTCGGACGTCCAGACCGGGATTTTTTTGCCGTTTACCGGATTGATGGCGTAAGCGCCCGTAAATACGCCGGTTTTGTCTTTGTTTAAATCGCCGCGTTCCAAGTCGCTTTTCTTGGCGGCTTCGGCCTGGTAATGGGCCACGGCGTCTTTTTGTTCGGGCGTGACAATCTTTTTAAGAATCGGGTGCTCCGGCGATACGACCATATACGTCGCGCCGAAAAGCGTGTCCGGGCGGGTGGTGAAGACGGTCAAAATATCGTCGTGCCCGTCAATTTTAAATTTTACTTCCGCCCCGTTGGATTTGCCAATCCAGTTGCGTTGCATAGCCAAGGTGCTTTCCGGCCAGTCCAGCGTGTCCAGCCCGGCCAGCAGGCGCTCGGCATAGTCGGTAATGCGCAAAATCCACTGGCGCAGGGCTTTGCGTTCAATTTCGTGGCCGCAGCGTTCGCACTTGCCGTTAAACACTTCTTCGTTGGCCAGGCCCGTTTTGCACGAGGGGCACCAGTTTATCGGCACGGTGGATTCGTACGCCAGGCCCTTTTTAAACAGCTGCAGGAAAATCCACTGCGTCCATTTGTAGTATTCCGGGTCCGTGGTGTTAATTTCGCGGCTCCAGTCGTACGCGAGGCCGATGGATTTGATTTGGCGTTTAAAATTGGCAATGTTTTTATGAGTGGTAATCCGCGGGTGAACCCCCGTGGCGATGGCATAGTTTTCCGCAGGTAGACCGAAGGCGTCCCACCCCATGGGGTGCAGCACGTCGTAGCCGTTCATTAATTTATAGCGTACCAAAATGTCCGAGGCGGTGTAACCTTCCGGGTGCCCGACGTGCAACCCCGCTCCGGACGGATAGGGGAACATATCCAGGCAATAAAACTTTTTGCCTTTCGGCATTTTGGGGCTGGCAAAAAGGTTTGCTTTCTCCCAGCGTTCTTGTTGTTTTTTGTCAATTTGCGGAAAATTATCAATACTCATACTCCCTTATTCTAACAATTTTCAAGCGAAAAAATAAGCCCCTGTATTGGGGGCAGTGTAAGGGAGTATCCAATCTGCTGCGTGCCGTTGGAAAAGGGTGGCCCCGGGCCAAAGAGGGACCCGCGGCCCTGGCGAAGGCAAGCGGGCAAATTACCCGCGGGGGTGGAACTTTTTGTGTTTGTTTTTCAGGTCGCTTACGTCCAAATGGGTGTAGATTTGGGTGGTTGTCAGATTGGCGTGGCCCAGCATTTCCTGCAGGCTCCTTAAATCGGCCCCGCCCTGCAGCATATGGCTGGCAAACGTATGGCGGAACAGGTGCGGGTGGAGCGGCTGGGAAATGTTGGCCTTTCTCCCCAGGTCGGCCAGGTCCTTCCATACGGACACGCGGCTTATTTTTTTGCCGTTTTTATTTAAAAACACTTCGGAGCCGACGTTTTTGTCGGCAAAGTGTGCTTCGCGCACGGCCAAATACTGCTCCAGCCGGCGGCAGGCCTGCGGGTGAATGGGCACAAAGCGCTGTTTGCCCCCTTTGCCAAAAGCCAGCACCCAGCCTTCCTTGGTGTTTACGTTTTCCAACCGCAGGTTGATCAGCTCGCTTACGCGCAGGCCCGCGGCGTAGAGCAGTTCAATAATCGTAACGGTGCGTATTTCCGCCAGCGTTTCGGCCGGGTAGGATAACAGGCGGTCCATTTCTTCGCGCGTGAGCTGGGTGGGAATCTTTTGCGCCAGCTTGGGCGATTTTAAAAAGCGGGTGGGGTCGTCTTTTATTTTTTCTTCAATCAGCAAAAATTTGTAAAAGCATTTCACGGCCTCAATTTTGCGGAACACGCTGCTGGGGGCCAGCTTTTGCACCACGCGCAGCTGGTAGTTGTACTGGTCCAAAAATTCCGGCTTAATTTGAAGGGGGTCTTTTTCGTTGGCCAGGCAGTATTCCAGGTAGCTTTCCACGTCGGAGCCGTAGGAGGCTACCGTATTTTTGGAAAGCTGCCGCTCAAAGGTTAAATGATTTTTAAAATCTTCCAGTAACACGTTATCCATATCAGGGCTCCGCTACCGGGTGCACGGTCATTAGGCAGACGTCGTTGTCAAAAATAAACGGCGGCTGGTCTTCCTCTATATTATACGTCAGCGAGGTTTCCATCATATGCATTTGGGTGCACAGGGGTATCAGTACCGGCAGTTTGGGCGTTTGGGCGGCGCGCGCGGCCGTTTGCGGGGTTAAGCGCTCTAGGCGGAGGGTGGCTCCCGCAGGAACAAAATAGGCAAGCATCGTGCGGAAGGCCGCCTCGGAGTAGCCGGTTTTGTCCATATCCACCACCACCGTATCCGCCTTTAGTTCGCGCGTGACGAAGGAAAAAGCGTTTTTCAGGCCTTCATATTCCCGTATATATGCAAATTGTTGCGGAATGTATTGCCAGGCCCACGCCAGCGCCAACAGCGGCACTAAAACCACAAACAGGTGGTGGCGTTGGTACAAATGATAGATAAGCTCCGTCAACAAAATCAGGATACACGGCAAGGCGAGCGTAAAATAGCGGTCCATCCATAAATTGTATTTAAGGGAAATTACGGCCACTACCCCCAGCAGTAAC
This sequence comes from Candidatus Avelusimicrobium gallinaceum, assembly GCA_944324965.1. Lineage (GTDB taxonomy): Bacteria > Elusimicrobiota > Elusimicrobia > Elusimicrobiales > Elusimicrobiaceae > Avelusimicrobium > Avelusimicrobium gallinaceum. The sequence continues at coordinate 129,676 of CALUYH010000001.1, forward strand.
AACAATTGCCCCAGCGGAAGCGCAAAATCTACCTGGGCAAACAGGCGGCTGCGGTAGGTGTGCACCAGGGACACAACGGCCAATATGCCCAGCATCAAAATCCACGCAATTACAGCCGGAGCGCCCAACAGATATTGCAGAATTTCCCACGAGGCGCGCGCCCAGGGCGTGGCGTACCACCACATACCGGTAGGGGCGGCCATAATATGGTAGGTTACTGCCAGCCAGGGCGTCCATAAGGCAAATGTGGCGGCCGTACCCCAAAAAACGGTTTTGCGGGCGGTGCGGTAGCGGCAGGCGTAGCCGAATAAAATAAGCGCAGTGATAAAAAATAATCCCGCCGCAAAAAAATGGAGGTACGAACCCGCCAAGCCGGAAATAAAAAATACGGCCCATAATTTTTTAGCCGGGAACTGCCCTCCCGCAAGCTGCCGGGCCAGACGCAGGGCAACCAGCGTGAAGATAAAAACCGTCAAAATGGCCCACGCATACGACCGCACGTAAAAAGACGATATCGCCAGCGCATTGGATGTGGCCGTTAAAGCCAGCAAAGTAAATTTTTTAAGCGGGGGCCAATCTTTGGGCGCTCCCCAAAAGCTCACCGCCAGCGTGAGCAGGCCGGCCAGCAAGCTAAACAGCCGCACCCACACCACGGAAGGTTGGGCCAGGTGGTTCCACCCGTAGAGCAATACGTTATAGAGTGGGGGGTTTACGTCTTTTAGCAGCATTTCCCGCCACAGGAACGGGAACGGATGGCCCGGGTGGGCCGTGGCCAGGGTGTACATTTCGTCATATAAAAATCCCATATGCAAATCGGTCAGGCGCCGTCCCAGCATATAGAGCGCGCCTATGGACGCCAGGCAGACGGATAAAATGGTAAGCATTCGGTAGATGCGGGATTTTGACATATGCTTATTATAGGAAATTGGGCGTGGGGAGCAAAATCTGTTTTTCTGCTGCATTGGCAACAGTTTGGTGGCCCGTGCGACCGGACAAAAGAGGGGCACTCTTTTGAAGGAGCCTTGACTCGTTTTTTTTTTTTGATAAATTTTGGCTATGGACAAAATGTATCAAAAAACCCTCCCGGCGGGGAAAAACGCCGGATTTACGCTAATAGAGCTATTAGTAGTGGTTTTAATCATTGGTATTTTGGCGGCGGTGGCCGTGCCTCAATATGAAAAAGCAGTGTTAAAGAGTCGCTTTATGAGTTTTATGCCTACTATGCGAGCTATTAAAGAGGCGCAAGAACGCTACTATATGGCGAACGGAAGCTACACACTGGATGTGACGGCCTTAGATATTTCTATTCCGTCCGGTTGTAAAATTTTTGAGGGAAGCAGTATTCCTAACCAAATTTTGTGCGGTAAGGATTGGCTATTAGATAATTTAGGGTATGGCTTGGAATCCGCGGGAGTGTTGGAGGCGACCTATTGTCCGGGGGATAATCAGACAGGCAGTGCTTCTTGCGCTAATTCCACAAACCGGAAAGGACGTATTTCTATGTACTACGATAAGCATACTACCAATGGCGGAAAAATTACTTGTACTTCTCCCATAGATGGTTTTTGTAACTCCTTTTTAAACGGCATTCGTTGAAAATTAAACATAAAACACCCCGCGGAAAGCGGGGTGTTTTTTGTTTAAAGCAAAACTACTTTTTGGCGGTTTTTTTGTCGGTCTTAGCGTCTTCCGCTGTGGCTTCCGCGGCGTCGGCCTTTTTGCCGTTGTAGTGGTGGCCGAGGTATTTGACGTAGAGCTTGTCTTCAATTTCGTCGGCCAAGTCCGGGTTGTCTTTTAAATACTGGCGGGCGTTTTCGGCACCTTGGCCGAGTTTTTCGTCGCCGTAGATGTACCAGCTGCCGCTCTTTTCAATAAATCCCGCTTCCACGCCTTTATCAATAATGCACGCTTCGCGCGAGATACCCTGGCCCAAAATCATCGTAAATTCGGCCTGGCGGTACGGCGGAGCCACTTTGTTTTTGGTCACTTTGGCGCGCACGCGGGTGCCGATGATTTCGTCGCCTTTTTTGAGGTTTTCAATGCGGCGTACGTCAATGCGCACGGAGGCGTAGAATTTCAAGGCCAGCCCGCCGGGGGTGGTTTCCGGGTTGCCGAACATCACGCCGATTTTTTGGCGCAGCTGGTTGATGAAAATAATGCTGGTTTTGGTTTTGTTTAAAATGCTGGTCAGTTTGCGCAGGGCCTGGCTCATCAGGCGGGCCTGCACGCCCACGCTGGCGTCGCCCATTTCGCCCTCAATTTCCGAGCGGGGCACCAACGCGGCTACCGAGTCCACAATAATCAAATCAATCGCGCCGGAGCGGACCAGTTTTTCCGCAATTTCCAGGGCTTGTTCGCCGCAATCCGGCTGAGAGACGAGCAACTCGTCCACATTCACACCCAAGTGGGAAGCGTACACCGGGTCCAGTGCGTGTTCCGCGTCAATAAAGGCCACCGTGCCGCCCATTTTTTGGGCTTGCGCGGCCACATGCAGCGAAAGCGTCGTTTTACCGCCGGCTTCCGGGCCGTAAATTTCAATCACGCGCCCGCGGGGCAATCCGCCCACGCCCAAGGCCAAGTCCAGCGACAGGGCCCCCGTGGGGATGGCTTCTATATTTTTAATGCCGCCGTCGCCCAGCCGGCAAATGGCTTCTTTGCCGAAGGCCTTTTCAATCTGGCCGAGGGCCAGATCCAGGGCTTTTTGTTTGTTTGCGTCCATAAATACTCCTCCCAATCAGGTTAAATCGTAACGGCGGTTTTGTTTTTGGCCGCCGCACCGGCAAACGTCAGCTTGCCGGCGGTTTTGTCAAAATCTACCACAATTTCGGTATGCGCGGGGTAGCGGTTAATCAGGATATTTTCCGCCAGCGGGTCTTCCAGCTCGCGCTGCAAGGTGCGCAATAACGGCCGCGCGCCGTATTTTACGTCAAAGCCTTTTTCCACCAGGAAGTTTTTGGCATTTTTGGTCAGCTTGATGGACAGTTCTTTGTCCTTGAGCTTTTCATCCACATCTTTTAACGCCAAATCCAGGATTTGGCCGATGTTTTCCTTCGTCAGCGAATGGAAGACCACAATCTCGTCAATACGGTTGATAAATTCCGGGTTGAACGTTTTTTTCACTTCTTCCATCACGTTCTTGCGCATATCCTGGTATTCCTGCTCCTCGGTGTGGTGCGCGGCAAAGCCCAGGGTGTTGCCCTTGTTGGTAATTTCGCGCGCGCCGACGTTGGACGTCATAATAATTACGCAGTTTTTAAAGCTCACTTTGTGGCCCAAATTGTCCGACAGCGAGCCTTCGTCCAACACCTGGAGCAAAATGTTGTAAATGTCCGGATGGGCTTTTTCCAGCTCGTCCAACACCACCACGCTGTACGGGCGGCGGCGGACGGCCTCGGTCAGTTGGCCGCCTTCTTCATACCCCACGTAGCCGGGCGGCGCCCCAATCAGGCGCGAAACGGCGAACTTTTCCATATATTCCGACATATCCAGCCGGATCATCGCGTCTTCATCCCCGAACAGGAATGTAGCCAAACTTTTGGCCAGCTCCGTTTTGCCCACGCCCGTGGGCCCCAGGAACAAAAACCCGCCAATCGGCCGGTGCGGGTTGCCCAGACCGGTGCGGTTGCGGCGGATAGCCAGCGAAACGGCTTTCACGGCGTCGTCCTGCCCGATAATGCGTTCGTGCAGGTGCTCTTCCATATGCAAAATCTTATCGGTTTCGCTCTGCGTCAGGCGCGTGACGGGGATGCCCGTCCATTTGGACGCCACCAACGCAATGTCTTCCTCGGTCACTTCGGGCACTTGTTTGTCGTGTTTTTCGTGCCATTGTTTCTTTAAATGTTCCACATAGGCTTTCAAGCGCTCTTCGGTGTCTTTGGCGGCGGCGGCTTTTTCAAATTCTTTGTTGGCCAGGGCTTCGTCTTTTTCCTGCACGGCCTGGTTGTATTCCATTTGTTTCTGCTTGATTTCGGGCGGCAGAACGGAATCTTTGAGCCGCGCGCGGGCGCCGGCTTCATCAAAGAGGTCAATGGCTTTGTCCGGCATGGCGCGGTCGGTAATATAGCGGTCCGCAATGGTGGCGGCGGCGCGGATGGCGCCGTCGGTATATTTCACCTTGTGGTGCTGCTCGTATTTGGAGCGGATGCCTTTTAAAATGGTGATGGTTTCGTCCACGTCCGGCGGGTCGGCCACGACGGGCTGAAAGCGGCGTTCCAGGGCGGTGTCGGCCTCAATGTATTTGCGGTATTCGTCAAAGGTGGTGGCGCCGATGCACTGCACTTCGCCGCGGGCCAGGGCGGGCTTTAACATATTGGAAGCGTCAATGGACCCTTCCGCCGCGCCGGCACCGATGATGGTATGCAGTTCGTCAATAAAGATGATGGCGTCCTTGGAGGCGGCCAGCTCGTCAATGATGTTTTTCAAGCGTTGTTCAAATTCGCCGCGGTACTTGGTGCCCGCAATGACGGAAGCCAAATCCAGCGCCAGCAGGCGTTTGTTGGCCAGCACGTCGGAAATTTCGCCCCGGGCGATTTTTTGCGCCAGCCCTTCCACAATCGCCGTCTTGCCCACGCCCGGTTCCCCAATGAGGACGGGGTTGTTTTTGGTGCGGCGGGCCAGGATTTGCACCAGGCGTTCAATTTCTTCGTCGCGCCCGATGACCGGGTCCAGCTGGTTTTTGGCGGCCAGCTTGGTCAAATCGCGGGTGTATTCGTCCAGCGTGGGGGTTTTGGATTTTTTGTTGTCCATATTGTCCCGTTCGCGCTTGGGGACGGAATTTAAATTGATTTCCTGCGGGAAATCGTTCAAATCTTCGTTTAAATCGTTGGTTTCGGCGTCGCCGATAAAGTTGAGCGCGGCGTCGCGCACGGCGTCCAGGTTAAGGCCTAAATTTTTCAAAATGCGGCTGGCCATTCCTTCTTCTTCCCGGATGAGCCCCAGCAAAATGTGTTCGGTGCCGATGTGGTCCGTGCCCAGCATTTGCGATTCTTCTACGGAAAATTCCAGCACTTTTTTGGCGCGCGGCGTGAACGGAATTTCGCCCAAGAGCATAATCGTATCGCCAATGCCCACCATTTTTTCAATTTCCAGGCGCACTTTGCGGAACGTCACGCCCAGCCCGGTGAGAATTTTGTTGGATACGGTGCCTTCCAGCGCACTTAATCCCAGTAAAATGTGTTCGGTACCCACGTAGTCGTGGTTGAGGCGTTTGGCCTCTTCTTGCGCGATGAGAATGACTTTTTGCGCATTTTCGGTAAATCTTTTTGCCATCTTATTTATAACCCCTTTCAAGCGATTACTACCATTATATAAAAATAAAACGCACCCCTGCGGCCCCCTTTTGCACCGGCCGGGCCGGCCGGGCGATGGGCCCCAAAAAGGGATATTTTGTATAATACCTTATATATGGAAGAAGCAATTAAAAGAGCCAAAAAAATCAAAGCCGTTTTAACCGACGTGGACGGTATTTTAACGGACGGAAAAGTGAACTTTTTCGTGCGGGACGACGGCAAGATAGACGAATTTAAATCCTTTAACACGCAGGACGGCATTGCCGTAATGCTTTGCCACAGTGCGCAGATTATCTGCGGCATTATCACGGGCCGCCGCCACCCCACCACGGTGGAACGGGCCAAAAACCTGGGCTTTAAATATATGTACCAGGGCTTTTTGACCAAAATCGGCCCGCTCAACGATATCTTGGAAAAAGAACACCTGCAAGCGGACGAAGTGGCCTACGTCGGCGACGATATCACCGATATCCCGCTGCTGAAAGAAGTCGGCCTGGCCGTCACCGTACCCAATGCGCTGGATTGCGTCAAGAAGCACGCTCACTACATTACCAAACGCGTAGGGGGGGACGGCGCGTACCGCGAAATGATTGATTTTATCCTGGACGCCCAGGGCAAGCTGCAACCGCTGTTGGAACAGGTGGAAGCCTCGGCCTGGACGGTGGGCAAAAAGCCCGAAATGCAACTTGTCACCTCGCAGGAAGGAATAAACTAACCGGCAGTATGAAAGGAAAATTTATCGTATTGGAAGGGCCGGACCGCTGCGGCAAATCCACCCAAGCCAAAATGCTCTACAACCAACTGGTCGCCCGCGGAAAGGACGTCATCCTCACGCGCGAACCGGGCGGCACGCCCACGGCGGAACGGATACGCCAAATCGTGCTGGAGCCGGGGCTGGATGTGCGGCCGCTGGCGGAACTGTTGCTGTACGAAGCCTCCCGCGCCCAACACACGCAGGAAAAAATTCTCCCCGCGCTGGAAGAGGGCAAAACCGTTATTTGCGAGCGCTACACCATGTCCACCTGTGCCTACCAGGGCTATGGCCGCGGTATCCCGCTGGAAACGATTGATATTTTAAACAAAATCGCCACCCGCGGCACCCAGCCGGATTTGACGCTCGTCTTTTTAATGTCCGACAAGTATTTCACCCAACGGGGGGAGTATTTGTTTTCGGACCGGTTGGAACAGGAAGACCTGGCTTTCCGCCAAAAAATGCGCAAGGGGTATTTGGAAATGATTGAACGCACCCCCAACGCCTATTTGATAGACGCGGACAAAAACATCAGCGATATCCAAGCCCGCGTGCTGGAATTATTAAAGGAACACCTGATTATAGTCTAATGCCGTTTGCCGATATCCTGGGGCAGGAAAAAGCCTCCGCGTACTTAAAAAAGCTGGCCGCGAACCAACGCGTTCCGGGCGCGCTTTTATTTTACGGACCGGACGGCGTGGGCAAGGCAAAAGCCGCGGTGGCGTTTGCCCAGGCCTTAAACTGCCAGGACCCGCAAGCTCGCCAAACCGGCGAAGCGTGCGGGGTGTGCGCTTCGTGCCAGGCCATTGTAAAAGGCACCCACCCGGACGTGACGTTTGTGGATTTTGCCTACCAGGCGCGGCTGGAAGTAAAAAAAGATTTTTCCAGCAAAGGCTACGAAGAAGAACTGGAAAAGGAAATTGCCAAACAGCAGCACATCAACGTGGATACTATCCGCGACGTGACGGCCAAATCCCAGCAAAAAGCGGTGGGCGGCGGCTGGAAAGTGCTGATAATAGACCAGGCGCAAACCATGCAGGCCGCGGCGGCCAATGCGCTGCTTAAATTTATTGAAGAGCCTCCGCACAAAACCGTTTGGATTTTGATTACCAACAAGCGCGCCGCGATGCTGCGGACTATTTTGTCGCGCTGCCAGCCGCTTTCGTTTGCGCCGCTGTCGCAGGAAAACGTAAAACAGATTTTGCTCCAAACGGGGGCCGAAGTGCCGGACGCCGATTTATGCGCGCGGTACAGCGGCGGCTCCGTTTCCGGCGCGCTCCAGGCGGCCGAAGCCTTGGAACTATTGCAAAGCGGCGGGTTTAACACGCCGCAGGGGCCGGCCGGTGTGGCGGCGGGGCTTTCCCGCACGCTGGTGAGCGCCCGCCAGGAAGCGCAGGCCGTGCTGAATGTGCTGATTATGGCCCTGCACCAAGCCTGGACGGCCGAGCAGGACCCGCGCCGACAGCGCGCGCTGCAGGAAGCGCTGAAACGATTTGAAAATTACAAACGCAGTATCGGGCGCAACGTGTCGCCCGCGCTCGTGCTGGAAACCGCTCTAATGAGTTTAGACGGCCTAAACGTACGGATTTTTTAATACGGAGAACTTATGACCAAGAAATTCTATATCACCACCCCTATTTACTACGTGAACTCGGTGCCGCACATCGGCCACGCGTATACGACCATCGCCCAGGACGTGCTGGCCCGCCACAAACGCCAGAAAGGCTTTGATGTGCGCTTTTTGACCGGGACCGACGAACACGGCGCCAACATTGAAAAATCCGCCGCCGCCGCGGGCGTAACCCCCAAAGAATGGGCCGACCAAGTGTCCGCCAAGTACAAAGAATTGTGGAAAACGCTGAACATCTCTTATGACGATTTTATCCGTACTACCGACAAAAAACACGAACAAGTGGTGCAGGCCATTTTTGAAAAACTCTTAAAAAGCGGCGATATTTACCTAGGTTCCTACTCCGGCAAATACTGCCTGTCCTGCGAACAGTATTACAGCGACAGCGAAATTTTGGAAGGCAACCTCTGCCCCGTGCACAAACGCCCGCTGACCGAAGTGCACGAAGAAACCTACTTCTTTAAACTTTCCCGCTACGAAAAACCCCTGCTGAAATACTACGAAGAACACCCGGACTTTTTAAGCCCCAAAACCCGCGCCAACGAAATTATCAATTTCGTCAAAGGTGGCTTGCAGGATTTGTCCGTCACGCGCACGAAAGTGGCCTGGGGTATCCCGGTGCCCAGCAACCCGCACCACACCATTTATGTATGGTTTGATGCGCTGATTAACTATATTTCCGCTGCCGGTTACGGCACGATTTTGTGCGAAGACAAAACCCTGCACGAAGCGCAGCTCAAGCAAATCCGCGCCGATAAGTTTGAAGATTTGTGGCCGGCCGATTTGCATATGGTGGGCAAGGAAATCTTCCGCTTCCACACCGTTATTTGGCCTGCCGTGCTGATGGCGCTGGGATTACCGCTGCCCAAAAAAGTGTTTGCCCACGGCTGGTGGACGGTGGAAGGGGAAAAGATGTCCAAATCGTTGGGCAACATCATTGACCCGGCCAAAGTAGCTGCCGAATACGGGGTGGACCCGCTGCGCGCGTTTTTGTTCCGCGAGGTTCCCTTCGGACAAGACGGCGATTTTTCCATGGAAAGCTTTAGAAACCGCTACAATTCCGACCTGGCCAACAACATCGGCAACCTGCTTTCCCGCACGCTGAATATGGCGGCCAAGAACATTGGCGACCTGCCCGAAAAAATTGAGGGCGACTATCCGCTGCCTGCCAAATCGGTACAGGTGGAAGAAGCCATTGATAAAGCCTATGACGAGTTGGCCTTTGATAAAGTGCTGGAAAACATCTACGGTTTCGCCAGCGATTTAAACAAATTGGTGGACACCAAAAAACCGTGGGAGCTGGCCAAAACGGACCCCGAAGCCGCCAAAGCCGTACTGCTGGAACTGGTGGCGTGCTTGCGCAAAGTGGCCGTGTGGCTGGAGCCTTTTATGCCGACGGTGGCCAAAGAAATGCAAAAGCGCCTGCTGCCCGGCAAGATTGAAAAATATCCGCCGCTTTTCCCGCGGTTGGACGCCGCCAAAAAATAACAAGCGGTTTTGATATGCAAACGGACGGGCGGAAAACCCGTCCGTTTTTTGTGCATAAAACCGACGGAAAACCTTGTAAAAAGAGCGGAAAAAGATTAAACTAAAAGCATGAACCTGCGCAAAGGAATCGTTTTGGCCCTTACGTTACTGGCGCCGGCTGCCTGGGCAGCCCCGGCGCAGGAGATGTTTGCTGCCGTGAATAACGGCAACCGCGCCGCCGTCAAGCGGCTGCTGGCGCAGGACAAAACCCTGGTGTATATCCAAGACCGCCAGGGAATGACGCCCTTTTTAATTGCCGTGCAAAACGGGGATTTGGATATGACGGTGCTGTTGGCGGATGCGTTTTCCCGCCTGGATGTGGACGCGCCCGCCGGCAACGCGATGCATTTGGCCGTACTCAACGAGGACGCCGCCATGCTGCGGGTGCTTTTGCAGCTGTGCGACGAAGAAGACCCCGAACTGGCTGTTTTTATGCTGAATATGCGCCGCCACGGGGGCGGCCCCAAAAGCCCCACGAACGACGGCAACACCCCGCTCCATTTGGCGGCTTTAAAGTGCCACCGGCCGATGTATCAATTTTTGGTGGCCAACGGCGCCCGGCCGGACGTGCGCAACAACAAGGGCAAAACGCCGGCCCAGCTGTTAAAAGCCTGCCCGCCGGAACCCAAACAATCGGCTCCGGCTCCTAAAGCCGCGTCGCCCGCTAAAGCGGCTCCCTCACCCCAAAAAACGCCGCCTCCGGCCCAGCCCCTCGTTTTCCCGTTGGAATAAAAAAGCCGCTTGCAAGAGCGGCTTTTTGGTGGTGGGTTTGGTATTGCAAGGGCAGTATCAGCTTAAATCAATCAGGTGCCAATTTGTTTGATACAGTTCCACCAGTTTTTGGCGCAATAACGCATGTTCGGGCATGGTGAGGGCCGGATCCTGCGACAAAAGCTCGTCGCGGTCCTCAATGGCCCAATAGAGGATGTCTTTATCTTTAAAAATGTCGCCTGCTTTAAATTCCAGTTCTCCGCTTTGGCGCGTGCCCAAAATTTCGCCCGGCCCGCGCAACTGCATATCCCGTTCTCCGATTTTAAACCCGTCCCGCGTGGCGCAAATGATGTCCACGCGCTCCTTGGCCACACTGCCTGCGTGCTGCGGCACCAAAATACAATAACTTTCGTGCTCGCCGCGGCCCACGCGCCCGCGCAGCTGGTGCAGGCTGGCCAGCCCAAAGCGCTCGGCATTTTCTATTACCATGACGGTCGCGTTTTTGACGTCTATGCCTACTTCAATCACGGGCGTGGCCACCAAAATATCGGTTTTGTGGGCGGCAAAATCGGCCATGACGCCTTCCTTTTCGCTTTGGCTCATCTGCCCGTGCAAAATGGCCAGGCGAAATTCCGGAAACACCTTTTTGAGTTTTTCAAATTCTTCCGTGACGGCCTTGGCGGATATTTTTTCGCTTTCTTCAATCAGCGGGAATACGATATAGGCCTGGCGGCCTTTTTTCACTTCTTCGCGCACGCGGTCATAGGCCAGCTTGGAAGTGGCGGTTTCGGTCTTAATCGGTTGGCGGCCGGGGGGAAGTTCGCTTAAGGTGGAGACGTCCAAATCCCCGTAGAACGCCAGCGCCAGCGTGCGCGGGATGGGGGTGGCCGTCATGGTCAGCAAATCCAACTTGGCGGTTTTTTCCTTCAGGCGGCTTCTTTGTTTGACGCCGAAACGGTGCTGTTCGTCTATCACCGCCAGACGCAGGTTTTTAAATTGCACCCCGTCCTGGATGACGGCGTGCGTGCCCACCAAAATATCAATTTCCCCTTCGGCCAGTTCTTTTAACAGTTTCTTTTTGGCGGCGGCCTTGGTGCTGGAAGTCAGCACCGCTACCTTGACGGGGAGTCCCTTTAAAATACGTTTAAACGTCAAAAAGTGCTGTTCGGCCAAAATTTCGGTCGGGGCCATCAGCGCGGCCTGGTAGCCGTTTTCCACGGCCAGCAGCATCGCGCACAGGGCCACCACGGTTTTGCCGGAGCCGACGTCCCCCTGCAGCAGGCGGTTCATCGGGCGGGGGGAAGTTAAATCTTTAAAAATTTCGTTGATGACTTTCTTTTGGCTGTTGGTAAAATCAAACCCCAGCTGGCGGCGGAACGGCGTTAGCAGGTTCTTTTTGATTTCGTACGTGTAATCTTTGGCCAAGATTTTGGTTTGCGTGCGCTTGATGCCCCAGGCGGTAGCCAACAGCAAAAATTCCTCGTATGCCAGGCGCGTGCGGGCGCTTTCCAGCTCGGCAATGGAGTTGGGAAAATGCACCGCTTTCAAGGCCTGCGGGGCGCTTAATAATTTGCGCTTTTGCAAAAGCGCCTGCGGCAAAATTTCCGGCTCCCGCTCCAGAGAACCCGTTTGCAAGGCTTCGTAGACAAATTGCCGGAATTGCTTGTTGGTTAATCCTTCCGTCAGGGCGTAAATGGGGGTCAGGCGGCCGGCGTGCAGTTTGGTCAGCACGTCGCCAGCCGGGTAGTGTTCGTCCACGGTCACTTTGTGCCCGAAAAAATTGTTTTTGTCGTCCCGCTTGCCGATGACCCACACTTCGTTGTTCATTTTAAAATCTTTTTTCAGCGTGCCGAACGGGTCAAAGCGGAAACCGCGGTACATCCGTTTTTTAAACCAGGTGCATTCAATTTGCTGGCCTTTTTCGTCCTCCAGAAATGCTTTAAAAATCAGCACGCTGCGGGCGGGGATTTCCTGCGTGCGCAGCACGCGCCCTTTGAACACGACCAGCGAATCGGAGTTATATTCGTTGGGCGGAGCACCCAGGCGGCGGTCCTGGTACGTGCGGGGATAATAGTGCAGCAAATCTTCCACGGTCTGTACGCCCAGGCGTTCAAACAGCTTTGCCTTGGCCGGGCCGATGCCTTTTAAGTATTGGATTTGGGTAGTGTCCGTCATAGCTATATACTTATTTTACAAATAATATATGCTACAATTTAAAAAAAGGAGGAGCCGTTTTATGGATTTAGAAGCCATTTCCGAACAAGTAAGCGCCCACTTGCTGCAAGTGGGGCAAAGCAGCTTAAAGGTGCTGGCCGCCCTGGTGGCTGCCGTGCTGATTCTGGTGGTGGGGTTGTATGTTTCCCGCCTTGTTGGGTCTTACGCCAAGAAGATTTTAAACAAAATTTCGTTTGACGAAAAAACGTCCAAGCTGGGCATTAACGAACTGTGCGTACGCTTCGGGCTGGGCAAATCCCCCACGTACATCATTTCGTTCGTGCTGGCCTGGGCCGTTATTTTTTACGCCGTCGTGCTGGCGGCCGAAGTGCTCCACCTGGACATCATCCGCAATTTGTTCACGCAATTTTTGGAATTTATCCCCACGCTGTTTGTGTCGGTGCTGATTCTGTTTGCGGGGTTGCTGTTCGGCAAACTGATGGGCAACATTATTGATAACTCCGCCAAAGCCAACAACTTAAAAGGCGGGTTCTTTATTTCCAAAGCGGTGAACATTTTTATCGTGTTCTTCTGTGCGCTGATTGCCGTGGAAAACCTGGGTTTTGCCAACCAGCTGGTAAATAACGTGGTGATTATTGTGCTGGCTTCGTTGGGGCTGGCGTTTGGCATTGGCGTGGGACTAGGAAGCAAAGAATTGGTGGCCGAGTTCCTGCGCGACCTGTTTAAAAAAGAAGAAAAATAAAACGCTTTTTTCCGATACACCCCCTGCAAAGGGGGTGTTTTTTTGTGCTTTTTGCCTATACTATCCAAAAGGGGAATCCTAAGCGCAAATTGCTTTTCTGCCTGTTTTTTGTGCTTGCCGGGGCGGGCCTTTTGGCGCCGCGCCGTGGGGCGCTATGGCCGATTACGACCAAAAAACGGATGATTCCCCCTGGGCCAACCGGTTCCACGGCGGATACGCCTACTTAATTCCGCAAATTATCACCGGGGCCCCGGTGTGTGTTTCGTTACAGATTTCCGCCAGTGACGAAGCCAAACGCCCGAAATACGAAGAAATGATTTCCCAAAATTATAACGAGTGGTTTGCCCAAACGGCCAAAATCATCCGCTCTGCCGGGCGCGAACAGGAATTTGCGGATGTCCTCCAAATTCTGGACCGCGGTATTTCCGTGGAGTTCTCCCGGCCGGGGCAAGCGGCGGATATCGTTTTTTATATCGTGCCGTTTAAAGAAATGCAGCAAGTTTGCGGAACAACGGCCGGCGGGTGCTATATTCGTGGCAACGATATGCCGGCTATCTATCTGCCCAAGAACCAGCTGCTGATGGCACTCCTTTCCGCCGGGAGAGTGAACACCCGCCGTATAGGCGTGCACGAAATTGGCCATTCGCTGGGGTTAAGCGATTAATACAAACAAGCCCGAAACGAAAACACCCACGACCGGTATTCTTCCGTCCAAACCGGCAAAAGTGTGATGAATCACAGCGGCTCCCTGACGTGTGACGATGCGGACGGAATTGTAAACCTGATTGATATTGCCCAAGGCACTGCCCGCGGCGGAAACAGGGGTTGGAAAAGTTTGTGCCCCCAACTCGCCGGAGTATTACATTCGCGGGCAATCCGGCCTGCGCGGGCCGTATCTGATTGTCAGCAAAGACGACGCCCGTACCTGGGATTTGCAGGAATTCCGACAGGGGAAAAAGGTGCGTGAACAACAGTGGAAGTTGAGTGACGGGAACGGCCTTTCCCCGTTTGATGCGTTGCCGGCAACCGTGCAGCAGCGCGACGGATTGGGCCGGCCGGTGCTGGCCAAAGGCCCGCACGGGGAAACGATTTATTACTCGTACCTGTACGAGCGGCGGATGAAAATGGTACTGTCCGGCGGGAAACTGGTGTTGGGCGAAGTAAAAACCCCGCAATGGAAAGGGTTAACCCAAACGAACGTGCACTCCGTGATTGTAAACCAGGGAGGAGAAGTTATTTTAATCAGCGCCAACCGAACGAAAAAAGGCGGCGAAGCCCTATACGTCCGCCAGGACGCCTCCGGCCAAACGAAGCAAATCGTCCGGTTGGTTTTTGATAGAAAGAACAGGTTGACAGACACTTGGTATGGGGACGAAAAAAAGCTGTTTTCGCCCGGGGAGATGGAGTCCGCTTCCGGCTATATGGCCGCCGTGATGGGAAAAGACAAAGTGTCACTTGAGGTATTTAAAGCGCAGGTAAAAAATGTGGCGCAGAAGCTGCAAAAGTGGTACGTTCAACATTCCGCCAAATAAGTTTTGCGGTACGAAAAAGCGGCCTATGAAAGGCCGCTTTTTTATGGCAAACAATAGGAAAAAGCCCCGGGGTGCCCGGGGCTTTTGGTTAGTTATCTTGGTAATCTTTCAGCATTTTGGTGCGGCTGGGGTGGCGCAATTTGCGGATGGCCTTGGCCTCAATCTGGCGCACGCGTTCGCGCGTGACGTTGAACATTTTGCCCACTTCTTCCAGCGTGCGGGGGTAGCCCGAGTCAATCCCAAAGCGCAGGCTGATGATTTTGGCTTCCCGCTCCGACAGGGTGGCCAGCACATCGGCCACTTCCTGCTTGCGCAGGAAATCCACCGCCGCGCTGGTGGGGTTTGGCCCGTTCTTATCTTCAATAAAGTCTTCCAGGTTGGAGTCCTCGTCCTCGCCGATAGGCGTAGAAAGAGAAATCGGGTCCTGCATAATTTTCAGCACGCTTTTTACCTTTTCCACCGACAGGCGCAGCGATTTGGAATAATCTTCCAGCGTGGGTTCGCGGCCGTGTTCCTGGCGGAATTTGTTGGTTACTTTGGTTAATTTGGAAACCAACTCTTTCATATGCACCGGGATGCGGATGGTGTTGGCCTGGTCCGCAATGGCGCGGTTGATGCTTTGGCGGATCCACCACGTAGCATACGTGGAAAATTTAAAACCGCGTTTGTACTCAAATTTTTCTACCGCTTTCATCAGCCCCAGGCCGCCTTCCTGAATCAGGTCGGACAGTTCCAGGTTGGAGTTGACGTGCTTTTTGGCGATGGACACCACCAGGCGCAGGTTGGCTTTGATGAGTTTTAATTTGTCCTGCAAAATCATGTCTTCAAAGAACACAATGCGGTCGTTGAAGGCCAAAAATTCTTTTTCGGTCATCGGCAGCGTGTCCACCATTTGGGCGTGGCGGCGCTGGACTTCTTCAATGTTCGTTAACGCGCGTTCCAGCTCCGGCAGGGTGAATTTAGTGGCTTTTTTGAATTCTTTTTCGGTAATTTTGCCGGCTTTAAAGCGCGTGACCAATTTTTTAACTTCCGCATACGGGCCGAAATAGTCGTCAAAGCGTTTCATATCGTTGCGGGCTTCGTTCAAGCGGTCGGCCAGGTTTTTGATTTTGTTGGTCAAACGTTTGATTTTGTTTTGGTTCAAATTCAGTTTGGTGATGGTGGCCACCACTTCTTTCTGCTTGGCTTCCAGTTTTTCAATGGCGTTGTTGCGTTTTTTGTCGGTCAGGTTGCCTTCGCGCAGTTCTTTCATCAGTTTGGTGATTTCCTGCTCGCGCTTGCCGATAAACTGCGCCGCGTCTTTGAGTTTTTTGCGCATATTGTTCAGCTCGCGCGTGGTGCGTTTGCCGCGGGGCATTAATTCCTTGGTGGTCATTTCTTCCTGGTCCACCAATTCTTCCCAGTTGCAGATTTCGCGCATGGTGATGGGGGATTCCAACACCAGTTTGCGCAGTTCTTTTTCGCGTTCGCGGATGTTGCGCGCCAGGGTGATTTCTTCATCGCGCGACAACAGCGGCACTTTGCCCATTTCGGACAGGTACATCCGGATAGAGTTGGAAATATCGGGGCTGGAGGACCAATCTTCGCTCAAGGCTTCTTTGTCCTGTGCGGCGACGGACTTGTACTTCTTTTGGTCCACCACCTGGATGCCCAAGTCGTCCAAGGTTCCCATCACGCCGTCAATATCTTCCGCGCTCATGTCGGACGCGGCGATGGAGCGGTTCAAATCTTCCAGCGACAAGAAACCGCTTTCTTTCCCTTCTTCTACTAAATCTTTCAGCGCTTTATTTCCAGATGCCATATTTCCCTCAACTGCGATATTTTTTTAATTTGTTCTGCAACTGCATGTATTTCTGAATAATTTCCGGCGGCACATTGCCCGCGCCCAGCTGCTTCATTTGCCGTTTGACGGCTTGCAGGCGTTTGTGCAAGCCTGCCTGTTCCAGCTTGGCGGTGCAGGCGGTAATGTCGCGCACCGGGTCAAAATCTTCCGGCGTTTGCAGCATAGCCAGTTTTACCAGTTCCTTCTTTTGCTCCGGCACGTATCCGGCTGCCGCTTCCGCCAGGTCCTTGCTCTGCGGGTTTTCCGCATGGGCCTTTACCAGGGCTTCAAACATTTTCCAGGCGCCGGGGGTGGAAAAATCCTCCTGCGTCAGTTCCGAACACAACACCATATGTTCCGGGCTTTTTATCAGCCAGGAAAGCAAATCTTCTTCCGCCGGGGTAATGGCCGGCTGTGCGGCCGGCGCCACCGGCTGACGTCGCGCATAACCGGGCGCAAACGCCGCAGGCTTGCGCAGCCGTTCCAACACCAGCTGTTCATCCACGCCCACGTGCTCGGCCACGTATTTGGCCCATTCCCGCCGCACGATTTCATCGGGCTGTTTGGCGATGGTTTCCGCCAGCTCGGTGATGATGCGCGTTTTGTCTTGCGCTTGGAGCGGCTTGGGGTACAAATCCAACTGCAGCCCCGTGTGGAAGGCAATCAAATCCTGCGCCTGGTTTAAAATGTTTTCAAAACTTTCTTTGCCGTACTTGGCAATGTACTCGTCCGGGTCCAGCCCTTCGGGCAGCGAGGCCACTTTTACAAACAGGCCGCGCTCTATCAAAATCAGTGCGCCGCGCAACGCGGCTTTTATGCCGGCGGCGTCCGGGTCAAACAGGACGATGACGTTATCCGTATAGCGTTTGAGCAGGCGCGCGTGCTCCTCGGTCAGGCTGGTGCCCAGCGGGGCCACCGTGTAGTCCGCGCCCGCCTGGTGGCAGGCGATGACGTCCATATACCCTTCCAGCAGTACCGCGTGCCCGGCCT
This sequence comes from Candidatus Avelusimicrobium gallinaceum, assembly GCA_944324965.1. GTDB lineage: Bacteria > Elusimicrobiota > Elusimicrobia > Elusimicrobiales > Elusimicrobiaceae > Avelusimicrobium > Avelusimicrobium gallinaceum. The sequence continues at coordinate 146,844 of CALUYH010000001.1, forward strand.
TGCGGATAGCCGGCCCCGCAAAATTCAGCCCGTACAACACATGGCTTTTGGTAAACAACACCGTTTCCGGCGAATTTAAATACTTGGGTTCGCCTTCCCCCAAAATGCGCCCGCCGAAACCCACCGTGTCGCCCCGTTGGTTGATAATCGGGAACATCAGGCGGTTGCGGTAGTAATCGCGCGGGCCGTAGGCGGTCATCACGCACAGCCCGGCGTCTTTTAAATCCTTGTCCGTATACTTGGCCGCTTTGGCGGCGCGTGCCAGGGCGGTGGCGTCGTTTAGCGCCAGGCCCAGTTCAAACTTTTCGCACGTTTCTTTGGTCAAGTTGCGCTCTTTCACGTACGCGCGCGCGCGTTCACCGCCCGCACCCATTAAATTCTTGTGATAGAACGCCTTGGCAAAATCCAACAGCTTGCGTACATTGGCGCGGCGGAGTTCTTCGCCGGTCATCGGGCGGGCAGGCTTGTATTCCAGCCCGGCCAGGCCGGCCAGTTTTTCCAGCGCTTCGTTGAAGGACAGGTTTTCCATCTTCATCAAAAACGCGAAGATGTCGCCCCCTTCCTGGCAGCCGAAACAATAGAACAACCCCTTTTCGCTGCTGCACGTAAAAGAAGGGGTTTTTTCTTTATGAAAAGGACAGCAGGCCTTGTAGGTTTTACCCGAACGTTTTAAATCCGGTACGTATTGCCGGATAAATTCTACAATGTCCAACCTGTCCTTAATTTGTTCTACAAGATTGTTGTTCACGCTGCCGCCGCCTGGTGTTAGATTAAAGGCAAAGAAGGCAATAGTCCGATACTTGCGTAAAGGACTATTGCCTGTGGTGCTGCTTTAATTAAAAGCGTCTGCGTTTGGTGCGGCGAGCACGGCGCTGAGCTTCCTGCGATTTGATTTTGCGTTTCACGCTCGGGGGCATGTAAGTTTCGCGTCTTTTGATTTCTTTCAAAATGCCGTTCTTCTCACATTCTCTTTTAAAGCGTTTGAGCGCTTCTTCCAGGTGTTCGGCGTCTCTTACTTTTACAAAAACCATTACTTTTTCACCACCTTCTACGGTCAATAGACAAAAATAAAAGGGTAATTTTTACCTTATATATATTATAGCTTATTTCAGCCGTTTTGGGTATTTTTTAGCCCGCCGGCCACAAAAAGCGGCGCCCGGCCATTAAGTGGAAGTGTAAATGGTCCACGCTTTGGCCCGCGCCTTTGCCGTTGTTGGTTACCAGGCGGAAGTCTTTTAGATTAAGCTGCTGGGCCAGCTTTTTGGCCACCAGCAAAATTTTGCCCAAAAGCAAAGCGTCCTGTTCGTCCGCTTCGGACAAGCGCGCAATGTGCTTGCGCGGAATAATCAAAAGATGCGTGGGCGCCTGCGGGTTTAAATCCTTAAACGCCACCACGTCTTCATCTTCGTAAATCAGTTGGCTTTTTACAGAGCCGTCGGCAATGCCGCAAAATATGCAATCCATACAAGTATTATACATATTTCGGCCGGATAAAAACCGTGCAGTTGGCAGGCGGACTAAAATTATTATAAGCTATAATGTAGCACCGTTTGGGTGCCGGAGGTATCCATGAAAACAGGTTTTACTTTAATAGAGTTATTGGTAGTTGTGTTAATTATCGGCATTTTGTCCGCCATTGCGCTGCCGCAGTATGAAAAAGCGGTGGAAAAATCCCGCCTGGCCGAAGCGGTAACGATGGTGAAAGCCATTTCCCAGGCGCAGGATGCGTACTATTTGGCCAACGGCACCTATACCACCAATTTGGCGGATTTGGATATTTCCGTCCCCGGAACGGATACCACGGAAGGGGGAACGCCTACCCGGCTGACTAAAAATTACCGCTGCCGGGCCGTCAGCGCCGGCTCCACGGCCGAAACGACCCTGGGCTACGGCGTATGCCGCAGAAAAACCAAACCGTACGCTATCTATTTTTCCAGAACGACCCGGCAAATGACTTGCTATTACGATAACACAGAAGGCGAACAATGGTGCCGGGTGTTTACGAACAAAAAAGAGCCTCCCTATACCTTTTAGAAAGGATTTTCTTTGCAAGCCGCCCCGGGTTTTAACCGGGGCGGTTGTCTTTTGCGGGGTGCGCGGGGGCTCAAAAATTGGTATTATATATCTATATTGTATTTTGGAGATTCCCAAATATGGCAAAAAACGACCTGACAACCAGAAACCTGATGTTAGACAGTTTGAAGCAATATGCGAAGAACCGGATTTCTTTCAACTTTATCCGGGAGCATGACGCGAAAAACGAAATTCCGTTAGACATTTTAAAAGAGATGTACGACCACGACGTATTGGGCGTACATCTTTTGCTTATCCCCGAAGAATACGGCGGACTCGGCGGCCAAACCACCGAAATCTACCGCGTGTGCGAACAGTTAGCCCGCATTGACCTGGGCATCGCCACCGGCGTGTTCGCCACGTTCCTGGGCAGCGACCCGATTAACGTAGGCGGCACCCCGGAACAGAAAGCCAAATGGTTCAAAAAAATCGCCCACGAAAATAAACTCGTGGCCTACGGCGCCACGGAAGCCGATGCCGGTTCCGACCTCGTTTCCCTGCGCACCCGCGCCGAACGTGTGATGAAAGACGGGCAGATTGTCGGGTACAGAATTACCGGCAGCAAAATGTGGATTTCCAACGGCGGCGTGGCCGATATCTACACCGTGCTCGCTTTGGCCCCCGGCGGCCCGAGCTGGTTTATTGTAGAAAGAGGCACCCCCGGCTTTACGCAGGACGTGCACGAAGACAAGCACGGTATCCGCTTGTCCAACACCGCCGGTTTGGCGTTTGACGACGTGTACGTGCCGGCTGAAAATTTAATCGGCCTCAAAGAAGGCCAAGGCTTCCTGCAGGCGCAGGCCGTGTTCGGCTATACGCGCTTAATGGTAGCGGCGTTCGGTTTGGGCGGCGGCGAAGAAGCCGTGGAAACGGCCTTGCAGTATGCCCAACAGCGCATCCAGGCGGGCGGCCCGCTGGCCGAAAAACAGGGCTTTATGTTAAAGCTCATCACCCCGCACTATGTGCGCTTTGAAGCGGCCCGTGCGTATATTGACTGGACGGCAAAACAGCTGGAAGTCAACAACCACGGCCTGGCTACCGAAGGCGCCATCGCCAAATTGTACGCCACCGAAACCGGCAACAAAGCGGCCGAAGATTCCATCCAGGCCATGGGCGGCTTCGGCTACACCAAAGAATTTGCGGTGGAAAAAATCAAACGCGACGTCAAAATTACCTGCATTTACGAAGGCACCAGCGAAGTATTGGAAATGACTATCTTCCGCGGGCGCTGGCAGGAACATTTAAAGAGCCGCGGCCAGTACTATTTGAAACAAGCCGCCGAATTTGACGCCATTCACGCGCAGAACCCCAATGTGGGGGCCGACAGCGTGGCCTTGGGCTTTAGAGCCTTGGCCCGCGTGCTGGAAGATTGCCGCGCCAACAAGCTGACCCGCCACCAGTATGTAACCTTTATGCTGGGCGACCTCATCAGCGAAATGGAAGTGGCCGCTGTATTTACCCGCCAGTGCGCCAACAAGGTCATCACCGAAGGCAGCCGCTTTGACCTCAACACGCTTAGCACCATGGCCCGCGTCAATGCCCGCCAGAGCGCTTTCAAAACCGCTACGGACGGTATGCGCCTTATCTTGGGCACCTGCCCCAACATTAACGCGGCGGACCTCAGCCAGGGCGTGAACCTGGTCGGCATTGAAGAAAAAATGCGCGGACTCATTGACGATATGGACGTTGTTTCCGCCAAGTTAAGAGAAGTTTTCAAAAAATAGGATAAACGTATGAATATCATTGTTTGTATTAAACAAGTTCCCGATTCCACCCAAGTGAAAGTGGACCCGAAAACGGGTACGCTTATCCGCGCGGGTGTGCCCAGCATTTTAAACCCGTATGACCATTACGCTTTGGAAAAAGCGCTGGCCATTAAAGCCAAAACCGGCGCTAAAGTGACGGTTCTTTCCATGGGCCCCAACCAGGCCATTGCCGTATTGCGCCTGGCGCTGGCTTTGGGCGCGGATGAAGGCGTGCTCCTGTCCGACCGTGCATTTGCCGGTTCCGATACGTGGGCCACTTCCTATGCGCTTGCCACGGCTATCCGCAAAATCGGCCAGTACGATTTGATTCTCTGCGGGCAAATGGCTATTGACGGTGATACCGCCCAAACCGGCCCCGGCATTGCCTTCCACCTGGGCATTCCGCAAATTACGTTCTGCGAAAGCATTGACGCCAACGGCAACCAAGTGGTAGTCAAAAAACTGATTGAAGGCGGCCACCAGATTTTGGAAGCCGACTTGCCGCTTTTGGTCACGATGACCATGCCGCACGATTATGCCCCCAAATATCCTTCCTTTATGGCTGCCCATAAAGCGCAGGACAAAGCCACCTATACCTGGACGGCGGCCGACATCGGCGCCGACCCGCACAAACTGGGATTGGAAGGTTCGCCCACGCGTGTGGACCGCATCTTCCCGCCGCCGGCCCGCCCCAAAGGCGAAATGTTCACGGGTTCTGCCGTGGAACTGGCGGATAAATTTGTAGAAATTTTGAAAAAGGAGAGTGTAATCAAATGATTCAGGTAGCTTCTAATTGCGTAGGTTGCGGCAAATGCGTAGGCGCTTGTCCGTTTGGCGCGCTCTCTTTGGTAAACCGCAAAGCGGTACCCAACGCCAGCTGCACGATGTGCGGCGCGTGCGTGTCCGTCTGCCCGGTGAAAGCCCTGTCCTTGCCGGCTTCCGGCGCGGCCAAGAAAGACCTGTCCGCCTACAAAGGCGTGTGGGTGTTTATTGAAATTTCCGATGACGGCAAAACCCAAAAAGTACGCCCCGTGGGCTTTGAACTTTTGTCCAAAGGGCGCGAACTGGCCGACCAATTGGGCGAAGAACTGTGCGCCGTGGTGATTGGGGACAATGTTTCCCAGTACTACGCCGAACTTTCCCAGTACGGTACGGACAAAATCTATGCCGTGAACGGCCCGGAATACCACACTTATAACACCATTGCCTATGCCAACGCCATGGTGACGCTGATTAAAAAATACAATCCCAGCGTGGTGCTTTATCCGTCCACTTATATCGGGCGTGATTTGTCCCCGCGCATTTCTTCCGAACTGTTCGTCGGTTTGACGGCGGATTGCACGGGCCTGTCCGTAAAAGACGGCAATTTAATCCAAACCCGCCCCGCTTTCGGCGGCAACATTATGGCGGATATTAAATGCCCGGACTATCGCCCGCAAATGTCCACCGTGCGCCCCAACGTGTTCAAAAAAGTGGTCACCACCCCCGGCAAAATGGCCCAAGTGGTTACGGAATCCATCGCCATCCCGCCGCAGGCGGCCAAGGTGCGCGTAATTAACACGCACATTGACGAAGTTTCCGCCATGGACAAGCTGGACGAGGCCGAAGTGGTCATCGCCGGCGGCCGCGGGATGAAAGACCAGAACGGCTTCAACCTGTTGGAAGAATTGGCCGGAGAATTGGGCGGCGCCGTGGGCGCCAGCCGCGCGGCGATTGACTTGGGGTTAAAACCCAAAGACAAACAGATTGGCCAGAGCGGTGTGACCGTGGCGGCCAAGCTGTATGTGGCGTGCGGTATTTCCGGTGCGGTGCAGCACATCGTGGGTATGGAGCACAGCGACGTGATTATCGGCATTAACAAAGACGCCAACGCGCCGATTTTCAACGTCTGCAAATACGGCTTCGTAGGCGACGCGCACCAAATCCTGCCGCGCATTATTGAAGACATCAAAAAAACCAAATAAGGTTTTATGAACCACCTGAGAGGACCTATAAAAAATAGGTCCTCTTTTTTTATGGGTTGGGCCCAAAGGCCCTTTTCCCGCGTCTGCCAAAAAAGAAAAATATAGAGAGGCCTCTTATGAAACATCTTCCCTGCTTGCTTGTCTGTTGGCTTACTCTGTGGGGCGGAACGGCGTTTGCCCAATTGCAAAAGCTGCCGTCTGCCGTGGCGCGGGAAATTTATGCGTCCGCTTTGTCCCGCACGGCGTTGGAGCGGGCCGCGCTGCGCGGCGTGGCCGCCCAGCGGATGCAGCATTTAAAACAGTTGGAAAAGACCAAGTTTGCCGAACTGGACGCCGTCCTTTCCACGTATTTTTTGCCGGATACCCGGGTGGCCAATGCCCGTATGCTTGCGGAAAACGAGGCCCTGAAAGAAAAAATGGTCCGCCGATGGGTGGAGCAGGATTTTTACGCCTTCCAACAGGCGGAACCCTTGCGCAACCGGGTGGTATACCGGGCCGAGCAAAACCCGGATTATACTTCCTTTATGCCGTCTTCCGCCAAGTTGATTTTGGTGGGAGAATCCCACTACCAGCAACTGGTGATAGACGAAGTGATTGCCTTATTATACCAGCTGCAGGACCGCTATCCGGGGCGTCCCATTTATTACGCGTCCGAATTTATTTATGCTAACCCTTCTGTCGGTATGCAGGTATTGCGCACGCCGTCAGAAATAGAACGCTATACTGCCGGTAATTTGTTTTATTGGGAGGCGTCCGGCCGCGCCTTTGATACGGGGGTAAATGTGGTGGGGTTGGAAGACCCGGAATTATTATACAGCCGGAATCTGTCCCCCAACGAAACGCCGTTTTTGGAAAGCGAACAGGCCTGGAAATCTATTTCCCCGGCGGGTGTGCGGGAAAGAAATGCTTTTTGGACGGAAATTATCCGCGATATTTACGAAGAGGCCCCGGACGCTTTGGTGGTAGTGCATGCCGGGTCCGGTCATACCAATTACACGCAACTCAACGCGCTGCCGTTTATGCTAAAAGATTTAAAGCCGTTTGTCATTAATTTCGGGCAAGCTGCTCCTCCTGCGTTCAACCGGTATTTCCCATTCCCGCCCGAAATGCTGCAAAAAGGCAAAAAAATGCAACGCAGGGACCCGTATCAAACGGTGCGTTATGTGCGGTTTTTCCCCAGTAAGCGCGGCGCCTTGGTGGCCGGGTGCGATTTGCATGTGGAGTTGTCCCGCCGCAAATGATTTCCCGCTGCGACCAAACAGCAACTTTTTACCGCTGTGTATTAAAAAACCCGCCTGCATAGAGGCGGGTTTTTGAGTGTACGGTTTGTGTCCTATTGATAAATGGATTGGTAATTTTTCTCATCGGTATTTTTGATGAGATTAATGGCCGTCAGGGCATTGGGCATACCGATATAGGGCATGGTTTGCACCATAGCGGCCAGAAGCGTTTCTTTGCTGTTTCCGGCTTTTAAATTGCCCACGATATGTGCGTTTAATTGCTTTTCGGCGCCGCTTGCGGCCAGCACCACCAGCACCAGCAATTCCTTTTGTGCAAGGCTCAATGCCGGGCGGGTGTAGAAATCGCCAAAAGCAAAAGAAGACAAAATATACGGCACTTTTTGATTGTACGGTGCCGGCAGGGCCTGCATGGCGGTTTTTACTTCGTCCCCGTACAGCGGCAGCTGGATTTCCAACCCTTTTTGGTAGCGGGTTTCGTCCGTTACCGTAGCCTGGTTTTTGAGCGGCAGCGCAAGGCCCCTTTCGCGGGCCACTTCGTTAAATACGGCCACGGCGTTCAGCGTGCGCGGAAAACCGATAAACGGCGCGCACAGATAGAGCGCCTCCCGCACGGCCAAGGGGTCGTTGCCCACGTTTAACGCCGCGTGGATGTGGGCTTTTAATTGGGGCAGGGTTTGGATAGCGGCCAGCGATACAACGGTAATCATTTCGCGGGTTTTGTCATCCAATTCTCCGATGTAGAAAACTTCCCCAAAAATAAATTTCTGCAAAATTTCCATCAGTTCCGGGTCCGTCGGGTCGGCCCGGCGTTCGGCTGCAAAAAGACGTTTGAAGGTTTCATCCGCTTTTTGCGCGCGGCTTTTGGGTGCGCCTTCGGCCAGGGCGGGCAGGCTGTGCAAGGCCGCCAGGCAAACAGGCAACAAAAAAGCTATGGTTTTTCGCATACGGTTCCTCCATACAAAGATATAAGATTATTATAAAACCTGGAGCAGGCTCCAGGTCAAGCGGCGGGCCGCTAAATAAACAAAAAACCCGCCTGCATAGAGGCGGGTTGGTTAAAACGGAAAACGTTACATATACACAGCGTAAGAAATTTTGCCCGGCGTAGGCGGGGGCGGGATGCCCAGCCGTCTTTTCCGTTTGGCTTCCTGGCGCTGGGCCCGCAGCAGGCGGCGCGATTCCAACGCTACAAAAGCGGCTTCTTCCTCACTTAAAGAGATAATTTGTTCCCGCACGCTGACGTGGCGCATTTCTTCCCGGTGGATTTCCTCTGTCACTTTTTGTACCCACGCCCGGCGCATACGGGTGGCGAATTGCATTATTTTCTTGGTCATACCTATACTATAAGTCTTCTGGGCGGCAGCCGCCAGGGTCAAAGGGCCCGCGTTCCGGCGGAAAAAAGGCCCAGCTTTTTGCACGGGCCGGGCCCAGGGCATTTTGGGTCTTTCGGCCCGGGTAAAAAATGCCCGTTTGCCCGTGCCGAATTGATATAATGATAATAGGGTAAATTATGTCCATATTTTCCAAACTTTTTAAAGTGTTCCTGGCCGTGGTGCTGATGCCGCTGGTGCCCATGCTGTTGCTGCTGGCCTATTACCAGGTGCATTTAAAAGCCAATATCTTGGAAACGCACGCCAACTTGGCGCAGATTGTGTCGTCCTCCTTAAGCCAGCACATTGAAGATTTGTCCTGGCGCTTGGCGTTTGCCCAACATTTAACCGATGTTTTAAACGAAAAGAAAGACCCGCAGGCCGTCCTGCAGGAAGCGCTGAACGCAAACCCCGATTTTTTGATGTTGGCCGTGCTTAATAAAAACGGCAAAGAATTGTACCGCGCGGGCGACAAACAGATTTTGAAACAAGTGCCCGCGTTGGATTTGCAGGACGATCCTTCCCTGCCCGAAATCGCGCGCGAAAAACGCTTGTCCGTCAGCCGGTTTGACGTGATGGCCGGACGGCCCATCAGCGAATTTATTTACCCGTTGCCCAACGGAGATTTTTTGTACGGCATTATGAGCTTTTTCAGCTTTTTGTCCCGCGTGCAGGAACAGCGCATCGGCGTGACGGGACGCATTTATCTGGTGGACCAAAACGGCTCCGTGTACGCCAACGACTATCAGTACAAGCCCGCCTTTGACGCCGAAACGCTGCAAAACGCGTTTGCCGCGCAGGACCAGTTGATTAAAAAATTAAAAACCCCGCAGGAAACGTATGTGGGGGCGTTTGCGCCGTCACCCATTTTGGGCGCATATGTGGCGGTGCTGCAGCTCAAGAGCGAGGCCTACCGCGGGATTTATTACACCAACATTATTTTGGCGTTGTTTTTGCTTTCCATCGCCACGCTGGCGTATTTCGGCGCGGTGACGTTTGCCGAACGGCTGGGCGAGCCGATAGCGGCCCTTTCGCACGCGGCCAAAGAAGTCAGCCAGGGCAATTTGGACGAAAAGATAAACGAGGAAATCGGCTGGGGGGAATTTAAACAATTGATTGCCGCTTTTAACAAAATGACGTCCGATTTAAAAGACTACCAAGTGCTCCAGCTGCAGGCGCAAGTAAGCGAAATGAAGGAGCAGGTTTTCCGCGCCGTCGCGCACGATTTGCGCGCCCCCTTGCTGGGCCTGCAGGGATATTTGTATATTTTGCAGAGCGGCAAAGCCAGCCCGCAGGAGCAAAAAGAATACCTGGAACAAATGAGCCAGGCCGCGCGGAATTTGTCCTCGCTGTTGGAGGACGTGTTGGACGTATCGCGCGTGCAGGCCGGGATGATGAACCCCCGCAAAGAAAGCGTGGATGTCCCTGCGCTTCTTAAAAACGTGACCGACACCCTGGTCCCCACGGCCCAAGGAAAGGGGTTGGAATTGACGTTCCAAGCGGAGGCGGACCGCCTGCCGGCGGACCCGAAACTGTTGCAGCGGGTAGTGATGAATTTGGTGTCCAATGCGGTAAAATTTACGGATAAAGGCTACGTGCGCGTGCGTGCGTGGCAGGACGAAAAAGCGTATTATATTTCCGTGGCGGACAGCGGCATCGGCATTTCCGAAGCCGAGCAGAAGGGGCTGTTTCAAAAATATCATCAGGTTCGGTCGGACCGGCCCGGTTACGGGCTGGGGTTGTTCATCAGCCGTAAAATCGTGCAGGCGCACGGCGGCACGCTGGAAGTATCTTCCCGCCCGGGCCAGGGGAGCACGTTTACCGTGACCCTCCCCAAGGAGACGAAATGATTGTATTTTGGCGTTTGTTTTTGGCGTTTTTTCTAACGGATTTTGTTTTTTTCCACAAGACCATTAACCGCATGGAAGAACAAAACCGTCCCCGGGCGATTGCCTTGCACGCGGGCGTGTTTTTGTGCTGGGCGTTTTTGCTGTGCTACGGGTATTTAACGATGCCCTGGCCCTTCTTGGGTTTTTGGCACATACCGGGCTGGCTGTGCATTTTGCTGTTTTGTGTGTTTTTGGTGTTTGTGGACCGGTTCTTTCAGTTCGGCGGGAAAATCCGTCACGGGCACATACTGACGTTTTTTGTCAAAACGTTCGTCAATTTGCTGTTCCTGTTTTTGTGCGTGCCGTTTAAAGTGCTGTACGAAACCGGCAACTTTTTTGCCGAACCGTGGATTATTTTCTTTGTCGGGCTGGTGACGGCCACACGCGTGTTGGGCTGGTTCATCTTTGCCGTGGAGCAGGACCGCTACGGCCGCGATTACCCCACCTTTGACGAACGCTGGCTGCTGACGATGATGTGCGCCATTTTCTTTTTGATTATGCTGCTGCCCGGCTGGCGGTGGATTGTGCTTTTGGTGGTGTGGTTTTTGGCGTGCGTGTATGCGCGCAAAATCCGCCTGATGGACATTTCCAACTTTGCGTTTTTGATGGGTTCGTTCGGGGCGGCTGTCATCGGGTTTTTGGTGCGGCTGCGGTTTTATTTAAATTGGTAATTTATGAAACTTTCAGAAGTTAAATTTGCTTGTTTGGATACGGAAACGACGGGCCTGTCGCCGGAAGGCGGCGGCAAAATTTGCGAGGTGGCGCTTTCCGTTTCGCGCGGCGGGCGGGTGCTGGAAGAATTTTCCACCCTGTTAAACCCCGGTATGCCCATGCACCCGGACGTGATTGCCATCCACGGCATTACGAACGAAATGGTGGCCACCGCACCGACGTTTGCGGACGTGCTGCCCAAGCTGCTTTCGCTGTTGGACGACAGCGTGATTGTGGCGCACAACGCCGATTTTGACGTGAGTTTTTTGAAAAGCGAGTTTGCCCAATGCGGTATGCACTTCCCGCCGTATCCGGTGGTGGACACGCTCAAGCTGGCGCGCAAAAGCGGCAAGTTTGTTAAAAACAACCTGGGCTGCATCGCGGCGGACCTGGGCATCAACGCCCAAGGCTGGCACCGCGCCATGGCCGATACCAAAATGGCCGAGCAGATCTTCTATTATTTTCTTACAATATTAAGTAAGCACGGAGTGAACACCTTGGAACAACTGCAAAAGTTCCAATACACCCGTTGGAAAGATTTGATTAGCAGTAAATAAGGAGACATACGTATGAATAAAGTGGTTTTAATTATTAGAGACGGCTGGGGGAACGCCAAACCCGGCCCGCACAATGCGGTGAGCAACGCCAAAACGCCGAATATGGACAAATACTTGGCCGAATATCCGCATACCCAAATTGAAGCCTCCGGCGAACAAGTGGGCTTGCCTGCCGGCTATATGGGCTCTTCCGAAGTGGGACACCTGAATATGGGCGCGGGCAGAATCGTCATCCAGGAACTTAAACGCTTAAAAGACACCATTGAAGACGGCTCTTTGTTCAAATCCGCCGCGTTTTCGGCCTGCATTGACAACTGCCTGAAAAATCACAAACCCTTGCACGTGATGGGCCTTGTGCAGGACGAAGGTGTCCACGCGCACCAGGACCATCTGTTTGCCATTTTGAAATACGCCGCCGAAAAAGGCATCAAAGACGTGTACGTGCACTTCTTTGCCGACGGCCGCGATACGCCTCCGCAGAGCGCGGTGGGCTTTATCCGCACGCTGGAAGAAAAAATGAAAGAATACGGCGTGGGTAAAATTGCCACTATCCAGGGCCGCTACTACGCTATGGACCGCGGCGAAGATTGGGATTTGACCGATAAAGCTTACAATTTAATCGTCCGCGCCGAAGGCTTGCACGGCACCACGGCCGAAGAAGTCGTGCTGACCGATTACAAAACGATGAAGACGCCGGACGGCGGCCCGATGGTGGATGAATACATTCCGCCGACCGTGCTGGGCGATTACAAAGGAATGGAACCCGGCTCCAGCGTGATTTTGTTCAACTTCCGCCAGGACCGCGCCATCCAAATCACCCGTGCGTTTATTGACGACAACTACCCGGGCAAAAACCGCGGGCCCCGCGTGCCCTGCGTGTACTGCGGGTTGACCAAATACTACGACGCCTTCCCCTACAACGCCCTGCCTTCTATGACGGACGGCGGCGGTATGAACAATTTGCTAGGCGAAGTGATTTCCAAAGCCGGCCTCAAACAGCTGCGCTTGGCCGAAACCCAAAAATTTAAACACGTTACTTCGTTCTTTAACGGCAAACTGATTAAACCCTACCCCGGCGAAGACCGCATTGAAATCAAAGGCCGCTTTGACCCGGCCACCTTTGCGGAACACCCGGAAATGGAAGCCTATTTCGTCAAGGACGAAGCCCTCAAACAAATCGCTACGAACAAGTATGACTTCATCGTCATCAACTTCGCCAACTGCGATATGGTGGGCCACACGGGCAATTTCAACTCCGTGGTAAAAGCCGTAGAAGTGGTGGACGAATGCACCGGCCTGGTGACCGAAGCCGCCCTGGCGGCGGGTTACACGGTGTTCATCACCTCCGACCACGGCAACGCCGAAGAAATGTGGGACGACAAAATCAATATGCCCAAAACCGCGCACACCACCAACCTGGTGGACTTTGTGTACGTCAGCAAAGACCACAAAAACGCCAAGATGGCCGCTACCGGCAACCTGGGCGACATTGCGGTGACGGTTTTGGACGTGATGGGGCTTAAAAAACCGGCCGAAATGACGGCCAAGAGCCTGATTGCGGAAAAATAACGTTTCAACTAAAGCAACGTACGGGGGCAAACTTCGGTTTGCCCCTTTTTGCGTTTTACCGGGGGAAAAAGTACAATACCTGTATGGAAAGTTACGTAAAAGTCAAAGTCCACGCCGGCGAAAAAAAGAACCGCTTGGAGCAAAAAGGTCCGGATTCTTACGAAATCTGGGTCAAAGCGCCGGCCGAGCAAGGCCGCGCCAACGAGGCCGTACGCACGCTGCTGGCCCAACACTTGGGGGTGGCGGAAAATAAACTTTCCTTAATCAAGGGTTCCACCAGCCCGGCCAAAATCTTTCTAAAGCGTGCCTAAAAGCCGGATAAAATCCCCGTTTTGCCGCTAATTTTGTTATAATATCCATAGGGTAAGGATGGCCCCGGCCACAGGTGACTACGGCCGAAGACGTCCGCAAAAACTCTCCGGGTAGCAATGCCCGCGGGGGCTTTTTGGCCCTGCAAAACGCAATAAAAAAGAATAATTGGTATATGAGAACTTACGAAAGCGTAATCATTGTTAAACCCCAACTCTCCGACGGAGAAGTGGGCGGATTCGTGACCAAGGCCAAAGACCTGATCGCGAAAAACGGTGGAGAAGTCGTCAGCGAAGAAAAACTGGGCAGAAGAAAATTCACCCACGAAGTAAACCACGTTCGCGACGGTTTTTACCTCTACCTTAAGTTCAAAGCCGAACCCAAATTCATCAAAGTATTTGAAGAAGCCTTGAAACTTAACGAAAAAGTGCTTCGCTCCATGACGATGAACGCCGTGGAAGTGAAAGTAAAACCGGCTCCTGCCGTTGCAAAATAAGGTCGCTATGACAGCACAAATCAGATTACCGGAACAAAACCTTGTACTTCTGGTCGGACGGTTAACACGTGACCCTAACGTGTCTTTTACGCAGAAAGGTCAGGCAGTGTGCCGTTGTGACATTGCGGTAAACCGCAGATATTTGGATACGAACACGAACGAGTGGAAGGACGACACGGTGTTTGTTCCCATAGTGGTTTGGGGTGCTGCCGCCGAGCGGTGTAAAGACCGGGTGAAAAAAGGGACCCCCATTTTTGTGGAAGGCCGCCTCACCAGCAGCGAATACACCGACAAAAATACCGGACAGACCCGCAAATCCATGCAGGTAACCGCCCGGAGAATCCAAATACTGGAATCCGGCGCCGCGGCTTCGTACACTCAGGACGCTGCCCCGGCCGCCAAGGACGACGTTCCCACCACGGATGTGATGGAAGACGACGTGCCTTTTTAACAGGAACCTAAGAGAGAAAACAAATGGCTGAAGAAATTAAAAACACGCAAGCCCCCGCTGCTGCGGCCCCGGCCGCCAGCACGAACGCCCGCCCCGAAAGACCGGCGCGTCCGTTTATGGGCAAAAAGCGCTTTGAAAGCAGAAGAAAAGTCTGCAAAGTCTGCGCTGAAAAAATTGAAAATGTAGACTATAAGAACTTCCAGTTCGTAAAGTCTTTCACGATGGAAAGCGGCAAAATCCTTTCCAGAAGAATCACCGGCACCTGCGCCAAACACCAGCGCCAAATCACCAAAGCGATCAAACGCGACCGCAACTTGGCGATTTTGCCGTACTCGTTGCCCAAGAAATAAGCCGGAGGACCTGGAAATGAAAGTTATTTTGAAACAGAATGTGAAAAACTTGGGTATGGTGGGCAGCATTGTAGATGTAAAGCCCGGTTATGCCCGCAACTTCTTGATCCCGCACCGCTTGGCGGAACTCGCCACCGAAGGCGCGATTAAGAACTGGCAGCTCGGCGCCGAAAGACGCGCCAAACGCATTGAAGCGGAACTGGCCGAAGCGCGCGCCATCGCCGAAAAATTGGCCGGTGTGGTGCTTCCGTTCACCAAAACCGTCAACAGCGACGGCGTAGTGTTCGGTTCCGTCAACAAGGCCGATATTTACAAAGCCTTGGTTGCCTTGGGCCACAACATTGCCAAGGACGCGATTGAGCTGAATATGCCGATTAAAGCTTTGGGTGAAACCGAAGTGGGCATTTATTTGAAGCCGACCGTGACCGCCACGATTAAAGTGCAAATTAACCCCTTGACCCCGGTGGAAGAAAAAATCGCCGATGCCAAGCCGGAAGAAAAAGCCGAAGCGGTTGCCGAAGCCAAATAAATCCCGAATGTTTGCGTTTTGTAAAACCCCCGCGAAAGCGGGGGTTTTTTATTGGGGGGAAAAATTGGCATTCCGCGGGGACGCAGCCCAAAATGTCCCTGCGTTGGCAGTTGTCGTCCGGAAAGGGCATCCCCGGACATTGAAATATCGGCTGTCTGGGTAGAAAGACGCGCTCCTCTTGGCCGTATTTTGCCTATGTCCGCGCACATATATTTGGTTGGTTCCTTTGCCGTGCACTTTGCGAGTGCCCTGTGTTGCTTCACGAATATCATTTTGGTGCCTAGTAGCCATAAAAAACGCCCCGGAAATATCCGGGGCGTTTTGGCAAGAGCAAAAGGTTAATGTACGCCGTGCATCCAGGCTTTGATTTTTTTCATAGACAGCATCAAAACGCCCGACACCGCCAGCGGCACAATCACCAGCCACAGGAAAAACTGCTCGTTGCTGATTTTTTGGAAGTACCCCGAGTACACGCCCGCCAATTTGTTGGCCACGGCGTTGGACAGGTACCAAATGCCGATTAACAAAGACACATACCGCGCCGGCGCCAATTTGGTGACCACAGACTTGCCCACCGGCGAAATGCACAGCTCCGCAAACGTTTGGAACAAATAGGTAAACGCCAGATAGAACAGGCTGATTTTGGCATTGCCCACCAGCACAAACGCCCCGATAAGCATCACGGCAAACGCCAGCGCAATCAACCACAAAGACACTACAAACTTGGCCGGGGTGGACGGTTCTATGCCTTTTTTGGCCAGCTCAATCCACAGCTTGGAAAACAGCGGCGCAAAAATGACCACGTACAGCGGGTTTAAACTTTGGAACCAGTTGGTCGGGATTTCCCACGTGTAGCCAAACAGCGAGATGACGCGGTCCGTATATTCGTAGGCAAACAGGTTTAACGCCGCGCCGGCCTGTTCAAACGCCGCCCAAAAGAAAATGCTAAAAAACGCCAAAATAGCAATGACGGCAATTTTTTGTTTTTCTTCGGCGGTCAGGGGAGCGGTGTTTTTGGTTTTTGCGCGTTTTACTTTTTTGTTGTAGACGTAATAAGCCGCCGCCAATACCGCAAAAGAAATGTACGACGCCATATGATGCCCTTTCATATACAGCACAATCATCGGAATGGCCAGCACAATGGCCCAAAGGGCGGGGTCCTTGTAAAAAACGGGTTTATCTTTGGGGGCGGCGCCTTTTCCGGAGAGGAACTTTTTGTAGCCCAGGATAAACGTCAACAGCCCGATAATCATTCCGGCACCGGCAATCCAAAAAGCTGCTTTATAATTGCCGGCTGCGGCATAGTGCCCCACCATCAGCGGGCCGAAAAACGCCCCGATGTTTACGCTCATATAAAAGATAGTAAATCCGCCGTCGCGCCGGGCGTCGTTCGTGTCGTAGAGCTGGCCGACAATGGCCACCACGTTGGGTTTAAAAAACCCGTTGCCCAAAATAATGAGGCCCATCGCGATATACAGGAAAGATTCCGTGGGCACGCTCATCACAAACATACCGGCGGCAATCATCAGCCCGCCCCAAATGGTGGCCCATTTTTGCCCCAGGTAGCGGTCGGCCAAAAAGCCGCCCAACAAGGCGGAAAGGTATACTAAGCTGGTAAAAGTCCCGTAGATGTTGGACGCGTGGGTATTTTCCATTTTCAGCAGGTAAATCATATAGAGAATCAAAATCCCGCGCATCGCATAGTAGCTGAAGCGTTCCCACAGCTCGGTCATAAACAGCAGCCACAGGCCGGTGGGTTGCTTGGTTTTTACAACGGCTTGTTCCATTTATTCCTCCAATATGTAAAATTGACACAAGACAATATAATTTACTAAATTTTGCCTTTTCCCGATAGAAAATCTTCATTCAAAAGGTTCCGGCCGTGCAGCCGGGCCCAACCCCTGCAAACGGGCGGTTCGGGTTCGCTTTTTTGTATGCTAAATTGCTACAATGAACTTATATGCGTTTCCGCGCGTTTGCGGGAGCGTGGTGTTTTGCCGATTTTTATTTTTAAGAGGTTTTATGGCTAGTAACTTGTTGGAAGAACGTATCCCCCCGCAAGCAATTGATGCGGAAATGGCCGTGTTGGGCTCCATGCTGTTGGAGGCGGACGCCGTTACGGAAGCGCTGGAAATTTTAAAGCCGGAACATTTTTATAAAGAAGCGCACCAAAAGATTTTTGCGGCCATGAAAGCCTTGGCCGACCGCAACCAGGCGGTAGATATCATCACGCTGACGGAAGAACTCAAAAAAGAGCACCTGCTCACGCAGTTGGGGGGAGAACTGTACTTAACCCAGCTGGTGGACAAAGTGTCCACCGCGGCGCACGTAAAGCACTATGCGGAAATCGTTTACAAAAAATTCGTCGTGCGCGATTTAATCCGCACGGCCACCAGCCTGGTGCAGCGCTGTTATAAGGAAGAAGACGACGACCCCCAGGTGCTGATTGACGACGCCGCCGACCAGATTTATAAACTGAGCCAAAAACAAAAACTGACCGGGTTTGTATCGTCCAAAGATTTGGCCCCGGAAGTGATTGAAATTTTGGAAAAAGCCGTTCGCAACAAAAGCGCCATCCAGGGCGTGCCGACGGGGCTGGACGAATTTGACCGCAAAACCGGCGGGCTGCGCAAGTCCGACCTGATTATTTTGGGCGCGCGCCCCAGCCAGGGCAAAACCGCGCTGGCGCTGAACATTGCGCACCACGCGTGCGTGGATTGCAAAATCCCGGTGGCGTTTTTCTCGCTGGAAATGGGGCGGCATATTATTTTTGAACGTATGCTCGGCGCCGCCGCCATGGTGGAAATTTACAAACTGCGCACCGGCTATTACGAGCAGAGCAAATGGTCCGATTTAACGCGCGAACTGGGCCGCCTGGCCGCCGCGCCGATGTACATTGACGATACGTCCGGTATTTCCATTACGGAGCTGCGTATGCGCTCGCGGCGGTTGGCCTCGGAGCTTAAAAAACAGGGCAAAGAGCTGGGGCTTATCGTGATTGACTATTTGCAGCTCATCCGCGGCGGGGAACGCCGCACGGAAAGCCGCCAGCAGGAAGTGGCCGAAATTTCCCGTATGCTCAAAGACCTGGCCCGCACGCTTAACGTGCCGGTGCTGGCGCTTTCGCAGTTAAGCCGCAAGAACGAGGATAAATCCCGCACGGACAACAAACCCCAGCTTTCCGACTTGCGCGAATCCGGCTCTATTGAACAGGACGCCGACGTGGTGGCCCTGATTCACCGCGAGGCGTACTACAAACGCGATGACGAATCGCTCAAAAACAAAGCCACGCTGATTATCGCCAAACAGCGCAACGGCCCGGTGGGGGATATTGATTTGGCCTTCTTCGGCGAGTATGCGTTGTTCACCAACCCGGCGCCGGAACATATGGAAACCGCCCAGCCGGCCGGCGGCAATACCATGATGAATTTACCGGAGTAACCTATGTCCATGCCGATTTTACGACCTACCATTGCCGAAGTGGATTTAAAAAAGCTGGCCCGCAATATGCGCAAAGTGCACGAGCAGGCCGGCCCGGGCGTGAAGGTGCTGACCGTGCTGAAGGCCAACGCCTACGGCCACGGGGCGGAAAAGCTGGGGCTTTTTTTGCAGCAGCGCCGGTTGAGCGATTTTTTCGGTACCGCGTCGGTGGAAGAAGGGATGTCCCTGCGCCAGGCAGGGGTTACGCTGCCCATTTTGGTGTTGGGCAGTATCTACCCGTTTGAAGCGTTTGAATATGCCATCAACCACAACCTGGCCATCACCATCGCCAGCCTGGACGCGGCCAAAGCCGTGAGCGAAATTGCCGCCAAACTGGGCAAAAAAGCGCTCTGCCACGTCAAGCAGGACACGGGAATGGGCCGCATCGGCACCCGCCGCGGCGGCGTGTTTAACGTGATTGACTTTTTGGCCCACAGCCCGCACGTGGTGCTGGAAGGGCTGTACACCCATTTGTCCAGCGTGGAAACGGACCCCGCGTATACCGAGGAGCAAATCGGTTACTACCGCGACACGCTGACCAATGTTAAATTGCACGGCCTGCACATTCCGCTCTGCCACGTGGCGGCCTCGTCGGCCATTGTGGCCCGGCCGGACGCCCATTACGATATGGTGCGTACGGGGCACAGCGCCTTTGGGCTGGAAAAAGGCTTTGAACCGATTTTGTCGTTAAAAACCCGCGTGGTGTACGTCAAGGACGTCCCCGCCGGAAGCAGCATCAGCTACAACCGCAGTTTTATTGCGCCCCGCGCGATGAAAGTGGCCACCTTGCCTTTGGGGTATGGGGACGGCTATTTGCGTGCGCTTTCCAACAAGGCGGATATTTTAATCCGCGGCAAGCGCTGCCGCGTGTTGGGCAACGTAACGATGGATATGCTGATGGTGGACATCACCGAAGCGGGCCCCGTTGCCGTGGGGGACGAAGCCGTTGCCGTCGGCCGCCAGGGGGACGAAGAAGTAACCTATGCCGAACTGGCCCAAAAAGCCGGCACGATTGATTACGAACTGTGCACGCTCTTAATGCCGCGCGTGCCGAGGATTTATAAAGAATAATGTTTACCGCCATCGGAAAATACATGACGCACCTGTTTGACCAAGTGGGCGGAGCCGCCGAAATGGTACGCTCCTGCTTCTTTTGGTTGATTCATTCGCGTTTTGAATTCCGCCAGGCGGTGGACCAAAGCGTGACCATCGGGGTGGAATCCCTGGGCGTCACGGCGCTGACCAGCCTGTTTACGGGGATGGTGCTGGCCTTGCAGGCCGGCAATACGATTGGCAACATCTTCGGCGATCCGATTTTCGTCGGCACGATTGTCACGTTTTCGCTCATCCGCGAATTGGGCCCGGTGCTGACCAGTGTGGTGGTATCCGGCCGGGCGGGCGCGGCCGTAACGGCGCAAATCGGTACCATGGCCGTGACCGAACAGATTGACGCGTTGTACACGCTGGGCACGAACCCGATTCGCTACCTGGTCATTCCGCGGATGTTCGGCTTTTTGCTCACGATGCCTATTTTGACGCTTTTTTCCAACCTGTTTGGCGTATTGGGCGGCTACCTGGTGGCCGTCTACGCGCTGGGCGTACCCGGGGAAGTGTACATCACGGACATCACTTCGTTTATGGGCGTGCGCGATTTTATGCACGGGTTTATCAAATCGTTCGTGTTTGCGTTTATGGTGGGCACGGTGTGCTGCTATAAAGGCATCAGCACCCGCGGCGGGGCCGAAGGGGTGGGCAAATCCACCACCGGCGCCGTGGTGACGACGATTGTGCTGATTTTGGTGCTGGACTATTTCTTGACCGCCATTTTGACGGCGTTTGGAATTTAATATGATTGAAATCATCGGCTTAAAAAAGAGCTTTGGAACCAAAGAAGTGCTCAAAGGGGTGGATTTAAAAATTGAAGAAGGCAAAACCACCTGCATTTTGGGCGGTTCCGGTTCGGGCAAAAGCACGCTGATTAAATGCTTAATCGGGCTGGAAGCGGCCACGGGCGGCAAAATTATGGTGGGGGGAAAAGACATCACCCAAATCCACAGCGAAATTAAACTTGCCGCGCTGCGCCGCCGGTTCGGGTATCTGTTCCAGGAAGGAGCGCTGTTTGACTCTATGAGCGTAGGGGAAAACGTTACCTTTGGTTTAAAATACCTGACGGACACGCCCGAAAAAGACTACCCCGCCGTGATTAAGGAAAAACTGGCGCTGGTCGGCTTGCAGGAGGATGTGGCCAAGCTCAACCCCAGCGAACTTTCGGGCGGGATGAAAAAACGCGTGGCGCTGGCGCGCGTGCTGGCGGTGGGCCCGCAAGTGATTTTATACGACGAACCCACCACCGGGCTGGACCCGATTATGTCCGACATCATCAGCGATTTGATTATGGATTTAAAGGCCAAACTGGGGGTAACGTCCGTCGTCATCACGCACGATATGCGTTCGGCCTTTAAAATTGCGGACTATATTGCATTTTTGTATGAAGGACATATTTTGATGTACGGCACGCCGGACGAATTCTGCCGGACGGATAACCCGTACGTAAAACAATTTGTGCAAGGCAGCAGTCACGGGCCGATACAAATGAAATTGATGAAGGACTGACGTCCGGGCCGCACGCGGCTGCGCACGTGAATTTATTTTACACAAGGGACAATCTATGAAACCAGAAACCAAATTGGGCATTTTTACCGTATTGGGGATTATCGTGTTTGGCTTTTCGCTCTATTTTCTAGGCGGCCTTTCCGTCACACGCTCGTATCCCGTAAACGTAACGTTTTCGGACGTTTCCGGCCTGCCGGTCAAAGCACCGGTTAAATTATCGGGCGTGGAAGTGGGGCGCGTCAAACAAATTAAAATTGAAAACGGTCAAGTGGTCGTGGTAACGGACATTAACGAAGACATCCAAATCTACCGCAACGCACGCTTTAGCGTGGCAATGACGGGGATTATCGGCTCCAAATACTTAAAAGTGGAACAGGGCACCCCGGACGCCGGCGTGCTGCAAGCGGGCGATTATGTGCGCGGCGCCGATGAAATGCCGATGGACGCGATGATTGCCCAAACGATGAGCAGCATTAAAGAATTTGTGGACAGCGTAAACGCCCAAGGCCAATTTGGCGAACAGCTCAACCGCACGATGGACGAAGTGCACCAACTGTCGGCCAATTTAAACCAGCTGGTGGCGCAGATGCGGCCGTATTTGTCCCGCTCGGCCCGGAACTTGGATGAAGTGCTGGCCAAGGCCGATTCCTTAATGGACAGCCTGGAAAAGAGCGAAGGCGTAATCGGCAGTTTGATTAACGACCCGCAAATGAAGGCGGACGTAAAGTCCAGTATGAAGGATTTGAAAGAAACGATGGGCGAAGTGAAAACCTTTGTGGGCAAGATGAGCCGCTTCCGCGTGTATTGGGATTACGACTTCTTCTATATGCCCGAGCCCGCGTTAGCCACGAGCGACCTGGCGCTGGAAATTTATCCTTCCAGCGGCTACACCTTCTACCGCGCCGGTATTGCCAACATCGGCAACGAGGACGACGCACTGGACTCGCAGGACTATCTGGAAAAGAACCAGTTTGACGTCCGCTTCGGCCTGTACAACAAGTGGGCCACCGTATCTGCGGGGTTAATCCGCGGCGCGGGCGGCGTGGCGCTGGAACTCAAGCCGTTCTACGACAAAGATTTTTGGGACCGCTTTACCTTTACGGGTGAATTTTCCGATTGGGGTCGCGACCGCGTGATTAACGGGCGGCTGTTTAACAAGCCGAACTTGACCTACGGGGTGGACTTCCGCTTTAACCGCTACTTCTCCGTGGGCGCCTGGGCGCGCGACGCGCTGGAAACCAACAATTTCGCCATCAAAGCCAATGTGTCGTTTAACGACCAGGACATTTCCTCCTTCTTCGGCTTGGCCGCCATGGCGGGTTCTTGAGGTATGAAATGAAGTTTAAAACGGTTTTCGTCTGTCAAAAGTGCGGATACGAATCCCCCAAGTGGGCGGGCAAATGCCCGGAATGCGGGGAATGGAATTCGCTGGTGGAAGAAGTCAAACAACAGGAGAGCAAAAAAGCTCCTGCGCGCACGCGCAGCTTTACGGACTTTTCTTCCGACATTGTAAAACTTTCCGACAGCAAAGCCGTGCAGGAACCGCGTATCCAAACCCACATCAGCGAGTTTGACCGCCTGCTGGGCGGCGGGTTGGTAAAGGGCCAGCTGACGCTTTTGGCCGGCGCACCGGGCATCGGCAAGTCTACGCTCATGCTGCAGGTGGCGGCCGAACTTTCCAAAACGCTCAAAGTGCTCTATATCTCCGGCGAAGAAAGCATCGGCCAGATTTCCGGCCGCGCAAGCCGCCTAAACGTAAAAGGGGACAACATCTTTTTACATTGTGAAACGGATATCCAAAAAATTGTGGAATCCGTCCAGCAGGTGAACCCCGATGTTTTAATTTTAGATTCTATCCAAACCGTCTACCACCCGGAATTTACGTCTTCCGCCGGTACGGTGGCCCAGGTGCGCGAATGCACCAGCGAGTTGGTGCGTCTGTGCAAACCCAAAGGCATTATTACGTTTGTACTGGGACACGTTACCAAAGACGGCGAACTGGCCGGCCCCAAAATTTTGGAGCACATGGTGGATTGCGTGCTCTATTTTGACACGGAAAAAGACAACGTGCTGCGGTTGCTCCGCCCGCACAAAAACCGTTTTGGCTCCACGGGGGAAATCGGCCTTTTTAAAATGACCGGCCACGGGCTGGAATCGGTGGACAACGCCAGCGAATACTTTGCCCAAACCTCGCGCGACCGCGCTTTAAAGGGCCGCGCCTATTCCATCGCGGCCGAAGGTTCCCGCCCGCTGCTTACCGAAGTGCAGGCCCTGGTGTCGCCCACGCGCTATCCGTTCCCGCGCCGCGTGGCGACGGGGGTGGATTTGAACCGTTGTTTAATGCTGTTTGCCGCGCTGGAAAAGCACATTGGCCTGTCGCTGGACAACAAAGACATTTTCGTCAGCTTAACGGGCGGTGTAAAACTCAAGGACCCGGCGCTGGATTTGGCCGTCTGTGCGGCGGTGATCAGCTCGTGCAAGGATATCCCGCTGGCGCCGGACAGCGTGTTTATGGCCGAGGTGGGCATTTTGGGACAGATTGCCAAAGTGCCGCTGATTGACCGCCGGCTGGAAGAAGCCCAGCGTTTGGGCTTTAAAAAAGCCTTTTCGGCCCCCGTCACCCGGGACGAAAAACAAAAACTCAAAGCGCTTTCCCTCTGTGAACTGCCCGATTTGAACGCCCTGGCCTTAAAGCTGCGTTAAGGGGGCTTTCCGTTCGTCGGGGCTTTCGCCTAATAAATCCTGCAAAATACGTCCGCAAAGTGCTAAAATATAGCTAGTATTATTTGGGGATTTTTCCCCGCATTTTGGAGGGCATATGCCTATTTGGATTTTTCGTATTTCTACGTTGGTGGCGTTTCCTTTCCTTACCTACAATTTCATTGACAAAGAATGGAGCAGTTTGCTGGCGGGCCTGTTGTGCGGCGCGCTGGTAGTGGGCGGGGAAGTGCTGTTTAAACGCCTCCGGCTGATTAAAATTATGATTGGTTGCTCCGGCTTTTTGCTGGGGTACATGCTGTATGTGTTTTTTGACTACGGTATGATGAACTTTGCCAATGCGGACGCGATGGGCTTTTGGAATGTGTACAGCTTTAAAATTGAAATCGGACTCATTGTGTTTGGCGTATTGGCCAGCCTGATTAAATCGCGCGATTTGGAAGGCCTGTCCTACAAAGGGCACCACTTGAAAGTGGCCGATGTAACGGCGCTGATGGACGGACGCATTGTGGATTTGTGCGAAATCAACTTCCTCTCCGGCGTGATTGTACTGCCGGTGTTTGTGTTGGACGCGCTGAACAAGATGGCCGCCTCCAAGGATCCGCTGGAACGCGCCAAAGGCCGCCGCGGGCTGGACGTGGCTTCCCGCCTGCAGGAGCTGGACGAAATCGCCGTGCGCGTTACGTCCAAAACGCCCAAAGCGGAAACGATGGAAGAACGCGTCGTAAAATTGGCCGAAAGTTTGGACGCCGAAGTGGTGACGCTGGATTTTAACATTAACAAAATTGCGGCGCTGCATAACGTAATCACCCTCAACATCGCCGATTTGGCCACCGCCTTAAAGCCGGTGGTGTTGCCGGGGGAAAGTATGTCCCTGTTTATTATGAAAGACGGCAAAGAAAAAGAACAGGGCATCGGCTACCTGGACGACGGCACCATGGTGGTGGTGGAAGAAGGCCGCAAGTATATCGGCAAACGGACGGAAGTGTCGGTCTATTCCATTTTGCAAACGTCGTCGGGCAGAATGATTTTTGCCAAAGTTAAATAAGCGTATGACTAACAAGACGGGTTTTTCGTCAGCGGTGATTGTAGCGGGAGGAAGCGGCAAACGTATGGGCCGCCCCAAACAGATGTTGCCGCTTGGCGGAAAGCCCGTTTTGGCCCGTACGGTGGAAGCATTCCAAAAAGCCGGCGTGCCGGAAATCATCGTAGTAACGCCGCCCGAAAACCGCCCGGAACTCAATCGCCATTTTTCGGGTTTAATTTATGCGGACCCCGGTTCCACACGGCTGGAATCGGTACAGAACGGATTTTTAAAAGTATCGCCGCAGGCCCAAACGGTAGCTGTGCACGACGGGGCCCGGCCGCTGGTAAACCCCGCGGCCATTGCGGCCTGCCTGCAGGAAGCCGCGCAATATGGGGCGGCGGTGCTGGCCGTACCCGTGAAAGACACGGTAAAAGTGTGCCATAACCAAACGGTGGAAAAAACGCTGGACCGTTCGGCCCTGTGGGCGGCACAAACGCCGCAGTGCTACCGAAGGGAAATTTTGGCCGAAGCGTTGGAAAAATTCGGTGCGGAAAAAGACGCGACGGACGAATCGCAACTGGTGGAAAAACTGGGCGTGCGCGTGCGGGTGGTTCCGTCCGACTATAAAAACAACAAAATCACCACCCCGGAAGATTTGATATTTGCGGAGGCGCTCGTGAACGAAAACGTAATTTACCGCACGGGTTTCGGGTTTGATTTGCACCGGCTGGAGCCGGGGCGCAAGCTGTTTGTGGGAGGAATAGAAATCCCGCATACGAAAGGATTTTTGGGCCACAGTGACGGCGACCTGGTGCTGCACGCTTTGTGCGATGCTGTTTTGGGCGCGCTGTGCGCGGGGGAAATCGGCATTTTGTTCCCGCCGACGGATGAGTCCATCAAGGGCATTTCCAGCGTAACAATTGCCAAAAAAGTGCTGGAAATCGTCCGCGCGCACCACGCGGAAATTGACCATATGGACGCCACCATCATTACCGAAGAACCCAAAATGAAACCGCATTACGAGGCGGTGCGCCAGTCGCTTTCCCGGGTGTTTGAAATTCCGGTGGAACGTATCAGTTTTAAATCAAAAAGCCACGAGCACGTGGGCGAAATCGGCCGCGGAGAAGCGGCCATGTGCCAGGCCGTGGCCACATTAAAAATAAGGAGCAGTCTATGAAGATTCGGATGTTTACCATTTTATTGTTGGCGGGGTTGGTGTGTGCGTGTAGCACGACGGATTACCGCTCGCGCAAAAAAGTGACCCAAGGCATTGATTATTCCCGCTATCCCGGCAACGAAATTTATTACGAATTTACGTCCGATATTCCGATGGAACCTTCGGTCTTGGGGGAAGTGACGCCGACGACCGAAGAACCGCTGGATGAAAATGCCGATTTTACGTCCGAAAATATCGCCAGCACCTACGGCAACTACGGCGACGTGGTGGTGAACGTGGCGGCGCATAAATTTAAACTGGGTTCCTCGGCCACCCGCAGCGAAATGGCCGTGTTCCAAAAAGCGTTGGACAAAGCCTACGCCGTGGCCCTTCGCAAGTATCGCCCGGTCGGGTTTACCTACGCCATGAGCAGTGTGGGCGCGGTCAATCCGCTTTCGGATATTGAAGTGCGCTGCATGCTCAGCGAGCAATCCGCCAACGACGTGGGCCAAGCGACCTGCAAGTTGTTTTTTAACACGATTTCTTCCACCTATGTGGAACTGATGCAAGAGGCTAAAAAATGATGTACTTATACAATACCGCCACCCACCACAAGGACGAGTTTAAACCGCAGAACGACAAGCTGGTTACCATGTACTGCTGCGGGCCGACGGTGTACAACTATGCGCACATCGGCAATTTGCGTACGTACATTTTTGAAGATTTACTCTCGCGCACCATTCGCCTGCACTACCCGCTTAAACACGTGATGAACGTGACGGATGTGGGGCACTTGGTGTCCGACGCCGACGACGGCGAAGACAAAATGGAAGTGGCCACCGCGCGCGAAGGCAAAAGCGCGTGGGACATCGCCAAATTTTACGAAGCCAAATTCTGGCAGGATTACGATGCGCTGCACTGCACGCGGCCGACCATCATCAGCCGTGCGACGCAGCACATCCCGGATATGATTGCGCTGGTAAAAACCCTGGAAGAAAAAGGCTACACCTACCGCACTTCCGACGGGATTTATTACGATACGTCCAAATTCCCCCGCTACGACGCCCTGGTGGGCCATGCGCGCATCAGCGGTTTGCAGGGCGGCGCCCGCGTGGAAATGAGCGACGAAAAACGCAACCCGACCGATTTTGCCTTGTGGAAATTTTCTCCCAAGGATAAAAAACGCCAAATGGAATGGGACAGCCCCTGGGGCGTCGGATTCCCGGGCTGGCACATTGAATGCTCGGCCATGGCCATGAAGTACCTGGGCCATACGCTGGACATCCACTGCGGCGGCATTGACCACGTGACCATCCACCACACCAACGAAATTGCCCAGAGCGAAGCCGCCACCGGGCAGAAGTACGTGAATTATTGGGTGCACGGCGAATTTTTGATTTTGCGCTCGGGCAAAATGTCCAAATCCGGCGGTACATTTGTGACGCTGGACGTACTGAAAGAAAAAGGCTACGAGCCGTTGGCATATCGCTATTTGTGCTTGGGAGCCCATTATCGCACGCAGCTGGAATTTTCGTACGAAAGTATGGACAGCGCCGCCAAAAGTTTAAAGAACCTTCGCACCCTGTGCGCGCAGGCCAAAGCGGCGGCCGACGGAAAAGCCCAGGAAACGGACCACTCCCGCGCCTGGAAACAAAAATTTACCGCCGCCATGGAGGACGATTTAAACGCGCCCAAGGCCCTGGCCCTGACGTGGGAAGCGGCCCGCAGCGCCGAACTGACGCCGGCGGAAAAATTGGATTTTTTGCAATTTGCCGATACGATTTTGTCGCTTGATTTGTTTGCACAACCCGCGCCCGCGGAAGTCCAGCTGCCCGAAGAAGTAAAAAAGCTGCTGGAAGAACGCGCCCGCGCCCGCGCCGCCAAAGATTGGAAAAAATCCGATGAATTGCGCGACGCCATCGCCCAAGCGGGGTACATTGTAAAGGATACGCCCAAAGGGCAGCAAACGGAGAAAAAATAATATGAAACGAGTTCCTGCCGAGTTTTTAAAACGCATCCCCAAGGCGGATTTGCACGTGCATTTGGACGGGTCGCTGCGGCTGTCCACCTTGATTGACCTGGCTAAAAAAGAAGGCGTAGAACTGCCGGATTATACCGAAAAAGGCCTGCGCCAAAAAGTGTTTAAAGACAAATACGAATCGTTGGTGGAATACCTGAAAGGGTTCTCGTATACGGATGCGGTGATGCGCAATGCCGAAAACATTGAACGCATCGCTTACGAACTGGGGCAGGACGCCATTGCCGAAGGGGTGCGCTACCTGGAAGTGCGCTTTGCGCCGCAACTGCACGCCAACGAAAACCTGCCCGCGCAGGAAGCCGTGCGCGCCGTGGTGCGCGGGCTGGAACGGGCCAAAAAGGAACATAATACTTCGCCCGCGGTAAAGAAGGAAGAAGATTTGGAATTTTATTTTGGCGTAATTGCGTGCGCCATGCGCAACTTTAACCAAAATATGTCGCCTTATTACGCCACGCTGATTAAGGCGCTTTCCCAGGCGAGCAAGAGCGAAATTGTGTCGGTTGCGTCGCTGGAATTGGCCAAAATGGTGGTCAAGCTGGCCAAGGAAGAAAAACTGCCCGTGGTGGGGTTTGACCTCGCCGGGGAAGAAGCCGGCTATCCCGCGGCCGATCACCTGGCCGCCTATCGCTACGTGCACAAACATTTTATCCGCAAAACCGTTCACTCCGGCGAAGCGTACGGCCCGGAATCTATCTTCCAGGCCATTACCGATTGTTACGCCAACCGCTTGGGCCACGGGACGCACTTGTTTGCCGCGGATATGATTAAGGACAAAAAAGTTAAAAATAAAGAAGAATACGTCAATTCGCTGGCGGACTATATTGCCAGTGAGCGTATCGGCATTGAAGTCTGTCTGACCAGCAACCTGCAAACGCTGCCGCAGATTAAATCCGTCAAAGACCACCCGATTAAGGAAATGATTAAACGCGGCCTGCCCGTAAGCATTAATACGGATAACCGCCTGGTTTCCAACACGACGGTGACCAAAGAAATGGACCTGCTGGTGCGCAATGTGCCGCTGGCGCCCAAAGAATTAAAAAACATCGTCATCGCCGGGTTTAAGAGCGGATTCTTTCCGGGGAGCTACGTGGAAAAACGCCGCTTCGTGCGCAAAGTAATTGACCGTTACAATGCTTTGGCGCGGGAATACGGCGTGCCGCTGTACTGATTTGTTGTTTTGCCTGATAAACAGCCCCGGTTTTGGCCGGGGCTGTTTTATTGATACGCGGTTAAAAAACAGGTGGTATGTTTTTGCATTTCCACAGGCGAATTTTAAAACCCAGCAACCGCAGTACATAATAGTATTGCTGATGGAACTCAATCTGTTCCACAAAACAGAACAGATTGGGGGCGAGCAGTAAACGGCGTTTCCATTTCCAGCGGGTCCAGGCGGATATTTGCTGCAAGAGCGAAGGATCATCCGCTACTACTGAAGGAATAAACAATTTATCTATCGCAAAATTCAGCATTTTTGCCTGTTGATGACGGGATTTTACATATTGGGAAATGAAGGCTTTGGATAAGCTGAAAACCGTTTGAATATCGTGCAAAGTTTTGGCCCGATTTTTAGTGGCGGATAGCGCCATAGTGCTTTGCGGGTTGGCTTGGTAAAAATAGCCGTTACCCAATACAAAGGCTACCTTATCCGCCCAAAAAAGCGTTTGAAGCACCCATAACACATCTTCCCATATAAGGCCCGTGGGAAAACGCAGCGAATGGCTTTCAATTAATTGGCGGGTATAGATTTTCCCCCAGGCAGAACTGCCGGCTTGCCAGCGGTTGTCCCACCGTTTGCATACAAAAGGCGCTGGGTAGCGGACCGGCTGGGGAACGGCCCCTACCGGGATTAATTGGCAGCCAGTGCAAACGACATCAGCTTGTGTTTCCCGGGCGGCCCGATAGAGGGTTTCGTAGTAGCGGGGATCTATGGCGTCGTCGCTGTCCACAAAGCCGATGTACTGCCCGGTGGCGTAATCCAGCCCCATATTGCGGGCGGCCGATTGGCCTTGAACCGGCTGCTGCAAAACGCGCACACGGGAATCCTGCCGGGCATAACGGCGGAGAATTTCCAATGAATTGTCGGTGGAATTATTGTCCACGCATAACACTTCCAAATCCGTTAGCGTTTGGTGCAGCACGCTGTCCAGGCATTTGGGCAAAAACGCGCCGGTATTATATACGGGGATAATCACACTTAATACGGGCATAATTCTCCTATTTGGTTTTAGTGGGGATTAGATGTTTGACCATTTTCCACAAAGTCTTTTTAATAAGGCCTTTGCGGGTGGGCATTTTTTGTTCGGCCGATTCGTATACGGGGCGCGTTTGGAGTACGGGCCCTTCGCCGGCTTTGCCGCCTTCCAGCGAAATCCGCTGGCTGGGGTAGATGCTTTGTTGCCCCGTCACTAAAAAGCTGATGACGCACGCCACGGCCGCATAAGGGGCGATTTCCGGCCCGAATAATTCGATGGCCATAATGCTGGCGGCCAGGGGCGTGTTGGCGGTGCCGGCCAGGACGGCTACTAATCCCAGGGCGGCCAAAGTGGCGCTGTCCACCCGCAAAAAATCGGCCAGCATTGCGCCGGCCTGCGCGCCGACAAAGAAAATCGGCGTAACAATGCCGCCAATGCCGCCGGCCGCAAACGTGACGGAAGTTGTAATCATCTTATACAGAAAACCAAACGGGGAATCCGGCGGGTTGCCGCTGAGTACGTTTTCGATGCCCGGCATCCCCAGCCCTAAATACAGCGGCGAAATAAAGTATCCCACCGCCACCAAAAACAGCCCGCCGATAACGCACGCCCAAAACGGGCGCGTTTTAAGCGCCAGGTAGCGAAAGAGGACGCGGATAAATTTGCTGATTTCAATAAACAGCACCGATACCAACCCAAAGAACATCCCGGCGACAATCATTTTTAAGAAGAACTGTTCCGAAAATACCGGCACAAAATGGAGCGGATGATAAATATAATCTACGCCTAAGAAAGAAGTTACCTGGAAAGCGGTTATTCCAGCCACTAAAGCGGGGAACATTACTTCATAAAAGATATGCCCGGCCCACAGCACTTCCAGCCCGAATAATGCCCCCGATATCGGCACGCCAAATACGCCGGCAAAACCGGCGCTTACGCCGCAAATCATCATTTTGCGCTGGTCTTGCGGGTTCATCCGCATCAGGCGCGCCAGGATGGAGGATATCCCGGCCCCAACGTCGGCACAGGGGGCTTCTTTTCCGGCGGAACCACCGGTTGCCATGGTGACAATAGATAAGACAAAACCTTTAAAAATTGAGATAAACGAAATCGGCCGATAGGAATTAATTTTGTTGATGACAGCATCGGTGGAGTAATCGATATCGCGTTTGGCCACTTTGCGCCCCAGCACGGCTACGCCGTAAAGCACAAACGGCAGGCCAATATAAAAAAGCGGTATATCCTGGCGGAAGGTAATGGCTGCATCCAGCGCTTTTAAAAAGAGCGCATCCAATACCCCCACAACCAAGCCAATAACAGTGGCCCAAAAAAACCATTTGATAATGCTGATTACGCTGTTTTTATGTTCATCAAACATAGTAATATCATACTAAATTGCCTGTTGGGGTACAAAAATATCTGCGGGCAAAAACGCGAAGCGGTAATTTTGCTATACTATATAGGAAAGGAGCCGGCTTTTTGACTGCGCCGGCCGGAAAAATTTAAGGTTGTTAAGAAGGAGCTGTAAGTATGGATTCGTTTATTTCGTCTGTCATCACGCTGGCGTTGGTGATGGACGGCTTTGGAAATATCCCGCTGTTTATTACTGCCCTTAAAAAGGTGGCCCCGGAGCGGCGCAAAATTGTATTGCTGCGCGAACTGGGGATTGCCCTTTTGATTATGGTCGCCTTTTTGTTTTTGGGCAAATGGTTTCTGCGTGCATTCGGCATTCACGAGTATTCACTGAGTATTGCGGGCGGTATTATTTTGTTTATCATATCGGTTAAATTGGTTTTTGGCGGAGAAGAAGACCCCAAGAGCGACCCGAAGGAAGATGAACCTTTTGTGGTGCCGTTGGCCATTCCGCTGGTGGCGGGGCCGGCTGCTCTTTCGATGGTAATGATTACCGCCGCCCAACAATCCAATAAATTGATGACGCTGGGTGCCGTGGTGGTGGCCTCTTTGATTAACTCGGTGATTTTGATGTCCTCTTTCCCGCTTAGCAATTTGCTGGGGAAACGGGGGTTAATCGCCATTGAACGCTTGACCGGTATGATTTTGATTTTGATGTCCGTAGATATGGTGATGGGCGGTATATCTACGTTTATGAGTTTATAACCAATGTATTTGTTTATAAAACAGGACAGGGAGAGCTTATGAACCAAAAAGGTTTTACGTTGATAGAACTGGTGATAGTGATTATCATTGTGGCTATTTTGGCCGGTTTTGCGGTGATGTACTACGGGCGTTTTATTGAACGAATGCGTATTGCCGAGGTGGATACCTTGGTGGGAACGTGTCTGTCCGCCCAGGAAAGAACCTTTTTAAAATTCCAACACTATACGCCGTATTGGCACCAGCTGGATGCCGCCCCCCTGCCAGTGCGTACCCCCAAAGACGGTAACGATTATGCCAACGGCAAAGATAATACAGTGTTCTATACGCGCGGCGGCGTGTTGACGGGTATTCCTAATCCTGGCTTTGCGGTTTCATTTGAACAAGACGGAACCGATCGTTGGTTTATGGTGGCGCGCCGCGTGGGCAAAGGCGGATATTCCTATCAGCTGGTGCGTCCGTTTGATTCCAGCCGAACCGTTTGCGTGCCAACATGGACGAACGAACAGGATGTGGCCATCTGTATGGAATATATGGGCGTGACGGAAACGTCCGAACTGGAAGCCAACCCGATGGTCCCCAAGGCGGGGCAAACGCCCTGATGGGGCTTCGTTTTAACGAAACGACCGAAATTTATAACCCTATGCGGCATTAAGCGGCGTAGGGTTTTGTTTGGAAAAACCGACGAAACCAATTTTATGCTGCTGCGTGAAACATCCGAAAAATAGGTCTTATTGGGGCTTGATTTTTTATTTTTTTACTGCTACACTGAAAGAGTGGTGTAAATTCACCCATACAATATAAATAAAACTGTAGGAGGTTTTATATATGAATAAGAAGGGTTTCACCCTGATCGAATTGCTGGTGGTTGTGTTGATCATCGGTATTTTGGCTGCTATGGCTATGCCGCAGTATTTTAAAGCGGTGGAACGCTCCCGCATGACGGAAGCTGATCAGCTCTTGAGCTCCATCGCCCAAGCTCAGCAGCGCAAATACTTGCAAATCAACAAGTATACCCAGGATTATGGTACCTTGGACGTTGCTCCGAAAGGTGCGTCTGGTGCTACTTTCTACACCAAAGGCAGCACCGGCAACGGCTTTGCTGTGACCATGTCCGGTACGACTTATAGCGCTGGTAAAGCCACCGCTACCCGTATGGGCCCCGGCAACTTGCAGTACAAATACACCTTGTCCCGCTACTATGCGAGCGATAAGACCACCTGCGACGGTACCGGCGATGCGAACGGTTCTTCCTTGTGCGCCGACTTCTGCGGTATTGACACGGCTTCTGCCAGCGTAAAATGCTGCAACGACGGTTCCACTTCTGAATGCGCCGCTCCTTCGGCTACGATGTAATTATTGCTGTTTTAGCTTTAAGCTCCCGCCCAAAGGGCGGGAGTTTTTTATGCCTAAAAGCTCCGCCCAAGCGGGAGTTTTATTTGAATGTCTTTTTCCAATGCTATAATAAAACCAGGAGGCGCCTATGCATAAACTTAAAAAAGTAAAGCTGGAAAAAGCCCTCACCTTTTTGGAGCCGGGCCCGCTGTTGCTGGTTACTACTTTCGACGGCCAAAAGAACAACGTGATGACGATTTCCTGGTCTATGCCGCTGGATTTTGCCGGGCGGTTTGCGCTGTGCACGGGACCGTGGAACTATTCGTTTGGCGCGCTTCGCAAAACGAAGGAATGCGTGCTGTGCGTGCCGGGGCCGCAACTGCTTAAAACGGCGGTACAGATTGGGATGGTGAGCGGGGAAGATACGGACAAATTTAAAAAATTTCATTTAACCGCACGGCCTGCTTCCCGCGTGCGCGCGCCATTGCTGGAAGATTGCGTGGCGTGTGTGGAGTGCACGGTGGAGAAATTTTTACCGTCATATGGCATTTTTGTATTGCAGGCAGTGGAAGTGTGGCAAAATTCTTCTTGCGCGGACCCGCGGTTGGTGCACGCAGTGGGAGACGGAACCTTTTGTGCAGACGGTGAAAAATTTAATTTCCGCCGGTTGATGAAAGAGAAACTTCCGCCGGGGTTGTAGGTTCGTTCGAAGCAACGGCCGGTTTTTCCGCCGGCGTGGCGCTGTCAGACGGTTTTTGCGTGATTACTTTTTCAGGCGCGGAATTTTCCGCGCTTGTTTTGTTTTCGGGCAACACGGCAGCCGAGGCGGATTGCGCGGCTGGCGTTGCAGGCGCGGTGGTTTCGTCCGGTTCCGGTTGTTGCCGGGTTCCGTCTGCCGGCGTTGGCACATTTTCGGGGGCGGGCGTTTGCGCACTTGTTTCGTTTGCCGCAAGCGGGGCGTTGGGTGTTTCGGTTGCCGGGGCCGCGGCGCTTTCGCCGTCAGCCGGCGCAGCGGTTTGTTCTGCCGATTCCGAAGCAGGCCGGTTTTCATTTTCCGAAGGGGCCTTTTCGTCCGGTTGAGGGGCCGCCGAAGGAGCGGGCTCCTGTTCCGGGCAAACGGTAGGCTGCGGGTCTAGTACAAAAGTAGGTTCTTCTTCGTCAAACACAATGCCCTTTTCCGGCTCGGCGGGTTTTTCGGCGGGCGGCTCCTGCGTGGCGGCCGGCTGTTTAAAAAAGTGTTCCGGCAGTTGGGGCGTATTCTCCTTGGGGCAACGGTTGATGACGTCTTGCGCCGATTCTTCAAAAAACAATCGCCCTTCTTTCCACGATTCGTACAGTTGGCGGTCGGGCGTTTCCGGGCGGAAGAAATCTTTGTGCTGGGTATGGTCGGACACGGCAAACGCAATCAGATGCAGCACGGCAATATCGTCCCCGGTAAAGTTCTTGCGCGTTTCATAGCTGCTCACGCGGGCCAGCACTTTAATGGTATTTCCCTTTTTGATGCCCGTCATTTGCGGCATACCGCGCTTGTTGAACGTGACCAAAAGCATTTCGTAGGAAAGGGAATTGCCCTTGCCGGTGGCGTAGTAATACAGCGGGGCGTCTATTTTCATCACCAGCATCATCCGCAGGGTGTCCTCGGTAATGCCGGCCACTTCGCCGCCAAAGGATACCACCTGCCCGCGGTAGGCGTTGGGGTCTTTTTCAATGCCTTGCAGGTAGTCCAGATTTTGGTCTTTATAGGGCATCAGCGAGCTGCACGCCGCCAGAAAGACGCAGGTAAATAAAAGTAAAAATTTTTTCATAGAAGTTGCTTATATTATAACTTTTCTGTTGACGGGCCGCACCGAAACGGATAGCATAAACCTAGGGGGAAATTTTATGAAGCCATTAAACGAAGCCGAAAAAAACGTTATCCTGCATAAAGAAACCGAAGCACCCTTCAGCGGCAAATACTTTGCCAACGGGGCGCCCGGGCGTTATTTGTGCCGCCAATGCGGTGCACCGCTTTACGAAAGTTCCGCCAAATTTGATGCCGGCTGCGGCTGGCCCAGCTTTGAGGCTGCCATCCCCGGCGCCGTTAAGCGCGTGCCGGACCCGGACGGTGAGCGGACGGAAATCGTGTGCGCCCGGTGCGGCGGGCATTTGGGCCACGTATTTGAAGGCGAGCACTTAACACCCGCCAATACGCGCCATTGTGTCAATTCGCTTTCGCTGGTGTTTCAGCCGGCGCCGGAAGAATCTGCGGAAAACGGCGAAGTAGCCATTTTTGCCGGCGGATGTTTTTGGGGCGTGGAGCATTTGATGAAGAATTTTCCCGGTATTTTAAAGATAGAACCCGGCTACATCGGCGGGCACGTGCCGAACCCGACGTATGAACAAGTCTGCACGCATACCACCGGCCACGCCGAAGCCGTGCGCATCGTGTTTGACCCGGCCCAAGTTTCCTACGAAACGCTGGTAAAAGGATTTATGGAAATACACGACCCGACGCAATCCGGCGGCCAGGGCCCGGACATCGGCCCGCAATACTGCTCGGAAATTTTTTATACCACCTTGGAACAGCGCCACGTGGCCTTTCAGGTGATTAATTTATTAAAACAGAAAGGCTACCCCGTCGTTACGCGCGTAACGCCCGCCACCACTTTTTGGCCGGCGGAAGATTACCATTGGCGTTATTACGAACGCGCCGGCACGCAGCCGTATTGCCATCGCCGCGTCAAACGGTTTGATTAACGGCCGCTGCGCCCGGGCTCGGTGACGGCCAAGTATGTGCCCGCCAGCATAATGGCCAAGGCCGTACAGAATGCCGCGCCCAGCGGCTGCCCCACCAGCCAAAAGGATAATGCCACCCCAATAAAGGGGGCAAACGCGTAATAAATGCCCGTGCGCGCGGCGCCCAATTGGCGTTGCGCCCGAATGTAGCAATACACGCTGCACCCGTAGGCCAGCGCGCCCAACAGCAGGGCTCCCGCTATACAGCCCGCGGGGCCGGATATTTCACCCAACGCCCCCGCCAGTATCAGTGCCCCCAGCCCGGAACCGAAGCCTTTTACCATAACGGTTTGCCTTGGGTCCTTGCCCGATAATACGCGGGTGGTATTGTTTTCAAACCCCCAGCAGACGCTGGCCAGCAACGCCAGCACCGCCCCGCCGGAAAAAGCCAGGGCGGAAAAATCTTCCACCGTCAGCAAAATGCACGCCGCGGTAATCAGCCCGATGGCGGCCCACAGCCGCCGGCCGACCCGCTCCCGGAACCACACGGCCGCAATCAGTGCCGTGGCGGCGATTTCAAAATTGTTTAACAGCGATACCGTGGCCGGCGTAGCCGTTTGCAAGCCCATAAGCAACAGCACCGGGGCGGCTATATCCAGCAGGACCATGGCAATCAGATAGGGAATGTCCGTGCGGCTTAAAGGTTGTTCGGCGGGGGAATCAAACGCCCGTACCCGGCCTAGCGCCGCCATGGCCAGCCCGGCGCCCAGATACAAAAGCGCCGCCAAAAACGTGGGGGACAGCTGCGCCAGGAGTAGTTTGGAAAAGGGAGCACTCATCCCGTAAAACAGGGCGGCCAAAAGCGCATACAAAATAGCGGTTAAACGGGGCGTCATAGGGGAATTGTAGCAAAGTATAAAACAAAAAAGGAAGAGGGATCTCGGCCTCTTCCTGGTAAAACGCCTAACGGCTAAATGCAAAAAAATACGCCCTCTAGGAGAATCGAACTCCTCTTTTCGGATTGAAAATCCGACGTCCTAACCGATAGACGAAGAGGGCATTAAAAGTGCGCCCGGTGAGACTTGAACTCACGGCCCCCCGCTTAAAAGGCGGATGCTCTACCACTGAGCTACGAGCGCAAAAAAGCAGTCAAAAGAACTATCCGGGTTTAATCTGGTATCGGGTTAAACCCAACATATTTATTATACTACAAATTTAAGCACACACACAAGAAATTTATTTTTATTTTTTGCTGCGGCTTTTTTCCGATAATTTATTATAACACTTTTTCCGTTTTTGCGTCAAACCTCTTTTGCAGGCTATTTGTTTGACAAGCCCCGCCGTGCTTGCTACCATATATAGAAAAGGGGTTTTAAGTGCCCGATTTTATTTTGTGAGGGTTTTATGAAAAAAGTTATCAATTCCAACAATGCTCCCAAGGCCATCGGCCCGTATTCCCAAGCGATTGAAGACGGCGGTTTTGTGTTTACGTCCGGCGTTTTGCCGATTGACCCCGTGACGGGCGAAATTTTCAGCGGTGATGTGCGCGTGCAAACGGAGCTGATTTTGCATAACTTGGAAAATATCTTAAAGGAAACCGGCTGCACCTTAAAACATGTGGTCAAAACCACCGTTTTTATGACCGATTTAACCAAATTTGCCGAAATGAACGCGGTGTACGAGTCGTTCTTTAAGGAAAACCCGCCCGCCCGCAGCACCATCCAGGTGGTTGCCCTGCCCAAAGGCAGCGCAGTGGAAATTGAGGCTATCGCCAAGAAATAACGCCCCATGACCATCCAGGACCAAGTGCTTTCCAGCCGTATCAACGGTATTTTGCTCCCGCTCGCCGCGATGAAAACCGACGGTGATTGGGGCGTAGGGGATTTTTCGTCCCTTCGGCAATGGACGGAATTTTTAGCCTCCCAGGGGGCAAAAGTCATCCAAATCCTGCCTCTGCAGGAAACCGCCCCCGGCGAAACGTGCCCGTACTCCGCTTTAAGCGCGTTCGCTACGGACCCCGTGTACGCCGATATTTCCGATGTGCCCGATGTGGCCGCCAGCCCCCGCGCCAAAGAATTTGTCGCCTCGCTGGCGCCCCAAATTGCCACGTGGCACAACGCCAAAAAAGCGCCGTTTTTTGCCGTCAAGCAGGCCAAACTCAAAGCCTTGTGGTTTGCGTATCAGCACTTTTTGCAGACGGAAGCTGCCGCCAACACGCCCCGCTTTCAAGCCTTTGAGGCCTACAGCGCCGCCCAATCCGGCTGGCTGCGCGGCTATGCGGTGTTCCGCGCGATTAAAGAATTTTACAAATGGCAAACCTGGACCCAATGGCCCGAAGGGTTGCGCAACTTTGATAAAACCGCCGTACGCATGTTTGAAAACCAGTACCGCGAATACGTCAATTATTTTGCCTACATGCAGTGGATTTTGGACCAGCAGCTCCGCCGCGCCAAAGTGTTCGCGCAGGAAAAGGGCGTGCTCATTTTTGGCGATATTCCCTTCGGCACCAATTTGGACAGCGCCGAAGTCTGGTCCGAGCGGGAAAACTACCGCTTGGGGTGGGAAATCGGCGCACCGGCGGACCAGTTTTCCAAGGGCGGCCAGCGCTGGGGCTTGCCCGCGTACGATTGGGTGTACCAGCATGCACATCATTTGGATTTGTGGCGGCGCAAAATCCGCCGCGTAACGGAGCTGTATGACATTTTCCGCCTGGACCATTTGGTGGGGTTCTTCCGCACCTATGTATTTGCGCCGGGCGATGAAGTAGGCTCGTTTGATATTCAGGGCGAGCAAAACCAGATTGACCGCGGGTACAATTTTTTGCGTATGGTGTTGGACGAAGCCAAAGGCAAATTGCCCGTGGGCGAAGATTTGGGCGTCATTCCCAACTATGTACGGCGGATGCTGGTGGATTTACGCATTCCGGGGTACAAAGTGCTGCGTTGGGAGCGCGAGGACAACGGCTACTACCGCGAACCGCGCAACTATCCGCAAGTGTCTTTGGCTACCACTTCTACGCACGATACCGAAACCGTGCGCGGCTGGTGGGAAACCATGGACCCGCACGAACGCGCCAACATTTGGGAAATGATTTCCGCCCAAAAAACGGACGGCAACGTGCCGTTTACCGCTGACACGCAGCGCGCCATTTTGCGCCGCGTGCTCGGCTCCAATTCCGCCATTACACTTTTCTCCTGGCAAGACATCATCGGTACACTGGACCGGGTGAATACCCCCGGTACCGTGGGCGAAGAAAATTGGACCTATCGCAGCGAGTACACCCCAGGCCAAGCAGCCCAAGTGTATGCCTCCCAGCTGGCGATGTACCGCGAATTGTTAAAGGAGACGGGCCGCGCATAAGGCCCCTGTATGGAACCGTTTACCGCTATTATCCCTGCCGCCGGCAAGGGCGTACGTTTACTGCCCTATACGGCCAATATGCCCAAAACCATGATTACCGTGGCCGGCAAACCCATTTTGGGCCATATCCTGGACCAGGTGGAAAGTTTAGGGATAAAAAAAGTTGTATTTATCGTCGGTTACAAAAAAGAAGTCATTTTGGATTTTGTCCGCTCGCAATACCCGCATTTGGACGCTACGTTTGTGGAACAGCCCGAACCAAAGGGCTTGGGCCACGCCATTTATTTGGCCAAGCCGTATGTGTCCGGCCCGTGCTTTATTTTGCTGGGGGATACGATTGTGGACGGTGATTTAAAACCGCTGGTCTTCGGCGGGAAAAACGCCATCGGCATTCGCGCCGTGCAGGATCCGTCCCGCTTTGGCATTGTGGAAATGAAGGACGGGAAAATCATTTCGTTTGAAGAAAAACCGGCCCATCCCAAATCCAACCTGGCCATCATCGGGGCGTATGCTTTTTTGGATTCGGCCCGGCTTTTCGGCGCGTTGGAAGAAGTCATCCGCTCCGGCAAAAAGGTTAAGAACGAAATCCAGCTGACGGACGCGCTGTCGGTGCTGCTGGCGCAGGGGATGGACATTGTGCCTGTGCAGATGAACGATTGGTTTGATTGCGGCACGGTGGAAGTTTTGCTGCAAACCAACCGCCTGCTGTTGGACCGCCACCACCGGGTGCCGGCGGAACTGGAAGCGCAAAACAAAATTGTGCCGCCGTGCTGGATTGCCGACGGCGTGCAAGCCAAAAATTGTGTGTTGGGGCCGTATGTGTCGGTGGCGTACGAGGCGGATTTGACGGATTGTACCCTGCAAGACGTGATTGTCGGCCCGCAGACCAAACTGGTCGGCAAAACCGCGGAGCACGCGGTGTTTGATAAACACAACCTGTAAATTTATTTTTGGGTAGGAGCCTCTGCTGCTTGGGCGGCAGGGGCTTTTTGTTGCTGGTCCGAAGTCTTTTGGGCGCCGGCTTTTGCAGGGGCGTCAGCCGTTTTGGTTGTGGCGGCTTTTGCGGCGGTGTCAGCCGTTTGGGGCGCCGTGGCTTTGGCGGCGGTTTGCTTGGTTGCGGCCGGTTTTTCGCCTTTGGCGGCCGGGGTTTTTGCGGCAGCGTTGGCGGCGGTGGCCGTAGACGCTTGTTTGGAAACGGTTGTATCTGCCGCGTTTTCCGGTTGGGTTTCGGCAACCGGCTCGGGCAACGGGAATAATTCGTCGGCTAACTGTTCGGCGGTTTCGCGCGCTTCGTTGTAGGCGGAAACGGCTTGCACAAATTGGGTGGTCGGGCGGTTGGTGTCCGTATTTTTGGCGATTTCCAATTCCAGCTGGGCCTTTTTAATTTCAAAATCTTCCAGCGCCAGGAGCAGGCGGATTTGGTTTACCAGGCGGTCTTTTTCCTCGTTTACTACGACGGGGCAGGATTGCAAGGCTTCGTTTAAAATGTTCAAATTGCGCTGGGCTGTTTGCGGAGTGGTGTCCTGCAACACGGGATTGTTTTGCGAAAGCGGCGGCACCGATACGGACGCTGCCAACGTGGCAGCCCGCGGCGGCAGGTAGATGTTGCCCACCATTATTCCGCCCACAAACAAAAGTGCCATGGTAAATAAATAGAGAATGTAGCGCATATCAATCCTTTTCTATATTCTATCAAAATGAACTGAAAATAAATATAATAAAACTAATATGTTTTTCCTGCGTTCGTTTTCTCTCTTTTATAACAAGGCCCGCGTCCGCCGGGGGAGTGCCTTTGCCCGTGCGGGCCGTTTCTGTGCCCCCGCTGTAAAGGTTTTGGCGTTTGGGTTGTGGATGATTTTGTTTTCTGGGTCCGCATTTGCTCAAGAACCGCCGTGTGAAAGAATAGAACGGATGAATGTGTCCGTGGCCGTCCAGCCGGATGCGTCCGTCCGCGTGACCGAGCAAATCACCGTGCAGGCTTGCAGGGATCAAATCAAGCGGGGCATTTTTCGGATGTTGCCGGAGAAAGGCCTGTCCGGTTATGAAGTGTTGTCCGTTCGCCGCAACGGGCGGCCGGAACCGTACCGGGTGCGCAACTTGAGCAAAGGCCTGATGGTGTATATCGGCGATGAAAACACGATTCTTTCCCGCGGCCGGCAAAATTACGAAATTTCCTATCGGGCGTTTGACGTCGTGCGCTTTCAGCCGGATTTTGACGAACTCTATTGGAACGTGACGGGAAACGAATGGCAGTTCCCCATTGAACACGCGTCCGTGCGCGTGACGTTGCCTGCGGGGGCTGCGATTGTGCCGCAGGGCATTTCGCTGTATACGGGCTATCAAAACGAATCGGGCCCGGTGGCAGCCCGCGCGGACGGGAACCTGTTTTTTGTGACGACGCGCCCGCTGGCCCCGGGGGAAGGATTTACCGTTTCCGCCGCGTTTGCCAAAGGCGTGGTGCAGCAGCCGTCCCGTTGGGAAAAATACGAGCGCGCATGGAAAAAATACCGCCCCTTTTTAGGACCGGTGCTACTGGTATGGCTGGTGTTATTGATCTATTATGCCGTCGTGTGGCGGTGGGTGGGCAAGGATCCTGCGCCTGTTGGAACCGCCTGCCGGGCTGTCCCCCGCGCAAGCCAGGTACCTGCGCCAAATGAAATACGATACCACAACCAACACCGTGATTATTCTTTCGCTGGTGCAAAAAGGCTGTATGCAGGTAATTACAGAAGGCAGCAGAACCTTTGTGCTGGTGCAGAAAGAGGCGCCTGCGCAGGTACATCTGCCTCCGGAAGAACAGGAGTTTATGGCTGCTTTGTTTGCCAAGGAGCAACGGGTCACGCTGTGTCGGAGCAACCGCGTTGCCTTTTTGTCCGCGCAGAAGGCGGCGCAAAAAGCCTTGGCCCGGTGGGAAAACGGACGCTATTTTGCGCGCCATTTGTGGGCGAATCTGCCCACGTTGGCTTTTGCCGTTTTCCTGTTGTGGAAATATGTCAAAACGGGACAGGGAATCATGCTGCCCGTGCAGGTCTGGTTTTGTATTTTGTTTGTATTTGCGTGGCTGTATCCGACGGTGAAAAGTTTTTCCGAAAAAAAGAGCTCCGATGCTACATTTTATTTTTCCCTGCTGTTTGCGCTGTTTTTGTACGCCCTGCTGGGTGGCGTGAGAGGGGCCGTGTTGGCATTTGTGTTGCTGCTGCCGGGCGGGATATTTTTTAAACTGGTGCGGGCCTATACGGTGGCCGGACGCAAACAAATGGACGAGATAGAAGGATTTTTGCAGTATTTGCAAACCGCCGAAAAATACCGGGTGTTTGCCTCGGACCCGACGAATGCTTCGCGCATTTATTGCAACCATTTGCCGTATGCCGTGGCACTAAACGTGCAAAACAAGTGGCAGCAGGCGTTCCAACAGGAACTGGGGGAGAAAGTTCTTAAACAAACCGAAGAATCCGCCGGGATGGCTTTTTCCCACGATGCGGTTGCTTTTACCGGCCTGTGGGCGGCGGCTTCTGCCCGCCTGGAGCGTTCGTCATCCGGCTTTGGGGGCGGCTCCAGCGGTTTTGGCGGCGGAGGATCCAGCGGCGGCGGGTCCGGCGGCGGCGGGGGCGGCGGCTGGTAGTTGAAAGACAGATTTTTAAACAGAAAAGGAGCGATTATGGCAAAAATTAAATTTGGCAAAAAAGGACATTTGGAACTGGAAATTACCCCGTTGACCATTTGGTCCAACCCCGGCAGCGAAGGGGAATTTATGGAATACCAGCTGGGGCTGTACTGCGAGGGGGAAAGCATTTTTAATCCGGCGTTGGCGGAAAAATTAATTGCGTTAAAAGACGAGGAAAGCATTTATCTTTCGGACTTTATCGCCGAGACGCTGGCCGAGCGGAAAGAAAACAACTGGACCATGCTGGAGCCGAAAGTATCGCTGTATATGCGGCCGGTTCCGCCGCCGGCGGGGTGCTGTTCCACGTACAATTTGCCGGATAATTTTTTGTTGCAAATTACGCTGGAGCAAAACATTTTTGCGGGGGAAGACAAAGTGTTCGGCCCTTATTCCAACACGGGGCTTAACATCAATTTTGAAGCTCCCGGCAAGGATTGGGCCGAGTTTGCCAAAGCCATCCGCGCGGAAGAAGAGGATTTTGACGAAGAAGAAGAACCTTCCGAAGATCCCTACCGCAGTTAACGTCGCTCTGTTGCCGTTAAAAACCCCGCGGAGAGCGGGGTTTTTTGTTCCTTTAAATCAGCGGGCCAGGTCCAGCGTTTCCAAATCGTCCGGCACGTACACCTGGCCGGCAAAAACCTGCTTTGCTTCGGCCGTATACAAGCGTTTGCGTTCGGGCAGGCAGTTGTCCTGCGTGTGGTAGAGCACCAGGTGTTTTGCGCCCAGTTCGCGGGCGGTGCGGGCCGCGTCCAAGGCGGTGCTGTGGTGTTTTTCGTAGGGGTTAAATTGTTCCCGTTCCGCATACAAACAAAACGCTTCCGAAAGCAGCCAATCCGCCCCCTGCGCGTAGCGTTGGCAGGCGGGGTTGTACGGCTCGTCGCCCAAACAGACCAGCACCTGCCCGTCCGGCAGGACGGCGCGGTAGCCGAATTGTTTGGTTTTGGTGGAGTGAATGTCAAACGCCGTGCAGGCAAACCCGGCGGCCGTGAAGTTGTCTCCGTCTTGCAGGCGGACGAATTTTACGCCGTGGTCCAAGACGGCTTGCAGTTTGGCGGTCAGCGTCATACGGCAGAAAGTGCGGAGTTTTTCCTCGCATTCGTCGTGGCAAAAAACAGTTAAGCCCGGGTGCTTGCCGCGCGTAAAAAGCGAGGCCGCCAGGCGGATGACCCAAATGACGCCCAAAATATGGTCCGTGTGTCCGTGCGTGACAAACAGCGCGGAAATGTCGGAAA
This sequence comes from Candidatus Avelusimicrobium gallinaceum, assembly GCA_944324965.1. Taxonomy (GTDB): domain Bacteria; phylum Elusimicrobiota; class Elusimicrobia; order Elusimicrobiales; family Elusimicrobiaceae; genus Avelusimicrobium; species Avelusimicrobium gallinaceum. The sequence continues at coordinate 191,743 of CALUYH010000001.1, forward strand.
GCGGAATGCGGGCTTTTTCCAGTTGGGCCAAAATGCCGTTGCCGCCGCCGGCGTCCGTCAGAAAGTATTGCTTGCCGTTTTTCAGGGCGAAGCACGTGTTGTAGCATTTGGTCACAAGCGCGTTGCCTGTGCCTAATAAAATCAGTTGGGTGGACATATATGTATTGTATCTTTTTGTGCGGTACGCTTGCAGAAAACAGCCCCGTTGTTTGTGCCGCTCCAGCGTGCCAATATAAAAACCCCGCCGGAAGCGGGGTTTTAAATTGCCACGGAGTGTGTAGTTTGCTCAGCAATATGCTGTTAGTTTTTTGTGCCAAATTCCCTGATATGCAGGGAAAATACAGGGAAAAATGTTAATTTTTAGGGTTTTTTGAGCCATTTTTTGCCCTGTTTTCCCTATACAACTTGTATAAATTCCCTAAAAACAAAACAGGGAATTAATAGAAAATTTAGCCAAAAATTCTTAATTCCAACTCTGTTTTCAGGGATTTATAATTATTGTAATTTAAGCGCCTTGAATAAGAGGTAAAATCTTTCAATTTTACTTTGGAAGAATTAAAGCCATCTTTGGAATAGGAAAATGCTAGGACTCCTGGTGAGGTTTGCTAGTACATTCGCTTGCTGTAGGCAATAGTAAAAGGGATTAGATTAATTTCTAGCCCCTATTTATATAGGCATCTAGTGCTTCCAGTAATTCACATGTGCTGCAGATTTCCGTCTTGTTGTTTTTGCGGATTATAGCAGGTAACCTACCATATATCGGCCACAGTTTGGGCATTTTCGGCGTGTCTTGGGCATATTTAACCTCGATTGGTTGTAGATAGGTCATTACCGCGTAAACATTTTTTATGTGCTCTGCGGTGCCATCCAATCCATACAAGCTCCCCATTATCAGGTTTTGGTCCGATGTGGCAATACCGTCCTTGGCGTCCTTTACTCTTTCGTTTAGGTCCTTTACCAACCCCTGCAATACTTCATAGGAATGTTTGATTACTTCTAATTTCTCTTTTTCGGTCATATTACGCTGTTCTCCGTTTATTTTTTTTATTACCAAACACATTTAATAATTGTTCTTGTGCTGTGGTATTTGGCTCGCAGGTTTCAAAGTTGCTAAAAAACTCCCACGCGCCATCATTTTCCCGTATGTAGGTGCTTGCCTTAGTGGGAGTATCAAAACGGCCTATATGTCTGAGGTCTATGCTATTCCCGAGTGTATCTTCTGCGTGTACGGTATATGTCCAACTAACGCATTTTAATCCGTTTATTTTTGCTAATGTGCGATAAAGAAGTAATAGAAGTGTAAAAAATTTTGCCGTTCCTATCCGGCACTTAGGGCTGTGTCG
>CALUYH010000002.1 GCA_944324965.1 Candidatus Avelusimicrobium gallinaceum
CCTTGACGTTGCGGTTTTAAGCAGAATTGTACGAATGATTGGGCGGGCCGGAAGAATTTTCCGGCCCGCTTTTTTATTGGATTTCCCGTCCGTGGGAAGGCGTGCCGTGCCAGCGCTGGTCCAGGGTCCTATAAAAATCACTTCTAAGTGGGAAATTTTATAACTCGTTCGGTTTCCGCACTCTAACAATAAAATTCCTGATTCGCTTGGAAGGCTTTTTATAGGAGGGGCTAAAGGGCCGGATAAACAACAACAGCCACAGCAAAAGCAAAAGCAAAAGCCTCTGGGCTTGACTCGTTTTTTTTTTTTGATAAATTTTGTCTATGAACAGAATTTATCAAAAAACACTCTTGGACGGAAAACTCCGCGCAAAACGCCGATTAGGCGGGTTTACGCTCATTGAATTGTTAGTCGTGGTGCTGATTATCGGCATCTTATCGGCGGTAGCACTTCCGCAGTACACAAAAGCGGTAGAAAAATCCCGCGCGGTTGAGGCAATGACTCTACTGAAAAGCATTGCCGACGCCAACAAAGTATATTATATGGCCAATGGCGTATATGCCGAGCATATAGATGAGTTGGATATAGAAATCCCGGGGGAAGATACAACCCTGTATGATTGGCGGCGGAAGCAGACTAAAAACTTTCAGTATGGCACGCAGTTAGAAGGTCGGCCTGATACGATTGCCGCCGCCAACCGTGTGCCTGTCAAACAATTTTATTATATGTATATCACGGCTGATGCATCCAGTATATTTTGTGGTGGATATAATGAACAAGGAAAGTCCGTTTGTAATGCATTAAGTAACGGACGCAAAAGTGGTTCGGAATATGTAATTAATTAATACATCAAAAGCCCCGGCGAAATCCCGCCGGGGCTTTTAATTATCCCAGACAGGGAAAATTTAATTGCCTTTGTAGTAGATTTCTTTTTTGGTTTTGTCGGCCACTTCTTTGCCGGCGGCGTCTTCCAACACCAGGAAGGCAAAGTCTATCGCGGCCGCGGCCGATTTGCCGGAGATGATGTTGCCGTCTTTTACGGCGTAATCTTCGCAATAGGTGCCGCCAAAGTCCTCATTCATCGCCGTAAAGCAGGTGTAGCGGCGGCCTTTTAGATAGCCGGCGTGGCCTAAAATCGTCGGGCCGGCGCAAATGGCGGCTACGGTTTTGCCCGCGTCCATAAACTGTTTAATCAGCGCTTGCACGGCGGGGTTAGCTTCCATTGCCTTGTACTGCGGTCCGCCAGGCATTACCAGTAAGTCGTATTTGTTGCCGTCCAAAGCGGAAAACGGCCGCAGTTTCGTGCACGTCAAGCCGAAGCGGCCCGTAGCGTCTTTATCCAAGAGGGAATAAATATCCACCGTCACGCCGCCGCGGCGCAAAATAGCAAAAGTGCCAATCGCTTCAATTTCTTCAAACCCGTCGGTTACTACCATACATACTTTTTTCATTATTCTTCCTCCGCGTGTCTTGCTTCATACGGTTCAAACTGCCCCGGGAAAAGGACGTCTTCCACAATGCGTGCGCAGTCGGCCACGCAGCCGCGGCAGGAGCGCAGGCGGTCGGTTTTGCCGTCGGTTCCGCGCAGGATGGCGCAGCAGCAGGTGGTGTTCCAATCTTCAAACTTTTGGGCCATTTTGTTGCCCAGTTCAAAGGTGGCAAATTTAGACGCCGGCTTTTGCAAATTTCCGTCGCTGTTTTTCAACCCGGCCAGCATCATCATCGCGCATACGGAACCGCAGGGTTCGTAGCGTTTGGCAATGCCCAGGCCGTAGGCTTCCACGGCGCGGAAAGCGGTTTTTTCGTCCATTCCTAGCAGGTCGCAATAGGTGCAGGCCACGGCTTGGGCGCAGTTATAACCGTTTTTGTGTCTGTCTTTTGGCTTTTTGAACTCTGGATTTCATCATAACTTAAAAAAGCTCCGCGCTTACGGGCGGAGCTGAAAATTATTTGGCGGCTTTTTGCAGCGCGCTTACCTTGTCGGTAGCTTCCCAGGGGAATTCCTTGCGGCCGAAATGCCCGAAAGAAGCCGTGGCAAGATAGATGGGGTTTCTGAGTTTAAAATACTCAATAATGCCCCGCGGCGTAAGCGGGAAAATCTTGCGCGCAATCTGCGCGAGTTTTTCGTCCGGGATTACGCCCGTGCCGTCCGTATCCACGTAGAACCCCACGGGTTCTTCGCGCCCGATGGCGTAGGCAATCTGCACGGTGCATTCGTGGGCCAGTTTGGCGGCCACGATGTTTTTGGCAATGTAGCGGGCCATATAGGCGGCGGAGCGGTCCACTTTGGTCGGGTCCTTGCCGGAGAAGGCACCCCCGCCGTGCGGGCAGCGGCCGCCGTAGGTGTCCACAATGATTTTGCGGCCGGTCAGGCCGGTGTCGGATTGCGGACCGCCGATGACGAATTTGCCCGTCGGGTTGATGTAAATTTTGGTGTCCTTATCAATCCATTTTTTGACGGCCGGAATAATGGCCGCGGCTTCAATTTCGCGTTTGGATTTTTCGGTAATTTTGGTGCCGGTGCGGTCCAAAATGTCTTCGGTGTGTTGGGTGGAAACCACAATCGTGTCCACGCGCACGGGTTTACCGTCGCGGTATTCCACGGTCACCTGGCTTTTGGCATCGGGGCCGAGGTAGGGCAGCATTTTGGTGCGGCGGGCTTTTTCCAAATTTCTCAAAATTTCGTGCGACAACATGAGCGAAAGCGGCATGTATTCCAGCGTTTCGTCCACCGCGTAGCCGACCATTAACCCTTGGTCGCCGGCGCCGCCGACGTCCACGCCCTGGCTGATGTCGGGCGATTGTTTGCCGATGACGTTAATCACAGCGCAGGTTTTGTAGTTAAAACCGTATTTGGCGTCGTCGTAGCCGATGTTTTTAATCACGTCGCGCGCGATTTGTTCCACATCTACCCACGTGCGGGTGGTGATTTCTCCGCCGACGATGACGAGCCCCCTCGTGATGTACGTTTCGCAGGCGACGCGGGCGGTTTTGTCCTTCTTCAAAATTTCGTCCAGGATAGCGTCGGAAATCTGATCGCAGACTTTGTCCGGGTGCCCTTTGGAAACGGATTCGGAAGTAAAGAAGCATTTTCCATGTTTAATCATAATACCTACTCCTGACGCCGGCTTGAGGGGAACCGGCGCATTTAATTTATAATATATTATATCATTTGCCAAAAGGGGGGAAAATGACTCAAAAGTTTATTTCCTGGAACGTCAACGGTATCCGCGCGGTGGAAAAGAAAGGATTTTTGGATTTTTTGGCTTCCTGCGGGGCGGACATTTTGGCCGTGCAGGAAACCAAGGCCTGCCCGCAGCAGCTTTCGGAAGCGCTGCAAAATCCGCCGGGGTACCATGCGTTTTACTGCTGTGCCGAGCGCAAAGGGTACAGCGGGGTGGCGTGCTTTTGCAAGCAACCGCCGCTGGCGGTGACGCACGGCCTGGGCGTGGAAGAATTGGACCGCGAAGGCCGCACGCTGATTTTGGAATATCCGAATTTTTATTTTTTAAACATCTATTTCCCCAACGGCGGGCAGGGGGAAGAACGCATTGCGTTTAAACTGCGTTTTTACAAACGGTTTTTGGAAAAAAGCCAAGAACTTTTTAATACGGGCAAGACGGTGATTGCCTGCGGAGACGTGAACACCGCCCACCGGGAGATTGACCTGGCCCGCCCCAAGGAAAACGCGGACGTGTCCGGCTTCCTGCCGGAAGAACGCGCCTGGCTGGACCGGTTTTTTACGGAAGGATATGTGGACGTGTATCGCGCCTTTGAAAAATCCGGCGGGCATTACACGTGGTGGGACTACAAAACCCGCGCGCGGGAACGCAACGTGGGGTGGCGGCTGGACTATTTTATGATAGACCAAAAATCCTTGCCGCGGGTGACGGGGGCCGCCATTTTGGCGGACGTGATGGGCTCGGACCATTGCCCGGTGGAAATGGAAATTAATTTATAACGCCGAAAAAAGCCGTTTTAAACAGCCGCTTCGGATTTTTCCGGAGCGGCTGTTTTTTGCGCAAAATGGGGCTAATATGCGCTGATTTGCGACGGGAATCTTAAAAGGGCTTGACTCGTTTTTTTTTTTTGATACAGTGGGGTTACGGTCCGGGAAAGGTTATATAAAAACTCCTACAGTTCCCTTTTCCGGGCCGCACTAAAAAAGGAGAAAAGCTTATGAATACTAAAAAGGGTTTCACCCTGATTGAATTGCTGGTGGTGGTCCTCATCATTGGCATTTTGGCTGCTATGGCCATGCCGCAGTACTTTAAAGCGGTAGAACGCTCCCGCATGACGGAAGCGGATCAGCTGTTGAATACCATTGCTCAGGCCCAACAGCGCAAATACTTGCAAATTAACAAGTATACTACGGAATACAAATCCTTGGACGTTGCTCCGAAAGGCGCCTCTGGGTCCACCTACTACACCAAAGGCAACCCCACCTCCGGCGGCGGCAACGGCTTTAAGGTGGTCTTGGCCGAGACGGATTATGACACTGGCGCTGCCACGGCCACCCGCGTGCCGAATACGGGTGGTACTTTGCAGTATAGCTATAACTTGTCCCGCAAATACGTCAGCAATAAAACCACCTGCACGGGTACGGATGCTGGCGGCAAGGAATTGTGCGCCGACTTCTGCGGGGTGGATGCGGTTGATGCTTCTGGCGCTTGCTGCAACGACGGAAAACCTGGTGTGTGCGATACAACAGGCGGTGGAAATTAATTTCCAAAAAGTTTCATCGCTTTGCCCCGCCCTTAGGGCGGGGTTTTTTATGCATAAAAAACCCCCGGTTTTGCCGGGGGTATGTGTAAAGCGAAGTCGGTTAGGCTTCAATCCCCGTGAAGGTTTTGAGCGCAAACCCGATTAAAAAGCTGACCGCCGCCACGCCAAAGCTCAGGCACGTCATTTCAATAAAGCGGTGTTTGAAATTTTCGCCCCGCGCCACGGAATAGTAAAACATAAAGCCCGCAATCAGCAGGAGCGCAAAAAACAACATCAGCCCCAGCGCGGCAAAAACATTGCTTAAGCACGCAAACGGTGCCACCAATAGCACCACGGTAATCACATACGCCACGCCCGTGTACACGGCCGCTTTGACGGGGTGCTTGCCGGAGTCTTTTTCCGTCTTGGAGGACAAATACTCCGAGGACGCCATAGACAGCGCCGCCGCAATGCCCGTAATGGCGCCCGTCAGCGCGATGAGCTTGCTGTTGGAAAGCGCCAGCGTGAACCCGGCCAGTGCGCCCGTAAATTCCACCAGCGCGTCCGAAAGCCCCAAAATCACCGAGCTCATATACGCCAGGCGTTCTTCGTTAATCAGTGCAATCAGTTTGGCTTCGTGGGCGTCTTCTTCTTCGGCCAGTTGGGCGATGTGCGGATAATCCGTAAACGCACGGTAGGTGCCGGAGGCGTGGTGCTCGCCCGATTCCATGAGTTTAATGGCAAACGTCAGCCCTAATGTTTTGGCCAAAAAAGAGTACCAAAAAATTTTAAAGCGGTCCGGCCGGGCGGCCACGCCGGATTCTTCTTTAATCAAATCGTAGTGGCGTTTCTCGTCGGTGGACAGTGTTTCCAGCACGGTGCGGTTTTGGGGGTTCTTTTCGCACGCGGCCAAGTTTTTGTAAATATAGTGTTCCGTAATTTCGTTGCGGGAAAATACTTCTAAACTTTGTTTTGTAGTGGCAGACATAATACTCCTCTTGTTTTGATTCCGGACGGGTCGGAAAAATAAAACGGTTTATTTTTGGGTTGTTTTGGCCGGCTGCGCTTTGGCAGCAGGTTCGGTTTTGGTTTCGGGCGCGGGGGCCGTTTCGGGCGAAAGCGGCAGCAGGTCCTGCCCGAAGGCAAAATCAAACACCACGCCGGACAAAAATTGCAGTTGGTTAAACAAATCCTTTTCGCTGATGAACTCGTCGGGCGAGTGGGTGGTGTTTTCGGCCAGCGGGTCCATATCCGGGCCCAGACCGTAGGTAATTACGCCCAGTTTGCGCAAAAATTCGTTATCGCCCGACGCGGGGCTCATGCCCGGCACGGTGATGGCGCCCGGAATCAGCTTTTGGGCGGTTTTGGCAATAGAGGCAAACAGTTCGTCCGTGCCGTCCATCGGCTGCGGGAACGGCGTTTGGGGGCGTTCCAAAATTTCCAGCGTGATGTTTTCGTCGTCGGCAAACAGGTTTTTTAAATTTTCAAAAAATTCATCCGGGTCCGAACCGGGCAGCAGGCGCACGTTTAAAATGGCGCTGGCTTCGCCGCTGGCGGAGCCGGTGTCCTTGCTGGCGGAAAGAACGGTGGGGTTAATCGTGTCTTTCAGCTGGCTTCTGAAGAACGGGTCCAGGGCCATAATTTCGGCGGCGGATTGGCTGTTTTGCGGGGTGCCCGTCAGCAAAAAGTCAATGGTGGTTTGGCCGTCTTCGTCCTGCAGCGGGGCGATGGCTTTAAAGAAGGTCCGGGCCGTGGGCGTCAGTTTGGCGGGCGGGTTGTAGCTGGCAATTTTGGCCAGCGCCTGCGAGAGCAAATACACCGCGTTGTCGTTTACCGGCATGGACGAATGGACCCCTGTGCCGTAGGCGGTGATTTTGATGTCCATATACATTTTGGTGGAGGCTTCGGCAAACACAATGTCCGCGCCGTCCTTATTTTTAATGACGCCGCCGCCTTCGTTTAAGGCGTAGCCGGGGTTGATTTTATCCCAATGCGCGCCGCCCAGCCACAGCAGGCCGGTTTCGCTGCCCGACTCCTCGCCGGAAGTGGCCAGGAAAATCAGGTCCCGCTTGGGGGTAATTTTTTGGTCTTTTAACCACGTAAACAGCGCCACATACACGGCCGTGTAGTTTTTGGCGTCCGTGGCGCCCAGGCCGTAGATGTTGCCGTTTTCCACCGTGGCTTTAAAGGGCGGATAGCTCCAGCCTTCGGCGGCGGGGGCCGTGTCCAAATGGGAAATTAAAAGAAGCGGCTTTTGGGTCGGGTCGCTGCCTTTGATGCGCGCCAGCAGGTTGGCTCTTCCTTGCTCGGGGATGAAAATGTCCCAATCTATACCGTGTTTGTTAAATTCCTTATAAATATAGCGTGCGGCGGCCAATTCGTCCGGTTCCGGCAGGGACGTGTCAATGTTTAGTAAATTGATTAAATGGCGTTTGGCTTCCGCATTCAGCGCGTCCCAGCCGGCCTCCTTGGCGGGGGCGGGCAAGGTAAACAAGGCAACAAACAATAAAATAAACAGCCGCTTCATTTGGTTCCCGGTAGCGTAAATTGAATCTCGGCCCCTTGCACCACGCCGTGTTTGGCGGCGGTTTTGGAGGCCAGCTCCAGCACGTATTGGCCGTAACCCAGCGCATAGGCCACCTGGTCATCGGGCGTGTAGGTGTAGGAGTGGGGCATTTCTTCGGCTACAAACGTTACTTTGCGGTCCGACCCGATAAAGACAATGTCCAAATCAATCAGGGTGTTTTTCATCCAAAAGGCTTGGTCTTCATCCTGGTCAAACACAAACAGCATTCCTTCGTTTTCCGGCAGCTCGGTCACAAACATCAGCCCCTTTTCCTGCTTTTGGGGCGTATCGGCCACCCGCGCTTGCACGGGGAATCCGTCCGGCAGCGTGACGGTTACGGTTTCGTACCCGCCGCAGGCGCACAGCAAAAACAGCGGAAGTAACAGCAGCGCAAATTTCTTCATATATAAAGTGTAGCAAATTCCCGCCCGCTCGGGGCGCAGAAGGGGTTGGTAAATTGCTATAATAAATTTAATGAATCGCTCCGACGAACCCATTTTGGAAGTGCGCGACCTGCACATAGAATTTGCCGGTGAAGACGGCCCCCTGCCGGTGCTTCACGGCCTTTCTTACACCCTGCCCAAAGGGCGCGTGCTGGCCGTGGTGGGGGAATCGGGCAGCGGCAAAACGGTGCACGCTCTTTCCATTTTGCGCCTGTTGCCGCCCAACGCCCGCATCAGCCAAGGCGAGGTGCGCTATAAAGGCAAAAACCTGGCCACACTCGGGCGCGAGGAATTGCGCAAAATCCGCGGCAATAAAATTTCCATGATTTTCCAGGACCCGGCCGCCAGTTTGAACCCGGTGCTGACCATCGGCCAACAGTTAACGGAAACGCTTTTGGCCCACCGCAAAATGTCCAAATCCGCCGCGCGCGCCAAGGCCGTAAAACTGCTTGAAAAAGTGGGTATTGCCGGGGCGGAAAAACGGCTGAACGAATATCCTTTCCAATTTTCGGGCGGGATGTGCCAGCGGGTGATGATTGCCATGGCGCTTGCCCTGGAGCCCGATGTGCTGGTGGCGGATGAACCCACCACCGCGCTGGACGTAACCGTACAAGCCCAGATTTTAAATTTAATCAAACAATTGCAGAAAGCAAGCGGTATGTCGGCCGTGTTTATTACGCACAACCTGGCCGTGGTGGCCGGGATAGCCGACGATGTTTTGGTGCTCTATGCCGGGATGTGTATGGAATATGCGCCCGCGGCGGAGCTGTTTGAGCACCCGCTTCATCCGTATACCCAGGGGTTGTTAAATTCCCTGGCACCCGTGCACGAAAAGGTGGACATTCTGCCCGTGATTACCGGCCACCCGCCGCTGCCGGGCAAACTGCCGCCCGGCTGCCCGTTTGCGCCGCGCTGCCCGTTTGCCAAAGACAAATGCCGCCAAGTCTGCCCGCCGCTGTTTGAAGAAAACGGCCGCCGCACCCGCTGCTGGCTGAGGGAGGGAAAATGACCGTCCCCGTGCGTATTGAACATTTATTTAAAACCTACACCCGCCGGCGGCTGCTGGGCAAAAACCTGGAAAAACCCGTCCTAAAGGACGTGTCTTTGACGCTGGAAGACAACCACGTGCTGGGCCTGGTGGGCGAGTCCGGCTGCGGCAAAAGCACGCTGTGCAAAGTGTTATTAGGGATAGAAAAACCCACCTCCGGCCTGGTGGAAGTGAACGGCCAAAACGTGCCGACCCTTTCCAAAAGCGAATTTAAAAAATTGCGCCGCGTGTTGCAGGTAGTGTACCAGGACCCGTATTCCAGCCTGGACCCGCGCATGAACGTGCGCCAGCTTTTAAGCGAACCGCTGGACATCCACAGGCTGAAAAAGGACAAGCAGGAACGCAAAGCCTTCTTGAAGGAACTGCTGACGGCCGTGGGCCTTTCGGAAAGCCAGCTGGAACGGTACCCGCACGAATTTTCCGGCGGGCAGCGCCAGCGCATTTGCATTGCGCGCGCGCTGGCCTTAAATCCCCAAATTTTAGTGGCGGACGAGCCCGTTTCCGCGCTGGACGTATCGGTGCAGGCGCAGATTTTAAATTTGTTAAAAGAAATTAAAAAATCGCGCCGGCTGTCTATGCTGTTTGTCACGCACGATTTTGCCGTCGCGCGCTTTTTGTGCGACGATATTGCCGTTATGTACCGCGGGCGCATTGTGGAACGCGCCCCCGCGGAAGAATTATTCACCAACCCCCAGCACCCGTACACGGAGGCGCTCCTTTCGGCCGTGCCTTCCGTACACGCCCCGCGCCGGGCCGTTTTTGCCGGGCAGGAAACGCCCGAAGAACACCCCGAACGCGAAAGCTGGGCCTGCCCTTTTGCCGCGCGGTGCCGCTACGCGCAGCCCGCGTGCCAAACGCAGCCGTTTGCCTTGCAGGAAGTCGCCCCGCGCCACGCATGCGCGTGCGGCGTGCTGCCGTTTAAAAACCACAAAAGTAAATCCGCCGTATAGGAGTGATGGTATGAAACCCGAGGAACAGCGTTTAGTTGATACGTTTTTATCGTTGGTCAAAATAGACAGCGAATCGTTTAACGAAAAAAACATCCAGGAATTTTTAGCCGCCCGTTTAAAAGAATTGGGCTGCAAAGTGTATGTGGATAATGCCGGCAAAAAATACAACACCAACGCCAAGGGCAACCTGATCGGTTATTTCCCCGGGACGGCCAAAAGCCAGCCCGTGGTGCTCAGCTCGCATATGGATACGGTGTCCCCGGGCAAAGGGATTAAACCGGTTGTCAAAAAAACGCGCATCACGTCGGACGGGACCACCATTTTGGGCGCGGACGACAAAGCCGGCCTGGCCATTATTTTGGAAGTGCTCCGCACGCTTAAAGAACAAAAAAACCACCTCTATCCGCCGGTGGAAGTCGTGTTCACGCTGACGGAAGAAAACGGAATGATGGGTGCCAAAAATTTGGATTACAAAAAATTAAAAGGCCGCGAAGGGCTGATTTTGGATAACGAAGAAGTGGAAGAACTGTTGGTGCAGGGCCCGGCCGTAAACACCATTGAAGTGTGGGTGAAAGGCCTGGCGGCGCACGCGGGCGTCTGCCCGGAAAAGGGCATTTCCGCCCTGGAAGTGGCGGCCTATGCGCTGGCCCAAATGAAGCTGGGCCGCGTGGACAAAGAAACCGTGGCCAACTTTGGTGTGGTGCAGGGCGGACAGGTGACCAACGTGGTGATGGGTGAGCTGTATTTAAAAGGCGAAGCCCGCAGCTTAAACAATGCTAAACTGGCCAAGCAGACCGCTCACATGAAAGCCTGTTTTGAAAAAGCCGTCAAACACTTTACCAAAAAAATTGACGGCAAAGTCTGCAAACCGCAGGTAAAATTTGTGGCGGTGCAGCGCTATCCGGCCGTGCACGTGCCCAAAAGCCACCCGATGGTGAAAGCCGTGCTGGCCGCCGGCAAAAAACAAGGGTTAACCATCCGTGCGGTAGCGTCCGGCGGCGGGTGCGACGCCAACATTTTAAGCGGCTTCGGCTTTACGCTGCCCAACTTGGGCGTAGGCTGCCGCCACTGCCACACGCCGGCGGAAACGCTGGAATTAAACGAATTTTTCAAAGCGTTCCAAATCACGCTTGCCGCCGTGCTGGCGTACCGGAAATAGCGCTTTAAACGAGGGAAGGACCGTATGGTAAATTACATTGTAAGAAGGCTTTTGATGCTGCCCCTGGTGGTGCTGGGGGTGACGTTTCTGTTGTTCTTTTTAACCCAGCGTTTAAGCCCCGAAATGCGTGCCTCCCTGTACGTAAAAGACCCGCGCCAAATGGGCGCGCTGGAAGAAGTCATCCGCGAATACGGCCTGCGCGACAACGTGTTTAAACAATATGGCCGCTGGCTTAAAAACGTGGCACACGGCGACTTGGGGTACAGCCCCAGCGCCAATATGCCCGTTTCGCAGGCGATTAAGGAATACCTGCCCGCCACCATTCAGCTGGCGTTTGTAACCATTGTGTTTGTGGTGTTTTTCGGCGTGTGGTTCGGCTGCGGCTCGGCCATACACAAGGACGAGTGGAAAGACATTGTGGCTCGGCTGATTTCGGTGGGGGGGTTTTCGTTGCCGATATTTGTGCTGGGGCTTATTTTGCTGATGATTTTTTACGGCCAGCTGGGCTGGTTTGCACCCGGCGGCTATTCGGTGCAGACGGATGTGCTCATCCACAGCGGGATGTTTAAAACCTACACCGGTTTCCTGCTGATTGACTCGTTGTTAAACGGCAATTTGCGCGTGTTTTGGGACGTATTATCCCACCTGGTGCTGCCGGCGGTTACGCTGTGTATCGGGTCGTTTGCACTGATGGTGCGCGTGATGCGCTCCAGTATGCTGGAAGAATTGAATAAAGATTACGTCCGCACCGCCCGCGCCAAAGGGCTCAACAAATTTCAGGTAGTGTATAAACACGCCGGCAAAAACGCCATCATCCCCGTCATCACGCTGGCCAGCATTCAGTTCATCCGCCTGCTGGGCGGCACGGTGATTGTGGAAACCATTTTTGACTATCCCGGCATCGGCCGCTTCGGCGTGATTGCCGCCCAACAGCTGGACATCGCGGGGATTTTGGGTTTCTCGCTGATGGTGGCGGTGCTGTTTGTGCTGGGCAATTTACTTTCGGACATTTTGTATACCGCGGTGGACCCGCGTATCCGCTTGGAATAATATGATCAACGACCGCATTTTAAAACGTATCTATACCAATAAAACCTCCCTGTTCGGGCTGGTGATTGTGGTGTTTTTCCTGTTAGTGGCGCTGTTTGCCCCGGTGCTGGCGCCGGTGGAAAACCCCAACAACGCTTACCAACTGCCGCAGAAAAGCTACCAAATTGCGCCGCAGCCGCCGTCGGCCGAAAACTGGTTCGGCACTACCGAGCAGCAGTACGATTTGTACTACGGCGTGGTGTGGGGCACGCGGCTGGCGTTTAAAATCGGGCTGACGGTGACGTTTTTTGCCTTTTTAATCGGTCTGTTGGTGGGCGGCGCGGCGGCGTATTTCGGCGGGAAAACGGACGAAATTTTAATGCGCCTGACGGACGTGGTGTTTGCGGTGCCGTCTTTGGTGCTGGCCATGGTGATTGCCGCCATGCTGGGGCCGGACATCAAAAATATGATGATTGCCCTGACGGCGGTGGCCTGGCCGTCGTACGCGCGGTTGGTGCGCGGGGATATTTTGTCGGTCAAACAGCGCGACTATGTAACCGCCGCCCGCACCTTGGGCGCGCGCGGTCCGCGCGTGTTGCTGCGCCACATTTTGCCTAACGCCATTTATCCGTCCGTCGTCGTGGCCAGTTTGGATATCGGCTACGTGGTGCTTACGGCGGCTTCGCTGTCGTTTTTGGGGTTGGGCGCACAACCCGGCACGGCCGATTGGGGCCAGCTGATTGCCATGGCGCGCAACTGGGTGCTGGGCACGCCGGGCCACCCGTTTGCGTATTGGTACACGGTGGTGGCGCCGGGCGGAGCGATTTTTATGTTTGTGCTGGGCTGGAACTTGCTGGGGGATGCGTTTAGGGATATTTTGGACCCCAGGCAAGCCTAAATTTTACTACAATAAAAAAAACGACCATATATTAAGGGGTGCTTATGATTCGCCGCAAAGATTTGTATACCGCTTTATCCGACAGTGCTTTCCGCTTTCCCGACAAAATTGCGTTGGTGGAGGCGAGCACCGGCAAAAAGGTATCCTACCACGAACTGTTAATGCAGGTGGACCGCGCCGCCGATATGTTTTTTGAGCACGGCATCCGCAAAGGGGACCGCGTGGCCGTGGCCCACCGCAACGCCATTGATACGGTGGTGGCCAACTTCGGGCTGTACAAATTGGGCGCGGTGTGTATTCCGATGAACTTTATGGTCACCAAGCCCGAAGAAATTGAATATATTTTAAACAACGCGGGCGTAAAGGCGGTGGTCACGCAGGCCGAGTTTATCCGCCATTACGTAAAATGCCTGCCGCATATGCCCACGGTGCAGTACGTGTTTTCCACCGACGAAATCCCCGCTTCCGTGGCCGGGGACCCCAAAATCCAGCTTTTCTGGCAGGAAATTGAAAAATCCACCGTGCACGAGGAAACTTCTTCCGCGTGTGCCACGTTGGACGATTTGGCCTTTATTCTCTACACCTCCGGCACCACCGGCCTGCCCAAAGGAGCCATGCTCACGCACGGCAATTTGGCTTCCAACGTGATTTCCTGCGCGCAGATTTTTAAAATTACCGACGACGATTGCTTTCTGTGCCTGCTGCCGATGTTCCACTCCTTTGCGTGGACAACGTGCGTGGTCATTCCGATGTATTTAAATTTAAAAGTCGTCATCGTGGCCAACATTATGCCGGCCAGCAAGTGGCTGGGCGCGATGGGGGCCGAAAAAGTGACTGTTATTCTGGCCGTCCCGCAAATTTACGCCGTGCTTTCCAAAGAAGCCAAAGGCTTAAAACAGCTGTACCTGCGCTTTTGGCCGTTTAAAAGCGTGCGGTTTGCCGTGTCCGGCGCCGCGCCGCTGACGCAGGAAATCAAGGACCGGTTTGAACAAAAAATCGGCGTGCCGATTTTGGAAGGCTACGGCCTGACCGAAACCAGCCCGGTGGTGAGCGTGAATACCGAAGAACTGCAAAAAATCAAATCGGTGGGGCCGGCTATTCCGGCCGTCAACACCATTGTGCTGGACGACGACGGCAACGAAGTGCCCCGCAACCACGAAGGCGAACTGTGCGTGAAAGGGCCCAACGTGTTCCGCGGGTACTGGGGTAACGAAAAAGCCACGCGCGACGCATTCACCGAGGACGGCTGGTTTAAAACCGGCGACATCGTGGAAGTGGACGACGACGGATTTATCTTCATCAAAGACCGCAAGAAAGATATGATTATCATCAAGGGGTTAAAAGTCTTTTCCGCCCAGGTGGAAGCTATTATTTGCGAACACCCGGGCATTGAAGAATGCGCCATCATCGGCGTGCCGGACGGCCGCGGCGGCGAATTTGTAAAGCTCTACGCCGTCAAAAAAGAAGGCGCGGAAATTGACCCCAACGAATTTCGGAAATTCTTAAAAACCCACCTGGACAACTACAAACGTCCGCGCGATTTTGAGTTTGTGGAATCGCTGCCCAAAAACACCTTGCGCAAAGTGTTAAAACGCGAACTGCGCAAAGACGCCGTGGCCAAACTGGCGGCTCGCGGGGCGGCGGCGGAGGAACACGTTGCTTGATTTGGCGCGCGTGCTGCGGGAAGTTGTCCCGCAGGCACATTATGTGGGGGGCATCGTACGCAACAGCCTGTTGCGCAGGCCGTCGTCGGATTTAGACATCACCCTGCCACTTGCGGACGTACGCCGTGCCGCGCAGGAGCTGGGCCGGCGCCTAAAGGCCGCCGTGTTTGAAATGGATCCCGAGCTGGGCGTGTGGCGCCTGGTTACCCACAAAGACAAAATCCAAATTGATTTGACCGCCTACCAAGGCAAAAATTTAAAGGCCGACCTGCTGCGGCGCGATTTTACCGTCAACGCGCTGGCCTACCCCGTGTCGGCCCTGCCGCAAATTGTGGTCACGCCGCGCAAAAACGATACGGCGCACCTGATACTGAAAAGACTCCAAAAAAAGTGGATGGTAGACGAAACTTCCGGCCTGGCGGATTTGTCCGCCAAGGTGATTGACCGCACCGGCCCGCGTGTATTTAAGGACGACCCGTTGCGGATGCTGCGGGCGTTCCGCTCGGCGGCGGAATTGGGCTTTTCCATTTCCGCGCGCACGCTGGCGCAAATTAAAAAGGACCACGCGCTCATCGTCCGCTCGGCGGGCGAACGCGTGCACGAAGAGCTGGACCGTTTGTTTGCCACCTCCCACGCGTACGAAAACCTGGTTTTGATGGATAAATGCAGCCTCCTGACGGCGCTGTTCCCGGAGTTGGAACCCCAGCGCACCTGCGCCGAAGTGTATTACGGAAAAGGCGGCGTGTTCACACACACGCTGGCCGTGTTTAAGCGGATGGAGTATTTGCTGGACCACCTGCCCCAAGCATTTGCCAAATACGCCAAAAAGTTGGCGCCGTACGCACAGAATAAACCGCTGTATAAAATGGCCGCCCTGCTGCACGACGTAGCCAAACCCGCCACCGCCAAAGTGATGGGGGACCGGCTGCGGTTTTTCTATCACGAAGAAAAAGGCGCCAAAATGGCCAAAACCATTCTGGAACGGCTGCATTACAGCCGGGCCGACATCCGCCTGATTTGCGCGATGATTGGCGAGCATTTGCGCCCGTCCAACCTGGCCAGCAACGACGTGATTACCGACCGCGGGGCCTATCATTTCTTTCGCGATTTGGGCGACGCCGCCGTGCCGATGCTTTTATTGTGCTGGGCCGATTACGCCAGCTACGTTACCGACGCACAGCTAAAGCGCATTATGCCCAAAAGCGGACTTCAAATGATGACGCTGGCCCAGGCGCAAAAAACGGCCAACATCGGCAAAACATTACGTCATATGCAGGTGCTGAACCTGCTGTTTAAGAAATTTTTTGATACGCCCAAAAAAGTCCAGCCCGTGCGCTTAATTACCGGGCGGGACGTGATGGACGCTTTATCCCTGCCGCCCAGCCCCAAAATCGGCGAGATTTTGGAAGCCGTCGCCGTGGCCCAGGTGGAAGGAAAAATCTCCTCCAAGGAAGAAGCCCTGGCCTTCCTGCACACGTTGCCGAAGCATAACTGATTTTGCAAAACCTATGTACAGACGGGCAAAACTTTGCTAGAATAATAACAACAAACCGTTTTATGCGGGCGTGGTTCAATGGTAGAATGGAAGCTTCCCAAGCTTTAGACGAGGGTTCGATTCCCTTCGCCCGCTTTTTTTAATCAGGGACAATTATGGAAAACGAAAACCTGGATTTGGATGTAAAACCGGCCGGCAATAAGGATTTGTGGCTGTTTTTAATTATTGTAGATATCATTTTCTTGTGTGTGTTTGGGTTTTTTATCTACAAGCATTTTTCCGCGCGGTTGTTTGAAACGCCCGCGCCGGCGGCGTCCGAACAGACCGAAACCGTAGACGTTCCCGAAATTACGGAAACCGACCTGGTGGTAAGCCAGGAACCGATTGTGGTGGATTCCGTGGCGGCGGCCCCCGTGGCCGACAAAACGGCCCCCGCGCCGGAACCGGCCAAAACGGAAGAAGTAAAACCGGCCGAAACCACACCTGCCGTTGCGGCGCAGCCCGAAAAGAAGGAAAGCGTTATCATCAAGGTAAACCCCAAGAGCAAATACCGCCGGGTGACGTTCCGCTGGTTTGGTGAAGGCAAAAAAGTGTCCATCGTCAGCGGTTTTACGATGGCCAAACCCCAAGCGCTTAAAAAACGCGGTGACTATTGGGAAACCACCCTTTCCATCGCGCCGGGCACGTACAAATTCCTGTATATCGTAGACGGGAAAAACACGCTGGACCCGTACAGCGAGGAAAAGGACGGGCGCTCGCTCATCGTGATTGAATAGTTTTTGGAAATCTTTAAAATCCCCCGGTTTACACCGGGGGATTTTTTATACCTCATCCAACTGCCTTGCCAACGGGCCAAGGCCCACTGCATGTGCTCGGCCCGAAACAGCCCTTTTCTCCTGCCGTTTGGCGCGGCAAAACGCCGCGTATGGCCGTTTTTGGGGGTGGGGGAAGAATTGGGGGGTGTAGCAGGCTTGATTGTGTGCGCTGCGGGCGTTTTAGACCCGGGAAAGAGCTTTAGCCTATTACAGAAACGGGCGCAAAAAACCGGGGCCGCGTGAATCGGCCCCGGTGAGGTTACGACTAATCGCCCCAGGTTTCGGCGCCCGGGACGGCAGGAAATCAGCAGCCCAGGCTGCGCTTAATGATGCTGCGCACGATGCCTTCCACGTGGAAGGAGTCTTTATCGGCGATAATCGGGTTGTATTGCGGATTTTCGGATTGCAAAATCACGTTTTGCCCGTCCTGCGTAAACCGTTTGACCATCACTTCCCCGTTGTTTACGCACACCACGACATCTTTGTTTTTGGGGTGGTTGTTTTGTTCCACAATCAGCCAATCGTGCGGGGCAATCAGGTTTTGCATAGAGTCGCCCTTGGCTTCCACCATAAACCCTTTGCACGCCGGAAAATAAATCATACTCGGGTCCACCGGCACGATACGTGTGGGGGTGCCGTCCAAAAGGGTCCCTTCCGGGCCGCATTTGGCCATACCGTACATTTTTAAATAAATTACGTTGCGTTCCGGGTCCTTTAAAATAATGTAATCGCGCGGGTTGGCGGGATTGCGTTTTAAAAATCCTTTCTTTTCCAGCTGCTTGATGTGGTGGAACACCACGCTCTTGGCGCTTACGTTCAAGCGTTCGGCCAATTCTTCCATCGTCAGCGGGTCGGAAATGTTGGCCTTTAAAATGTTGAGTAATTCGGCTTGTTTCGGGTGAAGGGCTCTCATAAGTACTCCTATAACTTTTATTTTGTTCTATATTTTGTTCTATAAATTTTGGGCGCGGATGTCAACCCGTTGTTGCCGCACCGTGGAAATACGCGGGCAGCGGGGCCGCCGGCAAACAAAAACCCCGCCTGTTTGGGGCGGGGTTTTTTAGGCAGGGCAAATGCTATTGCAGTTTTTTAATAAACCGGTCAAACGCGGCCTGCCCTTCGGGCGTGCGTTTGTACACACCGGCGTATTCCAATACGCGCGCAAACACCTTGCCCACTTCCGCGCGCAGGATTTCCGCCGCGTTTTGGGCGGTAAACGTGTATTTTTTAAGCAGTTCTTCTGCCCACGGTGCGTGCTTGGCCAGGGCTTCGTCCTTTTTAATGGCGGCGAGGTCCTTTTTAATAAGCGGCGCTTCCAGCCCTTTTAATTCCTTGGCCAATCGCGCCGGCAGCACCGCCAGGCCCATTACTTCAATGAGTCCGATGTTTTCCTTTTTGATGTGGTGCACTTCTTCGTGCGGGTGGAAAATGCCCATCGGAAATTCTTCCGTCGTGCGGTTGTTGCGCAGTACGATGTCTAATTCAAAGGCTTTGCCGCGGCGGCGGGCAATGGGCGTGACGGTATTGTGCGGCGTGTCGCCCGTTTTGGCCAAAATGTCGGCCTTGGGGTCGCTGTACGTGCGCCATTTCTTCAGGATAAAATCGGCCGCTTCTATCAAGTCTTTTTTGGAACCGTTTAAGCGGATGACGCTCATCGGCCATTTGACCACGCCGGCCTTTACGCGCGGGAATTTGCTCATTTTGAACGTGCGTTCCACGGGGGCTTTGGCCATGGCAAAGGTGTAGCGCCCACCCTGGAAATGGTCGTGCGTTAAAATGGACCCGCCGACGATGGGCAAATCCGCATTGGAGCCGATGAAATAGTGCGGCAGAAAGTCCACAAAGTTTAGTAGCCGCGCAAAGCTCTTTTTGGTCAGCTTCATCGGTTCGTGCTTGTCGGACAGGAAAATGCAGTGCTCGTTGTAATACACATACGGCGAGTATTGCAAATACCACGGTTCGCCGTCTTTTAATAAATCCAGGGGCACCAGGCGCAGGTTTTGGCGGGCCGGGTGGTTGACGCGCCCGGCGTAGCCTTCGTTTTCCTTGCACAGCAGGCAGGGCGGATACGAAGACGCTTTCACCTTTAGCGCGGCGGCGATGTCCTTGGGGTCTTTTTCCGGTTTGGACATATTAATCGTAATATCCAAATTGCCGTACGCGGTGCGCGCTTTCCAGGCCAGGTTTTTGGCTACGCGTTCGGTGCGGATGTAGTCCAGCGCGCGGGCGTCGTGGTAGAACTTGTCCGTGGCGGCTTTGGGGCTTTTTTTGTGCAGGGCGTAAAATTCGTCCGTCACCGCCGAGGGCTGGCGGGCAAATACGCCCATTAACTTGGTGTCAAACAAGTCGCGCATGGTCACCGTGTCGGGCGAGATGAGGCCCTGCTGGGCGGCCCAATCACAAATGTTTTTAAGGACTTCGCACGGATAGGCGGGCGTTTTGCCTTTAAAACCGCTGGGCGTATAGTCGGACAGGTGTAACAGGTCCAGCAGTTGGTTCACCGCCCAGGCGCGGTCCCGCACGGGCAGGAGTTTTTCGTTTATGGCAAAAGCCACCAGTTGGTCAATCAGCAAATTGATGTCCATAGTTTCTCCTAAAATTTGCGGTGCTGTTCCCAGTTCCACGCGGTTTCAATAATGCGCGAAAGGCCGTATTCGGGTTTCCAGCCCAAGACGCGTTGGGCTTTGGCGCTGTCGGCCACCAACACGGCCGGGTCGCCTGCGCGGCGGGGGGCTACTTCCACCTTAAAGTCCACGCCGGTAATGCGTTTGGCTTCTTTGACGAGCTCCGCCACCGAAAACCCGTTGCCGCTGCCCAGGTTAAAGCGTTCGCTGACGTTGTCTTTAAACATTTTTTCCAACGCCAAAATGTGCGCGCGGGCCAGGTCGTTTACGTGCACGTAATCGCGGATGCAGGTGCCGTCCGGGGTGGGGTAGTCGTTGCCGAACATTTTGATGGACGGGCGTTTGCCGGCGGCCGCTTGCAGCACGATGGGAATTAAATGCGTTTCCGGGTTGTGCGATTCGCCGATTTCGCCCGAGTCGTCGGCGCCGCTCGCGTTAAAATAGCGCAGGGCCGTGGCTTTGAGGCCATAGGCCGTGTCAAAATCCGCCAGCATTTTTTCCACCATCAGCTTGGTGTTGCCGTAGGGGTTAATCGGGTTTTGGGGGTGGGTTTCGTCTATTTTGGGTTTGACGGGCTCGCCAAAGGTGGCGGCGGTGGACGAAAATACAAAGTATTTGATGTTGTTTTCCACCATCGCGTCCAACAGGTTGAGCACTTTGGCCACGTTGTTGTGGTAGTATTTGGACGGTTCTTTTACGCTTTCGCCCACTTCAATAAACGCGGCAAAGTGCATTACGGCGTCTATGTGGTGTTTTTTAAACACTTCGGCCAGGCGGGCTTTGTCGCCCAGGTCGCCCAGTTCAAAGGGGTATTTTTCCACAGCTTCGCGGTGGCCCTTGGATAAATTGTCAAACACGACGGGATTGTAACCCTTTTCCGCCAGCATTTTAACGGTATGCGAGCCGATGTACCCGGCTCCGCCGATAACTAGAATGTTTTTCATATTTTTCTCCTGCGTGATACACAAACGGCCCCCGCGCCGGAGCGCGAGGGAAAAATTAATACATTTTGGGTTCTTGCCGCGCCGGCCCGCCGACGGAGGCAATGTAAAAATCTGCCGTTAGGCCGGTTTTATCGCGGTAGATTTTGCCCACATTGTCTATAAAACTTTTGACGTCTTCGTCTTTCACCAGCGCAATCGCACAGCCGCCAAAGCCCGCGCCCGTCATCCGCGCGCCCAGCACGCCTTTTTGCTGCCAGGCGGCCTCGGCCAGCGCGTCCAACTCTTTGCCGGTTACTTCGTAATCGTCCCGCAGCGAAATGTGGGACTCGTTCATCAGCTTGCCGAAGGTAACCAAATCGCCTTCTTTTAATTTTTTGACGGCTTCCAGCGTGCGTTGGTTTTCGTACACGGCGTGTTTGGCGCGTTTGCGTTCCACCGGGTTGACGATGAGGTCTTTGTTCTTTTCAAATTCTTCAATGCTCAGCTCCCCCAAAGACTTAATCGGCAAGCGCGTTTGCAGCGCTTTTAACGCGCGTTCGCATTCGCCGCGGCGTTCGTTGTATTTGGAGTCGGCCAGTTCGCGGCGTTTGTTGGTGTTCATAATCACGATGGAAATGCCTTTTAAATCCAGCGGGGCGTATTCGTAGTCCAGCGTATCGCAATCCAGCAAAATGGCGCAGCCTTCTTTGCCCATGCCAATGGCAAACTGGTCCATAATGCCGCAGTTCATCCCCACAAATTTATTTTCGGCTTCCTGGCAGATTTTCACCAGTTCCACCGGCGGAATGTAGAGCTTAAAAACGGTGTTCATCGCTACGCCGGTGGCCAGTTCTATGGACGCCGAGGACGACAGCCCCGCCCCGTTGGGGATGTCTCCCCAGTACATCAGTTCAAACCCTTGGTCAATGCGGTAGCCGTGGTTTTGCAGCGTTTTGATAACGCCTAGCGGATAGTTGGCCCAATCCTGTTTTTTGTTGTAGGTGATGTTGTCCAAATCGGCGTCAATAATGCCCAGCTGCGGGAAATTGAGCGAATAGAGCCGAATTTTGCGGTCGTCGCGCTTGCAGAACACGCAATGCGTGCCGAAGGACAACGCACACGGGAACACGTGGCCGCCGTTATAGTCGGTATGTTCGCCGATCAGGTTCACGCGTCCGGGCGCAAAAAAGTAGAGTTTTTCTTTTTTGAAAACTTCGTTGAATTTGCTTCGTAGTGCCAGTTGGTTCATAGCAGTATCCCCTTTGGGGCGGGCGCCCCAGCTGTTATTGCAATGTGATTTTGAGCCACCATTCAAAGCGGCCCTTGGGCCCGACTACCGCCACGCGGCGGATTTTGTTGGCCACGTACAAATCGTCGTATTCCCCGGTGCAGGGCTCCAGGGCGATGTTGTAATCGCCGCGGTAGCCGCCCTGGGTTTTCCAGACGGCCAGGTAAGGCACTTTGTCCGGGTCGTAGGAATAGATGAGTTTTTCGCCGGAGTCGGTATGTTCTATGCCGCACCAGCCAGCGAGGTTTTTGCCGGTAAAGTAGAATTTTTCGCACGTGCCGGCCTCGGCGGGTTCCGTGGCGGCCAGGTCCAGCTCTTTGCCGTTTACGTCTTGCGTGACGGGGTAGGCATGCAGCGTGCCCCAGGGGCCCAGGTGTTGGGTGGCGTGTTCCACCGTCATCACTTGGGTTAAATTTTCGGGGATAAGCAGACGCGTAGCGGGGGAACAGGCCAGCAGGCAGTGGGGCGTCCAGATAAATTTAAAGTCTTCTGCGGCGGTATTTTCCACGCAGTATTCCAGCAAAATTTCGTTGTCTTTTAGCGAAATACTTTTGGAAAAAATATACGGCAGCGTTTGGCTTTTTACAAACGCTTTGGCGGATTGGTCGTTGGGGCCGCAGACGCCTTCCCAGGGCAGGGCCCATACTTCGCCGTGGTCGGGGATGGGCATGCCGGCCCAGGAGCCGTCGGGGTAAGGGCAGGCGTCTATGGAGGGAAACACTTCGTCAAACCCGCTGGCATCGTATTCCGAGAACGACGCGCCGTATTCGGGCACGCGCAGTTCTTCGACCGCGGATTGAAACAAAAACTCCCGGCCGGTTTTTTTACTGACGAGGCTGGCTATTTTCCAGGCGTATCCCGGCAGTAACGTCAGGCGCAGCAAGTCATTTTCCAGCGCCAAGGCCGCAAGGCCTTTGTAGGTGGTTTGTGTCATACGTCCCCCAAAAAAACGCGGCAAGCGCCGCGTGTTATTTTTCTGTAAATTTATCAAACGGAAACGGCATTAAATCGCGCAGGGTTTTGCGGTAGACAATGCGTTTTTGTTTGTCCAGCACGGCAATTAAAATGGGCGTATTGGGCGACATAAATTCGCTCATCACCTGGCGGCAGGCGCCGCAGGGCGAACCGAAGGCCATACCCGGCACTTTTTGCGTAACCAAAGCAAGCGCGCGGAAGCGGCGTTCCCCGGCGCCTACGGCGGCAAAAATGGCATTGCGTTCCGCACAGACGGTCAGCCCGTAGGAAGCGTTTTCTATATTGGTTCCCCGGAAGATCCTTCCGTCCTGCGTCAGTACGGCGGCGCCTACTTTAAATTTAGAGTAGGGCGAATAGGAATTTTCGCGCACTTGCTGCGCGGCATCCAATAAGGCTAATTCTTCGTCTTTGGTTAATGTTTTGCTCATACCCTTATTCTTATAATAAAGGAGCGAAAAGTCAACCCTCTTTTCTTACGCGCGTACGGGCAGACGGGAAAATTGTTTTTGTTATAATAAAACAGATATATGAAAAAATGGATTCTGCTTGTACTGGTGGCGTGCTGCGCCTATTATTTTATGCGGGATACGACGGAAATAAAAAACGTGGATAATCCCGGCACGGCCATTGTGGCGTTTGGGGACAGTTTAACTGCCGGCCACGGTGCGCCGAAAGGGTCGGCCTATCCGGATTTTTTGGCTAAAAAGCTGGGGCGGCCCGTGGTGAATTTGGGCCTGTCCGGCGAGACGGCCGAACATGCTCCTTCCCGCCTGCCCGAAGTGTTAGCCCAAAACCCGTATATGGTGCTGATTGAATTTGGCGGAAACGACTATATGCGCAATATGCGCATGGAGGACGCTGCCGCCGCGGTGGAACAAATCGTGGACGCCGTGCAGGCGGCGGGTGCGGTGGCCGTGGTGGTGGACATCGGCGGCCCCGGCATGGGGCATTATACGCGGGCCTACAAAAAGTTGGCGCAGGAAAAGGGCGCCGTGTTTGTGCCGGGCATTTTGCAGGGGATTTTTAACCAAAAACAATACAAGTCCGATATGGTGCACCCCAATGCCGCCGGGTACGAAATCGTGGCCGAGCGCGTGTACGAGAAAATAAAACCTTACGTGAAATAAGGCGCTTTTTGTTGCCGGCCGCGCGGTGCTGCGCGGCCTTGTCCGCCCGAGCGGCGGCCCGGATTTGCTACAATACCCCTATGACGAAAATTCGCCTGTTGGTTTGTTTGTGTTGTGCCGTGTTCCTGTGCGCGTGCGCGCATTCTTCCCAAAAGCAAGACGCCCTGCGGCGGGTGGCTACACACCAAGTGGAGCCGTCCGGCGCGTTTTTGGTTGGCGATACACTCTACATTCAATACGATTATCAAGGGGAGGCCTTCTTCTTTACGGCGGACCTTTCCAAACCGCAGCCGGAAGGCAACGTGCACATCGCGCCGCTGCTGCCCCAACGCGTGAAAAACCCGGACCGCCTGGACCACAGCCGCCGCGTGGTGGTGGTAGGGCGGGAATGGAGCGAGGTGTTAAAGCGCACCATTGCCCCGCTGGTACCGCCGCATACCGGGCAGGGGATTTTGCTGTTTATCCAAAATTACGAAACGGTGCTGTTGCGCCGCGCGGACGGCACGCCCGATTTGGTACAGCTAAAAGACGCCCCGGGCGACATCCAAATTGTGGGCCATATTGAGGCCGTTCAGTTTGATTTGCTGGTCAACGAACAACTTAAAAAAATGGTGGCCGCCGCCGGGGAGCCGTATACCCGTTTCTTGTTGCAGTTGGAAGGGGTTCCCGCTTCGCCCTATATTTACGTAGACACCGAAAACCGCCGCAACATCCAGCTCCAGCTGCCGGATTATTACGAAGTAAAAAAAGAAATGACTTCGCTGGGGTTTTCGGCCTCGTTTATTTATTCCTTTTTCGTCAAAAGCCACCTCTTTGGCGTACTGAAAGCGCCGTTTACCACCACGCACCGCCTGTTTGCGTTCGGCACAGCCACGACGTATGCCATGTTCCCGCCGCCCGCGGGGGACTTAAAAGAAATCCCGCCGCTAAACACCACGGGCGAAGAAATGGATTTAACCGATTTCAACCGTTGGCTGGATAAAAAAATCAGCAAACAAAATTACAAAGCGTTTGTGACGCTGCTGATAGACGGGGAAGAATTTTTCCCGCATTTTATGTTGGCCATGCAGCGCGCGCAGGAAAGCATTTTTGCCACCGTCTATATTTTTATGGCGGACCCGTACGGCCTCTCTATTGCCGACGTAATGAAAGCCCGCGCCAACGAAGGCATAGACGTGCGTGTGGTGGTGGATGAATTAAACACCGTGTTAAATTCGGGCAAGAACCCGGAGCTGAAAACGTCCGAAACGTTCATTATGCCCAAGTACATTACGTCGTATCTGCGCAAACATTCCAAAGCCAAAGCCCGCACCCATTTAAACCCGTGGGGTACGTTTGACCACACGAAAGTGTACATTGTGGACCGGAAAATCGCCTATACGGGCGGGATGAACATCGGGCAGGAGTACCGCTACACCTGGCACGATATGATGGTGGCGCTGGAAGGGCCGGTGGTGGGAAGGTTGGTAAAAAACTTTTATGAAAACTGGTCCTTTACCGGCTGGGGCGGCGATTATGCGGCCGCGTACCGCCGGCTGTTCAGCAAGCGCCGGCGCGACGTGAACCGGGAAGCCCCCGGAATGATAGACGTGCGGCTGATGTATACCAAGCCCAATGATTCCGAAATTTTTGACGCCCAGCGCGAAGCCATCCGCCGCGCCAAAAAACGCGTGTACATTCAAAACGCATATTTTTCCGACGACCGCATTATCAAGGAACTGATTGATGCCCGCGGCCGCGGGGTGGACGTGCGCGTGATTTTGCCCGGCAAAAACGACGTGGGCATTATGGACATGAACAACCGCGTGATGGCCAATAAACTCTTAAAAAACGGCGTGCGCGTGTATTTTTACAACGGGATGAGCCACGTGAAGGCCGCCTTGTATGACGGTTGGGCCGTGGTGGGAACGGCTAATTTTGACAAAATGAGCCTCTACATCAACAAAGAAATGAGCCTGGGTCTCTCCGACCCGGCCTTTGTGGCGGAGCTGGAAACGCGGCTGTTTGAAAAAGATTTTAACAATTCCCAAGAACTGACCGAACCGCTGGACCTGGCGTGGACGGCGTCCATCGTTACGGCGCTGACGAACCAGATGTAGCCGCGTTTTTTACCCATCAAAAACCCCGCTTTCGGCGGGGTTTTTGTTTTATTTTTCCAAGGGTTCCAGCTCGCGTTCGTAGCCTTCGGCCGCCACCACGCGCGCTTTAAAAATGCTTCCCGTTTCCACCGGGTGCGTGAAGGTGACTTTGCCGTCAATATCCGGCGCGTCCTTGTAGGTGCGGCCGAAGTCCGGCCCGTCTGCAATGGCTTCCAGCACGGTGCCCACCAGGCGTTTATTGATTTTGTCTATCACGCGGCTTTGCACTTCTTCCAGCTCGCGCGCGCGTTCGTGCTTGACGGCCGCGGGGATTTGTTCCATGCTGTAAGCGGCGGTGCCTTTTTCGCGGAAAAATTCAAACACGCCCATATTGTCAAATTCATATTCCCGCACGAATTTTTTCAGTTCGTTAAAGTCTTTTTTGGTTTCGCCCGGGAATCCTACAATAAAGTTCGTCCGCAGCGAAATATCCGGCACTTCGGTTTTGAGCATATCCAACGTGCGGCGGATTTGGGCCGCGTCGCAATGGCGGTTCATCCGTTTGAGGACCGGGTCCGCAATGTGCTGGAGGGGGATGTCAATATAATGGAAAATCTTGTCGGTAGACGCCATCAGCTGTGCGATTTCTTTGGTCACCCGGTGCGGGTAGCCGTACATAATGCGCAGGCGGCCCAAGCCTTTTAATTTAAGCAGTTTTTCCAACAGCTCGAGCAAGTGCGGCTTGCCGTAGAGGTCTATGCCGTAGGACGTGGTGTCCTGCGCAATAAGGGAAATTTCCTTCACGCCGGCTTCAATCATCAGCTTGGCCTCGCGGATAATGTCCTTCATCGGTTTGGAGCGGTAATTGCCGCGGATGAACGGAATGGTGCAGTAGGCGCAGCGGTTGTTGCAGCCGTCGGCCACTTTCAAATAGGCTGTATGCGGGGCGGTCAGGCTCATTTTATATTCCGGCAGATAAAGCGCTTTGGGCAGCGGTTCCAGCAGCGTACCGCGGCGTTTTAACACGTCTTCAATATGGTCCTGCGCGGAAATGGAAAAAATGGTGTCCAGTTCCGGAAATTCTTTTTCCACCTGCTCTTTAAAGCGTTCCACCAGGCAGCCCGTCACAGCCACCTTTTTTACGGCGCCTTTCTTTTTTAACTCCAGCGCGTGGCGGATTTCGTCCTTGGCTTCTTTAACGGCTGAAGAAATAAATCCGCAGGTGTTGATGATGATTTCGTCGGCTTTTTCGGGCTCAAACACCATTTTGTGCCCTTTGGCCAGCAACCGGGCGGAAAATTCCTCGCTGTTGGTTAAATTTTTGGGGCAGCCTAAGCTGATTAAGTAAAATTTCATACGGGTTTCTCCTTGGCTAAATGGCCACGTCCTCGCGCTCGGCGGGTTTTTCGTCCTGTTCGTCGTTGTCGTCCTCATCCGTGCCCAAAAGGGCCATGCCAAACGTCACTACGCCAATGCGGCCGATGAGCATGGTGGCAATGATAATCAGCTTGCCCAGTACGGAAAGTTCCATCGTAATCCCGGTGGAAAGCCCGGCCGTTCCCAAGGCAGAGGCCGCTTCAAACAACAAGCTTAAAAAGGGCAGGTTTTCCGTCCACGTTAAAAGGAAAATGCTGGTAAACAACGACAAAATGTAAATCATCAGCGTCGATGTGGCCGCATACAGCCGTACCAGCGGAATGCGCCGCCCCAAAAATTCCACCCGGGTGTTTAAACGCAGCCGGTTGTACATAATGGCCAACACGCTGGCAAAAGCCGTGGTTTTTATACCGCCTGCCGTGCCGGAGGGGGAACCGCCAATACTCATTAGCAGAATCAAAATAAGCAGCGAACAGGACGACAGCTGCCCAATGCTTACGGTGTTAAACCCGGCCGTGCTCATAGCGGTGGTGGATTGAAAGAAGGCTTCCAACAGCGTAATGCCCGGTGACGTGACAAACAGCGTAAACGTGCCGAACGCCAGCAGGCAAAGCATGATGACCACAATGATTTTGGTCGTAAACGAAATTTGTGCGGTTTTGCGGCGAATGAAGTTAAAAATGTCCGCCGCTACGATGAACCCCATCGCCCCCGCCAGAGAAAGGAAGGAAATAACGAGGTTGATGGTTTTGCTGTCGGCAAAGTTTTCAAACCCGTTGCTCCACAGCGCAAATCCGGCCGTGCAGAAGGCCGATACACTGTGGAAAATGCTGTACCAGGCTGCGTCAAACATTCCAAAATCGTGGTGGCGGAAATAGTTGAACAAAAAGACCGCGCCGATACTTTCGGCAATGATGGTGAACACGAGGGCCGACCATAAAAAGTCGGACAGTTTTAACGTGTTAGGCAGCGAAACTTCGGCCGATAAGGCTTCCTGCTGGCTTTTGCGCAGGCGGTGGCGTTGGGAAAACGACAAAAAGACAAAGGACGTAAACGTCATGTATCCCACCCCGCCAATTTGAATAAGCAACAGCACCACCAATTTGCCCAAAAAAGTGTAGGAGTCTGCAAAGTTCACGCTGCTTAGCCCCGTGGTGGACACGGCCGAGGCGGAGGTGAACAAATTGTCAATAAACGAAACGTCCGTCGTGTTCATAAACGGGAGCGAAAGCAAAATCCAGCCCAAAATCGTATAGGCCAACACGGCCTGCGCAATGTTTTGGTGCGGGGTAAGACGCAAGAGGAAAAGCGAATAGTTTTTAAGCGAGGTTTTAATAAACTCTTTGGTGCGCGTATACGCCTGATGCCAATTGATTGGTTCCATAATTTTATTATAGTAAATAAGCGGTTTAAACAAAAATACCCGTCCGTGCGCAGGCTGCCCTTTGGGAGCAGAGCCCCCGCGGGGCAGGCGCCTAAACAGGCGAAAATAAATCCCTACGTGGGCTAAAGCAAGGTGGTCAGCCAGGATGCACAGAAATAATGGATGCGGGCCGAGGTATTGGCAGAACAAACCGTTTCCAAGGTTCCTTTTGGGGTAGAAGAGGTAATCCAATTGCCGCAGTAATAATTATCGTGGGCCGCCGTGTTTAAAGAACACGAAGACACAAAGGAACCGTCCTTTTGTTGAACGGTAATCCAATGATTACAAATAGCAGTGACGTGATCCGTGGTATTTAGAGAGCATGTGGTAATATAGGAGCCGTCCTTTTGGCGGGTGGTAAACCACTTGTCACATTGTCCCTTTTGTTGAGGCTTGGCAAAATCCGTACATTGGGTTTGTAAAGAACCGTCGCTTAATTTTGTCGTCCGCCACGTGAGGCAGCTTGCCTGGCTCCTCGCCGCTGTATCAGCCGAACAAAAGGTGGTGTAGCGCTCTGCTGCAACAGAGGGGAGTGTAAATAAAAGCAAAAAACTTAAAAAAATAGTTTTTTTCATATGCGGCTCCGGTTTAGCGGCGGAATGGAACGGGCGAACGCATTTATTTGGCGCTTTCTTTCGGCGCGGGCAATGGGGCTTCGGTGGCATACCGGGTACAAGTTACCTTGTAGGAGCCCCGTTTTTTGTCCATTTTTTCTCCCGTATATTCCTGGCAGGGATACTGCTTATCCAAGGCCACCCGATCCGCAACAGACGCTACCGGCTTTAAATCACTGTCCGGCCCGATGTAGTCCGTCCATTGAGAGATGGGCAACCCTGCGTCCGGTTCCAGCTGATAATGGCTGCAACGGCTGATAATGGTGCCATCCGGGCGGTATTCGTGTTTCCACAACAGGCAGAATTTTCCGTTTTTTTCTTCCTCCCAGTTGGAACATTCGCTCGTCCAGGCGCGTTTTTGTTTTTTTACCAAGGTTTCAGAAAGCGGTTCGGATATAAATTCGCGGCAGACAATCCGATGGTCGTCTGGCTCATTGGGATACATCCATTCGGCGCAAGCGGATTGGCGGCTGCCGTTTTTTAGCACAGCCGTTTTCCAAATTTTGCAGGTGTACGGGCTGCCCTGTTCGTTGGCGGAGGAAAGAGGTTGGCTTGTTTCTGCCGCGGAGGATTGCTTTTTAGAAGCGCTTGGAGCCGGGTTTGCGGCTGGCGGCAAAGCGGTGGGGTCCTTAAACTCGCGCCAACTCCGGCAGGTGATGGATTTTTCTTCGTTGAAGCGTGTTTGAGTCACCCATTCTTCACAGACATGTTCCGCCTGGGCGCACAGCGAACAGCTCAATAAAAATAAAAAAATCAGAATATGTTTTTGCATAAGACCCCCTATGTTCATTATAACCCTGATTGCGGGCATTTTATTGCAAAATTTCAAGGGCCGGGGGCTTTTCCGCGTGCGTTTAAGGCACGTTTTGTTACCGTATTCGTCGTCTGAAATTGTCTTTTTGGAAAACAAAAAGGACGCCTTTCGGCGTCCTTTCAAATGGCTCCCCGAGTAGGGCTCGAACCTACAACCTACCGGTTAACAGCCGGTCGCTCCACCATTGAGCTATCGGGGAAAAATCTGTTTTTTAAAACATCTTTTTCTTACTACACAATTATTGTAGTAAATCTGTTTTATTTTGTAAATACTTTTTTGTTTCCCGACGATAAAACGGTCCAAAAATCTTCTTTTCTGCGCGCCCAAATACTCAAAATAATCAGCCCGCCAAACACCGCGCTCACCGTCAGCAGGGTGGGTTGCAGCCCGGCAAACTGGATAAGCGCCGCCAGGCCCAGCACGCAAATGCTCTCCACCGTGTACGTGGCCGTGGCATACAGCCCCAGCGTTTTGCTGCGGAAGGGCAGCGGCGTGCGCAGTAAAATAATGCTGATAATCATCGCTCCGAACGCGCCAAACGGCAGCCCGCACAGCGTGTTGGCCGCCAGCACCAGCACCCGCGGCAAGTTGAAATACAGCACCAGTACGGAAAGCAAATAACCCAGATAATTAAGCGTTAAGAGGGTAAAGAACGTAAATTTTTTGGACTTGCCAGCAAAAATCAGCGCGCCCACGAACGCCCCCAATCCAAAAGCGGCACCCAAGAACCCCAGGTACACGGAAGTAAATCCGTGCTCGTAAATATAGGTGGGCAATAAAACCAGCTCCCACGATTGGCCCAAAATAAACGTCGGTATCGTAAACAAAATGGGTTCCCACAGCGTGCGGTCCGTCTTGAGGTTTTGCCATACTTCGCGGTAGCTGGCCAAGGGGCGCAGCTGGCGCGGGCGGCGGTTGGTAAACACGATGATGCACAGCGTCACAATCACCACGCAAAACAGCACGCACACAATCCACGCCGCCAACAGCCCGTACATCGCAATAATCGCGCCGCCCAGCAGCGGGCCGGCCACGGACATAATACCGTCAAACGCTTCAATAATACCGGACGTTTTGGAAAGCGGCACGTCCGCATAGCGCGAAAACGTGGGTGACAGCGCCGTGCGCGCCATTTGGCCGGGTGCGTCAAAAAACGAACTTAAAAAGATGATTAACCCAATCAGCCATGGCCAATCGCGCCCGCAGGCAATCAGCACGGGAATCATCCCCAGCAGCACCAGCTGGATGACTTCGCACGACAGCATGGTTTTGGAGCGGCCCAGCTTGTCAATCACCGGCGCGCCAAACAGCGAGGAAAAGATATTGGGCAGCAGGGCGCAAAAACCCACAAAACCCGTCCACAGCACGCTGCCGGTGGTGGAAAGAATGTACCACGGCAGCAAAATTTGCATAAATTGGTTGGTAAGCGACGAGAAAGCCTCCGTCGTCAAAATCAGTTTCAGCGGGGTTTTGTTGGTTTGTTTGGTTAATAGCATAGTGCAGACCTTAAAAAATTATATAAAATGATAAATAGAAAGGGGGAGTTATGGCTGAGTATAAAGATTATTACAAAATTCTTGGCGTAAGCAAGAACGCCACGGACGCCGAAATTAAAAAAGCGTTCAAGACCATGGCCCGCAAATACCACCCGGATTTGCACCCGGAGTCGGAAAAGGCCAAAATGACTGAAAAGTTCAAAGACATCAACGAAGCCTACACCGTTCTGTCCGATAAACAAAAACGCACCATCTACGACCAGGTGGGCGAACAAGGCTACCAGGATTATGCCCGCGGCGGCGGGGCTTCTTCCCGCGCGCGGTCGTCTGCCTACGGCGGAGCAAACCCCTACCAGCAGTACCAGCAATACACCTATAACGGTAACGGCGGGGGCGGGTTTTCGGGCTTTGCCGGCAACAGCGGCGCGGAAGCCTTCTCCGGCGGGGATTTCAGTGATTTCTTCCAAAGCATTTTTGGCGGAATGGGCGGCGGCGGTTTTGGCGGATTTGGCCAGAACTTTGGCCGCAGTGCCGCTTCCGGCCAGGCAGCGGGTGATGTAGAAGCCGAACTGACCTTGAACATGGAAGACGCCCACCGCGGCGGCAATATGCAAATGACGCTGCCCAACGGGCGCACGGTCACCGTCAAATTGCCGGCGGGCGTGAGCGAAGGCAAAAAAATCAAATTAAAAGGCATGGGCAATCCCACGCGGCGCGGCAACGGCGATTTGTATTTAATCGTCAAAATCCGCCCGCACGCGATGTTCCGCCTGGAAGGGGAAGACTTGCACGTGCCCGTGATTATCATGCCGTGGACGGCCGCTTTGGGCGGCACGATTTTTGTGCCCACGCTGGACGGCCCGGTGAAAGTGAAAGTGCCGGCCGGTACGCACAACGGCAAGAAATTAAAATTAAGCGGCAAGGGCTTAAGCACGCGGGGCAGCCTGTACGTGACCCTGACGATAGACGTGCCGCGCACGCTGACCAAGGAACAGAAAGACCTGTTTGCCAAGTTGGCGCAAATCAGTTAGTTTTTTACGTCCGCGGGGATGACCCGCGGACATTTTTTAAGGAGTTTGTATGACCGCGATTACTTGTACGTATACGGGCGACGGGGAAACGGAACTCGTCCACGGCCCGACGGGAAGCACCATTCAAACGGATTTACCGCCGGATAACGGCGGGAAAGGGCGGCGGTTTTCGCCCACGGATTTGCTGGCCTCGGCCTTTGCGGCCTGCGTGCTGACGATTATGGGCAAAATGGCCGCAGCCCGGAAGGAAGATTTTAAAGGCGCCCGCGTGGAGATTGAAAAAATTATGGCGCAAAATCCGCGCCGGGTGAGGGAATTTGTATTAAACATCACGTTCCCGGCGCATTTTACGCCGGAACAAAAGAAGTTTTACCAAACGGCCGTCAACGCCTGCCCCGTGCATCAAACGCTGCGCGAGGACGTGAAGGTGACGGTCCACGTAAATTAATCCGGGGGTAACCGGAAAAGGAGAAACCTATGGCAATTAAAACGGTATTAGCTGCAAATTTGCAAACCAAAAGCGTGTTGGAAGGGAAAAAAGGCGAAGTGCACACCGCCTATTTGGACCCGCGCGAAGATATGAATCCCGGTGAATTGTTGGCCGCGGCGCTGGGTGCCTGCATGCTGACGATGGTGGGCTTTATGGCCTCCAAACGCGGGGAAAACGTGACCGGCACGGAAGTGTTGGTGGAACCCGGCTTTGACGACAAACACAGCCGCGTGGTGTCCATGGGGCTGACGTTTGTGTTCCCGGCGACGCTGACGGAAGACCAAAAGAAGTTCTACACCCGCGCGGCGCAAACCTGCCCGGTGCACAACAGCCTGCGCGAAGACATTACCTACACGGTAACCGTTAAATAATTTAGCGCAATATAAAAATCCCGGCGGGTTTGCCTGCCGGGATTTTTTTGTTTATAGGGAGATTATTCCTTCGTGTCCGCCTCTTGCGCCAGGGGTGCTTTTTTGGGTTTTTTGTTTAAAAGACGGCGAATTTTGGTGACGTCTGTTCCTTTTTCTGCTTTCAATAACTCTCGGATTTCCTTTTTTTCTTCGTCGGTAGGGGCGGCGCCGTACTCGTAGAGCAGTTCGGCGCTGTCGGCATTTTGCAGGGCGGCCGCGTAGTAGAAGGCCGAATGGCCGAACGCGTCCTTTTGGTTTGGGTCAGCCCCGCGTTTAAGCAGGTAAAGCAGTAAATCCCGGCGGACTTTTTCCGACGGAAATTTTTGCGTGACGGCCATCATCAGCGCCGTAGCGCCGCGGTCGGTCTGGGCGTTTAGATTGGCTCCGCGGTAGATGAGCAGTTTGGCCGCTTCGGCCTGCCCGTCCCGCACGGCAATAAACAGCGGCGTCCAGCCCTGCGGCGTGGGGGCATTGATATTCATCCCCTGTTCCAGCAGGAAATTGATTACGTCTTCGTTTCCGCCGGAGGCGGCCGCTTGCAAGGCGTTAAAATATACGTCGTTGTAATCCCGTTCTTCATCGTAGAAAAAGAACACGTAATCCAGCGGGGCGCCGTTTTCCAAGTCGTTTTTAACGGCCAGCAAATCCCCATGGTAGGCATCTGCCACCAGGTTTTCGCCTAATTCTTCTATATGTTTGAAGTGATAGTCCAGCCCCAGCCATATTACCACCAGGGCAACTAAAAAAACAGCCGCTTTTTTCATAAGCAAATTTCCTTATTTTCTTGGGCGGATTGATACATGGCGTCCAGCACCGTTTGCACGTAGAGCCCGTCTGCCAAAGAAGGGCTGGCGGGGCGGTTTTCGTGCACGGCACGCAAAAATTCGTACAGCGCGTCCGCATGGCCGCGTATCCAGCCCAAGGGGTGGCGTGCCGGCGGAAAGTTCTTTTCGCCGCCGTACTGTTGCACGGTTTCTATGCGGGTGTAGCCTTTGTAGGGGGCGGAAGCGTCGTAATAATACAGCCAGTTGGCGTCCATAAAGTCAATTTTTAGAGCGCCTTTGTCGCCGTGAATTTCAATATACAAATCGGTATTGGTGCCGGTGGCCAGCTTGCTGGCTTCGGCGGTGCCTACGGCCCCGTTAGCCAGCGTGACGATGGAGTAGGAAGCGTCGTCCGTGTCCACGGGAGCAAAGCCGCCTTTTCCGTCGGGGCGTTGGGCGTAAGCCGTTTGGTTTTTGGTATAGACGGATTTTACCGGCCCGGCCAACCAGGTGAGCATATCCATTACGTGGGCGCCTAAATCGTACAGCACGCCGCCGCCCGCGGCCGCACGCGTGTTGCGCCAGCGGATAGGAGAAGAAGGGTTAATGTTGGAAGGCATAATCATGTGGGCGCGGAAAGACAGAATTTTGCCCAACTTGCCTTCTTCCATCAGTTGTTTAGCCAGCTTGGCCGAAGGCATAAAGCGGTTGTTAAATACGGTTTGGGTGACTACTTTATCCAAATTGGGGTGCGCCAAAATGCGGCGGGTTTCTTCCGGGCCGCAGGCGACGGGTTTTTCGCAATAAATGTGTTTTTTGGCGTCTAACGCTTTTAGGATAGCCTGTGCATGGAGGGCGTTAGGCGTGCAGATGTCTATTACGTCTATATTAGGCAGGGAAAGGATTTCGTCCAAATCGTGCGCCGCATGCGCAAAACCGTAGCGTTCTTTGGCCGCCAGGGCGTGCTCATAGGTGCTGGCGCAGACTGCCGCCAACTGAATGTTGAAATCCGGTTCGTAAAAAAGTGGAATGGTTTTGTAGCCATAGGTATGGGTCTTACCCATAAAGCCAAAACCGATAACGGCCGCATGAATGGTTTTCATAAAAATCCCCTTATCAGTAAACTATTTTAATTCTAGCAAAAACAACAAGACCACATCTTATGAACTAACAAATAACGGAGGAAAATGACGGAGACGGTTGACTCGTTTTTTTTTTGATAAAATTTCCCTATGAATAAAGTTTATCAAAAATCATTATTTATTAAAAAAAACGTTGGATTTACGCTAATAGAACTGTTGGTGGTTGTTTTAATTATTGGCATTTTGGCGGCAGTAGCCCTGCCCCAGTATACCAAAGCGGTAGAAAAATCCCGCGCCGCACAGGCATTGGCAGTTTTGAAGTCGTTTGGACAAGCTAATCTGGCGTATTATATGGCAAATGGCCAATATCCCGTTTCGTTTGAGCAGTTGGATATAGATATGCATAATTGGACGGGGCGCGAAGCTTGGTATAGGGGAGCCACAGACACTCGTTCTAATGGGGATTGGTCTTTGCAGATTATTAATGAGGGCGAAAGTAAAAATCAGGGGGTATATGTCGGGCGTTTGACGGGGGCATATAAGGGGGGCGGTTTTGCTATCTATACGGTGCGGTTAAATAATGGAAAAACAGATAATATCGTCTGCTTAGAACGGACGAGTGAAGGGGTTGTATTTGAAAAAGCGGCCGGGGATTATTGTCAAAAACTCTTCCAAGCGACGTTGGCCCCTTCTCAGGAGGGGTTCGTACGTACTTACAATATGCCTTAATGTAAAGGGAATTGAACAAAGATGGTAAAAATAGCCTTCCGTAATACGGAGGGCTATTTTATTTTGGCTCAAGTTCACGCGGGTGGTTCGGGGCGGAACTTTTGTAAGGAAATAGCAAAAAATTTTTAACACTTTGAATGCGGATAGGGCGAGTAATGCTCCACGAAGATTTAACGCGTGGGGCTCTAAAAATTTTTGAAAATTATTGTTTAACCGGGGCTATGTTACATATATTTATTTTCTCTTGTTCTACGAAAGTGGCGTAAAAACTTAAAATAGTTATCCTAACTTGAGGAGCAATAAGTATATGGATATAATAAAAAACCCCGGCTTTTTGGCCGGGGTTTGTGGTTGCTTCAAACTTATTTTACAACCTTTTCGGCAGGCTGCATCGCGGCCAGTTGTTTGTACAGGTCGCGTCTCCAGGCATACTCGGATTCCGCGCGTTTCACCAGTTCTTTCGCGAGTTCCGGGTTGTCCCGCATCAAGCCTTTAAAGCGGTTTTCGCCGCTCATATAATCGGCCAACGGGAGCGTGGGTTCGCCCAACGGGCTGTCCACATGCAAGGGGTTCTTGCCTTCGTAGCGGGCTTCGGGGTTGAAGCGGTACAGGATCCAGCGGCCGGCTTGTACGGCGCGTTTGGCTTCGCCCATACCTTTGGACATATCAATCCCGTGCGCAATGCAGTGCGAGTAGGCAATTACTAACGCCGGGCCGTCGTAAGCATCGGCTTCCGCCAAGGCTTGGATGGTCTGGTTCATGTTGGCGCCCATGGCTACCTGCGCTACGTAGATGTTGCCGTAGGTCATGGCCATCATACCCAGGTCTTTCTTCGGCATGGTTTTGCCGCCCGCGGCGAACAAGGCTTTGGCACCCAACGGGGTGGCTTTGGACATCTGACCGCCGGTGTTGGAATACACTTCCGTATCCAGCACCAGGATTTTGATGTTTTTGCCGCTGGCCAGTACGTGGTCCAAACCGCCGTAGCCGATATCGTAGGCCCAGCCGTCACCGCCCAAAATCCACACGGATTTGCGGACGAGGTAATCGGCCAAGCTCAAGAGGCGTTTGCATTCTTCGCAGCCTTTTTCGGCGCCTTTTTCCAGGACGGCTTTGAGGTCGGCCACGTTCTTGCGCTGGGCTTCTACGCCCGCGTCGGTGGATTGGTCGGCGTTCAAAATGGCGTCAATCAAAGCGGCATGTTCTTTGAGGCCGCCTTCTTTGGCGCTGGTCAGCAGGGCTTTGGCGTCGTGGTTGAGCTGGTCAAAAGCCAGGCGCATACCCAAGCCGAATTCGGCGTTGTCTTCAAACAAGGAGTTGGACCAAGCCGGGCCCTTGCCGTCATCGCGTTTGCAATAAGGCGTGGTGGGCAGGTTGCCGCCGTAAATGGACGAGCAGCCGGTGGCGTTGGCAATGGCCAAGCGGTCGCCGAACAGCTGCGTCAAGAGTTTGACGTAAGGCGTTTCGCCGCAGCCCGCGCAGGCGCCGGAGAATTCAAACAACGGTTTTCTCATCTGAGAACCTTTGACGGATTCTTTTTTGGTCTTTACTTCGGCTTGTTTCAAGCCCAGGAAGAAAGCGTAGTTGTCAATTTCGTTTTCACGCACGGACAGCTGGTGCACCATATTGATGGCTTTCTTTTCCGGGTTTTCTTTGTTCTTGGCCGGGCAGTTGTACACGCAGGCGCCGCAGCCGGTGCAGTCTTCCACCGCAACCTGGACGGTGAACTTCAAACCGGCCAAGTCGGCTTTTCCGTCGGCAGATTTGAAGGTCTTGGGAGCGTTTTTCAGTTCCGCGCCGTCATAGGCTTTGATGCGGATGGCCGCATGCGGGCAGACCATGGAGCAGAAACCGCACTGGATACAAGTGTTGGGGTCCCATTGCGGCACCATAATGGCGATATTGCGTTTTTCGTACTGGGTGGTGCCGGTGGGGTACACGCCGCCTTCGGGCATGGCAGAGGTCGGCAGGTCGTCGCCGCGGCCGGCAATCATTTCGCCCAAGACGTCTTTTACAAACGCCGGAGCTTCCGCCGGGACCGGGGCTTTGGTGTGCAGTTTGGAGGTTACTTCGGCCGGGTATTTTACTTCCTGCAAGCCCGCCAAAGCGGCGTCTACGGCTTTGTAGTTTTTCTGCACGACTTCTTCGCCTTTTTTGGAATAGGTTTTCTTGATGGCTTCTTTAATGTCGGCGATGGCTTTTTCGGTCGGGATGACGCCCGCAATACCGAAGAAGGCCGTCTGCATAATGGTGTTGGTGCGGCTGCCCATACCGGTTTTGAGCGCAATTTCGGAAGCGTCAATCACGTACACTTTGAGTTTGCGGTCAATGATGATTTTCTGTACTTCGGCGGTCAGGTGGTTCCACACTTCTTCGGCGTTGTAGGGCGAGTTGATGAGCACGGTGGCGCCTTCTTTGGCTTTGCCCAAGACGTCGTATTTATCCAAGAAGTCAAACATATGCACGCCGATAAAGTCCGCAGATTGGATGAGGTACGGGGCGCGGATATAGTTTTTGCCGAAGCGGATGTGGGACGTCGTCATAGAGCCGGATTTTTTGGAGTCGTAGACGAAGTACCCCTGGGCAAAGAAGCCGTTGGCGCTGATGATTTTCATCGTGTTTTTGTTGGCGCCCACGGTGCCGTCGGAACCCAAGCCGTAGAACAAAGCGGCGAAAATGTCGTTGGCGGCTTTGTTTTCCAGTTTGGTTTCGGGCAAGGAGAGGTTCGTCAAATCGTCCTTGATGCCGACGGTGAACTCTTTTTTGGGTTCGTTGGCGGCCAAGTTGTCAAACACGGCTTTGACGTGGGAAGGCGTAAAGTCTTTCGAACCAATACCGTAGCGGCCGCCGATGATGAGCGGGGTCGTGGGGAATTTGGCCTTGGCTTCGTCCGTCAGGAAGGCGGAGCAGACATCCTGGAACAACGGTTCGCCCAAGGCGCCGGGTTCTTTGGTGCGGTCCATTACCGCTACTTTCTTGACGGTGGCCGGGATGGCTTTTACAAAATCTTCAATGGAGAAGGGGCGGAACAGTTTTACTTTGAGTACGCCCACTTTTTGGCCTTGCATCGCTTCCACGGCGTTTTGCGCCACGTCCGCGCCGGAACCCATAATCACGATTAAGCGTTCGGCATCGGCGTCGCCTACGTATTGGAACAGTTCATAGTGGCGGCCGGCGATTTTTTCAAATTTGGCCATTTCTTCTTTCACAATGCCGGGCACGGCGTTGTAGAATTTGTTGACGGCTTCGCGTTCCTGGAAGTACACGTCCGGGTTGGCGGCGGTGCCGCGCACGGTGGGGTGTTCCGGGTTCAACCCGCGGGCTTTATGGGCTGCCACGAGGTTGTCGTCAATCATTTCGTGCATTTGTTCTTTGGTCAAGGGTTCCACCATGTTCAGTTCGTGGCTGGTGCGGAAACCGTCAAAGAAGTGCACAAACGGCACGCGGGCGCGCAAGGTAGAGGCTTGGGCGATAAGCGCCATATCCATGGCTTCCTGCGGGTTATCGGAGCAGAGCATGGCCCAGCCGGTTTGGCGCACGGCCATTACGTCGGAGTGGTCGCCGAAAATGGACAAAGCCGTCGTGGCTACTGCACGCGCAGACACGTGGAACACAGTGGGCGTCAGTTCGCCGGCGATTTTGTACATATTCGGGATCATCAAGAGTAACCCCTGCGAAGCGGTAAAGGTGGTGGTCAAGGCGCCGGCAGTCAGGGAGCCGTGCACCGCGCCGGAAGCGCCGCCTTCGGACTGCAGCTCGCTTACGGACGGGACGTTGCCCCAAATGTTGGTTTCGCCTTTGGCGCTTTTGGCGTCACAGATTTCGCCCATCGTGGAAGACGGGGTAATCGGATAAATAGCGATTACTTCGTTGGTAGCATGGGCGACGTGGGATACTGCGCCGTTGCCGTCCATAGCAACTAGTTTAGCCATAATAGAGAAGTCTCCTTTTGCGTAAATTAAAACGGTCTTTCTGCGTGCGTAAAAACACGCCAGCCCGGAGGGATACTCCGGCCTGTATATATTGTATAACTTTGGGGGGTGTTTGGCAAACCGTTATTTACCGAGCGGTAAATAAAATTTTCCCTACAAATTATTCTTTTTTGCCTTACTGGCGGCCCGCGGGCGGGCGGCGGAAATTTTGCTTGACTTGGAGTTTGCTCCAGTTGGTACAATACATATTAGGTGTTTTTAACTTTACACAAGGAGCAACCAATGAAACAAGCAAAACTGGCGTTATTGGCTTGCGTGGGCCTTTGTTTGGCGGCGTGTTCCGCCCACAAAGAAGAAGCCGCCCAAGCGCAACAACCGGCTAAATCCGTGGTCTATTTTACTACGGACATCAGCCCCGAAGGGTTAGTGAAGATTTACGATAAAATCGCCCAAGATGTGCAGGGCAAAGTAGCCATCAAGGTGCACACCGGCGAACCGCACGGTCCCAACATCATCCCGCGGGATATGGTCAAAGCGCTCCAGCAGCATATCCCCAACAGCAATATCGTGGAAACCAACACGCTTTACGAAGGCGGCCGCCACACCACCGAATTGCACCGCCAAACCCTTAAAACCAACGGGTGGGATTTCTGCAAAGTGGACATTATGGACGAAGACGGCGCCGTAATGCTGCCCATTAAAGGCGGCAAGCACTTTAAAGAAATGTCCGTGGGCAAAAACCTGCTGAATTACGACTCTATGGTCGTGCTGACCCACTTTAAAGGGCACACGATGGGCGGCTTTGGCGGCTCGCTTAAAAACATTGCCATCGGCTGTGCGGACGCCAAAGTAGGCAAAGCCATGCAGCACGGCAGCAACGGGGCGGACTTGTGGCGCGCCAATAAAGAGCTGTTTATGGAACATATGGTGGAAGGCGGCAAAGCCGTAACCGACCACTTCGGCAAGCATATCGTGTACATTAACGTCTTGCGCAATATGTCCGTAGATTGCGACTGCACCGGCACTGCCGCCGCGGCACCCAAAGCGCGCGACATCGGCATTTTGGCTTCTACCGACATTTTGGCGGTGGACCAGGCGTCCATTGATATGGTGTACGCGTTGCCGGAAGAAGAATCGCACGATTTAAAAGAACGCATTGAATCGCGCAAAGGGCTCCGCCAGCTTTCCTATATGAAAGAACTGGGCATGGGTAACGACGAGTACGAATTGGTCAATATAGACTAATCCCCTTGTACCAAAGGCCCCGCTTGCTTTAAGCAGGCGGGGTTTTTGTTTGCCCCAAAAGCCCATGCGGTTCCCGCGCGCTAATTTATATAATTTATCTATGCATTTAAAACACCTGATTTATTCTTCCCGCCCGCTGTGCGTAACGTACGAAACATTGCGCTGGCTGTGGCACAAGATTTTCTTTTTTATCCACACCCGCACCCCCGTTTGGTACCGCTTTGACAAAAAGCACCAACCGGGCGAGCCCGTGCACGAAACGCTGCCGCTTAATAAAACCTGGTACCGCATTTGCCGCCCGCTCTACCGGCACGAACACGTGTATTACGATTTGTCCAAAGCCTTGCAGGCCAACCCGCAGGTAAAGGGCGTGGCGCTCATCTTTTTTATGGGCATTGGCGATTATTTGTACACCACGCCGATGTTGGCCGCCCTCAAGCAGAAATACAAAAATTTGCCCTTTTATGCGTACGTCGGGGCTCAGTTTGACCGCAACAATTCTCCCCTGGTGGGCAAACTGCTTGCCGAAAACCCGCACTTTGAAAAAGTGTTTTATTTTAACGGTACCCGCCACCCGCTGATTTGGAAGAATTACGACTATTCGGACGCTTTTAAAAACATTCCCGAAGGTTTTTTGGCGGTGCCCGTGTATTACGATTACGGCGTGTATGTAAAGCACCGCGTGACGAGCTTGTTTGAAACCTTCTCCCTGCCGGTGCCGGACGAAATCCCCGCGCCGGTGATGTATTTCCCCAACGAAATCGCGCCCGCAGTGGCCGATTATCTGTCCCGCGCGCGCCAAGGCGCCCGGGGCAAAAAAGGCATTGTGTTTTTGCAGTTGGATTCGCGCGGTTCCAATTATGTGTATCCGCATATGAAGGCGCTTAGCGAAGGGCTGATAAAAGAAGGCTACTTTGTAATGAGCGTTACCAAAGGCGGCCCCGTGGAAAACCCGGATTATTTGGAAATTGACATCAAAAAACTATCCATTAACCAAACGTGGCAGTTTTTGTCTGTTTTAAAGGGGGAGTTCCCGCTGTATGTGATTGCCGTTAACTCTGTTTTTTGGGCGGCTTCGGCGGGGCTTGGCTTGCCCAATTTGGGCTTGCAGCACTGGATAGACAAAAAAGTGCACAACCTGTGGTACCCCAATATAGAGGTGGTGACGGATTATATTTATCCGCTCCTGCCGCGGGAAAAACAAATCCGCGCGCCGGCCGAAAGCTACACGCGCCACAACAAAAAAATCATTGACTATAAACCCGATTGGGTGATTAAATGGTTTAAGGAAAAGTTCGGCAAATAAAAAAAGGCTCCGTAAACACGGAGCCTTTTGGCAAATTACTTATATTCGTTGTAGCTGGCAATTTCCTCCAGCGTTTGCCGCGGGCGCGGGGCCGGTTCTTCGGCCGGGTAGCCCAGGGCAATTAGGTGTTCAATTTTTTTGCCTTTGGGCAGGTGAAAAAATTTTTCGGCCTTGTCCGAATTCAGCCACCCAATCCAGCAGGTGCCCAGGCCCAAATCGTGCGCGCGCAGCACCAGGTGCTCGCCGGAAATCCCCTGGTCCACCAGGTAAAATTCCGTCCGGCGGAAGAAGTTTCCCACGCGGCTGGTAAAGTTGCCCCGGTCGGACACGGCGGCAATCAGCACGGGGGCTTTTTCGGCAAATTTGGTCATGCTGTACACGCCGGAAAACGCCTCCTTGCAGAAGGCCTCTTTTACTTTCGGGTCGTCAATCACAATGTAGTGCCACGGCTGGGAGTTGCAGGCCGAAGGCGCCAGGCGCGCCGCTTCCAGGCACGCGTTTATTTTTTCCCGTTCTACCGGTTTATCCTGGTATTTGCGGATGCTGCGGCGGGATTTGATAACGTCCATTAATTCCATAAATTGTACCCCTGATATAAGAAGATAAAAATATCTTACCAAATTGGCCGTCGGTTTTTATAAAATAACAGTGTTATGCAATTTACCAAATACACAGGACTCGGAAACGATTTCGTCATATTGGACGGAAAAACCGCGCGCAACGTGCAGGACCCGTGCGCGCTGGCACCCAAAATTTGCGACCGCCACTTCGGTGTGGGCGCGGATGGCCTGGTGCTGCTGCTCCCCTCGGAAAAAGCCGATATGCGTATGCAAATCATCAATTCCGACGGCAGCGAAGCCGAAATGTGCGGCAACGCCACCCGCTGCGTAGCCCTGCATTTGTACCGGCGGGGCATAGTGCCCAAAAAACAAATTTCGCTGGAAACGCTGGCCGGCATTATTCATACCGATATCGTCAACGACGTCACCGGCACG
Organism: Candidatus Avelusimicrobium gallinaceum; assembly: GCA_944324965.1. Lineage (GTDB taxonomy): Bacteria > Elusimicrobiota > Elusimicrobia > Elusimicrobiales > Elusimicrobiaceae > Avelusimicrobium > Avelusimicrobium gallinaceum. Next base: position 43,495 of record CALUYH010000002.1, read on the forward strand.
GTGCGCGTGGATATGGGCGTGCCGCGGCTGTTGCGGGGGGAAATCCCGATGACGGGCATCGCCAGTGCGCGCGCCGTAAACGTGCCGCTGCGTGCGTGCGGAACGGAATTTTGCGGGACGGCGGTGTCTATGGGAAACCCGCACTTTGTGGTGTTTGTGCCCAACGCCGAAAAGGCCCCCGTGGAAACCTGGGGCCCCGCGCTGGAAACCAACGAAGCCTTCCCCAAAAAAACCAATGTAGAATTTGTAGAAGTGCTTAACGAACGCACCGTGCGTATGCGCGTGTGGGAACGCGGCGCCGGCATTACCAAAGCCTGCGGCACGGGGGCGTGCGCCACGGTGGTGGCGTGTGTGCTAAACCGCAAAACCATTGAACAGGTAACCGTTAAACTGGACGGGGGCGACCTGCTGATTGAGTGGCCGGTGGGCAAAGCCAATATCTTTATGACGGGCCCCGCCACCGAAGTGTTTACCGGCGAATACAAGGGGGCCTGATGAGCGTTTTGAACGAAAATTATTTAAAACTGCCGGGCAGTTACTTGTTCTCCACCATTGCCAAGCGCGTGGCCGCCTATAAAGAGGCCCACCCCGGCGCACAGGTAATCAGCCTGGGCATTGGGGACGTGTCCCGCCCGCTGGTGCCGGCCGTGATTGCGGCGCTGCATAAAGCGTCCGACGAGATGGGCCGCGCGGAAACGTTCCGCGGCTACGGGCCGGAGCAGGGCTATGCGTTCTTGCGCGAGGCGATTTTAAAGCACGACTATTTAGACCGCGGCATTACGCGGACGGCCGACGAAATTTTCGTAAGTGACGGCGCCAAGAGCGATGTGGCCAACTTCCAGGAACTGTTTGACGTGTCCAGCACCGTAGCGCTGCAGGACCCGGTGTACCCCGTGTATTTGGATACCAATGTGATGGCGGGGCGCACGGGCGCGTTTGCCAACGGACGCTTTGAAGGAATCGTCTACCTGCCGTGCACGGAAGAAAATCATTTTACGCCCGGCTTGCCCGCCCAACACGCGGACCTGGTGTACTTGTGCTCGCCCAATAACCCGACCGGCACGGCGATGACGCGCGCGGAACTGAAAAAATGGGTGGATTGGGCCGCCGAACACCACAGTGTGATTTTGTATGATTCCGCCTACGAGGCGTTCATCACCCAGCCCGATGTGCCGCATTCCATTTACGAAATCCCGGGTGCGGAAAAAGTGGCCGTGGAGTTCCGCTCGTTTTCCAAAACGGCCGGCTTTACCGGCACGCGCTGTGCCTACACCGTGGTGCCCAAAGCCGTACAGGTAACGGACCACGCCGGCCAGCCCCACTCGCTTAACGCCCTGTGGCTGCGCCGCCAAACCACCAAGTTTAACGGCGTGCCCTACATCGTGCAGCGCGCGGCCGAGGCGGTGTTTTCGCCCGAGGGGCAAACGCAAATCCGCGAGGTGATTCACGGCTACCAGCAAAATGCGCAAACCATTTTGCAGGCGCTCCGCGCGGCCGGGCTGACGGCCTTCGGCGGCGTAAACGCGCCCTACATCTGGCTTAAAACCCCCAAGGGGGTGGATTCGTGGGCGTTTTTTGACCAACTGCTCACCCGCGCGCAGGTAGTCGGTACGCCGGGCGTCGGGTTTGGGGCGTGCGGGGAAGGATACTTCCGCCTGACGGCGTTTAACACGCCGCAGCTGACGCAAGAAGCCGCCCGCCGCATTGCCGGAATGACGTTTTAAACGGATTTTGCTACAATACATCCAACGGAGGATATATGAAAAAACATCTTTGTTCTTCCAAGGGTTTTACCTTGATTGAATTATTAACGGTCGTGCTGATCATCGGGGTGTTGATGGCGGTGGCGCTGCCCAACTACACCCGCTCCATTGAACGTTCCCGCGCGGTGGAAGCAATGGCGGGGCTGAAATCGTTAAACGATGCCGTATACGCCTACGCCGCCGGCCGCAGCGGGGCCAACACGTGCCCGACGTCTTTTACAAAATTGGTCATTTCGTATCCCGGCACGTTAAGCGCCGACAAAATGACCCTGACTACGGATAATTTTGAGTTTAAGTTAAATTCCGCCACCAATGCTTACATCCCGGGCACCGATTGCCCCGGTGTGACGGCCAAACGCCTGGGCGGAACCAAGTACGACTACGTGCTGTGGAACCCGTATGTAAGGGGCTACTCCGGCAAGGGCGCTTCGTTGGCGTGCACCGGGTCTAACGAGGCAAGCATTGCCATCTGCGAGTCGTTGGATTTGTATACGGCCGGGTCCACCCCGTATTAATTTAAACCGTTTGCCGCTTTTTTCCGGCCGAAACTTTCGGCCGGAATTTTTTTGCCGTTTGGCGGATAAAATCAAGCGTTTAGACGGTTGCGAAAGCCCGGTGGGCGTGCCGCCGGCGGAAGGATTTTGAAGCATAAAAAACCCCGGCTAAACGGCCGGGGTTTTGAAAGGCAAACGGTTATTTGCCGGCTGCGGGTGCGCCGCCGGTTAAGTCCTTAATGGCGGCCACGGCGCCCAGCACGTTGCTGGCTTCGTAGGGCATATAGATAATTTTGTTATCTTTGCCTTCGGTCATTTTGGTCAGCGCTTCGATGTATTTAAGCGAAATCATATAGCTGGCCGGGTTGGACGATTGCGATACCGTAGCCGCCACAATTTTGACGGCTTCCGCTTCGGCCGTAGCTACTTTGATTTTCGCCTGCGAGATACCTTCCGCCTGCAAAATGGCGGCCTGTTTCAACCCTTCGGCTTTTTTGATTTCCGATTCGCGCACGGCTTCGGCCTTTAAAATCTGGGCCGTTTTGGTACCTTCGGCTTCCGTTACCATGGCGCGGCGGTCGCGTTCGGCCTTCATCTGTTTTTCCATCGCTTCGCGGATGGCGGCGGGGGGAATGATGTCCTGCAATTCCACGCGGTTTACTTTCACGCCCCACTTGTTGGTGGCTTCGTCCAAAATCACCTGCAGTTTGCTTTTGATGATTTCGCGCGAGGTGAGCGTTTGGTCCAGGTCCATTTCGCCGATAATGTTTCTTAACGTGGTTTGCGTCAGTTTTTCAATAGCGGTTGGCAAAGATTCCACTTTGTAAGCGGCGTTGACCGGGTCCGTAATCTGGAAGTACAACAGCGCGTTGATTTCAATACCGACGTTGTCCTTGGTAATCACGCTTTGGCGCGGCAGGTCGTACACGGTTTCGCGCATATCAACTACGTCGCGCATTTCCGTATACGGCACGGAGCGCACGCGGCCGCTGCCGTCCATATATTCGCGGTTATCGCGCCATTCCATCAGGTGCGGTTTATCCATAATCGGGATAATCCAGTTGATGCCCGGCGTAAGCGTTCCCACATACTTGCCGAAGCGCTCAATAATCATCACCTGGGCTTGCTTGACGATTACAATCCCTTTGGCAATGATAACAATTACAAAAAAGACAAAAGCTACCAAAAATGTAATGCTCAGTTCAGTCATTTTTTCTCCTTTAGTTTGTTTCTTATTTGGCGCGAACCGTTAAGGTTACGCCTTCCAATTTTTCCACCACACATTCCGTCCCGGCCGCCAGCGGCACGGCGGAGGTGGCTTTCCAGCTTTCCCCTTCCACTTTCACGCGGCCGTTGTTTTCCAGCGGGCCGAGGGCGGTTTCGGCCACGGCCGTTTTGCCAATCACTTCTTCCGCCGGGGTTTTGACGTGCTTTGCCTTGGCGTACAACAGGCGCTTGGCAAACGGGCGGATGCCTATCCACGCCGCGCCCGCCACCAGGGCAAACGCCAGCACCTGCAGCCACAGGTTCAGCCCCAGCCACGACGCCAGCGACGCACCCAGCATCCCCAGGCCTAAACACGTGAGCGAAAATTCCATACTAAACACTTCGCCCACAAAACAACATACGGCGATAATCAGCCAGATGTAATAATTCATTTGTCCCTCCGTAGGGGGTTATCCTTTAATAATATCCAAATAGTGGCGCAGGTAGTTCAGGCGGCGTTCATCGCGCACTTTGTTCAGGACGTAAATCATATTGGCGATGAAGCGCCGCACAATCGCGCGGGAGGAAAGCGGCGCCAAAAATTCGTCGTTCCATTCTATGTAGCGGGCACGGATGTAGCGGCGGCAATCGTCTTCGGTTAAAATTTTGCCGTTGTCCAGCGGGTCAATAAACAGCGATTCCCGGTGGGTGTATCCCTGCATGTGCACCAAAATCCGTCCGGCCAAATCCACCAGGGCTACGTCCAGCCCGAAGCGCTGCCCCAGGCATACGTACAGGCAGGCTACGCACAGGCTGGAGCCGCGTTTTTTGCGCAAAAAGCGGGCAAAAGAAATGTCTTTGATATCCAAATTGGTTTGCAGGGCCGTCATCTGCTGCAGGCGGAAGAAGTAGTGCCCCAGCACGGCGGCGATTTCGGTGCAGTTTTTGGCGTTTAACAGCACCGGGCGCAACTCGGCGGCCATATGGTCCAGCGGGGCGTTCACGTCGCCGCGGGCCGTAACGGGGCTGGTAAATTTGGAAAGCAGCATTAACCCTTCTTCCAAGTCCGGGTTGATTTTGGCCGCAAAACGCGCCAAGGCGGCGGCCAGGTCTTCCCAGCAGATTTCTTCCAGGGTGTTTAACACGGTGCGCGGTACGGAGGTTTGGAATTCTTCCTCCATTACGCGCTGCACTTCATCGGGATTGGTTTTGATGGCGTCCGCCAGCGCCCGTTTGAGCACCGGGCCATAGGTGTCCGATTCCGTTTCCAAAAGTCTGATGAGTGCTTTTAATCCGTCTTTACCGAGGAGTTGCATATAATACACAATAGCAAATTGCCGAAATTTTTGCCACTGTTTTCTGCGCCGTTTTTTTGACGGGGAAAAGCCCCCAAAAAACAACGGTTTTTGCGCAAAAAAAAGGGGCCCGTTTGCGGGGCCCCTTTGTGCGTGGGAAAAAGGTTTATTGCAAGTCTTTTTCGTTCGCGGTGATTTGCAGCACCACGCGGCGGTTTTGCGCGCGGCCTTCCGCGGTGGAGTTGGTGGCAATCGGGTTGGAAGAACCGTAGCCGATGTAGGTGATGCTCATCGTTTTCAGACCGCTGCCCAACAGGAAGTCGTACACGGCTTTGGCGCGTTGGGTAGAGAGTTTGTTGTTGATGGCGTCGGAACCGGTAGAGTCGGTATACCCCTGCACGACGATGCGGTTTTTGGGATATTTTTTGAGCACTTTATTCAGGTCGGAGAGCGTCTGCATGGAAGCGGGCGTCAATTCCGAGCTGCCGGTGGCAAACAGAATATCGTTTTTCAGGAAGACCTGGATGCCGCTGTCGGATTTTACCACTTCGGCGATGGCAGCCAATTCTTTGGCCTGTTTGTCGTAGTAGTTGCCCAAAAGGCCGCCCGCGGTCAAGCCCGCCAAAGCACCGTAAATGGCACCGGTTTCGCTCTTGCCGCCCGTGTTGTTGGCGATGATAGCCCCGGCGGCAGCGCCTAACGCAGCGCCTCCGGCAGCGCCCCAAGCGGTTCTTTTACCGGGGGTGGTGCAAGCCGTACCCAACAACGATACAGCCATACAAAGCAGAATTACTTTTTTCATCTGGTTCGCATCTCCTTGTTAGAAAATAGATATTTACATTCTACTTTTTTCCCGCCTAAAAGGAAACAGAAATTTATAAAAATCCCCGCGTTGTGCGGGGATTTTTGACGCGGGTGAAATTACAAAATAAAGCAATCGGGCTTGCCTTTCTTTTTCATCAGTTCGCGGTACAGGCGGTAGACGGGTTTGCCCAGCTTGGGGTGTACGTATTCGGGCAGGATGTACGAAAGCGGCTTGAGCACAAATTCCCGCTCGTGCAGGCGCGGGTGCGGCACGAAAAGGGGGTATTGGTCGTCGTCTTCAAAAATCACTTTGTCGTCGTAAAACAGGATGTCCAAATCAATTACGCGCGGCCCGTTGCGAAACGTCGGCTTGCGGCCCAGGCGGGTTTCCAGCGCTTTTAATTTTTTTAAAAGCGGCAGCGGCTCATACGGCGTGCTTAAAATCAGCACGGTGTTTACAAAGTCCGGCTGTTCGGCAAACCCTTCCGGCTTGGACACGATGTACGGCGCCACTTCTTTTACGGTGCCCAGGTCCGACAGGGCTTTAATGGCGCGGTCTATATTTTCTTTTTCGGGGGCGATGTTGCTGCCCAGGGCAAGCACGGCTTGAGGCATTATTCTTCTCCGCGGTATTCTACCCAGCGGTCGGGTTCTTCGGCCACTTTTACGGCGTACAAATGCGGCACCCGGTCTTTGATGCGCCGGTACATCCACACGCACAGGGCTTCCGTGGTAGGGCGCGGCAGGAAGGTGCCCAAATCGCTGCCTTCCAGCTGGGATTCCAACTCTTTTTGAAAGGTGTCGGCCAGTTGGCGGAAATCCAGCAAATAGCCTTCCGCATTAATCGGCCCGTAAAAAGTGACCTCGTAGTGGAAGTGGTGCTCGTGCACGGGTTCGTTTAACGTCCCGTCGTGCCCGTGGCGGGCCGTAAAGCTGCCACATTGGGTTAAGTACACGTTTGTCATTTGGCGGCCTCCAATTCTTGATAAAAATCCATTACTTTGCGGGTGTCTTTTACGTCGTGTACGCGCAAAATGTCCGCGCCGTTTTGCAAAGCCACCAGGTGGGCGGCCAGCGTTTGGGCTTTGCGTTTGGGGGGGAGTTCGCGCTTTTGGCTTAAAAACGTTTTGCGGGATAACCCCACCAACAGCCGTACGCCCAAATCTTTAAAAAACGAAAGGTGCTTGAGCAGTTCGTAATTCTGCTCGCGCGTTTTGGCAAAGCCAAAGCCGACGTCAATGATGATGTGTTCTTGGGGAATGCCGCAGGACAGGGCCTGTTCTACTTTTCGGGCCAAAAAATCTTTTACTTCCTGCAACAGATTGTCGTAGTGCGTCAGCGTTTGCATGGTTTGCGGGGTGCCGCGCGAATGGGTGAGGACGATTTGCGCGTTAAACTCCCGCACCAGGGAAAACATTTCCGGGTCCGGCGTGCCGCTTACGTCGTTGATGATGGATACGCCGGCTTGGAGCCCTTCCCGCGCAACCGGGATTTTAACGGTATCGAGCGACACGGGAATCTGCGGCCATTTTTGGCGCACCGCTTGAATAAGGGTCAGCACGCGGCGGATTTCTTCTTCCGCGGGCACGGGCGTAGCATTGGGGCGGGTAGACTCGCCGCCAATGTCAAAAATATCCGCGCCGCCGGCTGCGTACTCCCGGCATTTGGCCAGCAGGGCGGGCAGATTATTTTGCGGGTTGCCGTCGTAGAAAGAATCCGGCGTGGCATTTACAATGCCCATTAAAAGCGGTTTTGCCATACGCTTGTTATTTAATCATTTCCAAAAATTCGTTGCGCACTTCCATCTTTTTAAACGCGCCGCGGATAGCGCTGGTGACCATAACGGCGTTGTGTTTTTCAATCCCGCGCGAGCTGATGCACATGTGTTTGGCTTTGCACACCACCATCACGCCGTGGGGCTGCAAGGTGTCCATTAAACTGTCGGCAATTTGGGCCACGAGTTTTTCCTGAATTTGCAGGCGGCGGGCGAACACTTCCACCAAGCGCGCCAGTTTGGAAATACCCAGCACGCGCCCTTTGGGCAGGTAGCCGATGCTGATGGTGCCGAAGAACGGCTGCAGGTGGTGTTCGCAGGTGGAGTAAAATTCAATGTCTTTTAAGACTACCATTTCTTCGCAGGAGCCTTCGGTGAAGGTTTTCAACACGTCCTGCGGCTTCATCTGGTAGCCGCCAAAAAGTTTCTTCCAACTGCGCACAATGCGGGAGGGCGTTTCCAACAGCCCCTCGCGGGTGGGATCGTCGCCGATGTAGGCCAAAATTTCGCGCAGGTTATTTAAAATTTTTTCTTCGCTTACCGTATGTTTGCCAGCTTGTGCATTTGCAGGCTTAGCCGGGCAGAGGGATGATTTTTCAGCAGTTTTACGCATAGGTCAATGTTCTCCTGTTTGTTGCTTTCGGGTTGCAGATAAATTTGCGTTTTGGCGTTTTCGTACGCGTAGTATTTTTGCAAATCTTCCAAATCGGTATCTTGCCCGACGACGATTTTAATCACGTCGGCCTTTTTTAGCATGTCCGCGCTGACGTATTTTTTGGGCGAAACGCACACAAAATCCGCACGGCTTACGTCCGTGTCGTGCGCGCCGTTGGTTTCCAGGTGCACCTGGTAGCCCGTGTCTTTGAGTACGGCAATCAGGGCGGGCAAATCTTGTTCGGCGGGTTCTCCTCCCGTGATAATAACCGCTTTAGCAGGCCAGGCCGAAAGGGTTTTTAAAATTTCCGGGCCCGTCATTTCTTTCCCGTCGCGCGCGGCGTATTTCGTGTCGCAGAACGGGCAGTTCATCGTGCATCCCGCCAGGCGCACAAACACGGCGGGCATGCCGGTGTGGCGGCCTTCGCCCTGGATGGAATAGAAAATTTCGTTAACGTTCCACGATGGCTGCGGCATTTTCGCTCTCCCAAATTTCCAGGGTTTTCAGGGTCAGCCCCTCATTTTTCAGCGCGGCGCCCGTTTTGTCAAACAAATACTGGGCCAGGTTTTCGGCGGTGGGGTTTTCCAGCAGGTCGTTTAAAAATTGGTGGTCGGGCAGGTAATTGTCCAACAGTTTTTTAATCACTTTAAAATCGCATACCATACCGTCGGGGCGGACGGGGCCTTCTATCACAAAAACGGCCTTCCAGGTGTGGCCGTGCAGGTTGCGGCAGGGGCCGTCGTAATGCGGCAGACGGTGGGCGGAGCTGAACGAGCGGATGAGTTTAATAAGCATTTATTTTACCTCGGGAAGTGTATTAAAAATTTGCTGCATATAGATAATGCACACAATCAGCTGTGCAAACGTAAAAAGCGGAATGGGGTACCACAGCCGGATGTACCACAGCGCGCTCAACGGGCCCAGCAGGAAAAACGCCCACTTAAACACCATCCCGCGCGGCACGGCCGAACGGCGCGCCAGTTTGAAAAACAGCCCCGTCGCTCCGGCCAGGCAGAAGCCGAAAATCAGCAGAAACGGTATCGCCATCAGCCCCGTCAAAAAGGCCACGGCACTGAAGGCGGCGGACAGGTTGTCTTTTTCTTTTTCCAGGTTTTCCTGCGAGGTGACAAACGAAAAACTTTCCGGCAGCGTTTGGGCCTGCACGCGGCCGTTGCCGGCCATATAGAGCTGGTTGCCGCTTACGAGCAAAAGGGTGTTGCCGCGCAGCATTTCTTCGGCCGTGGGGGGCGTTTTTAACGAGGCGTCAAACGTAATTTTAAAATCGCTTTGCGGCACGGAAACGGACACGGGCGTTTGCGGTTGGGTAAGGAAGCCTTTTTCAAAGGTGACCTGCGGAAAATTTTTGAGCAGGACGGGCAGGTTTTGGCGGATGTAACCGGTGCTGAAAAAATAAAACACAATGGAGGACAGCAAAAACAAATAAATGCCGAAGCCCACCATAAACCGGCGCGAAGCAAACGCCAGAATGTGGTAAAAACGGAACGAAAAAATGGTTTTTAAATGGGTCCAAATCATATTTTCATTATACCAATTTGGGCCGTTTTACGCGGGGTGCGTTAGCGGGCGGCGGGGGCGTTTTTATCCTGGCAGGTCAGCTCGGCGCCCAAAAAGAAAATCTGATTTTTCTTGTACACGCAGGAAAGTTTTTCCGAACGGGGGGTTCCGTCCGCGGCCGGCGCCAGCGGGCGCAGGCACGCAATGCGCGTGCAGGAATACGTTTCCCCGCATTGCGGAAAAGAGGAGGAGGGAAAGTTGGAAATAAACCACGAAAAATCCAAATTGTAATTCAGCGCGTTTAAAAAGTTGTCGCACGTCATTTCGTCCGTAAATGTGCAGCGCGGCTCGGCGGAGGAATTTTCAATCGTTACGGTTTGGTCCAACAGCGTATAGCGTTCGGCCGCGATGGGGTCGCCCTGCACCATATACACGTCGTAGCAGGAATAGCCGGGTTTTTGGGCTTTGGTGCAGGTAAAACGCTTTAAAATATCGTGCCCGGGGCAGGTGTCTTCCACCAGGGCGGGGTCCGTCGTCAGGTATTGGGGCGTTTGGCGCACCGTTTGCGGTTTATAGGCGGCATCGGCCGCGTGCAGGGCGGCAAAGGCCCCGCTTAAAAGTACGGCTCCGGCTAGCAGATAAAAGCGTTTCATGGCGTTCCTCCGATGTTTGTTATCGTACAAAATTTTTAGCGGGGATTCGCCGTTTTTGTGCGGCAAAAAAAGGTTAGACGGCCCGCCCGTACGCACGCGGCCGTGCGCGGGTACCCCATATGGTTGCAACGGCGGGTGGAATTTATTAAGATATATCCGTGCCGTTCTATTTTACGTCAACAGAGGGCTTATATGTCCAATAACATTTTTTCGTTTTTCTCTAAAAAAGATACTCCCGCGCCGCAGGTCATCAAAACGCTCACGCCGGAAATGCTGGCTTTTTTGCAGCAATTTCCCACGGCTTTGCTGTTGCTGGACGCTACGGGCAAAATCGTATTTGCCAACGCCAGCGCCGCGGCGGTGCTGCATACGGAAATTTCTTCGTTAAACGGCACCCATGTGGACCGTCTGGGGCTTACCATGCCGCAGGTGCGCGCCATGGCCGACGACAAAACCGCCCGCAAAACCGTCATCCAGCTGGTCAACCGCAACGCCGACGAAGTATACGTCAGCGCCGGGGCGGGGGTGCTGGCAGCCACGCCGTTTATTATGCTGACGCTGGAGCCGGTGCCGCTGTTTAAGCAGATGAATTTGGAGAAAAACTTTTTGCGCTCGGTGTTTGACGGGTACCCCGTGCCGGTGACGGTGCAGAATTTGGCCGGCGTGTGCACGTTGTGGAACACCCAGGCCGAAAAAATGTTCGGCTTTAAAGCCGCCGACACGCAGGGCAAAAGCGTGTACGAATTTTTGCCCAAAGAGATTATCCCTTCCGTGCAACGTTTGGACGGCGACGTGCGCGAAAAACAACACCCGCGGGAAAACGTGCTGCTGTCGTATAAAAACGCCAAAGGCGAAGAACGCACCTTGAACGTAACCAAAGTGCTTACCCCCGGCGAAAAGGGCAACGGCCAGGCTATCTTGACGGTGTATGTGGACGTAACCGCCCGCCAGCAATACGAGCAGGATTTGTTGCAAAACCGTACCTTGCTGCGTGCCGTGTTGGACAACGTGCCGCTGGGGTTGTATACCCGCGATTGCGATTACAAAATGACGTTTTTTAACCGCCAGAGTATGTCGGTGCTGGGGGAAACGGACGTAAAATGCGTCAATACGCCGCACCCGTATCAAGACCCCGACGTGGTGAAAAACAACCGCCTGCGCGAAGCACAAGTGCTTAAAGAAGGAAAAATTAAAGATTATCCCGACGAATCATATGTGGACCACGACGGGAATGAAAAAATTTTGCATTTGATTAAAGTCCCGCTGACGGACGCCGGCCCCAAACCGCTGGTGCTTTCCATCGTAGATGATATCACCAGCCGCCGCAAACAGGAAAAGGAAATCGCCCGCGCCAACAGCTTTTTAAGCGCCATCGTGCAAAACGCGCCGATTGGCCTGTATGCCCGCGCGGCCGACGGACGGATGCTGCTGCGCAACAAACAGTGTGAGGCGATTTTCGGCGAGGTGTCCGACGCCGCGTTTGACGCGACCGGCTCCCTGCCGCACGAAACGCCCGAGCAGGTGCACGATTATATCATGCGCGAACGCGCCCTGTTGGAAAGCGGCCAAACACTGGACATCCCGGAGGAAGAATACATCACCGGTTCCGGCCAAAAGAAATTGCTGCATATGATTAAAGTGCCGGTGAAGGGCGAAAACATTGAAACGCAGTTTGTGGTTACGCTGGTGGAAGACATTACCGAAAAGAAAGCCCAGGAGCGCGCGCTTGTTGAAACCAAAAACTTCCTGCAAACGCTGCTGGACCAGGTGCCGGTGGCCATTTATGCCCGCGGTCAGGACGACAAACTGTCGTTCATCAACCGCCGTGCGCACGAGCTGTTCCCGGACGAACGGGAATACCAGGCCAAGGACGATTTTTACGGCCAGCGCGAAAAAGCCATCTTCCGCGACGGGAAAATGGTGGAGTTCCCCGAAGAGTGGTACACCACCTTGCGGGGGGATAAAATCCTGCTGCACCTCATCAAAGCCCCCGTGTTTGACAAAGAAGGCAAGCCGTTTATGGTGCTGACGGTGGCCGAAGACATCACCGAAAAGAAAACGCAGGAAAAAGCCATTGTGGACGCAAAGAACTTTCTGCAGACGGTCATTAACAACCTGCCGGTTTCGCTCTCGGTCAAAGATTACGACGGCAAATACATCCTGTGGAACAAAAAGAGCGAGGAATTGTTCGGCGTGATGGCCGATTCCGTCATCGGGCATACGTCCTACCGGGCGGACATCAACAAAGACCAGGCGCAATTCTTGCGCGAGGCGGACCTGCGCGTGTTTGAAAGCAAAAAAGAGCAGGACATCCCGCAGGAGCTCATTTCCACCGCCAGCGAAGGCGTAAAAATTATGCACACGGTCAAAACCCCGGTGTTTAATGTGGACGGCACGCCCAACTGCTTGCTGGTCGTGTCGGAAGACATCACCGCCAAGACCAAAATGGAAAAACAAATCCGCGAAGCCAGCGACAAAAACACCCTGCTCGTGGAAAACGCCCGCGAAGGCATTGTGATTTTGGAAGACGCCAAAGTGATTTACGCCAACCACGCCTTCTGCCAACTGTTGGGCTACAAGGACGTAAGCGAAGCCAAAGGCAAACACCTTTCCGAATTGGTGGCCGAAGACCACCGGATGTTCTTAAAGGATAAATATGACGCCGTGGTGGCCGGTGCGGACGACGCTTCCAGCGCCATTGACGTGCGGTTTTTAAAACAGAACGGCCAGGAAGTGGAAACCGAATTTGCGGCCGTAGCGTCCCGCTATTTGGGGCGGCGCATTGTGCTGTGCTTCGTGCGCGACGTAACGGCCGCCAACCGGATGCTGCGCGAGGTGAAAACCGAACGGGAATGCTTCCGCTCCGCCTTTGAAAAGTGCGTCACGCCGGCGTTTATTATGTCGTACAAAGGCTACATCAGCGTGATGAACGAAGCCTGCCGCACGATGTTCCACTTTACGGAAGCGGACAAAAACTTCTACCGCAACGTGTATATGAAGCCGGCCGTTTCGCTGGCGGCGCGGCGGCAGTTGAAAGCCGGCAACCCCGCGCATATGGACTATGTGTTTGATTTTGACCGCGCGGCCAAAATGTTCCCCGGACGTATTGAAGGGACGGGCAAAATCCCGCTTTCCGTCAGCTTCGTGCCGATCAACAAACGCGACGCCAAGGACGGCACCGTGGAAGCCGATTACGTGGTGTTTTTGGAACGGAAGGACGCGCCCTGCCCGCCGCCTCCGCCGGCTGCCCCGCAGCAAAAGCCCGCGGCCCCGCGCGCGCCGCAGCCGCCGGCCGCACCCAGCTGGGTCATCAGCAAATCGTCCGACGAAATGCTGGTGCTGCCCAACAGCGAGCCGTACGCCCTGTGCGACAAAAACTGGAAAATTGACGTTTGCAACGATTTGTTCTGCTCGCTCTGCCAATTATCCGAAGAAGAACTGCGCGGACAGGATTTGCGTAATTTGTTTGAATCCGACTCCCGCCAGCGCCTGGACGAAGATTTGCAGACGTTGTCCAAGGACGGCTCCCTGGCCAACCGCGAATACCGCATCAGCCTGGCCAGCGGGCTGGAAAATACCGCCGTGCGCGTGACGGCCATTAAGGAAGCGGACGGCCGCTACCTGTTTGTTCTGCGCAATATGGCGTTCCACCGCCAGATTATGAAGATTCTGGAGGAACGTTCCGCCCAATTAAATGCCTTGCTGGAGGCGACGGACGGCATTGTGTTCGGCGTCATGTTTGAAAACGGCCGCTTTGGACACATTGAACAATCCAATAAATTCCTGGTGCGCAAGCTCGGCTTTACGCACGACGAACTGGTGCATATGCCGTTTAAGGACCTGTTCTTTGACAAAGGGCACAACTCCGCCCGCTGCCACGAAGTGCTGGAACACGCCCAGGAAGAAGTGGCCACCCAAGGCAAAACGTCTTTTAAACTGGCCGTGCGCAAGAAAGACGGTTCTTCGTTTGACGCACAGGTGATTGTGACGGCCATGGACCTGCCCACCCGCGATGAAGTGCTGGTGGTGCTGCGGGATTTGACGGAAGAAATTAAGGAAGTTTCCCAAGATTCTCAGGAAGCGCAGGAACTCAAAAGCGTCCGTCAGGCACTGCCCGGTTTGTATTTAAAGACCGACAGTGACGGCCGCGTGCTGGAGGTGTATTCCAACCTGCCGTACCTGGACAATACCCAAGCCGCCAAAACGTTTTTGGACAAAAAACCCGGGGTCTATTGGCCGGAGGAGTCGGCTTCCCGCGCGTTGTTTGCCATCAAAGAAGCGCTGTCCATCAACGTAAGCTCCCGCTTTGATTTTGAATGGAAAGTGGCCGGCGCTTTGCGCTATTTTGAAGCGATGGTCACGCCGATTACGGGCCGCGCCGAAGCGGTGCTGTGGGTGAAAGACGTGTCCGAAAAACACGCCTACGACGAAAAAATCCACCAGCTTTACCGCGTCGCCAGCGAACCGGGGCTTTCTATCACCGAACAGGTGGACAAAATCCTGGCGTTTGGCTTAAAGCATTTTGCGGCCGATATCGGGCTGGTTATCCGCTTTGACAAAGGCCGCCTGGGCCTGGAAAGCCACGTAGTGTACACCACCCCCAACGATTTGCAGGTGGAACGGTATATGACGTTCCCGGTGGAGGAATGCCTGGTGGACGTGCCGGACGGCAACGTGGTGCTGTGGCCGGATTTGGGCAACACCAATTGTGCCCACTGCTTGCATAAAGAAAAGGGGTTCGGTTCCATGTTGGCGGCGCCGCTTTACGTAAACGGCAAGGCGCAGGGAGCGTTGTGCTTTGCTTCGCGTCAGCCGCGGCGCAGCTTCGGGCAGGGGGCCGAAGAAATGATGGGCATTATGGCCCGCCTGTTAAGCCTGCGTATTGAACTGCGCGAAACGGGCAAAATGCTCAGCGAGGCTTCCCGCTCGCTGGCCCGCACGCTGGAATTTGTGGAAATGCCTGCCGTGATGATGGACCTGGATTACCAGGTCACCTTTGCCAACCGCCCGTTCCTGGAAGTTACGGGCCTGCGCACCAACAGCATTTTGGGGCGGGACTTTTTTAACGAGGTCATCCGCAACGAGGACCTTTCCAAACGGATGTTCAAAGCGGCCGAAAATTCCGCCGCCGGAAACGCCTTTCAGGTGCGGATGGACTTGCTGCACGAAAACGGCCTGTATGAAGATACCGGCTGGGACGTGTTTGCCTGCAAAAATGCGGATGGAAAGATAGACGGATACGCGTTGATTGCGTCGGAAAATTGACGGATTTGCCGCCCCGGCTTGCGGGCCGGGGCGCAGCAGTTGTGTCGGGCGGCGTGTATTTGGTACGATAACAAAAGGGTTTTCCCTTTCAGGAGGATTGGAATGAAGCAAGGTTTTACGTTAATTGAATTGTTGGTAGTCGTATTGATTATCGGGATTTTGGCTTCCGTGGCGTTGCCGCAGTATGAAACCGCGGTGGAAAAATCCCGCGCGGCCGAAGCCTTTATGAACGGCAAGACCATTTTGGACGCCATGAACCGCGCCTTGGCGGAACGGCCCAACGAATCGCCCAATTCCCGCGCGTCGTTGGATGTACGCCCGACGGGCGGCACGTGGAATAGCAGCGGTACGCAGTTTACAACCAATGATTTTGTGTACGATTTATCCAAAGGGGACCGCTTGGAAATCACCCGCAATTTGGGTGACGGCGATAAATACGTGCTTACCTATTACAATAATTTAAGCAATACCCCGGACGAAAGAACCTGCACCGGTACGGGCACCAAAGGCCCGAAATACTGCCGTATTTTTATGTCTTCTGGCTTTACGGCCAAATAAACACCGCCTATTTATAAAAAACCGGGCTTTTTAAAAGCCCGGTTTTTTGTTTGCTTAAATCAGCGGCTGCCCGTACTGCCGAACCCGCCGCTTCCGCGCGACGTGTCGGAAAGGTCCTGTACTTCGGTAAAGGAAGGATATAAGGTAGGCAGCACCACCAACTGGGCCACTTTTTGCCCGGCTTCAAACACAAATTCCGCGTCGTTCAGGTTGTACATACACACCAGCAGTTCCCCGCGGTACGGAGCATCCACCAGCCCGGCCATGGCCTTAATGCCCTTGCTTTCCACCGAGCTTTTGCCCCAAATAATGCCGGACGTGTTTTCCGGCAGTTCCACCGCAATGCCGGTGCGTACTTTCACCACCGTATGCGGGGGCAGCACCGTGCGTTCCAGGGCGAACAAATCGGCGCCCGAATCGGTCGGGTGGGCGCGCAAAGGCAGTTGGGCGCGCGGGTCCAGCTTTTTGGCTTTTATTACGGGTGGTATCATATTAAATCATCAGTTTTTCAATTTGGCGCAACGCGTTGTCCGCATACAGGCGCAGGGTGTCGTTGCCGGTTTTGGACAGTACTTTTAACTGCGGAATCAGACTTTTTAAAAGGCCGATGTCAAACGCACGGTCCGACGTAAAGTGGAACGCGTCCGGGTTGGAAAGCACCCCCGCCATATAGGCGGCCGCGCGGGCGGCGTTGATGCGTTCGTTTTGGTTGGAACCGGCCAAGGCTTGGCGGATGGGTTCCACGGCGTTGCCGGTCATAAATCCCAGGGCCAGGGCATAGGTATTGGCCGCGGGGGATTTGTAATCCTGGCGCAGGCCTTTTACCACGGTTTCCAGCGTGTAGGCGCGGTCTTCGGCCAAACCGGTGGCCAGTTGGGCTTGCACGTCGGGGTCATCTTCGGTTTTGGCCCGTTTTAAAAGTTGTTTGGCGGCGTCCTCGCTGTGCAGGGTGCCCAGCCACGCGGCCGCTGCGGCGCGGGTTTGCGGGTCCTGGCTGGAGGAGGCTTGCTTGAGGTATTTAAATAAGTCTTTGGCTTCTTTGGCCAGCAGGTTCATGGCGCGTATGGCAAAATCCGGGTCGTAAATATAGAGCAGTATGACATCCTGCACGTAGGTTTTGTCTTCGGGGTTGATGATACCGTAGGCCCCGGCGGCATACGCGCGCAGCAGGGCGTTTTTGCCGTTTAAGGCTTCCTGCAACACCGGGATGAGTTCTTCGTACGAGGACCCCATCGCCGTGACGATAACGGCGGAAAAAGTCTGTTTGAGGGGGTCGTCGCTTTTTAAAATCAGGTTAAACAGTGCGGGCTCCATGGTTTTGGACGGCGGAATTTTAACCAGGCTCGCCCCCGCGGCAAAGACGGTGTCCGGGTCTTTGGCGGAGCGGAACAACTGGAGCACCTGCTGGGTTTCGGCCGCGGTGCGGGTATTTTTTTGCAATAGGGGCAGCGCATTCTGCAGCGAGGTTTGCGCCGGGGCAGTTACCGCCGCCAACAAGGCGGCACAAAATAAAATGGCGGTTTTTTTCATAATCAAATCCTTTTTTACATTATACCATTAATACGGTTTTGGCTATCCGGAGGACATAAAAAACCCCGCCCACATCCGGCGGAGTTTTAAAATAAGGGGGAAAAGAAGGGTTAACGCATTGCCAGCGCTTCGGTCAGGCGTTCGGGGGCGACGGTGGTTCTAAAGCGTTTATCCGGGGTATTGGCGTAGACCTGCAAATCGTTATCGTCTTTTAGTACCACCACTTTGGTGTTGCCTAGGGCTAGCAAAAAGCGTAGGTTGTTTTTATTTTTCATATCAAGCTCCTGGTCACTGTTTTCATTACTCATACTTTAACTGATTAAAAGCAACGGAACAAGGGTCTTTGGACCCAGAAATCCGATAGGTCCTTTTTAGACGGCAAAAACCCGGAATATGATACAATAAATCATATGAAAAAACTCTACCTTATTTTGCCCTTTTTATTGCTGGCCTGCGGCGCCTTTGCCCAGGAAGAAAGCATTATGATTATTCACCCCGGCCGGGAAACGTTCATCCATTTTCCTTCGGCCGTGTTAGGCAACAAATACACGCTGACGGCCTTTTTGCCCGAAGACGCCGTGCCGCTTTCGCGCCGCTACCCGGTGGTGTATTTATTGGGGGCCGGCCCCCAACAGGCCCGGGAAGCCCAAGCGTTTTTGGCGCAGCACAAAGCCCTGGTGGTGGGAATCAATTTCCAAGAAGCGGACTATCAAAACCGGGCCAAAATCGTGGAGTTTATTTCCCGCGAATTAATGCCTTATATAGACACGAATTACCTTACGTTTACGGACCCTTCCCAACGCGTGATTGCGGCCCGCGGCAAAAGCGCGGCGCTGACGGCGATGGAACTGTTTGCCAAACCGTTGCTGTTTGAAAAACTGGCGCTTGCTTCCCCGGCGGACGCGATAGAACAGCTGCAGTTGCCGGCTGCCGGTTCCCCGCGGGTGTTTGTATCCGGCACGCAGGCCGAACTGGCGCTGGCGCAGGAAAAATTGGAAGCGCTGGGCCTTGCCTACGGGGAAGGTTTTGCCCTGCAATATGCGGACGCTTCCCAAGGGCTGTTTGACGGCGTGGATTACGCGTATTTGACGGCCGCCCCCCAAAAAGCCGCTTTAAAACGCTTGAAAGGCAAATTGAGCCTTTCTGCCCTGCCGTTGGAAAGCGATACGCCGGTGAAACTGTCCGTTACGGCCCGTTTAAAGAACGGACGGGACTATGCGTACGTGCCGGTTTCGTTGCGCGTAAGCCCGCCTTATTTCCATTGGAATGCGGCGCGGGGGGAACTGGCCTTGCTGGCCGGAGCGGAGGCCGGGAAGGTCAAAATCAGCGGGGGTGTGGATAAAACGGCGTTCAGCGTAAAAATAAGGCTTAAAAAACAATAAAAATACCGCAAAAAAGCCGTTTTATGCAAAAAAAATGCAACTTGTCAACAGTTTTTTAAAAAACCGTTTAAAACGCGCCCCAAACGCGGTTGTTTAAAATCTCCGACGGAAAAAAGAGAGAAAAAAGACTTATCCCCCTATACGGAAGGGGGAGTTATCCACAAAAAAACGGGGTTATCCACAGGTTGGGGAAAAAGCGGCTTTTAAAGCCCCTTTAAAAAAGCCTTTTGTGTGGGTAAGTGTAGAGTAGAAAGGGAATTATCCACAGGTTATCCACAGTGTGTGGATAACCGGGAAAAGCGGAAAAGTTAACTGTATTTACCGCGCTTTTGCTATAATGGGAACAGGAGGGATTGTATGAACTTAAAAACCGTTTTGCTGTTTATTTGTTGTGCAGGTTTGTTTGCTTGTTCGTCCGCGCAGGAAAAAGATTACGAAGAAATCCCGCGCCCCGCTAAACGCGACCCGATTATTGAAGAACAGGCCCGCAAAAATGCCAAGCTCTACAACCAAAGCGAAGCCCGCATGGCCAAAACCTTGCGCCTGCCCGCTATTACTTACGAGTTTGATTCCATCCGCCCGCCGGAATATGCCTATCCGTTTTTGGACAAAGTGGCCAATGTGATGAAATCCCACCCGTCCCTGCACCTGATTATTGAAGGCCATACGGACGTGTTGGGTTCCAAGGAATACAACTATTGGCTGGGCGCCTCCCGCGCGGCGGCGATGAAATCGTACCTGGTCAGCCGCGGCATCAACGCCGAGCGCATCCGCATTCACTCCTACGGCAAGGACCGCCCGCTGACGCTGGATAACTCCAGCGACGGCCGCCGCACCAACCGCCGGGTGCAATTCTCGTTCACCACGCGTGAATGGCCGGCCATTTATTAATTGCCTTTTGAACCGAAAAAACCCCGGAGCAGATGTTCCGGGGTTTTTTGTTGCAGAAGTTTTGCTTGAATTACTCGCCCATAATTTGGCGGGCTTTTTTATCGTAGGCTTGGACGGTGCCGTCCTCCAAACTCACGCGCCAGGTGCCGCACGAGAACGTGGACGCTTTTAAATTTTTGAGGTCCACCCCGGTGCGCGCTTGGGCGTGGCAGGTGACGGAATAGTCCCCTTGCGTGTTGAGCGGGTCCGCCAGCAGGATGCGCTCGCTTAACAGGAAAATGGCCCCCTGCTTTTTGTAGGTTTTGTTCATCTGGTAGAAGTAGGCGTCAATTTGCGTGCCGGCCCGGCGCAACAGCAGCGTGCGTGCGGCGGCGTTTTGGGCGGCCTTTTGGCGGGCGGCTTCTTTAGCCTGTTCCTGCGCGGCCTGGCGCTGCTGCTGTTCAATCAGGTACGCGTTGCGGCGGGTTTGCAGGCGGCGGGAGGCAGCCTCTATCTGGGCCAGGCGGGCGGGGTTTTCGTATTCTTTATAGGAAAGTTTTAAAAGACCCTTGTTGTTTACGGTCCCGGTGGGGGACACGGTGACTTTGGTGGTGTTTACCAGGTTGGAGTGCGCCACGCGAAAAGTGACTTTGCCGGGGGAATACTTGCGCGCACGGCCGTAAAAAGCCAGGTCGGACTCAAAATTTTTGTTAAAATCCAGCGTTACTTCCTCTTTGTCGCTGCGCCAGCAGCAGTCCGAAATGCAGGCTTGGGCCAGATCAATCTGTTCGGCGGCTTCCTGCGGCCAAATGCGGATGTTGAACTGGTAGCAGGAATCGTATTGTTTGCCGTCAAAATCCAGTTTTTTGGCGGGGATTTCCAGCCACGGCTTGGTGGTGGCCACGCCGGAATTGTTCAGCGGGGTGTAGCACGCCGCTAAACAGAAAGTAAGAATTGCGCCGCAGAGTATTTTTTTCATACACTTATTATAATAACTTTTTGAGCAAAGGGGAGCGTGTATGAACTTTATTTTGTCCTACGTGGAAAAAATGCCCTTAATCCCGGACCATTACAACGTGCTGGTGGCGCAGATTCTTTCGGCCATTGCCTTTTTGGTCGTTTTGTTTGTGCTGGCCCGGGCGGCCTCGTGGTTTTTCAACCGCTATCTGGGGCGGCTGGTTGCCAAGATTAATTCGGACCGCTGGTTCGCCGCGATGTCCGCGCACCACTTTTTTACGGCGGTGGGCGTGGTGGTGGCGGCCGTGGCGGCCATTAACCTGTACCCGGTTTTTATCACCCGGGACGTGGCGTGGGTAACCAAAGTAATGGGCAAACTGACGGGTATGTTTGTGGTGTTCAGCTTTGCGTGGCTGATTAACTCCGTCCTGAACACTATCGGCCGTATTTACGGGCGCAACCCGAACATCCCCATCAAAGGGCTGGTACAAGCGCTTAAAATCATTTTGTTCCTGGTCACGGCGCTATTGGTGCTTTCCTTGCTGTTGGGGCGGCGGCCGACCTACATTATCACCGGTTTATCTGCTTTGGCGGCGGTCTTCTCCTTAATTTTTAAAGACCCCATTTTAGGCTTTGCCGCCAGTATCCAGCTGACGACCAACAAACTCATTAAAATCGGCGATTGGATTACCGTAGATTCCGCCGGGGCCGACGGGAACATCATTGATATTTCCCTCACCAGCGTACGCGTGCAGAATTTTGATATGACGATTGTCAGCGTGCCGACGTACGATATGATTTCCAAACCGTTTAAAAACTGGAACGGGATGTACGAGGCCAAAGCGCGGCGCATTCAGCGCAGCATTTTAATTGACGTGGACACCGTGAAGTTTTTGGACCGCCCGATGCTGGAACGACTGAAAAAAATTGCCTTGATTAAGGACTATCTGGAGCAGAAAGAAGCCGAAATCAAAGAATTTAACGCCGAACGCAACGTGAAGGAAAACTTTATTAACGGCCGCCATTTGACCAACCTCGGCACCTTCCGCCACTATGCGGAGCGGTATTTGGCGTCGCGCCCGTATGTGGTGTCGGACGACCCGAACTTTACGCTGATGGTGCGCCAGCTGCCGCAGAATGCGCAGGGCCTGCCGCTTGAAGTGTACTGCTTTTTGAACACCACGGTCTGGACGGATTACGAAGGGCTCCAAAGCGATATTTTTGACCACTTGTTCTCGGTCCTGCCGGAGTTTGGCCTGTATGCCTACCAGCAGCCCAGCGGGCGCAATATCGCCAAAGGGATAGAATTGTTCAATCGTCCGGGGCAAACGCCGGCCGAATAGCAGGAAGGATTTTGAGGCATAAAAAACCCCGCCCGATGGGCGGGGTTTTTGTTTAGGAATTTGCCTGCGTTTTGGGCTTTTTGCCTACGATGTTTTTGATGTTTTTGCGGGTGGTTTTTACAATCACCTTGCGGAAACACCACAACGCCCAGATGTTGGGTACGGTCATCATCGTCATGGTAAAAATGGCCAGCGCCCACATAAAACGGGTGGAATTGTTGGCTTCGGCCGTACGCAAGAGGGAATCCGCAATCGTAAAATCCCACGAGAAACTCGTTCCAATCCAGCCGCCGATAAACACCAGCAGAATAAACAGCACCCGCGCGGGTTTAATGAGCGCATTGGAGCCTTTGCAAAGGAATTGGAGGGATTTTTCCATATAATATCCCCAGCCGATAATCGTCGTGAACGAGAAGATTACCAGCGAGAAAATCAAAATAGGCGTTCCGATATACGGCACCGTTTTAAACGCGCTGTTGCACAGGTTGGCGGCGTATACGTTGGGGTTTTGCCAATCGCCGGCCAGCACGATGACCATACCCGTGAGCATACAAATAAAAATCGCCCAGAATACGGACGTGGCCGAAACAATGGCCATTTGCGTGGCGCTGCGGGTTTTGGCCGCGGCCGCCGCAATGGAGGCACTGCCCAGGCCGGCTTCCGTAGCCAGTACGGCGCGCGTTACGCCCGCGCTGACGGCCGGAATCATCGCCTGTACGATGCCCATTATCCCCACGCCGATGGCGCCGCCCACGGCGGCTTTGCCGGTGAAGGCGCTTTTTACTACCGTCACTAGGGCCGCGGGAATGTCGTTAAAGTTCATCACCAGCACGATAAGGGCCAGCAGCAAATACAGGCTGCCCATAATCGGCACCAGCCATTCGGAATACGCCGCAATGCGTTTTACCCCGCCGATAACCACCACAGCCGTGGCGATAGCCACAAACAGCCCCACATACCAGGGGTTTAAGTTGTAGCCTTCACGCAGGGCGTCGGCAATGGAGTTGGATTGCAAGGCGCTCCCCGCGGTCAGGCCCATCAGCAAGGTGCCCACGGCAAAGATAATCCCCAGCCATTTGAATTTAAGAATGTTGGACAGATAATACATCGGGCCGCCCACGTATTCGCCGTCGGGCAGTTTTACGCGGTATTTAAACGCCACCATACATTCGCAGTATTTAATCGCAAAGTTAAAGAACCCGGCCACAATCATCCAAAACAACGCGCCCGGGCCGCCTTCGGCCACGGCGGTCGTCACGCCGATAATGCTGCCCGTGCCCACCGTGGCGCCAATCATAACCGCCAGGGAGCCGAAGCTGCTCACCATCCCTTCCGATTCCACTTTCGTTACCGAAAGTTTCATCGCGGGCCAGGTGTATTTTTGAATAAAGTGTAGCCGTACCGTAAAGTAGATGCCTAAAAAGAGCAGGATGATAATCATAGGCGGGCCCCACACCAAGGTATTGAACCCGTTCATCAAGTCATATGCGCTTTGGACGGAGGGCCCCGTTACAAAGGCCACCAGCGCAAGCCATAACTGTTGGATAGTTTGCATGAATGTTTTTGATTCCTCCTAAACGGTACAACCTTTTTATTTTACTAAAAATCGGCGGCAAGCTGACGGAAAATTTCAAAAATTCGGGTCGGGAAAAATCTTCCCAACCCAACCCAATATGATATATAATGAAATAACGCGCGGGCCTGGCCCGCAAAAATCAAGGAGACGGGTTATGAAAAAACTTTTACTCGCGGCCTGCGTGGCTGCATTGGGCGTATCCGCCTGTTCGTCGGGCAATACCAACACCAAAACCGCTGACGGAACGAACTATTCCGCCAGTGATGCCAAGTACCAAATCATTGACCAGGAATTTGACAATATGCTCGCGCCCGAGGCCGATTACGATTCCATCCCCGCGTACGAGCTGCAGGCCTGCGGCGATTCCTACCTGCCGCCTGCCACCACGGCGTTGAAAGGCACCACGAAACCCGCCGCTAAAAAAACGACGACCAAAAAGACCTCTTCCACCTCCGCCAAATCTTCTTCCACGGACGTGACGAAGACCAAAAAAGTAATTAACAACACCAATATCTATTACTTGAACAGCGACACCCCGGCCCCTGCTTCTACCACCACGACCACGACGTATTCCAGTGAAGAAGCCCTGCCGGATACCCTGTAATTTTTATGCTTCAGACGTTGACTAAAGAAGCCCGGCTTACCGAAGAAGCCCATAGACTCTATGGGCTTCTTAAATCTGTATCCAAAGAGGACGGCACCCGCTGGACATATGAAAACTGCCTGGCCGCCGCTCCCTATACGCTTTCCATTAATCAGTTCAAAAAGGAAAAGAACGCCGTCATTTTGGCCCATTCCTACACCACGCCCGACATTGTGTACGGCGTGGCCGATTATCGGGGCGATTCGTACGAACTGGCGATGAAAGCGCGCGATTCGTCGGCCGATATTTTGGTGTTTGCCGGCGTATGGTTTATGGCGGAAACCGCCAAAATTTTAAACCCGCACAAAAAAGTCGTCATCCCGGCGGGGCACGCGGGCTGCTCGTTGGCGGATGCCATCACCGGGGACGAAATGAAAAAACTGCGCGCACAATACCCGGGCGTGCCGGCGCTGTGCTACATCAACAGCGTGGCCGAAGTAAAAGCCCATTGCGATGCGTGCATCACTTCCGGCAACGTGTTTGACATCGCCCAAAAAATGCCGGGGGATAAACTGATTTTTGTACCGGATTTGTTAATGGCCAAAAACCTGGAGGCCGAACTGGCCCGCCGCGGCACGCCCAAGCAAATTATTGCGGCCGGCGGTACGTGCTGCGTGCACGATAAGTACCAGCCGCAGGACGTGGCCAAACTGCGCGAGCAATACCCGGGCATTAAAGTGGTGGCCCACCCGGAATGCCCGATAGAAGTGTGCCGCTTGTGCGATTATACGGGCAGCACCAAAGGCATGACGTCCTACGTAACCGGTTCGGACGCGACGACGTTTGGTATGCTGACCGAATTCGGACTGGTGAACCGCTTGGAAGCGGAACTGCCGAACAAAAAATTTGTATGGCCGTTTGGCGTGTGCCGCTCCATGAAGCGCAACACGCTTGAAAATACGCTGGAAGCGCTGATTGACCCGCGCCCGGAACAAGTGGTGGAAGTGGACCCGGCCGTGGCGGCGGAAGCGAAGAAAGCCATTGATAAAATGTTTGAGCTTGCCCAATGATACTGGATAAAATTATTGAACTTGCGCTCTTGGAAGACTTGAGCCTGGGGGACATTACCTCCGATACGATTTTTACGCCCGAAAACCGCGCCAAAGCGGCCGTTTTTGCCAAAGAGGATTTGGTCCTGTGCGGAATGGAAACGGCGCGCGAAGTGTTCCGCGCGGTGGACGGTGACATTGTTTTTACGCCCCTTAAAAAAGACGGGGATGACGTAAAAAAAGGGGAAAAAGTGCTGGAGTTGGAAGGCCGCACTTTGTCCATTTTAAAGGCGGAGCGCACGGCGCTTAACTTTATGCAGCGCCAAAGCGGCATCGCCACTGCGGCGCGCGCCTACGCGGCCGTGGGCAAAAAGTACGGCGTGATGATTGTGGACACGCGCAAAACGCAGCCCGGTTTGCGGCGGCTGGATAAATACGCCGTGCGGGTGGGCGGCGCGCGCAACCATCGCATCAGCCTGGCCGACAGCGTGATGATTAAAGACAACCACATCGCGGCGGCCGGCTCCATTACGGCAGCCGTGCAGAAAATCAAATCCGTCATCGGCCACACGCCCAAGGTGGAAGTGGAAACCACCAACCTGGACGAAGTAAAAGAAGCGCTGGCCGCCGGGGCGGACATCATTATGCTGGACAATATGACACCCGAGCAAGTGGCCGTGTGCAAAAAAGAAATCGCCGGCCGCGCGATTATAGAAGTGTCGGGCGGGGTGAACAAGAACAATCTGGAAGCCTACTGCCAAGTGGGGCCGGACGTGATTTCCATGGGGGCGCTGACACATTCCGTTCCCGCCAAAGATTTGAGCTTAAAAATAGTACAATATATCAGTTAAGCACTGAAATTGAAGAAAGGGGAGCTGTACATGAATTACAACAAGTTTTTTTCCCAGGTGGTCAGCCGCTCCAAGGCGTCCGCTATCAGAGAACTTTTGAAAGTTATTTCCCGTCCCGACATTATTTCTTTTGCGGGGGGGCTGCCGGATCCGAATTTATTCCCGACCGATGACGTGGCCGACATTATGGGCAAAGTCGTGAAAGACTCTCCCAAAGAAGCCCTCCAGTACGGCACGACCGAAGGCCAGGATTGCTTGAAAAAAGAACTGGTCAAACTGCTGAAAGAAACCGAAAACATTGACGTAAAACCGGAAGAAATGCTGGTGGTTTCGGCCTCGCAGCAGGCGCTGGATATGACGGCGCGCCTGTTTGTGAACCCCGGCGATGCCATCATCACCGCGTGCCCGACGTATTTGGGCGCCTTGCAGGCGTTCCACGTGGCGGGGGCGGACATCATCGGCGCCGAAAGCGACGAATACGGCGTACTGCCCGAAGATTTGGAAGCCAAACTGAAAGCCTTGCAGCAGCAGGGGCGCCCGTGCAAATTTGTGTACCTGGTGCCGGACTTCCAAAATCCGACGGGGACGACCATTCCGGAAGAACGCCGCCTGAAAATTTTGGAAATTGTCAAAAAGTACGAAACGTTTATTTTGGAAGATTCTCCTTACCGCCAAGTCCGCTTTGAAGGCACTTCCCCGCGTACGTTTTACGCGCTGGACGAAAGCCACAGCCACGTCGTAACGCTGTTTACGTTTTCCAAGGTGTTTGTGCCGGGTTTCCGGCTGGGCTACATCATCGGGCCGGAAGAAGTCATCCGCAAATACGTCATTTTAAAGCAAGCGATGGATTTGTGCACGTCGCCCATTTTGCAGTTGGCTACGGCCGAATACCTGCGCCGCGGGCTGCTGTTGGCGCACGTGGACCAGATTATTGCCGTCTACCGCGAAAAACGCGATTTAATGCTTAAAACGCTGGAAGAACTGATGCCCAAGTGCGTCTCGTGGACGCGCCCGGAAGGGGGGCTGTTCTTGTGGCTTACCTTGCCCAAACATATGAACGCCAGCGAGATGTTGCCCAAAGCCATTGAAAATAAGGTAGCGTATGTGGCGGGGGTGGATTTTTACCCCGCGGGCAACGTGTTTAACGATATGCGGTTAAATTTTTCCTATTCGTCCAAGGAACAGATTGTGGAAGGCCTAAAACGCCTGGCACAGACGATTAAGGATAATTTATAGTAAAATTCCGGGCCAAGGCCCGGAATTTTTTTCCCCGTTTTGGGTTTCTTTCCCGCAAAAAACGCCCGCCGAAGCGGGCGTTTGTAAGCAGGAAGTCGGAAAATTCAGTTGCTGTCGTGCACGATGGAAATTTCGTGCGTGATTTTAACGTGCCTGGCCACCAAACACCGCTTGGCCACTTCCACCAGGGCGTTTTCGTACTTGGCCGGAAAATCCGGCGGTACGTGGATAAACACTTTAATTTTGTCAATCACGTACTCGTTGATGTTCCATTCGGGTTCCAACGTCAGGTACACGGTTTCGGGCAGGTTGTGCTGCTTTAAAAAATTCAGTACAAATACCCCGCTGCAGCTGCCCAGTGAGGCCAAAAACAAATCAATCGGCGTGGGAGCGCTGGAATCCCCGCCGTGTTCTTTGCTTTGGTCGGTTAGAATGTCAAAATTTTTGACGTGAACATTTACTTTTTTGTTTCCCGCAAAGGTGATTTTCATACCTCCGGCTCCTTGGTAGTAAGATAACGGTGTGTAATAAGTATAATTGCCGACGGGAAAAAATCAAGCCCCGGCGGGAAAATGCTCCGTCGGACGCTCTGGGCCAAAAGTCCCGCCCGCCGGTAGGACCAATGGCCCTGGCAAACAAAACCCTTTTTTTAAAAAATATAGTAGGGAACGTCTATGAAAAAAGTTATTCTTTTATTTACCGTGTGTTGCGTATTTTCTCTCTCTGCCAACGCCCAGCTGGGGCGCCAGGTGCTCAAAGGCGGCTTGAGCGGGAAGCTCTTTCGCCCGCTTTCCAATGCATCCATAGAAACGCTGGTGCGCCGCGGGCACAGCGGCTTGGTATTGCGCCGCGCACTGGGAGTGACCGTGCAGCGCAATTATCCGGCGGCGGCTATCTTAAAAGACGGCGAACTAAACCGCGTGCTCTTGCGCCAAGCCTGGAAAAAGGCCGCCGTGGCCAAGTACCGCTGGGAAGAAGGCAACACGCTGGGGATGAATACGTGGCTGATGGTATTGGCGCACCGGATTCGGGAAAGAATTAAAGTAAAACCCTCCATTTTTAAAACCCTGGAAAAAGAATTGGCCCTCGCGCAGGAAGAAGCGGAAAAAGAATTTATCAAGCGTTACCAATACTCGCATTTCGCGGCTGATTTCCAAAACAATCCGGCCTTTTTGGACTTGCTGGGTGAGGCCGTGGCCCAACGGCTGGAAACCAATGTCCTGCCCCTTTTAAGCACGGCGGACCGGGTGCGCTTTTTGCAAATGTTAATGCGCGGCGTATTTGCCGGGCCGGTGGATTGGCAGGAAGTGCATATTGCATTTTTGGACCAGGAAATCCGCGAAGCACTGGCCGGCTGCGGCAAAAAAATTCAACAGGTGCAGTGGTATGGCGAAATGAAGAAAACCATGCGCGACTGTGCCCGCCAAACCGCACACCAGGCCGCCAAGTTTAGCATTACTTCGGTGGTTAAATTGCGGGAAATGTTTATCGCGGATTTGCAGGACGCCTCGCCCCATTTTGCTTTTGACGAAGAGGTGGCCCGTGAGTGGCAAATGCTCATCACCTTCCTAAAAAACAAGCAAACCAACCGAGATTCTCATTTATAAGCCGTTTTTACAGCCTTCCCCGGCTCGCCATAAGGGAAGGCTTTTTTATGCCCTTTGCGGGCCGTTTGGAGGCTTCTTTCGGGCTTTACAGCTTTGCCCCTTTCCGTAAAACGGGCACAAAAAACCCGGGCTTTGGTAAGCCCGGGTTTTTGCTGCAGAAACGGATTAGAACAGGGCCGTTTTTAGCCAATAGCTGGCGGCCGAAATGATAGCCGCCGCCGGAATGGTGATAAACCACGCCCACACAATGCGGTTGGCCACGCTCCAGCGCACGCAGGACAAGCGGCGCAGCGAGCCGACGCCCACAATGGCGCCCGTGATGGTGTGCGTGGTGCTGACCGGCACGCCCAAGATAGACGCGATAAAGAGCGAAATGGCCGAACCGGATTCGGCGCAGAAGCCGTCCACCGGGCGCAGACGGGTGATTTTTTGGCCCATCGTTTTGACAATTCTCCATCCGCCCGACAAAGTGCCCAGCGCAATGGCCCCGTGGCACAGCAGCACCACGGAAAGCGGCACGATAAACGCGCCTTGCGCGACGGCGTGCATTTCCTCGTGGGTCAGCAAAAAGTCGCGGATCGGGGCCACTTCGTTCCCGGCCAGGCCGCCCAACAGCAGCATGCTGATGATACCCATTGTTTTTTGGGCGTCGTTGCCGCCGTGGCCCAGCGAATAGGCCGCCGCGGACAGCAGCTGCCCTTTGCGGAACCAGTGGTCCACTTTGTAGGGGTTAAACGGACGGCAAATGTTAAACACGATAATTCCTATAATCGTGCTCAGCAGGAAGCCTAATAACGGAGAGAGAAAAATAAACAAGACCGTTTTCAGAATACCGCCTGCCATCAGCGCGTTTACGCCGCCTTTTACAAAGCCGGCGCCAATCAGCCCGCCGATTAGGGCGTGGGACGAGCTGGACGGAAGCCCCCACCACCAGGTGAGGATGTTCCACACGCACGCGCCCATCAGCGCGCCGAACACCAGGTTGGCGTCTACGATGTGGATGTCCACAATGCCCGAGCCGATGGTTTTGGCCACGCCGGTATGGAACACTAAAAACGCGACGAAGTTGAAAAACGCCGCCCACGCTACTGCTACTTTAGGCGATAATACGCGCGTGGATACCACGGTGGCCACCGAGTTGGCGGCATCGTGGAACCCGTTTAAATAATCAAAGAACAACGCCAAAATGATTAAAAATAATATCCACAGCATACGGGGCCGCCTTAGTTATTTTTAACCAAAATGGATTCTACCGTGTTGGCCACGTGTTCGCAAAAGTCCGTGATGGTTTCGGCCAATTCGTAGAGCTCTTTTTGTTTGATGACCATTAAGGGGTCTTTTTCGTTTTCAAACAAGTCGGAAATCGCTTCGTCGCGCAACACGTCGCCTTCGTTTTCCAGGCGGTTGATTTCCACGCACTGGTGGAGGGTTTCTTTCATATTTTTGTTGCTGCGCAGCGAGGCCAGGGCCTTTTGCAGCGCTTTGGAAGTGGCCTCAATGGTGGCGGCCATTTTGCGGCTGAACTCGGTCGGCTTTTGGATTTTGTACAGGTGGAAGCGGTTGGTGATTAAGTAAATTCCGTCAATGATGTCATCCAAGCGGTTGGCCAGGGCCAAGATGTCTTCGCGGTCAAAGGGGGTGATAAACGTTTCGTTTAACGTATTGATGGTGGTGTGGGTCAGTTCATCACCGTAGTGTTCAATTTCGTGCATTTCGCGCACGTTTTCGGGTGTAAATTCCCCGTTGTCTACGAGTTTTTTGTAAAACTCGGCGGCACGGACGATGTTTTCGGTTTGTTTGTCAAACAGATCAAAGAATTTTACTTCTTTCGGTAAGAACATAGTTTATTGCTCCATTTTTATTAGTTTTATTTCATCTTGCTTCTTGCGGGCCCGGCGCGTTGAACCGGCCGGGGGGTACGGCATTTACTGCGAAATCGTATTAAAAACGCCCGTTTGCAAATTACAAGCGGGCGTGAACAAAAATTAGTTTTTTAACTCCTGCTTTAACTGCTCGGGCAAGTTAATGGCGGCTTTTAATAAGAACGGCCGCTTTTTAACTTCCTCTATAAAGGCAGCGTCGCGCAGTTTATTGCGGTAGTCTTTCTCCTGGAAGATGTACCGGAACTTGGTGTACACGTCGTACGTGCCGGCCAGCAGGGCCACAATGTCCTGCACGCCCACGATTTCTTCGTCCGTGGGGATGACGAAAATTTTAACCTTGGAATTTTCGGCCGAGATGAGGCATTCGGCTTTATTGGTGTCGGCGGCGTTGTTGCGTTCTTCGTCCAGCACGATGCCAAAGTTTTCCAATCCTTTCAAAATCATCTCGCGGATGTTCGTGGCGCGTTCGCCCACGCCGGCGGTGAACACAATGCAATCCAACCGGCCCAGGGCGGCCATATAGGCGCCGATGTATTTTTTCACGCGGTAGCATTCCACGTCCAGCGCCAGTTTGCACAGTTCGTCGCCGTTGGCGGCGCCTTTGCGCACGTCGCGCTGGTCGGCAAAGCGGTCGCCGGTCAGGGCGTACATACCGCTTTTTTTATTTAAAATGGTGTACATTTCGTCCGGGCTCATGTTGAGCTTTTTCATCATATGGAAGCAGATGGACGGGTCAATATCGCCGGAGCGGGTGCCCATCACTACCCCTTCCAAGGGGGTCAGGCCCATGCTGGTGTCCAGGCACTGGCCGTTTTTCACGGCCGTCACGCTGGCGCCGGCGCCAATGTGGCAGACGATGGAGTTTACTTCATCCACGTTTTTGCCCAGCAACACTGCGGCGCGGCGGGAGGTGTACAAAACGGAAGAACCGTGGAAGCCGTAGCGGCGGATTTGATAATCGGTATACCATTTGCGCGGCAAGGCATACATATAAGAGGAAGCCGGCATGGTCTGGTGGAAAGCGGTGTCCATCACGCACACGTGGGTAACGTTCGGTAGCAGCGCGCGGGCGGCTTCAATGCCCATAATGTGGGCGGGGTTGTGCAGCGGGGCCAAATCGGCGATGTTTTTAAGTTCTTCCACCACTTTATCGTCCACGATGACGGATTTGGCAAATTTCCCGCCGTGCACGATGCGGTGCCCAACGGCGCTGATGACGTTGATGTTTTCAATGACGCCGTGTTCTTTGTCGGTCAACGTTTCAATAACCAGGTTGATGGCGTCTTTGTGGTCTTTGCAGTTTCTTTTTAGTTCAAAGGTAGGGTAGCCGTTGCGGTCCTGTGAGATGAAGGAACCGTCAATACCAATGCGTTCCACCGCACCGGCGCAGAGGCTTTTCTTCTGGTCCCAATCGTACACGCTGTACTTGACAGAAGAGCTGCCGCAGTTTAAAAATAATATAATCATATGGATAAATTCCTTTTTGCTCCCATCGGGAGCGGAGAAATGTGCGGAGGAAAATCCTCCCTCATTATTATTGTAGCAAAAAGCCGGCGGAGCGGGAAACGCTTTTTTGGGCTTGCACGGCCCCGATCGGTTTGTTAGGATACGGATAAGGAGATTTTTATGCGTAAAGGACACCTGGTAAGTATCGTTTTGTTAGTATCTGTCGCCCTTACGGCGGGGGCGGCGGCGTTTTCGCGCCCCGGGCAGTTAGATGACGTGGCCGGCATTCCCGGCAAGCGCGGCTACTCCGGCGACGGAGAGGACGCCTTAAAAGCCCGCTTAAATAACCCGATGGGCTTGGCGATGGACCGCCACGGCAACTTGTATTTTTCCGACACGTCCAACCACCGCGTGCGCCGTATAGACGCCCGCACCGGCGAGGTGGATACCTTTGCCGGCACCGGCAAACCCGGCTTTGACAACGACGGCGGAAACGCCGAAATGGCCGCTTTGAACGGGCCGACGGGGCTGGCGTTTGATTCGCTGGGCAATTTGTACATTGCCGATACGGGCAACCACCGCATCCGTATGGTAACGCCCAAAGGGTATATGTACACCATTGCGGGGGACGGCCGCAAAGATTACAACGGCAACGGTATGCGCCCCGTATCGGCCAGTTTAAACAGCCCCACCGGGCTGGCCGTCAGCCCCAAGGGGGAACTCTATATTGCCGACACGGGCAACAACCTGGTCCGCAAGATTGACCGCCGCAGCGGGTTTTTGGTGAATGTGGCCGGCACGGGGGACGCGGGCAACAGCGGGGATTTGGAACTGGCGATTAATGCGGAACTGAACAAACCTTCCGCCATCGTGTTTGACGAGAAAGGCAATTTGTTTATTGCCGATACGGGCAACCACCAAATCCGTTGGGTGGAGCCGCGGCGGCACTTGATTTTTACGATTGCCGGCACGGGCAAGCGCGGTTTCTCGGGCGACGGGGACCGCAAATGCACGGACAGTATGTTCAGCAACCCCACCGGGCTGGCCGTAGATAAACGCGGCCGGCTGTATATCGCCGATACGGACAACCAGCGCATCCGCCGCCTGACGGTGGAAAGCCAGATGGACAGCAAGGTGGTCACAGTGGCGGGCAGCGGCGAGCGCGGCTATAACGGCGACGGCATGGACGCGTGGGACGTCAAACTGGCGTACCCGGGCGCGATGATTATTACGCGCTTTGACCAGCTGTTTTTTGTGGACACGGGCAATAACGTCATCCGCCGCGTGTCGGGCATTTCGCACGTAGAACCCCCCGTTAAATACTCGGGCTACGGCACGGCTGAAAAACAACCTGACGACCGAAATTTTATTCAGGTATTGTTCGGCGGGAACAAGTAACATTTTTGCGCAAGCGCCAAAACACCCCGGCTTAAGTGCCGGGGTGTTTTTTTAGGTTTAAAGGACGTTTAACGGGAAAAATCAGGCGTTTGCTTGCAGCTTTTCTGCCACCGCCGCGACGGCTTTTTTAAGCCGCTCGGCGGATTTTTCAAACGCGCGGCCGGATAGCGAAATCGGGTCCTCCAAATCTTCCTCGCGGCCGAAGGCGTAGTCGTTTAGCAGCCACATTTTGTCCAGGTATTGGGCGTAGCGGTCGGAAATTTTGTCCAAATGCGCCTGCTCCATAAAAAAGATAAGGTCGGCTTGTTCCAAATCCGCTTTGGCCAGTTGGGTGGACGTATGCGGGGGCGGAACGATGCCGTTTTTCTGCAGGAAATCCGTCACTTTGGCGGGCACGCGGTAGGAAGCATCCGCATACAACCCGCGGGAAAATACCGTATCGTCGGGCAGCAGCGGGCGCAACAATTCCTGCGCCATAAAGCTGCGGCAAATGTTGGCGTGGCAGATAAATAAAATTTTCATCTATACCAATATAGCAAATTTTATACAATACCCTATTATGACGCTTTTTTTAAAAGCCCTGACGGGGGTTCTTTTGTTTTTTGCGCCTTTCAGCTTTGCCGCGGCCGAGCCGTGGGCGTTTTCCGTGCTGCAGGGGGGCATTTTTGTCGGGCTGCTGCTCACGCTGTTTTCCCGCCGCCAACTCATCTATACCAAGCCGCTTAAATGGCTGTTTTTTACGTTTGCCTTTTTGATTGCCTACACCCTGTTGCAGGCCGCGGGGACGCAAACCCTGCTGGATACACCCGCCGCCTATCCCGCCACGCTGATGCGGTTGTACACGCTGGAGCACGCATCGTGGTTTGTGACGTATCTGGCGCTGTTGGTGTGGGTGCCCAACGTGTGGGAATCGTTTAAATCCAACCGCATTTTGCTGTTTTTGATTGTGTTGTGCGGGTTTGCCGTGGGGCTGTGTGCACTGGGGCTGCAAAAAGGGCAATATATCCAATTTTTTACCGGCTTAAAAGCCGGGTTCGGCCCGTTTTTAAACCGCAACCACGCGGGCGTATTTTTGGGGATGTGCGCGCTGGTGACGCTGGGATATACCGTTTCGTCCTGGATGGATTACGGCCGCTTCCGCGCCAACCGCCGCGGCAATGAATTTATCCTGCGGCAGAGCTTTTTGGGGCTGGTGTTCCTGGGGCTGTGTGCACTGGTGATTGCCACGCGTTCGCGCGGGGGGATGCTTTCGCTGGGGACGGGGATTTTCGTTTACTGTTTTTTGTGCTGTCTGTTCGTGCCGGAAAACCCCAAAACGCGCGTGAAAAGTGCGCTTTTGGTGGCGGGGCTGTTGGTTCTTGCGGCGGCCTTGGTGTGGTGGCAGGCGGACGCCATTAACGCATACGCCCAACGCGCGACGGGCACTTCGGAAGAAACGCGCAAAATGCTCTACCGTGCCGCGTGGGACATGCTGCACATTTACCCCTGGTGGGGCATTGGTGTGGGCGCAATGCCGGTGGCCATTACGTCTTTTATGGAATATCCGCTAAACGCATATGTGGAGCGGCTGCACAGCGATTGGCTGGAAATGCTGCTGGGGATGGGATTCGTCGGCTATATCGTGGTGCTGGCGGGGGCGGCCTTGGCGGTATGGGTGCTGGTGCGGCGGATGGCGCACCTGGAGCGCAAAAAACAACTGCTGTATGCCGCTTTGTTAAGTGCCGTGGTGGTAATGTGTGTAGGAAGTACGGTTGATTTCCACTTTTTTATCCCGGCCAATGCCTTTTTGTTTTTTGTTATTTTGGGGCTGGCGTGCAGTCCATCGTATTATAAAGGGCACGTCCATACGCTTTCCTGCGGCCCGGTGCTGACGGGGGTTGTCTGCGTGGTGTTGGCGGCCGCCTGCTATCTCCCAACCCAACGTACGATAGCGTGGCGGTTGTTCGTGTTTGGCAAGGGGCTGAAGCATGAGTCCCAAATCACCCTATACCAGCAAGGCCTCCAGCACTATTCTTCACCCCGTTTTGCGCTGCGGCTGGGGAATGCTTACTTTAACTACAGCCTGCGGACCAAAGCCCCTGCCCGCTCCGCCCAATTGCGCAGCCAAGCCCACCAGTTGGCGGAAACCTATTTGAAAAAATACCCGAAAGAAAAAGAACTTTCCAAACTATACATGATATCCCTCCCACAATAAAAACTATTTCAATAGGGTTAGATTTTGTAAAATATATGCGTATGAATAAAACCGTTTTGCTGTTTCTGTTGGGCGCGGTGATTGCGCCCTTTTTAGCGGCTTGTTCCCAGGCGCCCGTACGGGTGCAGAACGGGCCTGATGCTTCCGTCTCGCAGGAAGTTGTGCAGGGCTTGGCGCAGGTGCGCGCGCCCAGCGCTTATCACTTGCAGCCCGGCGATTTATTGGAAATCCAAGTTTTTATGGAAGACGATATGCAGCGCACCCTGCGTGTAAGCGGCGGGGGGAGTGTGACTTTCCCGCTGGTGGGCAATGTACCCGTGGCCGGCTATACTGTGGCCGAGGCCGAAGACCAACTGGCCAATGCTTTAAAAACCTATTTAAAAAACCCCCAAGTATCTATTTTAATCAAAGAATACGGCAACAAAACGGTTTATGTACTGGGGCAGGTGTCCAAGCCGGCAGCTATCCAAATCCCGCCGGAAAAGGAACTGACGGTGTTGGAAGCTATTACGTCCGTAGGCGGGTTTACCGATGTGGCCGCTACGTCTAAAGTGCGTGTACTGCGTATGGAAGGCGGCCGCCAAAAAGCGCTGGACGTAGATGTGACCCAAATCACCAAGCAGGGCAATAAAGCAATGGATATCCCGCTGCAGCCCGGTGATGTGGTGTTTGTACCGCAAAGTATGTTCTAAGGGGAATTTATGGAAAACGTGACCAACGAAGAATTGGATTTTAGTTATTATTTAAACATTATTTTTAAACGTTTTTGGCTGATTGTAGGAATGGTAGCCGTTGGATTAGTGGCGTCGGTATTGGTGAACCTTTTTATGCGCCCGGCTTACAAAGCCACGGCCTTAATGATGATTAACCAGGAAGATGCCGGCAAAATTGATGCTACCCCTTATGGCTCTTTTACCAGCGAAGAAGATTACTACCGCACCCAATACCAGCTGCTCACCAGCCGCTCCCTGTTGGAAAAAATCTACCGCAATATGGACCTGGGCCAATACGAACAATTTGCTAATCCTTCCGGCGTAAAAAAGTTGGAAAAAGCCCTTTCGGTAGAGCCTATCACCCGCAGCCGTTTGGTAAATGTTTCCGCTACCACTTACGACCCGAAATTATCGGCTGAAATTGCCAATACGCTGGTAAATACTTTTGTGGCCGAAAACGTAAGCAACCGTATTTTTATGGGGCAGGACGTGATTGCCGCGTTGGAAAACACGGAACGCAGCCCCGAAGAACAGGAATTGCTCAATTCTATGCCGCAGGTGGTAAACAGCGATTTTATCAAATCCCTTAAACAACAGGCCGCCCAGCTGGCGGGGCAGGAAGCCCAGCTTTCGGCCAAATACACGTCCAAGCACCCGGAGTTAATATCGGTGCACAACCAGCTGGAAGCTATCAACCAGCAAATTAACACCGAAACGCGCCGCTTGGTGCAGAGTATTAAGATTGAACTTTCGGGGCAGTTTTCCGGCAACAATATCCGCGTGGTGGACCCGGCCGTAACACCCGAAAAACCCGTCCGCCCGCGCAAATTGCTCAATCTGGCGATTGGCCTGATGGCCGGGGGGCTGCTGGGGTTGCTGATTGTGTTTGTGTTGGAATTTTTGGACCAGAGTGTGAAGTCTTCCGAAGATTTGGAAGAAAAACTCGGCCTGCCCTTTTTGGGCTTTGTGCCGTATGAAAAGAAGGGCAAAAAGAAAGAGGCCGAATACGCCACCATGCTCAAAGAAGGCAACTACCTGATGGCCGAAAACGTGCGCAACGTGCGGACCATGCTGGATTTTGCCTTGTCCGACAACCACAACGCGCCGATTTTGATTTCCAGCTCCTTGCAAGGCGAAGGCAAAAGCCATTTGTCCTCCAACCTGCTGGTAGCCATGGCCCAGGCCGGCAAAAAAGTGCTGCTGGTGGACGGCGATTTGCGTCGCGCCCGCGTGCATAAGGTGTTCCGCCTGTCTACCGAAAAGGGGCTTAGCAACATCTGGGACGCCGACCCCAAAAAGGCCGATTACGCCGCCAATATCCAAGCGGTAAAAGACGTGCCGAATTTGTTTGTGATGACGGCCGGCCAGCGTCCGCCGAACCCGGCCGAACTGTTAAACACGCCCAAGCTGGGGGACTTTATTGAATGGGCGCAAAAGAATTTTGACCAGGTGGTCGTGGACTGCCCGGCCATCCTGCCCGTGTCCGACACGCTTTTGTGGGGGAAATACATCCCGCGGACGATATTTGTCATCAAGTACGGCAAAACCAACGCCAAATTGGCCAAAATCGCCCTGGATAAGCTGCAAAAGGCCGGCATTAAGGTGCTGGGGGCGGTGATAGGCCACTACAAGCCCGAAGGCCTTTCCTACGGCAAATACGGCTATTACAAAAGTTACAGCTATTACAGCGAAGATAAAAAATAAAAGGGTTTTAATATGATTAAACGAGTTTTTCGTTTGATTGCTGATTGGTATAGGAGACGTAAAGTGTTACGTCATTTTCCCGGTGTTTATGCGCGTTTTTACGGCAATCATATCCCTTCTATAAACATTGGGGAGGGAACCTATGCAAATTTTTTGCGAATTTTTTCCTGGGAAAGTGCTTCTCCTATCCAACTGAATATTGGAAAATATTGTTCTTTAGCCAACGATATTACCATTATTTGTGGTGGAGAACATGACCAGAACTGGGTTTCTACTTATCCCTTTATCGATCGGTTTTCTTTAATGGAACATAAGACATTGATACGGCCAAGGTTTAAGGGAGATATTTGCATAGGAAATGACGTCTGGATTGCACAAAACGTGACCATTCTGTCTGGTGTATCTATTGGAGATGGGGCTGTTATTGGAGCTGGGGCTGTTGTATGCAAGGACATACCCCCTTATGCGGTAGCTGTTGGAGTGCCGGCTAAAGTAGTGAAGTATCGTTTTTCAAAAGAAGAAAGAGAAAAATTGTTGAAAATCAAATGGTGGAACTGGCCTAAAGATATTATTTTAAGTCGTATGCAAGATTTTACAGATATTCAAAAATTTATTTCCAAATATACTCCTAATTCTATATGAATAAGAACATTCTGTTTTCTACAACGCGTCAATGGAATCCTGGGGATGAATTTATTTTAATGGGTTGTATCAATCTATTAAAAGGAATTTGTCCTGCTTTTAATCCTATTATTTATAACCGCAATCCGGAAGTTCGGCAAGGAAAATTTGCAGAGTTAAATTTTTTAAAATCGTCTCGCTGGGAAAGATGGCGCCCAACGGGAAATAGCTTGGTCCGAGCTTTTTTACGCACGGGATTTTTAGATAATTCGTTTAAAAATGATACTGACCCATCTTTTTTAGATTTGGTCGTTTTTGCTGGATCTCCTGAATGGAAAGGTCCTTTTTGCAAACCCTTATACAAAGTAATTGCTAAAAGAAATTTACCAACTTTGTTTTTAGGAATAGGGGGGGGACCTAATTTTACGAGACGAACACTTTCGGTGCTGGAACAAGAAGTTTTGGGCCGTGCCCAATTAATTACTGCCCGTGATGAAAATGCTGCCCAATTTTTGGCGAATTATCATCCGTTAGTGTTACCTTGTCCGGCCTTATTCAGTGCATCGGTTCCTTATGAAAAGAAGATACAAAAAGTCAATAAAATTGGTTTAATTTATGGTACTTATCAGGCATCTAACAATAATAATGTGTCTAAGGAGACATACATATATCTCAAAGACTTGTATGGGGAAATTATCCGGCGTTTTTCTTCTCAATATGAGATAGAAATTGTTTGCCATTACATTGATGAACTTCCTCACGCTTATAAAGATTTCCCGGGGGTAAATATTCTTTATTCTTATGATTCTAAAGACTATTTAGACATCTTCCATCGTTTTGATTTTGTCATTGGTCACCGGGTGCATGGCATTGGAATTAGTGCCTCTATGGGCATTCCCGGCCTTGCCGTAATACACGATAATAGAGGGCAGACTACAAAAGGGTTCTTGGCTGGGTTAATTACAACGGGTATGCCACTGGCTCGCGTATTAGGTCAAATAACTGCGCACATAGAACAAGTACAAACATTAAACAAACAATTACAATCACACAAGCAAAACACGCGTAACGTCTATCTAGAATTACTGCGGGCTAAATTGATAACGAAATAAATCTTTCTATAAAAACCAGCCTTTTAAAGGCTGGTTTTTCTTAGTTTTCTAGATGAAAAATTTTTTGCTTTAATTTCTTTATAGCATGTTTCACAAATAATATCCATTCGCGAATATATTTTCTGCCATAGATTTTATCCATATATTGCCACGAATAACGTGTAGAGGGACTGTTCTCCCTTATACCAGTAATTCCCTCTTGCATGCCAATTACGCGGCGATCCAAATGAATTCTGTCACAAAATTCACTGATCCTGAAGCATTTGGAACAGTTTCCACACCATCTCTTATGGGAATTATTAAAGCAAGAATAAATATATTTAATAAAATCTGTTTGTGCAAGTTTCGCAAACATAGATACTTTGGGAAATCCCATGTAAATGGATATAAATAGAGGCCAAGAAGGATGTTTTACAAAGATATTATTTACAAACATAGGATGAATTGACTGGTCATGCTCTTTTTCTGATAATGCATATTCCAATTCCGTAGATAAATATAGCGTTCCTATTCCAAATTTGTCGGCAATTGGAGCGGATAAAAAATAAAATAGATTTCCCGTTACGAAACGATTAAACACGGCATTGGTATCTTTCAGCAAACTTCGCACATTCATAGTAATTTCCTGTAGAGAAAGTTTATATTTCTGTGTCAACTCTGAGATTAAATTGTATTTAATAGGGCTTTTCTCTTTATCCGCGTTCATCCAATCTTTTCCGTTGACCGATATAAGAATCGGATTTTTGTGATAAAACGTGGACAAGGCAAATGTACTTTCCACCCCACCACCATAAAACAGGCCTATACGGGTGGCAGAACCTGTTGAAAACAATACTTCCGTTTCAGCTGTTTGATATTGTTCCGTAAAATTCCATTCTACAGAAAAGGGCTGTGGTGCAAACATGGCCGACAAATAATTCTGCCAGTATTCTTGCATCCATGGGGTTGTTGTAATAGGCAGCGTCACTCGGACATTGGAATATCTGCTGACCAAATAGGGCAAAAAGGCCCCTAAAGCCACCATAGCGGCCCAAGTATAATCTTGTTTAAGCGGAAAACTATAATTTGCTTTAATAGGAGTGCCAAATTCTATTTCTTTAAGTTGTGCAGATAGATGATAGGAAACAGCTATCTCTTCCCCTTTAAAGCAAATGTTATCAATAGTTAATTCAATCATTGCCATATACTCCTTTCGTATTAAATTGCATTATCAAACGCTTGATGTATGATACCAACCAACGACGTTGGGCGCGAGACATTGCCCCGCAAAAGCCCGACAGACTCACCCCTATCGTACTGACAAGCATTACCCCTATTAATCTGCGCCACCCCTCGGGTCCGCAGCTATATACCCACAAAGCTGGCAGTATGCCACAGCACGCCATAAGAGCGCACTTGCCAACCACTTCCCGAACATAAGAAATCATAGAGAGTGAAGGAATCTGTTTGGAAACAAGCCACATAACTATCCCACACAATCCCAGAGGGCTTACTATATTCACCCAAAATGGAGTTGTAGGGCCCGCCCCAATTTTCAAATACAAATATGCTATTCCTACCACCAACAGATACAAGCTACCAAACCAAAAACTCATTTTTCCTATGTTCCCAGTTGCTTGTACAGCAAACATCAAAGTTCGGAAAAGGACCGAAAAATAACTGGCAATAAGAAGTAACCGACAAAATGTAGTGGCATATTCCGGTGGATTTTTGAGCCAAATTTTTAAAATAAAATCCGTTTCTATTATGCAGGGAATAAGAACTAAAAGCAAAAGTCCCAACGCCAATTTTGCACAATTAATCACCAAAAATTGTAATTCCTGATAATCTCCCGTAGCATAATTTTTTACAATTTGCGGACGACACGCTACTAAAAAATTATCGGCAAAACTAGAAATTCCTAAATAGGCTTGATTGGCAACAGCTGTAGCTGCACTTAATGCCGGGCCGAAAAACATATTTTCTAAGATATTAATCCCTTGCATTTTAAAAACATGCGAGCCGTCTGAATATAATGTTTTTATACAAAAGCCGAAAATAGAAATGGTTATATCTTTGTAATAAACAGGGCCGCCCCTTGTTTCTGTAAAGTGTTTCCAATCATAGAAAATATAGGCCAACAATACAATTGCATTAACTAATAGAAACATAATGCCATAATCAACCAATAGATTCCTTTTTGGAAATAAAAACAGCAAGGAAAATAAAGCTAGTTGGAGCACATATTGCAGAATACTAATATAGGCAAAAATGTTCATTCTTTCATAGGCAAGGACTATTGCTTCATAGGGAATTTTAATAATTGAAAGAACGCAGGCCCCTATGCCAAGCTGGAATAACATATTGGCGGCAGTCAACTTGCCTGGCCCTAATACCAATTTATGATTGACTAACCAAAAGCCAATTGTTTCTGCTAATAAAACAAAAATTCCTGCTGCGACTACGTGAGTAAACAGAGCCGAACGGAAAACTTTGGAAAGATTTCCGGCAGTTCCTTTGCCTAATTCAAAGGTAAGAAAACGGGATGTGGCCCCGCTCAGAGATACGTTCACAAACATCATTAAGTTTGTGACTCCAAATACGGCACTTAGAATTCCGAAATTTCCAACTCCCAGTAATTGCAATACGATGCGGGAAATATAAAAGGATAAAAACATAGCGCATAATATGCGCACATAAAGCATGATAGTATTCTTGACAATTCGTTTATGATTTCCTTTCATATTATGCCCTAAACCCTAAAATTCATTTTTACAGATTGTATAATATCTTCCGTAGGAATATCATTGACTTGCCATGTGGTGCGTAAACGATGGAAAGGCGAATGCAATGGTTGCCAAACTGTTAAATATCCTTCGGAACGAGGCGCCTCACCGGGCACGCATACATCACTGTATAAAATGGTCATGGGCTTTTTATAAGCATCTGCTATATGTACTATGCCAGTATCCACGCTCAGTATGTAGGAAGCGGCCGCCACCAAAGCTGCTGTCTGCATTACGGATGTTGTGGAAAAAACAGGAATATTGGGCGGCAATGTATTTGCATATTCCAGCTGATGGCATAACAAAACCATGGGAATGTTATGTCGTATCAGCCCCTTTATGATATCGCAGACTTTTGAGCCCTGTAAACTCCTGGAGAGAGTGGAAGCCTGGGGATTAAATAATACAAAATGTTTTTCTTTTAAATGCTTTTCTACAAGGAAGAGATCTGTACATTTTTTGTTTGCGTGAGTAAGAAACAAATCATAGGACAAATCCGGATGTTTGATACCAAATAAGTGTAAAGCCTGCACAAAAATATCCGAAAAATGTTTATCCTTTACCGGTTGTAAGTACGTAAAATGTCGGCATGGGGATGTGTATTGTACGGTGATTAGTTTTTTAGGACCAGCATAATAATAAGCCAACAAATTTTTTCTATTAGAGAAAGGAATGTCCAGTATTACATCAAATTTATTTTTCCGCAACCACAATACTATAGAAAGAAAGCTGTTTGGCAAAACAAATGTTTGATCAATATATGGGTTGTTATCAAAAATTTCTTTATAATTTTTCTGGATGCCAACGGCTAGGTATATATTAGGATAGTACTTTTTTAATTCGCGTACAAAAAAGCTCATAATCACACTATCCCCCACTTTAGATCCGTAGGATAACAATGCCACCCGTTGTGCTTTACGCATATCATACGTGGAATCGGTTAAACTGGGAAATACGTTTAAAAGCGTGTTTATTAACGACCATAAGAGTTCAAATATCTTTCTTTTCAGCTTCATAGTAACAATTTATTATTGCCAGCAGAAGGCGTAATTATAAAAATACAGCAATCTCGGGGCTGCGAATTGCATGGTAATTATATAAGCCAAAGCACAAAACATTAAGACTAAAATCACCATTATCCGCACTTCTTTTTTTATGATATGGGAAATAAGTTTGGGTAGAAGAATAATGTTAAAAGCCCAAAAGTAATACATTACCCTTTCTATTACAATGGCTCGCAACGCATAGCTCATAATCAATGTAGAACAAAAAGCAAACATGATTAAAGT
This sequence comes from Candidatus Avelusimicrobium gallinaceum, assembly GCA_944324965.1. GTDB lineage: Bacteria > Elusimicrobiota > Elusimicrobia > Elusimicrobiales > Elusimicrobiaceae > Avelusimicrobium > Avelusimicrobium gallinaceum. The sequence goes on from CALUYH010000002.1 coordinate 87,586, forward strand.
ACGTAGTTCAATTATTTCGCTTGGTTCCAAAGAGTTTTTTTTAATAGATATGTCTTTTTCCCAAACAACTAAACTGAATACTAAAATGGTGACATTCATTAAAAAACGAGCAATAGCTGCAGGTCTGGCTTCTCCTCCGAATTGAAGCCTGCCTGCAATTTCTCTTTCTGTATAGAGAGCGTATTGGGGGAAGATTTTAAAGATTAAATCTGATACCTGATGAAAAAATAAAAGAATTATTGCTAATATCAGCAAAAATACTACCAAAGTCTTCATTTTTATTTTGATTTTTGGAAACCAATACGCAATTACGAAGCATATAGCTGAGCTGTGAAAAGAGGTCGCCAGTAGAACCAATAAGATGAAAGGCCAAAAATTTCTTTTCAAAATGAAATTATAACTTAACATGCAAAAGGAAACAGCAAGTATTTGCCGCATCATATTAAAACTATACGAGAATAATCCGATTGTTAAATACAAGAAAATAGCTAGCCACATATATTTGTCTAAATGATTGTAGATCAGATGTACGACTGCAAAAGAAATAATAAATGAAGAAGCAACGAATACTATTTGTGGATTATCCGAAAATAGACCCAAGAATTTGTTAAACCATAGATATCCAAATTCCATATATGACCCAGCACCAGCCACAATTGAGTGAAAGGCGTTGTAATAATTCATACTATCTACTGTGATAAAGGGGGATTTGAACGCCAGTACAACAAATAAAAAAGAAAATATGAGAAACATATAAAATTTATTATATTCCCGGTTTGTTGCATGAAGCATATTGGGAAGACCAAAAAGCAAACAACAAGATAATAGTGTATAGAACATGATCATAGTCTAGTCTCTTTTTGCATTTCTTGAGTATTTACAGACATATCCAGTATCTCAATGTTCGGTGACCAAGAAGCAAAGGACCTCATCTTTTGATAAGGAAATCTTTTTATTAGCTTATCCTTCTTTAGGCATATTTTGTGTCACAGCAGCAACTATTTCCTCATTTGAAATACAATTCACGTTTTTTTTATTTTGGGCAAACATGGTAGCTTCTGTAATAGACCCCCAAAAATGGCATACCCACGGCCGGAATTCTTTTTTTATGCTTTCGCTAAAAAGGATGCACATTCTTTTTTGGTATGCATCTGCGATGTGTGTAATTCCCGTATCGACGGTCAGAATATAGTCTGCTTTTTGTACCGCGGCCGCACTTACTAGAATGGATTTTGTATACAAAACCGGTATTTCTTTTGGAAATTCGCTAAAATTTTTACGATAAGCTAGTAATAATACTTGATACTGGGGATAAGCTTTTTGCAAAGCATAAATAATTTCCAAAACTCTTTTATTTGATAAAGTCTTAGAAGGAGAAGATCCTTCTGTGTTAAACAAGAGAACTTTCTTGTTATTCAGGTGATATTTTTCCCAAAAAGAAGATATAGCTTCTTGTTCGGCGGACGGTATGCTCAAATCATAATATACCTGAAAGGGTTCCGAAGCACCTAGCATTTCCAGCGCTTTTATATATACTGCTTTGGTAATGTGTTCTTTTCCTTCTTTCCATTGAAGTGGATATGTAATAAAATCATAGCCTTTCACATTGCAACTCATTACTTGTGCAGGGCCAAGCAAATAAAGAAAAATCTGTCTAAATGGGGCATAGCCGCTGTGGGGAAGATCTAAAATTAAATCATATCGGTTTTTTCTGAGGAATAATACACTCCAGGCCAGATAGCACAATTTTTTGTATTTGTTTACGGGCATCGTAAATATGCAATTTACATTTTGATTCCCCTGTAAAAGCGCCGCTGAAGGTTTTAAAATAAATATATCCAATTTGGCTTGGGGAAATAGTTTCTTTATTTCTCGGATAAAGAAAGTTTCCACCACAGTATCACCCACTGCACTGCTGGGGAATAAAAAAAGGATTTTTTTTATCTCTTTTATTTCTTTTTTTCTAAATCGATTGAAGAAATTAAGGATATATTTTGTAATTGTACTCAACACGAGGTTGTTTTCTCCTTTGGCTATCTCAAAGCTATTTTGTAAAACAAACTTCTAATCTTGTTGGGCATTAGTACCTGCACACAAAACCGCACGGCGGTGTTAAAAATATATCGAGGGAGCGAAATCATATCATAGTGAATTAATTCATTTTGCAGGGCAAAATTGCTCTTAAAATACTTCCAACCACCGCGGCGGGCAAACATCTCATTATCCACCCGCATTTTTACCAAAGGCTCCGGCAGATTGGCCATATGGGCCCCGGCATGGGCCATACGCACCCACAAATCGTAATCTTCAAACAAATGGAAGGCCCGGTATCCGCCAGCTTTTTGTACGGCTGATTTTTTAAACATTACCGTTTGCTGATTAAACGGCGAGCGGGATTTTACATAGCGCTTAATTTCTTCGTCCGTCAAAGGCACGCGGCGAAACGAGAGCGTTTGCAAGGTTTGGGCATCTACTTCTTCATTTTGTCCGCCGCAAATATCCGTTTCTGGATGTTGTTGAAAGTATTGTAGCAATAGTTCAAACCGCTTGGGCAAACAAATATCATCCGCGTCCATTAATGCCACCAATTCATGGGCACATTTGGGAACAGCCTCTTGCAAAGCCGCCCCACGCCCGCGGTTCTGTGGAAAATACCACACCAATACTCCTTCTTTCCCCGCATATTCGTTCAGCACATGGCGGAGCGCGTCCGGCACGGGGCCGTCCACGGCCACGGCTACTTCCGCCGGGCGGACGGTGTTGTGCAGCACGCTGTCCAGCGCCTGGGCCACCCATACAGGGTTGTCCTTGGCGTATACGGACATCAACACAGAAAAAGGCGGAAATGATGGGTTCATATGCATTTTAATCCTTTTAAATTATACTATTTTAAGTTTTTTTATCCAATGAAAGATTGCTAAAAAAATCCAACATTTCCTTGTTGGAATTCTTCCAAAACGGTATAATGGAAATAGTAATTTGTTTACATTAATTTCATTTTCCCTATTTTTATGCCGACAGAAAAATTTACTTGGGTAATTACCGGCGGAGCCGGGTTTATTGGCTCGCATTTGGCGCGGGAGTTAGTCCGCAGTGGCCAGCGTGTGCGGGTGTTTGATAATTTTTCGGGCGGATTTCGTTCCAATTTGGCTGATATCGTAGATAAAATCGAGATACTGGAAGGGGATATCCGCGATTGGCGCGCCGTACAGCAGGCATTTGCCGGGGCGGATTATGTGCTGCACCACGCAGCGTTGGTATCGGTGGCGGAATCGGTTGAAAAGCCCTTAATAGCCGAAGAAATAAACGTCCGCGGCACTGGAAATGTATTGGAGGCGGCCCGCCGCCAAGGGGTGCGCCGGGTGGTGTTTGCCTCGTCCAGCGCTGTATATGGCAACCGGCCAGAGTTGCCTTACCGTGAAGACACGCCGGAAGATTGTCAATCCCCCTATGCTTGGTCCAAACAGGCGGGCGCGCGGCTGTGCAACCTCTACACGCAAAACTATAAATTGGAAACGGTTGTTTTGCGGTATTTTAATGTGTTTGGGCTGGGGCAAAACCCTAATTCCGCATATGCGGCGGTGATTGCTAAGTTTATGCAATTAGCCGCGCAGAACCGACCGCTGGGGATTGATTGGGATGGCCAACAAAGCCGTGATTTTGTAAACGTGCGTGATGTGGTACAGGCCAATCTGCTTGCGGCTTTAAAGGCGCAGCCGGGGGAAACCTATAATGTGGCCAGCGGGAGGACTACCTCTCTGTTGGAACTGGCGGATTTGATAGAAGAAATTTCCGGGCGTACACTGGGGCGGGTATTTCGGCCCAAACGCCCGGGAGATGTAAAATTATCGTCGGCAGATATTTCTAAAATTCAAAGATTGGGGTTTGTGCCGCGGGTGACGCTGAAAGAAGGATTGCTAGAGATGTGGCGCGAAAGAAAGGAGTCTAAATGAGATCGAAGGCCTGGTTTGTATTGTTAGATTTTTGTGCCTTTTTTGCCATTTTGTTTATTGTAATTGCCTTGCGTACGGCGCATATTGATATAGCTCATTACTTGCATAATGTAGAAGTCTTCTTGCCTATTTTTATTTTATGCGTATTTTTCCTATGGATTTTTTCTTTTTATGATGCCCAATCTTTGCGCAAGCGGGCCGTCCCTTATAAAATGTTGGCGGTGGCGTTTGTGTTAAGCGTGCTGGCTTCGGCGGCGGTTATTTATTTTGTCACGCCTATTTATGCTATTGCCACGCCCAAAACGGTGTTGGTGGCAGTTTTATTCTTATTTTTTTGTTATATCTACTGGCAACGTAAAAACTACTTTAAGCTGGATTTTGCCAAAACCACCCTGCTGCTGTTTGGGGAAAGCCCCACATTGACGGAAATTTTGGAAGAAGTAAAACATTCGGCCGGATTTAAATTGCGTGCGCACGATCCGGAGCCGCTAGCGGATAAAAATTATTCTTTACGCAATTTGGACCAAGTTATCGTAAGCAGCCGTTTGTTAGATGGCAATTCAAGTGCGTGGGAGCGGATTTCGCGCGATTTTATTGGCAAAGGCGCCAGTGTGGACTCGGATTTTAACGCGTTTGAACGGATTTTCCGCCGTGTATCGCGCGAAAGTATTTCTAATGGAGTGTGGCTGTTATTAGGGGTAGGAAACCGGCGTGGAAGTTCTGTTTATGCCATGCTCAAAAGAACAATGGATTTAGTGCTTTCTTGCTTACTATTGCCCTTTTTGTTGCCTTTAGGTTTGTTTATTTACCTTTGTATCCGTTTGATAGATAAATATCCGCCCTTTTTTGTACAAAAAAGGGTTGGATATTTAGAAAAACCTATCTACATCTATAAATTCCGTACGATTAAACCGGGCGGAACCGAAGCCGATATTACGCGCAGCGGCAAAATTTTACGTCGGTTTCGTTTGGACGAAATTCCACAAATTATCAATGTGCTAAAGGGGGAAATTTCGTTTGTGGGGCCTCGTCCGATTTGGAGCAATGAATATGAATTTTTAAAGAAATATATTCCCAATCACAATTTGCGTACGATTGTAAAGCCGGGTATTACGGGTTGGGCGCAGCTTAATTTTAAGGCTCCGCCGACGTATTTTAATTTCCGTAATGACCAGCCGGACAAAATAGAAAGTAATGCTTTTGATGCGGCGTTTACGCGCTTTTCCTACGACGTGTGGTACATCAAAAACCGTTCGTTGTGGCTGGATATAGAAATTATGATTAAAACGGGCATTCGCGCGTTTATCAAGGATTCTTATGTGGGCTAAAACAACATTCTTCAGCTTGCTGCTGGCTTGCTCGGCCGCGGGATACGCGGGCGAATTTCCGATTTGTATGTACGGGGTGAACGACCCCAAGGACGTGCCGACCGTCAAACAAGCGGGGTTTTCCTGCTTTCAAACCTACCGGCAGGAGCCGGAACTGCTGGAAAAATTGGCGTCCGCTGCCCGGCAGGAAGGGATGAAAACACTTTTCTATCCCCGGCGGATTTTGGAAGATAAAACTTTCACAGAGCAGGCCCGCACGTGGCCGGTGCTGGCGTGGTATTTGGTGGACGAGCCGGACGTGGCCGGTTGGAGCCGGGAACGCGTGGCGCAAAGCCACCAGGCGGCTAAACAGGCTTTTCCCAATCACCCGACTGCCCTGGTGGTGGGGCAGGGCAAAACGGCCGTTCCGTTTTATGATTTGTCCGACGTGTTTATGGTGGATTGGTACCCGGTGCCGCACCTGCCGCTTACGTCCTTGGGGGACCAAGTAGCGCTGGCAAAGGCGGAAATTCAAAAAACGGACCGCCCGGACAAACCGTTGTGGGCCGTGGTGCAACTGTTTGATTGGAAGGAATACAAACAATACCGCCCGGATGATGACCGTATTGGCCGGTTCCCGACGCAGGAAGAATTGCGGTTTATGTCCTACGACGCCATTATGAACGGGGCGACGGGGCTGTTTTATTTTATTTTTACGACGAACGGCAAGCCGCTTCCGTCTGCCGCGCCGGAGTATTGGGCGCGTTTGACGCCCGTTTCCGCGGAGTTGGCCTCCCTGCGCCCGGTGTTGGAAGGGGGAAAACTCGTCAAAAACCCGGTATCTAAAGCGGGCGTGTTGGAGTTGAAAACGTGGAAATACGACGGGGATAAATACACGTTGGTGCTGAACCCGACGGATATTTCCCAGCCGGTCCCCAAAAAACTGCTTAAAAAGAAATACCGCCCACTGTTTGGTATGCCTAAAACGGAGCAAATTCCGGCATACGGCGTATGGGTGTTGCAGTATTAAAATCGGTTTAAACGAACAAAAAGCCGCCTGCGGGCGGCTTTTTTATGCCCAGAAAGCCTCGCCAAGGCGGGCGAGGTGGTGTCGCCCGGCGGAAACAGCTGGCCAGCCGGCTGCCTGCGGGTTTTGTTCTGCTCGGAGGGCACCTCTCTTTTCTCGGCGGGTTTGGCGTCTGGGTCTTTGCGAAAGGGAAAAATTGGGCCGGTGGCTTGGCCGTTTGGCGCCCCGAAAGCATACGCGCGTGCGGCGGGGGATATCAGGTACGCGGTACAACCGGTGGCGGGGTGGAAGGAGCGGTGGCGTATAAACAGGCAACAGGGGGGCGGCTGACCCATAAAAAAACCCCGCCCGAAGGCGGGGTTTTTAGGCAATTTTGATTAGAACAACGCTTTGGCGTAGATACCCGCTTGGTTGCGGTTATAGTCAAAGGGGTTCGTGTTGGACTGGCGGGTGCGGAACTGATACCACACACCGGCAGAGAGCCAATCTTTGAACTGATAATCCAGCGCGGGGCGGATCGTGTACAGATCGTCATTTCTCTTGGTGTTGCCCTCATAGCGGTCGTAGGCCATGTTTTCCCAACCCAAGGTCAAAGAAGCGGTCCATTTGTCAAAGATTTTCTGGGAAGCATACAACGAAACCAGCGTGTCGGCATAGTAGCGGTTGGAACCATACATAGATTCCTGCATGCTGCGTTCACCGGACAAGCGGATCGTGTTGCGGTCGGTCGGCTGCCACTGCAAAGCTACATAATAACCAAAAAGGTCGTTGTAGTTGTTTACGCCGGGCACGTCGTTTTCATAGTCGCGCATGGCGTAAGTCACTTTGGCAATACCGTTTACGGTCGCGGTGATGTCACCTTCCACACCCAAACCGACGGTGTTGCCGGTGGAGTTGTTGTCTTTGTTGGTTTCATACGCGATATCCGAGTACATGTATTCCGCAAAGAAGTTGGTCTTCGGGGAAACATTGTAGAACAGTTTGGCGCCCACGTTCACGCGGTTGCGGTTCAAGTCGTCGCCGTATTCAGCTTGGAAATAGCGGTCGTAGGAATCGTCCGCAAACAAACCGAAGCCCAGGGTTTTTTCAGTAGAGGTTTTGAAGCTGATATAACCCGTGTTGTTGATGCGTTCGGCACGTTCCGTGAGTTCGCTGTTGGCCGGGTCGGAGGTATACAGGAAGTTATCCCCGATGTTGAACATATCGTTTTTCAGGTCCACATTGGCCAAAGCGTTCCAATAGTTGTTTTTGGAGCTGTCTTCGGTATAGGCGTTGTAGCCTACCAAACCGGTGGCCGAAAGTTCCAAACCGGAACCGGGCACATTGGCTTTGTAGTTGGCACCCACCTGGGTGGAGCTGATGAACGAATCTTTGGTGTTTTCGTCGGTCAAATAGATGTTGTCATCGTAGCTGACGTCTTCCGACACCATAAATTTAAGCGGCGTCTGGGCGGCGGCAGGCCACGCCATCAGCACGGTTAAAAATACGATTGCGATTTTTTTCATATCGTGTGTTTTCTCCTAAAACTTAGCGCGGAGCCGACGGGCTGAGCGTTTCGGCTACGTCTTGGGTGGCCTGTTCAGAGGCGGTGCTGCTTACAGCCGTAGCGGCTACGAAAGCAGGTACTTCTTCCGAAGAAGCGGCAGCAGCGGAACCTTGTACCACGTTTTTGGCGGATACAGAAGCCCCTTTGGCCACGCCAGCGGTTTTGCCGTTGGCATCAGTTACCGTGATATAACCCTGATTAACGGTGATGACTTGCGTGTTGGGATTGACGGAGAACGAAGCATTGCCGGTAGCATTGACGGTGGCGTTGTTGATTTTTACGCCAGCGAAGTTGCTGCCTTCTACCGTTACATCGCCGTTGGCGGCTTGTTTAACGGTTACTTTTACGCCTTTGGGAATAAACACTTTTACCCCATTGTACGTTACAGTGGTGTCCGCATTGCCTGTTACGGATACAGCACTGCCGTTGTTGTAATTGGTTACTTTGCCGTTTGCTTCTACGGTCACCGCAGCTTGCGCCGTGGCAGCCAACAAAAGCGCGCCAAAGACCAAAGCAAGATTTCTTTTCATACTATGGCGAACTCCTTTTATAATTTTTATACTTCTACTAAAGAATAGCATATTTGAATAATAAATGCTGTAAAAAAATGATAAAAAAGGGTTATATTTTGCTTTAGTGTCCCGGGGTAGAATATAAAGGCAAATAATGCTACAATAATGTAATCTTGCAGGGAGGAGAATATGATTCGCACTCGTTTTGTTGCGCGTTTTTGCGCCCTGGTGGCAGCCTGTGTGCTGCTCCCCGCGGCGCTATATGCGGCCGCGCCCGCATTAAAAGTTTTGTCCGCCACGCCCAAGGGTCAGCTGACCTACACCGGGCGTCAGGCCGTTAACATTACGTTTAACCAACCCGTCGTGGCGCTGGGGGAAGAAAGCGCCTTCTCATCCGCCGATTGCCCCATTTCCGTTACGCCCGCGGTGAAAGGCTCCTGCCGTTACAGCGGCACGCAAACGCTGGTGTTTGAGCCCGCGTCCGACTGGTCGGACTCCACCGCCTTTACGGTGCGCTTAAAAGCCGGTTTTAAGTCGGCCGTTTCGGGGCAGAAGCTGGCGCAGAATTATACTTTTTCGTTCACGACGCCCCGCCCGCAAGTCAACCTGGTGCGCCCCGGCAACAACGAACGCTGGATTAATTTAAACCCTACCTTATATGTAGTGTTTAATATGCCGGTGGATTTGGAAACCATCAACAACTATGCCGAGCTTTCCTATATGGCGGCGCCGGAACCGACGCTGGGCGAAAAAATCGGCTTGTCCAAAACCAAACGCCCCGACGTCAAAAAAACCGTTCCGCTCATCATTCGCCCCATCAGCCAGCTGGAATGGGAAAAAGATTTCTCCTACTACCAAAAAGAACGCATCGTGGCGGTGAGCGCCTTGGATTCCCTGCAAAAAGGCACCCGCTACACGCTTACCTTTAAAGAAGGCCTGCAAGGCACCCGCGGCACGCTGGGGATGGCCAAAGCGTACCAAACCAACTTTTATACTTACCCGGAACTGGCCGTGCTGGACACGCTTAAAGAAGGCTGCCTGCCGTTTGTGCCGTCGGTAGATTTTTCCTCCCCGGTCCGCATGCGCGAACTGTTCGCCGCGGCCACGGTGGAGCCGGCCTCGGCCAAGCGCCAGATGACGGAACAGGAATTAAATGCCCTGGGTACCGACCGGGTGGACGACAAAGCCGGCACGGCGTATTTCCGCACGCCGCTTTCGTTTTTGGATTTACAGCCCGGGCAGGACGTCACCGTTACGCTGGGCAAAGACCTGCGGGACATTTACGGCAACGCGCTGGGGCAGGATTATACGTTTACCGTCACCAACAACGGCTACTGCCCGGCGGTGGATTTTTCGGGCGGGTTGGGCGTGCTGGAAAGCTATTTAAGCCCGCGCCTGCCGATTGATTTGATGAACACGCCGTCCCTGCCGGTGCGCGGGGCGCGGTTTAATAAAGAAAACTTCATCCCCTTTGACCAAGCCTCCAGCGGCTACTGCGCGCAGAAACCGCTGACGGACCCGACCTTCTCGGGCAATTATACGTTTAAAGACGTCAAAGACCGCACCTACAAAACGTTTATTGATTTGTCCAAATTCAACCCGACCGCCAAAGACAGTGTGGTGTTCAGCCAAGTAAAACTGACCGATAAAAAATACGGCGAAAAGGGTTGCTGGATTTCCTCCACCGACAACATCACCGATGTAGGCGTAACGTTCAAAACCTCGCCGGAGGGCATTTTGCTGTGGGCCACTTCGCTGCAGACGGGCGAACCGATGGCCAACCTGGCGGTGGAACTGCGCGATAAAACCAACAAAATTTTGTGGACGGGCAGCACCGATATGAACGGCCTGGCCCGCGCCCCGGGCTGGAAAAAGCTGGATACGGTCATCCCCTCGTGGGGCCAGCCGGAAATTTACGCTTTCGTTTCCAGCGCCGGCGGCGACGCGGTCGTCAGCAGTTTGTGGAACCAGGGGCTGGAGCCGTGGCGCTTTAACTTAAGCTACGATTACAACCCGCAGCAGGAATACATCCACTCCGTTTTATTTGCCGACCGCGGCGTCTATCGCCCCGGCGAAACGGTGTACCTCAAGGGGCTTTCGCGCCTGATGGCGGACGGCGCCTGGCGCCTGCCGGACGTGGTGCGCGGAACGGTGTTTATCAGCGACGCCCGCGGCGAAGAAGTGTTTAAACAGGACGTTACCGTATCTTCGGGGATGGGCACGTTTGATTTAAAATACGACATCCCCCAAAACGCTTTTACCGGCAACTGGACCGCGCGCTTTACGCCCTCGGTCAAAAACGCGCAGGATGTTTCTTCCGCGTATTATTCGTTCTCGGTAGAAGCCGTCAAACAGGCAGACTTTAAAGTGAACCTGCGCGCGGAAAACCAAGATTATGTATCCGGTCAGGAAGCCGCTTTTGCGGCGTCGGCGCAGTACAATTTCGGTTCCCCGCTGGCGGACGCCAAAGCCCAATGGACGCTGCGGCGCGAAATGGCGTGGTTTGAGCCGGAAGAATACGACGGCTACACCTTTACGCCTTATTTCCTGCGCGAAAACGAATATAAGGATAATGGCAAACTGCTGTTAAATTCGTCCGGCACGCTGGACGCCAAAGGCGCCATTTCCTTCTCGGCGCGTATGCCGTCCGTATCGTTCCCCACCAGTGTCTATGCCGAGCTGGGCGTCCAATCGCCCGCGCGGCAGGAATTGTTTGCCCGCACCTCCGTGCTGGTGCACCCGGCGTCCTTTTACCTGGGTTCCAAAGTACTGACGGAACGGGCCGAACAGGGCCAGCCGGTCCGGGCCGAAATTGTGGCCGTCACGCCGCAAGGCAAAGCCACGCAAGCCACGGTTACGGCGCAAATCCGCAAGGAACAATGGTTCAGCATTCGCAAAACGGGTCTGTCCGGCCGCCTGGAATGGGTGAGCGAAAAGAAAGTAACGGACTTGCCCTCCCAAACGCTTAAAGTGGGCGAAAAGGGTGCCGTCCTGTCGTTTACCCCGCAGGAAACCGGCAGCTACTACGTTACGCTTACGTCGCAGGACGAAGCGGGCCGCAAAGTGCTGGGCGGGTTTGACGTGTTCGTCTACGGCGAAGGCCAAGCCTACTGGAAGAAAACGGACGACGATTTGCTCATTCTCACCGCGGACAAGAACGAATACAAACCGGGCAAAACGGCGCGGATTTCCGTGCAGTCCCCGTACGAACAGGCCCTGGCGCTGGTAACAGTGGAGCGCGAAGGCATTTTGGACGCGTGGGTAACCACCGTCAAAGGCGGGGCCGACTATGTGGAAGTGCCGGTAAAGCCTTCCTACCTGCCCAATGTGTACGTCAGCGTGACGCTGGTGCGCGGCCGCAGCGCCGACCCGGTGGACGACAAAGGCGTGGATTTGGGCAAACCTCAAGGCAAAGTGGGGTACGTGAATTTGAACGTGGTGCCCGATTCCAAAAAGATAGAACCGGTCATCAAACCCAACAAAACCAAATACAAACCCGGCGACGAAGTGACGCTTAAAATCACCGCCAAGGCCAACGCCAAAAACACCCCGGCCGAAGTCGTGGTGATGGTGGTGGACGAAGGCGTGCTGGCGTTAAGCGACTATAAAACGCCGGATCTGTTCAGCGAGTTTTACGGTTCGCGCCCCGTGTCCGTATTTACGATGGACAACCGCGTGTACGTGGTGGGACAGCGCAACTTTGGCGAAAAAGGCGAAAACCGCGGCGGCGGCGGTTCGTCGGCCGCCAAGCTGGGCGGCGTGGACTTGCGCTCCAACTTTGTGTTTACGCCGTACTTTAACGCCGCCGTGACGACCGACAAAAAAGGCCGCGCGGAAGTAAAATTTAAACTGCCCGACAACCTGACCCAGTTCCGCATTATGGCCGTAGCCATGACGGCGGACGAATTCGGCTCGGCCGAAACGTTTATCCGGGTTTCCAAACCGGTGATGGTCACCTCCAACCTGCCGCGCTTTGCGCGCAAAGGCGATACGTTCTCCTGCGGGGCGGTGGTGTACAATTACGAGGATAAAAAAGGCGATATGGAAGTAACCGCCCGGGCGGAAGGTGCCGTAAAACTGACCGGCCCGCAAACCCAAACGGTCAACGTGCCGTTGGGTGCGGCGCGGGAAGTGACGTGGGCGTGCGAAGCCGTGCAGGACGGTACAGCCCGCGTAGCGTTTAGCGTGGAAGGCAAAAAAGATTCCGACGGCGTGCAGACCGAGCTGACGGTGTCGCCGGTGGAAAAGCAGCAAACGCTTGCGCTGTACGCGGCGACGGACGGCACGCAGGAAGAACTGCTGGATAAGCCCGGCAATTTAAATGCGTCGGCCGACAACCGCATCACGCTTTCGCTGGCGTCCACGGCGCTGCTTAATTTGAAAGGTTCCATGGTGTACCTGATGACGTATCCGTACGATTGTTTGGAACAGCAAATGTCCAAAATCGTGCCGGTGGTGGCGGGCGCGCAGTTGGTGGAAGATTTTAAACTGGGCGACAAAACCCTCCTCAAAAAACAGGTGCAGGACATCTTGGACAAAATGACCGATTACCAGGCCTCCGCCGGCGGGTTCGGCTACTGGAAAACTTCCCGCCCCGACCCGTACGTAACGGCCTACGCGCTGGAAGTGGCGCACCTGGCCAAACAGGCCGGTTATACGGTGCCGGAAAAAGCGCTGGAAAAAGCCGCCCAATGGCTGGAAGGCGCGTTCTCCGACAAGGTGCAAAAAGCCTATTCCTATACGTCTTTGGAAACGGATACCGCCCGCGCGTATGCGGTGTATGTCTTGTCGCTCTACGGCAAGAATATGCAAAGCGCGTTTAACAACTTGTACGGCAAATTGGGCTCTCTGCCGCTGCCGGCTTGCGCCTACCTGCTGAAAGCCGCCCAGGCGGGGGGAAACACGGCCCAAATCAAGGAAAAACTGGCGCAAAGCATTTTGAACCACATTGCCTACACGCCGACTTCCGCTTATTTTGATACGCCGTCCGGTATGCCCTGGCTGCATATGGACAACGTAAAAGGCACGGCCCTGGCGCTGGACGCTTTGTTGTACGCCGATCAGCCGTTTGCGGACGGGTTCAAAACTGCCGCGTGGCTGCTGGGCCAGCTGAGCGCCGAAGGCCACTGGAGCAACACCAGCGTAAACGCCGCGGTGTTTATGGCGTTAAATACGTACTACCGCGCGGCCGAAAGCACGGAGCCGGATTTTGCGGCGTCCGCCAAGCTGGGGGCCAAAGAATTGCTGGCGGCCTCGTTTAAAGGCAGAACGGTGGACAATCCGTCCGCCTCTGTTCCGTTTGCCGACGTGTATGGCGACGGTGCCGAAGCGCGCCTTACGTTTGCCAAAGAAGGCGCCGGCACGCTGTACTACACGCTGGGCCAGGTGTACGAGCCGCGCTCGTACGATAAGCCGGTAGACGCCGGGTTTACGGTGTCGCGCGAAATCACGACGCTGGACGGCAAACCGGTGACGCAAATCGTGGCGGGCGAACGCTACAAAGTGACGCTGCACGTCAAAAATGCCGCGTCCCGCTACTTTGTGGTGGTGGAAGATTTCATCCCCGCCGGGTTTGAAATCATCAACACGTCCTTGGCTACCGAATCGCAGGAACAGGCGGCCCTGCTGAATACGGACGGTTACAGCGGCTTTGAACGCGACGAAAAATACGATGACCGCATCGCCGCGTTTGCCGACTATCTGCCCGCGGGCGAACATGCGTATTCGTACTTGGTGTCGGCCTCGGTGGCGGGCACGTTCGCGTACCCGAGCCTGTGGGCCAGCCAGATGTACGAACCGGCAGTATTCGGCCGCAACGCGACTGAAACGCTGGTTATTAAATAATGAAAAAACGCGCTTTTACGCTAGTCGTTCTGTTGCTTCTTCCCTGCCTGCTGTTAGGCGGGGAAGAAGCATTTTTATTGTCGCCTTCCAAACAGATTTACGACCGCTACGGCACCCCGATGCGGGGTTTCCTGTCCGAAAACAACACCTACTACCTGCCCGTGCCGCTGGGGGAAATTTCGCCCTGGCTGATTGCCGCCACCCTGGCGGCGGAGGATAAGCGGTTTTTCTCGCACCCGGGGGTGGACGTAAAAGCCGTTTTGCGCGCTGCGTGGCAGAACGTGTCCGGCGGGGAAATCGTGTCCGGCGCGTCCACCATTACGCAACAGCTGGCCCGCGCCTTGGAACCGCGCCCGCGCACCCTGTGGGGCAAAGCCAAAGAGGCGTATAATGCCCTGACGCTGGAGCGGGAGATGACGAAGGAAGAAATTTTGGAGGAGTATTTTAACCTCTTGGAACTGGGCAATTTGACGCAGGGAGTGGAGGCCGCCAGCCGGTTTTATTTCAACGTGCCGGCGGCGGAACTGTCGCTGTCGCAGGCGGCGTTTTTGGCGGGGCTTATCAAATCGCCCACGTATTACAACCCGCTCAAGCACTTTTCGCGCGCGCTCAAGCGGCGCGATTGGGTGCTAAAACGCATGCGGGAAAACGAATTTATTGACGAAGAAATGTACCGGTTGGCCTTGGCGGAAAAGTTGGAACTCAAGTCCGCCTCCCGCCCGTTTGACGCGCCGCATTTTACGCGCCTGGTCTATCCGCTGATTCCCAAAGACGCCACGGACGTTTATTCCACCCTGGACCGCGATTTGCAGCTCTACGCCGAACAGCTGGTGAAAAACTACATTTCCCACTTGCAGGAAGAAAACGTCACCAACGCGGCCGTGGTGGTGGTGGACAATGCCACCGGCGGCGTGCTGGCCTACGTCGGCTCGGCCGATTTTTATAACGATAAAACCAACGGCCAGGTGGACGGCGCCCGCGCCCTGCGTCAGCCGGGTTCGGCCTTAAAACCGTTTGTGTACGGCCTCGCGTTTGAAACGGGGCTGTTGACGCCCGCTTCGCTCCTGTCCGACGAAGATACCTTTTTTGAAGGCGGCTTCCGCCCCCGCAATTACGACGAAAATTACCACGGCTTTGTGTCCGTCCGTTCCGCGCTGGCGTGTTCGTACAACATCCCCGCCGTCAAAGCGGCCGAAAAAACCGGTGCCACCGATTTGCTGGCACTGTTGCGCCGCGCGGGGCTGACGAGCTTGGAAAAACCGGCCGATTTTTACGGCCTGGGCCTGGCGCTGGGCAACGGCGAAGTGCGCCTGTTGGATTTGACCAACGCCTACGCCGCGCTGGCGCGGGGGGGGGTCTATAAGCCGCTTATCGTGGCGCAGGAACCCGTCATCCGTTTGCCGGGGCGCGAAACGCGGGTGTTTTCGGAGCAGACGGCGTACCTGGTGACGGACATCTTGCAGGACAACAACGCCCGCGCGCCGGCCTTCGGGCTTAATTCGCCGCTTTCCGTGCCGTTTGCGCTGGCCGCCAAAACGGGCACGTCCAAGGATTACAAAGACAATTTTACCGTGGCCTACACCCCGCGCTGGACGATTGGCGTGTGGGTGGGCAATTTTGACGCCACGCCCATGCAGCGCATTTCCGGCGTGACGGGGGCCGGCCCCATTATGCACGATTTGGCCGTCTATTTGCAGCACAAATATCCTTCGCCCGCGTTTACCGCGCCCGAAGGCATCCGCCGGGCACTGGTCTGCACGCAAAGCGGCCTGTTGGCGGGGGAACATTGTGCGCACACCAAGGAAGAAGTGTTTAACCAACGCTACCTGCCGGCCGTGTGCGACGGCAACCACACCCCGGCGCCGCAGCAGCTTAAAATCGTTTCGCCCGCGGCGGGGGACGTGTACAAAATAGACCCGTCCGTGCCGCTTGCATCCCAGGCCGTCAAATTTGCGGCCGTCTGCCCGCAGGAGTCTTGCACGTGGCAGTTGGACGGCAAAAAGCGGCCCGGCTCGTCCTGCCAGGATTGGTGGACGCTGTCGCCCGGCAAGCACGAATTAAGCGTATCCTGCGCGGGGCAGACGGACGAAGTACGTTTTGAAGTGCTGCCCTAGTAGTCAGCTTCTTCTAATTATTCCGATAAAAACCCGGTTTTTCCTTGCGAAAAACCGGGTTTTGTTTGGTCAAACAGGGTTAAGCCGTTGCCCGTTTGGGTGCGGGCCGCCTGCTGAAAAAGAAGTTCTGCCCGTGCTTGTGGAAAAAGTCCGAAATCATCTTGACGGCGATGGTCGTGGAAATGGCATCGGCAAACACCGGCGCCAAAAATACGCCCGTAAGCCCCCAAAACAGCGGCAAAATAAGCACCAGCGGAATAACCAGCAGTACCTGGCGGGACAAACTTAAAAACGCGGCTTTAAGCGGTTTGTTGATGGCCTGGAAGAAACTGGTGGTCATAATCTGCAGCGGAATAATGGGCAGCAGAATGTTGAACAAGCGGATCACGCGGGCCGCCAAGTCCACCAAGGCGGTGTCGTTGGAGTTGAAGGCCGAGGCAATCGGGCGGGCAAACACTTCCAGCAAAATAAACCCGCACGTGGTGACCACAATGCCCCAGCGCATGGCCATTTTAAGCGTTTGAATGGCGGTGGAGTATTTACGCGCGCCGTAGTTGTAGCCGATCAGCGGCTGCGCGCCCTGCGAAATGCCGATCAGCGGCATCGTAACCAGCGTGTTGACGCTGACGGCAATCCCCACCGCGGAAATCGCCAGGTTCCCGCCGTACTTTAACAGCGAGTGGTTCAAAATCACGTTCAGCGTGCCCGAAGCCAGCTGGAACGCAAATTGCGAAAACCCGATGGCCATACTGTTTACGGCAATGTGCCATTTGAGGCGGAAATACTTCCAGTGCAAGTGGTAAAAACTGCGCCGGCCCGTAAAGAACAGCATAATCCAGATAAACGACACGACTTGCCCCGTCACCGTGGCGGCGGCGGCGCCTTTAATGCCCCAGTGAAAGACAAAAATGTAAATCGGCCCCAGGGTAATGTTGATAAACGCCCCGATAAATTGGGTGCCCATGGCGGTTTTGGGGTGGCCGGAGGAGCGGATAAAGTTGTTCATCCCCACGCCGATGGCAAACAAAAAATACCCCGGCATAACCACTTGCGCATAGGCGCGGGCGTAGGGAAGCACTTCGCTGTCGGCCCCCAAAAAGCCCAAAAACGGGTCCAAAAATAAATAGCCCAGCAGCGTAATTAACCCCGATGTAAGCGCCAGCAGCACAAAGGCGTTGCCCAAAATCAGCTGCGCTTCTTCCTCTTTCTTTTCGCCCAGGCGGATGGAAAACAACGCGTTGGAGCCTACGCCGATTAACGCGCTAAAACCCATATAGATCAGCCCCAGCGGGAACAAAATGGTAATACCCGCCAGCCCGTTGGCGCCGACGTCCTGCCCTACGTAAATGCGGGAAATAATGTTGTAAATCGCGTTGACGAACATCCCCGCCACGGCGGGAGCGGAAAACTTGATGAGCAGCTGGGAAATCGTTTTTGCTTTGAACGGATTTTTTTCAGCAATAGATACGGCCGTTGCCATACAAATAACCTCACGTATGTAAAGTTGCCCGCAAAGGGCAACCTATATATTTTACAAAATACCCCACTACAAAAGGGCAAATAAAAAATCCGCCGACCGGGCAAAAAAATCCCGGCGCAGGGAAAGCTGCGCCGGGAAATATCGTCAGATACGGGTATTTTAATGCACTTTTTTAAGCGTCAAAACACCGTCTTCAAAGAACCATTCTTCAATCAGTTCGCCTGTCTCGCTGAATTTTTTGGTAACCCCGTGCGGTTTGCCGTCTTTGTGGGGGGAGATTAAGGCGATGGTACCGTTGGGGTGATAGATGATTTTGTCGCCCACGATTTTATCGTTCTTGTACGTGCATTCGGAGCGCAGGTCGCCGTCGGGCGTGTAGACTTTGCACACGCCGTTTAAGTAGCCTTTTTTATATTCGGCCGTTTCCAGCACTTTGCCGTCCGGGTAGTATTTTACCTGTTTGCCGTCCTGGATGTCGTCCACGTACGAAAATTCTTTGTACAGCCGGCCCGTCGGGTGGAACACGCGCGCTTTGCCCTGGAGCATACCGTTTTCGTAGTATTTTTCAATGTTTACTTTGCCGTTGTCAAAGTAAATTTTGCACATGCCGTTGCGCTGGCCGTTTTTAAATTCGCATTCAAAATACACTTTGCCGTTTTCAAAAAATTCTTTCACGGTGCCGTCCGGCATGGTGCCGGAGTGCTTTTCAATATCCAGGTTTTTATCAAGCGTTTCGGAATAGACTTCTTTCCCGTCAATGTAATAGGTGCGTACAAACCCGACGTGAAGGGGGTCGTTTAAACTGGTGGTTTTTCTGACGATGTCTGCCATACGTTATTTCTCCTCCGTCATTCCCTGCGCCGCGGCAAAGCCCGAAGCCCAGGCAAAATGCAAATTAAATCCGCCGCTTTTGCCGTCCACGTCCAACAGTTCTCCTGTCAGATACAGGCCCGGACATTTAAGCGACTCAAATGTATTATAGTTTATTTCTTGCGTATTTACACCCCCCGTTGCGGCCATGGCCTCGTTCCAGGGGCGCACGCCCGTGGCCGTAAGCGGCCAGGCGCACGGCGTTTGCACCAGGCGCTGGCGCGTGTTGGGAGTTTGGTCTTGCATGGGGACATTCTTGCGCAGCCCGATAAAATCAATCAGCAAATTGGCCACGCTTTCGTGCAAAATCCCGGCAAAAAAATCTTTCGGCCGCCGCTTGGCATAGGTGGCCAGGCGCTGCTGCAAAAATTGGTGCGGGTCCTTTAACTGCGGGAAAAAGTCCAGCGTCAGGGCCACGTTGCCTTTGGTCAGCGCGCGCGATACCGACGAACTGACGTTCAGCGCCGCCGGCCCGTTCAGCCCGTAGTGCGTAAACAGCACTTCTCCTTCAGCTTGGTCCAATAGGGTATTGTTTTGGCGGGCTTCCAAACGTACTTGGCAGCGCACCCCGCTCAGGCGCGAGAGGGCCGTTTCCTTAATGCACAGCGCGCTTAAGGACGGCCGTGGCGTGATGAGCGTGTGCCCCAATGTGCGGGCAAGCTCGTAGCCGCTTTGCGTGCCGCCCACTTGCGGGTACGCGCACGACCCGCAGGCCAGCACGAGCTTTTTGGCCTGAAAGGTTCGTCCGTCGGCGGCGGTTACGGTAAATGTTTTGCCGCGTTTGACGCGGACTACCGGGCAGGAACAAATCAGTTCGGCCCCGGCTTCGTTTAGCGCGATTTTCAGCGGTTCGGCTACGGCGGTGGATTTGCCCGTGGCGGGAAACACGCGCCCCAGTTCTTCTTCCGTCGTCAGCACGCCCAAGCGGGCAAAATAATCCAGACATGTTTGAAAGGAAAATTTTTCCAGCGTTTTTTGAATCAGTTCTTCGGGCGCGTGGTAGTATTTGGGCGCCACGTGTGCATTGGTCAAATTGCAGCGGCCGTTGCCGCTGACCAAAATTTTGCGTGCCGGCTGGGATTCTTTTTCCAGCACCAGGGTTTTGCGTCCGGCGCGGGCACACTCCAGCGCGCATACCAGCCCGCTGGCTCCGGCACCGATGATAATTACGTCGTAAAAAGGGGAGTTCATGGTTTACAGTGTAGCAAAAAAAATTTGCGTTTGTCTTGACACGTTTTTCTTGGCAGATATACTATAATAAGAGAACCGGGAGGAATTATGAAAATTTTATTTGGTTTACTGATCCTTTTTGTCTGTGTGCCGGTAGTGGCCCAAAACTACCAGGCAGGGGGGGCGAATCGCCCCAATTTCGGCCGTTCGGCCGCGCTGGAACAGAACGAGTCTTCCGCGCCGGGAGCAAAATCCAAGGTGCAAACGCGCACCTTCAGCAATTACAGTTCCCGCCACGGCAATTGGGACCAAGGGGTAAAAACGCAGGGTGTACAAACCCAAACCGCCGGGACCGTCCAACAGCCCTCTGCCCCGCAAACGTTTGAAGAACAAGTCGCCCAGACCGACCGCGCCGTAGACGCGAAATTAACCGGGCAGCGCCCGGGTGCCGCGGGTGCTGCGGGGGCCGTTGCGCCGACCGGCAAAAAAGCGGCCGCCCCGCAAGCGGAAGAAGAAAAACCTGCGGCCACCGTTCCCGGTGCTGCGCAAGCCGCGCCAGGCGCTGCGGCGGCAGCGGGGGATCCCTCCGCTGCGTTGGCCCAAGTGCAAAATTTGATGAAAAGTGTGGAAAATTTGCAAAAAATGACCGGTGCTATGGGCGGAATGGCCGGTACTGCCGCGGGCAATCCGGGCGGTGCAAACAGTGCGTCCACTCAACAGATGACGGACGCGATGAATACCCACTCCAAAGATATTTCCGCTTTTATGAATGCGGCCGGCAGTTCGGCCGGGAAATAATCTGTGCGTGCCGCCGTTTCCCGGCGGCACTTTTGTGTCCGGGGCTTCCTTTCCCGCGGCACCCGTCTACACCGAGGTGTATGTTATGAAAAAATTTGTTTGTGTTTTGTTGGCCGGTGTGTGGGCCGGCCCTGCATTCGCCGTCCAACCCACCACCCAGGTGAAAGTGGTTCGCCCGACGACCCAAGTGACGGTTTCGCGCCCGACCACGCAAACCGCCGTCTATCGTCCGACGACTTCCGCCGCCGTGAATCGCCCCGTGACCACTACGTCCGTCACGCGCCCGACCACCCACGTGCAAGTGGTCCGCCCGACTACGGAAGTGGGCGTTTTCCGCCCGGTTACGGCCGGGAACGCGGTGACCGTTCCGGCAGCCGCCGGTGCCGTATCCAACAAAAGCGTTCCGGCCAGTTCTGCGGCCACGTCTTCGTCCTCGGCCAAAACGTCTATGAGCGGCTACAAACCGCCCGTGGCCAAGGATTTTAAGGCTCCTTCGTCTGCGTCTGCAGGGGCCGCCGGCAGCGCCCTTAGCCTGGGCAACCAGGTAAACGAAGGGGAAAAAGACGCGGCGGCCGCGGCCCAGCAAAAGCCGGCTGCCCAAACCCCCAGCAATTTGTCCGCCCAACAGGTGATGGCCAACAGCAAAGCTATCTCCGGCGACGCTTTGCAAAAAGTGCAAAATCAAATAGAGGAGCGGCAATCTTCCCAACAAAAGAAATAGTGCTCTTTTCCGTATATTCGCACCCGCCGGATGACTAGCCGGCGGGTTTTTTATGGCCTTGCGGGACTATTTGCCCCTATGTCGGGGATTTTATGGCGTGAGTTTCCCCATACTGGGCGTATACGGCGGCATAAGGCATTAAACAGGGGACATATAGCAGAAATAGGGGGGTAAAACGGGCCTAAATGGGGAAGTTTGTTCTGCCGGCCAGGGTATTCCTCTTGGCGGACATAAACGGGGGAAATCCCGGCCCGCGGCAGACATAAGAGGAAACGAACGTGGTTGTGTGGGGGAAAAAGAAAAGGGAAAACTGGTCGGTGGGGAAAAATATATAGGAAATCCCAACAGGGGAAAAAGGACGATTGGGGGGATTTAAGCAGGCGTTTCTCCCCCTTTTGTGCGGAGAAAAGCCTCCGTGGCGGGGGTGGGTCATCGCTTTTGGGCAGGATTTTTAGGGGGCGTTGTCGCCCCGTGCCGTGTCAAATGAGTATAGACAAGTGCGTTCTTTCCTTTTTTAAGTTCGTGTGCAGGAATTAGCCTCTATCAAGTGGCTAGGCACTCATCTGCCCCTTCATAAAGCCTAGAAAACGCTTTCTCCGAAGGGAAGATGCTCCATTGTTTTCGGAAAAGGTTTGTCCCCCACACAACCCCCTATTTTCCAATCTTCAGCTAGTAAAGTAAGCGGAATCTTATGAGATACCTCTGATTCTGTTGAAATCGGGCAGGGCTTATCCCTACTACTTCGTTTGAAGGGAAGCGCTCCTTCTGTGCCCGAAGCACCCTACTTTGCGGCAGGCTACTTTTGGGAATCAAAAGGCTCTATCCCTAATACTCTTCCCAAGCCCAAGCCCAAGCCCAAGCCCAAGCCCAAGCCCAAGCCTTACCCCTTGTCTGTTTGAAAATTCGTAAGAATTCCTCTGCCTCGGTTTTCTAATACCCCTATCCTCCCTAAAATTTAAATTTATGCTAAATTTTGCAAATAAGCCAATTTTGTCTGATTTGGCACCTGCCCTATTTCGTTTTGCCCCATATCTCAGGTACCCCCAAATCGTTTTAGCGCGTTTTAAGCGATTTTAACATTAATTCTAATTTATATTAAAAAATAAGGAAAATTTATTTTAAACTTAAAAATATAAAAAATCAGAGGATGGGGGAGCAAAAGTTAAGAAATTAAAAAAGACCGCGATTTTGCGATTTATAATAAACTGAAAAAAGATAAATCTCATTTAAAAAGAGGTCAATTTTTGCCAACCGGACACCAAAAAATAATAAAATTTACCGGTTCTGCAAGGCCGAAATGGCAGAAAAATTTTTCAAAACAACCAGTATTTTTGCCCATGCAAGAAAAATCTTTTTTGCTAAAAATAAATATCTATAATTTTTGTTATTTTTGATAGAAAAATAATTATAATTACAATATAAAACAAAAAAATCTAATAAATAGTATAAGTGATAATAAGCCTATATTTTTACCTACTTTAATTAACATAATAAAAATTATCAGTAGTTGTGTGGAGCGGGCAAAAAACCCCCTTTTTCAAAAATGTAGGCTTGTTTAATGCCAGACCTTGGCGGGTTGTGGATAAGGCTGTTTGTGGATTGTTTTTTGTTGCTGTGCCGGGCTCTCAAGCGGATATAAAATAAAGAAACGGAAATAAATTTGGCTTTTTAATAAAAAATGGGGAATGAAAATCATTTTTTTATGTAAAAATAAAAATACTTAAAAAATAAAGATAAATTTTTTAAACATATTTTTTAATTTATGGGCTGAAAATGAGGGTCGCAGTAGAATAAGCGGTGTGGGATAAGCTAGAAAGAATAAAATAGGCTCTTTCCCCTACTTCCAGCCGCCCCCATCTATTTTTAATTCCTAAACGCGGGTGGGTAATTATGTTTTTTGCGGGCAGGGTCCGGGTCTTTGGTTGCAAACATCAGGTGTGTGGGTCCAACGGGCAAGAATGCCTAAATGCCGGGGTGGTGTGATGTATGTGGTTTAGCGGACATAAAAGTTTTTCCTTCCCCCCAGCAGCTAGGGGGCCGTGTCCACCGGCGCTGCCCGGGCGCCGTCTTGCTCCTTGCAGGACAAGGCGTGGCAGACCTCCATGGGCAATGAGGCTCCGCAAGGAAGGTTTGGGGTAGGCCTCTCTAAAAACAGTTGTGAGAGGCGGTTCATAGCCCGTTGGGTGAGCCCACCGCAGCCGGATGCGGGTAATTATGCCGCCCGTCAGAAAAGGTCCCTGCTGAATGTGGTGTAATGGCGCCCCCTACCCTCGTCGGAAGCCATCCGGCCTGGCAACGGAATTTAAGCCAGGCACGCGGGCGAATGTATCGGTATCGTGTAAAACTGGGAGGAAAGAGAACCCGTCCGCAAGGGTAACGGCAGAAGAACGTGCAAAAAGACGGTGAAAACAAAAAGTAGCACTATTGAGCCTTCCGGCTGGGCGTCAAGCGCGCCGCCGACGGGCGTGAGAATAGTTATACGTGTATCAAGGGAGTGGTAACTGACACAGAATAAGCCATGGGAGTTTGAAAGTGTCCCCGGAGGCTCGGCCCAAGTAGTTCGGCCAGAAGGCGGCCTATAAGGTTTCCGCCCCCAGTTTTTCCGCCAATACAAACGAGCGGGCGAACCCTTCGTTCGTCAGGCGATAGGTGCGGCTGCGTTTGCTCCCCTCCGACGTAATATGCCCATTTTTGATGTCCGCCGCCAGCAATCGGTCCAGGCGGCCCTCGTCAAAGCCGGATTTTTTTAGTGCGCGCGATAAATTGAGCGCTTTGCAGGCCGGTTGCTTGAGGAGCACACGGGCGCCGGCAAGCAGGAGTAAAGCCCCTTCCTGCGCGCTTAAACGCATTTTTTTGCGCAGAATAACGATATCCCCATCCTCTTTCAAAAGCCGTTCCCACAGGCGTAATGCCGGGAAGGGCGTATTTTCCTGCGGGGCCGCCGGGGCTCGTTCTATGGGTGAAAGCGTAAAATCCTGGCGCGGAAGCGACGGCGCAGGAACAGACGGGCGCGGGGCCGGCACCCGTTGGGCGGCCGGTTCCAGCGAAATAATGGCCGGCGCCTGGCGTTTGCCGATAAGCGCCAAAAAGTAGTTGCGCTGCTGCTCTATAAATTCGCGGTTTCCCTCAGCTTCAAACTCTTCCCCGTTCGGGAAGCGGAAACGAATCTTAAAATTTTTGTCGCCCTCGGTATTCATTCGGCTATGCCTCGTTTAAAAAGTTATCCACCGGAGTTTTCCCCTGATTATGACATATAATATACTATTTTGTGACATATGTCAATAGTATATTGTTTTATGTCTAATATATGTCAAAAGATGTTTACAAGTATAATTCTTAGACGGTAGAACAAGAAAAAGTAAGCAAAAAAATAATTCCAAATCTGATATTTTTAACAAATAAGTGACATTAAAAATCTAACATATGTCTTTGAATGAGGTTTTTCCGGGTTGACGGTCGCAAACGGCCTACTTATTCTGTGGGACGGAACGCAAAAAACAGGTTAATTTTACTGAACTGACCGGATGCAAAAAACGAGGCAAAATTGCAAAATTGTTTTTAGAACGAGCAATGTCCCCCGCTTTAGGGTGTTCTTTTGCAAAAAAGCAAAACAGGGCTAAAAAATGTGTTTTTGAAAATCGCAAAAATGGTACCGAATTTGCCACAGCAAAAACAACAGCGATTTTGCGGATTTAAAAAAATCGTCTATTTGCTTTTTGGGGATATTCCCCTATCCCCCAAAACGAATTTGGGGATATCTGTATATGGGCTATTTGCAAACCGGCGGCCGGCGGGAGCGGCTTGCAGAAATGATAGTCCTCCTCCTTTGTGGCGGTTCAGATAAAAGCCGACCCGTGGAGGGCTGATAGTTGGCGTGGCCTTTTCCCCGGAGCCAGTTCCCCCCTCCTTTGGCCCCTGAATCGGCTCGGGCTCTTTTGCGCTGGCGGGTGCATATCAGGCTTCTGCGTGGAGCATTTATCCCGTCGGGCGGCGTATCAGGCGGATTTGGTGCCCGGGCCGGAAAATTGTAAAATAAACTACATATGAACTCTTTTTCTTCCGTTTTACTCGCCCGGTACGACCAAAACAAACGGGATTTGCCTTGGCGGCGAACCAAGGACCCGTATTTGATTTGGCTGTCCGAAATTATTTTGCAGCAAACGCGGGTCGTGCAGGGGCTGGCGTATTATAACTGCTTTTCGGAGCGGTTTCCCACCCCGCGCGCACTGGCGGAAGCACCGGAAGACGAAGTGCTGAAGTATTGGCAGGGCCTGGGGTATTATTCCCGCGCGCGCAACCTGCACGCAGCGGCCAAAAGTATGCAGGGGGAGTTCCCCCGCACCTACGAGGGCGTCCGCGCGCTGAAAGGCGTGGGCGACTATACCGCCGCGGCCGTGTGCTCTATCGCGTACGATATGCCGTATGCGGTGGTGGACGGGAATGTTTACCGCGTGCTGGCCCGGGTGTTCGGCATAGACACGCCGATAGATTCCCCCGCCGGCAAAAAACAGTTTACGGAGCTGGCGCAAAAGCTCCTGGATAAAAAGCGCCCCGGCGATTATAACCAAGCCATTATGGATTTTGGCGCCACCGTTTGCACGCCTGCGGCGCCCCAATGTTTGGTCTGCCCGCTGGCGGCCGTTTGCCGTGCGTTGGCCGACGGCCGGGTGGAACAGTTGCCGGTGAAAGCGCAAAAGACGAAAATTTCAAACCGTTATTTCCATTATATTTATGTAAAACAAGGCGAGAACACCTGGCTGCACAAGCGCGGCGCGGGCGACGTGTGGCAGAATTTGTACGAGCCGCCCCTGGTGGAAACCAAAACGGCGGACGGCGATTATGGCACGGCCCCCGCACACCGCCGCTGGTTCGGGCGCAAAAGAGCCCTGTTGCGGGTTGCTCCCGTCAAACACGTGCTTTCCCACCGCGTCATTTACGCCGATTTGTCCGAAATCACGCTCCCCCCTTCGGCCCCGGTGCCGGAAGATTTTATGGCTATCCCCGTGCGGGAGCTGAAAAAGTACGCGGTATCCCGCCTGGTGCAGAAACTATTGGAAAAGGCGGGCGTACTGTAAACGGCGCTTAAAAGCAAGTCCTTCGGCAACCTTATATAAAAAGAAAAACGGCATATTTTAAAATATGCCGTTTTTCATTTTCAAGAGCTGCTGATTAGAACTTATACCCAAACGTCAGTGCGACCATATCGCTCTTGCCGTCGGTGTATTTCATGCTGACGGGCGAGCCCAACTTGTTGGACATCTGGCCGGAAATGCCGCTCAAGTCTTTGGCAAAGACGTGCGCGTAGGCCAAGTCCAGGCTCCAGGCGTCGGTTTTGTAGCCCACGCCCACACTGGCGATGTGGCGGTCATGCACCGGGACCAACGTATCCATTTCGTTGGCGTTGATGGGCGACTTGTCATACACGTAACCGGCGCGCAGGGCCCAGCTGGGGGTCAGCTGGTATTCGGTACCAAAGTTCAGGCGGTAGACGTCTTTGTATTTTTTATGGTTATAGATGAACGGGTTGGTAGCGTTGTTGGTATATTGGATTAAGATTTGGTCGTACGCGCTCCAAAACGTGCCGACGATGCCCGCTTCCAGGGTCCAATCTTCCGTCGGGCGGAACGAAATGCCTGCGGACAGGCTGTCCGGCAGGGTGATGGCGCCTTCGGCGTCTTCGCTGTGGATGTTCAGCTCGGGGAAGGTTTTGTCGCCGGCGTTAATGCGGCCGTTCAAATTTTGTTTTACCTTGCTGCGGTACATCGCGCCGAAGGCCCACTTTTCGGCCCATTCGGGTTTGTACACGAGCGAGAAGTTACCCCCCCAGCTTACGCCCGAACCGCTGATTTCGTACTGGCCGGGCGTGGCCGGATTGGCATTATAAAAGGAGCTTTGCGAGAAACCAATCACCATCGCTTCCAGCCCCATCGCCACGGAAAGTTCATCATTGGCTTTTACGGCAATGGTAGGCGTGAAGGAAAACGTTTCCAGTTTTACTTTGTAGGCCAGGTTGCTGCCGGGCCAGGTTTGCACGGGGCTGTCGTATTCGCCGCCCAGGCCGTAGCGGGAAAACCCGCCCAGACCGACGGAAACCTGGTCGCTCCATTTTTGGGTGACATAGAAATTGGGCAAGTACCACATGTCGTGCTTTAAGCCGCGGGAGGAGCCCATCACGGTGGTGGTGGCGTCCGCCGTTACGGCAGTAAGCCCCACTTGCAGTTGGGTGCCTTCCAGCTCGGTGATGAGGGCCGGGTTGGTGGCCAGGGAGGCCGGTTCGGCCCCGGAAGCCATTACGGCGCCGCCCATAGCCGTGGCGCGGCCGCTGTATTCGTACAATGCAAATCCCGCACCGTGGGAAACGTCGGCCAGCAGGACGGACAAAAGCAGTACGGCAGTTAGTTTCTTATACATGTATTTCCTCTGTTAGTTGGATATAATTTTGTGTTGGGGTCACACAAAAAACCCGTCCGAGCAGTACCCGAACGGGTTTTTACATCAAATTATTTTTGGAGTTCGGCCAGTTTGTCTTTTGCCATAGAGCCGAAGTAGGTTTGCGCGTAAGCGTCCGCCAGTTGTTTGTAGGCGTTGATGGCTTCGGTTTTGTTGCCGGCCAGTTCCTGGCTTAGGGCCATCGTCAAATACGCCTGCGGCAGGGCAAAGCTGGTGGGATTGTTTTGGATGAACTGCTGCATACCGCTTACGGCTTCGTCGTAGTCTTTCAAGGCTTGTTGGCAGGCTGCCAGCGAAAGGGCCGCCACGGTGGCTACCGTCGGATTATCGGACGTAACAAGCGGTTTGTATACTTCGGCCGCCTGGGCGTAATCTTCGCCGTTGTACAAAATATCGGCTTTGAGCAGCTGGGCATATTGCGCGGCGGGTGTGGTCGGGTATTTTTTGGAAAGTTCGTCAATCATAAAGAACCCTTCCTGCTCATTTCCGCCCAACAGGGAAACTTGCGCCATATAATACGCCGCCCAAGAGCCCTGCGTTACTTTTTTAACGTGGGAGGAATAGCACGCACCAATCACAGCTGCCAGCACCAAAATAACGACGGCCGTCAAAACGCCGCGTTTATTTTTTTTGCAAAAATCAATAATGCCGGAAAGAAACGACACGAGAATATCTTTTTGTTCCGCGGGAGCGGTAGTTTGTTTTTTCATATCTTTTATTATAGTAAACTTTCCACCTGAACGAAACGCCCTAGTTGGCGGCGATGTCTTTTTCGGTCAGTTGGCGGCATTCAATGCCGTTTTTGGCCAGGAACACAATGCCTTCCTGGCTGCGGTCGTACGTATTTTTGTAAAACACTTTTTTAATGCCCGCGCTGACGATGACCTTGGCGCAATGCACACAGGGCGACCATGTAACGTACACGGAGGCGCCTTGCGTGGCAATGCCGTTTTTGGCGGCGAAGGCAATGGCGTTTTGCTCGGCGTGCAGTTCGTTTTCAATGGACCACTTGCCGTGCAAATCGTAAAACAGGCGGCTGGCGACAAAATCCGCATACGTGGGGAATTTGTCGCGGTAGGTGGTTTTGTAAAGCGTTTGGAAGTTGTCTTCGCAGTGCAGCTGGCCGGTGGGCGTACCGTTAAAACCCATGCTGATTACCCGGTTGTCTTTTACCAACACGGCGCCTACCTGCAGGCGGCAGCAGGTGGATTGTTCCGCCACCAGCTCGGCTATTTTGATGAACAAACGGTGCTTATTCTTCATAAGTTTGTTTTACCATTTTTTGAATACAAAAAACACGGCCGCCACCAAACACGCAAAGCCGACCAAATGGTTCCACTTGAAACTTTCCTTAAAATACACGGTTGAAAACCCCGTAAACACCACCAGGGTGATGACTTCCTGCATTACCTTTAATTGCGTGACGGAAAAATAGTTGCTTCCGATGCGGTTCGCCGGCACTTGCAGGCAGTATTCAAAAAACGCAATCCCCCAGCTGGCCAAAATCACCAGCCACAAGGCGCGGTTTTTAAATTTTAAGTGGCCGTACCAGGCCACGGTCATAAATAAGTTAGAAGCGCATAACAGCGCGACGGTTTTCCACATATATTGTATTATAACTTTTTGCCTATACGGGGCGCAAAACCGCCGCCCGGTGCGCGGCGCGGGCAAGGTGCAATAAAAAATTCCCCGCAACCGGGCAGAATTTCATAGGATATAGGTACATGTGGGAGGCAGCAAAATGACCCGGACGAAAAAATGGATGATTGCTTTATTTTTTATTTGCGGCCTGTCGGCTTTTTTGGCCTTGGGGGTGACGGGCTTTGTAGGCATTGTGTTGGATGGGGCGCGCGAAATAGAGGCCGAAAAACAAGCCGCCAACGAGGAACAATCCCCCCGCGCGGAACAAGTAAATCCGCCCGCTGTACAGCCGCCTGAACCGGGGATGGAAGGCGTTTTCCCGGCGGGGTATACGCTGCCGGAACAGTTTTATACGGACGGCAATGCCTTAATTCATATTTATAACCAGGCCCCCTACCGCTGCATGTCCACCCTAGACCCGGCCTGCCGCCAGGAAAATTTATTGGACGGGTCGTTTATTGAAATTACCCGCCTGCCCCGGGGCGGCTGGTCCATTGTCCGGCGGGAACCGTTGCCGGAAGGAAAGGTGCTTCGCTGGCTGGAGCTGACGCCTGACGATCAAATAGATCACATTTTGATGAACGGACGTTTCTTTTATTTTGGCGGACCGGACGGTACGCTCAATCAACTGTATGTTTTCGACAAGCCTTCCATCACGCAGGTGGATGTCATTCGTTTTGATCCGTCCGGCGCCCAAACGGAATGCGAATGCGCCGACGGCACCACCGCCTGCTGCGAAAATGAAGAAAACAACTTTTTGGGCAAGCCCAATACGTATTGCGCGATGTTCCCGTCCGACCCGGTCTTTTGCGCATCCGGCCGGCAGGGGCAAATCCGTATCCCCTGATATTTGGCCCGTTTAAAGCCGCGGCCCGTACAGCCGTAGCCCGTACTTGCGGGCACGAAAAACCCGCCGTTTGGCGGCGGGTGTAACGCGAGTTTTCCAAAAAACCGAATGGCAGATGTTTTTACCGTTATTTCAAAGAAGCGGGGCGGATACGGCTGTGTTGCGCTTTGAGCCACGCCTGATAGGAGCGGTAAAACGGCAGTTTGCGTATAGAGAATTTTATATAGTTGTTAAACGGGCTTTGCGGCTTGGCAGCAGCCAGGCGATACAGGCGGAACAAATCTTCCTGGAAAACATTCGGATGTTGCTGCATCAGGTACAGCATTTGCGTGCAGTGTCTGGCGACGGACAGGCTATACTTCATAGCCAGCGTCCATTGGCGGCTGGAATGTCGGAGCGCTTGATTTAATTGCTCCGAGCGGGCCAACAATTCGCGCTCTAGAAACTTCATCATCGCTTGTTGTTTAATCGGCAGTTTAGCAAGGATTTCCGGGCGGAGGGCTTGTTCAAACAGGCGTACATAGGGTGCAAAAGGTTTGGTGTTGTGCAGCAGCGGTTGCTGGTGGACAAATACGGCACGGCGGGCCTCACTGTCGGACACGGCGGACAGTTCCCCCGCTTCCACCAGGGCTTTACCGTACTGAATTAAGGCTTCGTCCCGTTTGTTTTTGGCGGCTTGCAGCCGGGCAATGTGGGTACTCAACACGCGATTCATTTTGTTGTTCCATTCGTTGGAAGAAAAAATTTTTTTCCCGTTCAGGTTGCGTTCCATTTTTAACACATAGTCGGAAGACACCAGCGGCGGGGTCAGGCGGCGGTATTGCCGGGCGGCCGCTTGATAGGCACGCTTGGCCTGCTTGAGGGCAAGCTGTTTTTCCGCGGCGGATTTGATAAGCGGGGGGATGATTTTCCCCCCTTGCGCATACGATAACGTGCCCATCCCCAGGGCCAGCGCAAGCAAAATGAGTTTTTTCATGTGTAGCTTCTCCCTATTTTCTTATTTTTCTATTCTATCTTAAAATAAGGGGTACTGTCCCGGATTACTAAAAAAAGGCAAACGGACAGACCCCTGCAATAAAATGGGCCGCCGGCGTGTTACAATAAAAGCGGTATATATAAAAACCGCGGATTTTCGTCCAAGAAAAAAAGGCAAAATTTATATAATATGCATATGAAACATTTTAAACTCTTTCTGATAGCCGCCTTGTTGTTTACCGGGGTAAGTGCCCGGGGCGAAGTGGTCGGTTCTTCGGCACCCGGCGCCGCTGCGCCGGCCCCTGCCACGGCGGCGGACCAGGCCGCGCAGGACGCGGTCATCCCTCCCGCCGGAAGCGAAGCCGCTTCCGAGCCGCAGGCCGCCGTCCACCCGGAAAAAAACGACAAACCCGCCATGGTCCTGCGGGACGCCGAAGGCAAACCGCTGCCGGACATCAACGGCCTGCTGACGCTGGACGATTGCATCCAAATTGCGCTGGCCAACAGCCCGCAGGCGGTGGCCGCCCAACTGAACTTGCAGACGGCGCACGTCAATTTGAATTTATCCAAGGCCGATTTCCTGCCCACCGTTACGGCGGGCGCTTCGCAAAGTTATTCCAATTCCAAGATGGACGGTTCCTCCCGCACGGACCACGGCTCGTCGGACGTGTACGCCCAGGCCCAATTGTCCATCAGCGGTGTGACCGATAAAGTGCGCAACGTCAAAATCCAGCAAGGCGCCGTGGAACAGGCCGAACTGAATTTGGACAGCGTCAAAAACGACCTGATCCGCACCGTAAAGAAAAACTACTATGCCCTTTTGTCAGCGGTGCGGGCGGTGGGCATCCGCACCCAATCGCGCGATTTGTACAAAGACCAATACGAACGCGCGGCGGAATACTTCCGCCTGGGGCTTCGCCCGAAAGTGGACGTGACGACGGCCGAAGTGAATTTGAATAACGAAGAACTCAGCCTCATCCGCGCCAAAAACCTGGTCAAAACGGCTTCGGCCCAGCTGGCCAACACGATGGGCGTAACGACCCCCAAAACGCTGGAAATTGAAGACATCGCCCACTTTGAAAAATTTGATATGCCCTTTGACCAGGCCGTCAAAACCGCCTACGCCAACCGCCCGGACGTGCTTTCCGCCCAGACGGACGTGCGCATCAGCCAAATTAAGTTAAACCAAGCCAAGGCCAACTATTTCCCGACGTTTTCTTTTTCGGCGGGCTATTCCAAATACGGGGATGATTTCTCGCTGGATAACGAAGAAACCAAACTCTTGGCATCTATTGAAATACCGATTTTCAACGCGTTCAAAACGTATAACGGCGTGAAGCAGGCCAAAATTTCGTTGGAAAACACGTTAAATTCCAACCGCAGCCTGCTCAACAACGTGTTTTTGGAAGTGCAGAGCGCGTATATTAATATGCAGGAAGCCTCCGAAAGTATCCCGATAGCGGAACTGAATGTGGAAAAGGCCAAAGAAAACCTGGACCTGGCCCGCGGCCGCTACAACGAGGGAATCGGGGACATTATTGAACTCAAAGACGCGGAAGTAGCCTATACGGATGCGGAACTGAGCTTACTGACCGCCCGGTATGATTATGCCTCTGCGGTGGCGGATTTGAAACAAGCCATGGGGACGAATTAATATGAAAAAGGAAAATATATTTAAGCGCATTATCAAAGGTTTTTGGAAATTGGCGTGGTGGAAAAAAACGCTGATTATCGTGGTGTTGTTGGCCGCGGCTTGGGCGATTAAAGCCTACTTCTTTTCCGCGCCGCCTACGCCGCAGTACCGCACGGCCCGCGTGAAAAAGGGCGACATCGTGGACATTGTGGAAGCCTCCGGCCCGATTAACCCCGTCAACACGACGGAAGTCGGGGCGTTGGTGTCGGGTGAAATTTTAAAAATTTATGTGGATTACAACACCGAAGTAAAAAAAGGCGATTTGATGGCCGTTATTGACCAGACGCAGATCTTGGCCTCGTTGGAAGAAGCCAAAGCGCGCCTGTCGTCTGCCAAAGAGAGCCTCTCCTCGGCGGAAGTATCGTATAAGCTGGCCAAAAAGAACTACGAACGCTACCAGGCGCTGTACGAAAAAGAATACGTTTCCAAGGTCAATTTGGAAGAATACGAACTGGCCTACGTAAACGCCAAAAGCAGTTTAAATTCGGCCCAGGCCAACGTGGTGCAGGCGCAATCCAACCTGGACACGGCCGAAAAAGATTTATCCAACACCAAAATCGTCTCCCCCATTGACGGTGTGGTGCTTACCAAAAAAGTAAGCGAAGGCCAAACCATTACGGCCGGTTTCTCCACGCCGGAACTGTTTGTGGTGGCGCAGGATTTAACCAAAATGCAGATTGAGGCCAAAGTGTCCGAGGCGGACATCGTCAAGATCCAGCCCGGGCAGGAGGCCGACTTTACGCTGGACGGCTACATGGGCGAAACGTTCCACGGCGTGGTGCGCCAGGTGCGCACAAACTATGTGGACACGTCGGACTCTACCACTACGTCTTCCAGCGGCACGACGTACACCGTGATTATTGACGTGGATAACTCCGATTTGCGCTTAAAACCGGGTATGACCGCCACGCTGACCATCCGCACCCAGGACAAAAAAGACGTCCTGCTGGTGCCCAACGAAGCGCTGCGCTTCTCCCCCTCCACCAACACCCATAAATACGAAAATACCGGCGTGTGGAAGGCCGAGCCAGGCATGCAGCCCCAGCGCGTGGACGTGACAATCGGCATTATCGCCACCAAGCAGACGGAAATTACCGGCGGCGACATTGAAGAAGGCGATATGGTGATTGTGGGCGAAAACAACCTCAAAGCCTCTACGTCCAACCAAGCCGGCGGCCCGCCGCGGCCGGGCAGACGGCGCTAGGAGGCGGCTATGGCGCTGATTGATACGCGGGACTTGTACAAAATTTACACGCTGGGCGACGTGGAGGTAAGAGCCTTAAACGGCGTAAGCGTGTCCATTGAAAAGGGCGAATTTGTGGCCGTTATGGGCCCGTCCGGTTCGGGCAAGTCCACCTTCATGAACATTTTGGGCTGTTTGGATAAGCCGACCCGCGGCAAGTATATTTTGGACGGCATAGACGTCACCGCGACGGACTTATCCAAATTGGCCGGCGTGCGCAACCGCAAAATCGGGTTTGTGTTCCAGGGGTTTAACCTCATCAAACGCACCACCGCGGTGGAAAACGTGGAACTGCCGATGATTTACAACCACACCCCCGCACACTTGCGCCGCCAAAAAGCGTTGGACGCGCTGAAGGCTGTGGGGCTTGAAAAACGCGCCTTCCACCTGCCCAACCAGTTATCGGGCGGGCAGCAGCAGCGTGTGGCCATTGCGCGTTCGCTCGTGTGTGACGCACCCATCATCTTTGCCGACGAACCGACCGGTAACCTGGATACCAAAATGAGTATTGAAGTGATGGACCTTTTTACGCGCCTGAATAAGGAAATGGGCAAAACCATTATTCTGATTACGCACGAACCGGACATTGCGGAATATGCGTCGCGCCTGATTAAATTTAAAGACGGCGAAAAAATCAGCGATGAGGTAAAAAAATAATATGTGGGATTCTTTTTACGCGATTTTTAAAATTTCGCTCAAAGCCATTTTTGCCAACAAAATGCGTGCCGCGCTGACGAGCTTGGGGATTGTTATCGGCGTGTCGGCCGTTATTACGATGTTGGCCGTCGGCTCCGGCGCCCAAAAAAGCGTGACGGACAGCGTCTCCCGCTTTGGTACGAACATTTTGTTTCTGCGCCAGCCGTGGGATTTGGACGAAAGCATTTCCTCCCCCAAGGACGTAACGATGACCGACGTGTACGCCATCCGCAGCCTGGACGGCGTGGCTGCGGCCGCCCCGTATATTACCACCAGTTTTGACATAAAATACTCCAACACCAGCGTCGCTTTGAGTGTGCTGGCCACGGACCCGGACATCTTTTTGACGTACGACTGGCCCATTGAAAGCGGCCGCCAATTCACCCAGCAGGAAGTGAACGATTACGCCCAAGTGGTGGTGCTGGGCTCGTCGGCCGCGCAGACGATTTTCAGCGATGTGGACCCGCTTAACAAAACCATCGTGCTGGACAACATTCCGTTTAAAGTGGTGGGTGTCGTGAAAAAAACGGGCCAGAGCGGCATGGGCTTTGATATGGACGAAGGCGCCTTAATCCCCTACACCACCGGCAAAGTAAAAATGAACGCCGGGTGGAACAGCTCGGACCGCCGCGCCCTGGACCGCGTGGTCATCAAAGTGGCCGATTTTAACACCATTGAAAATACCAAAGTGGACATTCAAAACGCCGTGCGCAACACGCACCGCATCCACCCGCTGGGGAAGGACGACTTCCAATTGGACGATTTCGCTTCGTTTATTGAGCAAGCCAAAACCATGGGCAAGACGATGAGCCTGTTGCTGGGCGCCATCGGGGCCGTATCGCTGATTGTGGGCGGTATCGGCGTGATGAACATTATGCTCGTATCGGTCACCGAACGCACGCGCGAAATCGGCATTCGTATGGCCATCGGCGCCACCAGCTGGGATATCCGCCTGCAGTTCTTGGTGGAATCGGTCACCCTGTCCTGCATCGGCGGGCTAATCGGCATTTTGCTGGGGGTCGTCATCACACTTATCGTGGCGGCCAACTCCACCATTCCGGCGGAGCTGAGCTTGTCGGCAGTGCTGCTTTCGGTGGGGTTTTCGGCGGCAACGGGTGTGTTCTTCGGGTTCTATCCGGCCTACAAAGCCTCCAAACTTACCCCGATTGACGCGCTGCGCTACGAATAATTTTACACGTGGGGGAAATCAAACCGTCCCGCATTTGTCGCGGGGCGGTTTTTTTACGGGGAAATGGGTTGCCTTTTTGAGCGGTGCCTGCTTGGCGGCTGTGCCGCGCTGTGCGGAGCGGGCGGCACACGGCAAAAAAATACCCCGGCCGGAGCCGGGGTGAAGATTAATTATTTCCAACGGGCGGATTGTCCGAGCGGCCCAACAGGCGGTTGATGATTCTTTTGAACCAATTGGGTTTGGCCGGCCCTTGGGCAGATTTGGGCGCCTGGCGGCCTTCAATCCGTTTGAAAATCAAGGCGGACAAAACGGCCAGGGCGGACGGAATGCCAATCATCGCGGCCGTGGTGGCGTCAGCCGAGGAGAAAACCCCCGCCGCCATCAGGTTTTCGGCCAGGTTCGTCAGCAACATCGGCCCGAACGCGCACGAAATGGCGCTGGCCACAATCAAGGCCACAATGCGGTCCTGCGTTTTGGCGTTTTTGGCGGTGCGGGCAAAAGCCAACGTAAACGCCGTAGAAATGCCCACCTCGGCCGCAAACAGCGCCGCCGTCAGCGCGTATACATTGCCCGAAAAAGGCAGCGCCGCCAATCCCCCCGCGCCGGCCAGCAGCGTGGCAATGGACATATTGTTTTTGGGGAACCATTTCAAGAACCCTTTGGCCAGGTTGCGCCCGATTAAAAACGGTACGGCAAACTGCAATAAACCAAAGATGTATTGGGAAGAAGATCCTCCCGTCAGTTCCGGCAGCAGGAACAGAAAGCCGTTGTTGTACGACATTTCCACCGCGTTCATCAGCATAAGCCCCAGCAACAGGCCGGCTACGCCTTTTTCTTCTTTAAACAGGCGGACATAGCTGTTGTTTAACAACGAGGACGTAAGCGTATAGGCGCGGCGTCCGCGTTTGCCGTCTTTGGCGGTCGGCTGGGCCGGTTTGGCTTCCAGGGCCGGTTTGGTATTGGGGATTTTGGATAAGTTCACCCCCAGCGCGGCGGCCGCCACCAGCGGGATGGGTAATGCAAACGTAAAGCTCCAATCCATCCCCAGTACATTGGTGGAAATGAACGGGAAGGCAAACGAGGACATCATCCCCAGCGCGCGGCTAAGCTCGGTATTGGCCGTTCTTTTTTGCAACACCAAATCGCTGGCGCCTTTGCTTAAATCGGTCATCATCGGGCCGACGGCGTTGTGCACAAACACGCCCCCGGTGCTGGCCAACATAATGCAGCCCAAAATGCTGTAAAAGTGTGCCCACATGTCGGCCTGCGGGACAAACGCCCCGTTCAAGCCAAACAGCGTGACCCCCGCCGTGAACCCCGTAGCCATTAATCCCAGGCCCAGGTTCATGGCGGCTTTGCGGCCGAATTTTTCTTTAATCCAGTTGGACAGAAACGCCCCGACCGAATACGGCAGATACGTCGCCACGGCCACTAAAATGTTGTCGCTTAACGACAGGTTGAAACTGGAGCCGATGTTGGCAATGACCGGCGTGGCCACTTCCAGCCCGATGATGTACGACGCGGCGTACAGGCTGGCGCGCTGAAGGGCGCCTTTGAGACCGGTAGCCTGCTGCGGTTGGAAGGCGGCCGCCGGCTGCACTTTTTTGGGCGAAAGGAATTTTTTAACGGACGAAAAAACTTTTTTCGCCCCGTTCCACAAGGCAGGCACCGGGATGCCGCCGTACAAAACGCCGCTGTTTCCCGCGGGGTCTTTTTGCGTGCGGCCCAAAAAGCTGAACGCTTTGGCCGTTTGCCCTGTCGTTTGTTCGGCGGTTTGCGCGGCGCTTCCCCCCGCCGGTACGGAAAGCGCATCGGCCCGGAGCGTTTCGTTTGCGGGCAAGGTTAATTTCGGCAATTCAACCGCCGGCAAAACGGGCGCGGCGGCCATCGCCGGAGCACCGGCGAAAGCGGGCGCTGCTTGGCGGCCCAAATTCATATACAGCGTGGTGGCCTCGGCCGACGGGTCAGCCGCCATCGTATTTACTTTGCCCAGCGTTTTTAACACCGGCACGAAGGCGTCCGTTTGAGCGGCCGTTTCGGGCGCGGCGGACAGGGAAAGCGAAACGCCTTGCTGTTGTGCATAGCGGGCCACACTGTTCCACAGCGGGCCTTGGCTGCCGGCGGCCGCGGACAAGGCGGCCAGTTCTTCTTTGGCGCCTAAGCGTAACAGCGCTCTGGCGGCGGCGGCTTCGGCCAGCGGTTCAGCCGGCGTGTGGGCCGCTTTGCGGTAAAAATCCAAAATCAGCGCCCCGTCTTTTTTCGTGCCGTATACGCCCAGGGCCGCCACATCGGCCAGGGCTTGGTTCAAAGCGCGTACGGACGCGTTTTTATTGCGAAATTCGCCCACCCACGCGGTTAACGGAGCGTCCGGCAAAGAGGAAAAAGACCCAAGCGACGCTTGCAAATCCGTGCGCCAAAATTGCGCCGCGCGTGCCAGCTGCCCTTCGGTCGCGTTGCCCGCCAGGGCCACTTGGACAAATTCGTTGCGCAACATACCGGCGCGTACATTTGCGTTGGGATAAGTCAAAATGCGTTCCGCCACACGGGCCGTGTGCCCGTTGGCCACCCGCTCGCGGATTTGGGCATACGTCAAATTTTCGCCCAAGGTGGCTTGTACGACGGTTCTTTCTACCTTGCGGTGCATCGTTTGCGCCGTTTCGTCATTCAAGGCCGGGTTGGCGGCCCCGGATAAAACAGGCGTCCGTGCGACCGTGCCCTGTATTGCCGCGGTCTCGGATAACGCCTTCGCCGCAGCGATGTTGCCGGCGGCCGCCGCCGGAACGGAAGCGGAGGTGCCTAAGCGCGGCGTGAAGGCTTTTTGGGTTCCCCGGGAAGTAAGGGCTTTTACTCCGCGCACGATGTGGCGCGGGGCTTGCTGGGCCGTGACGGGAGCGGAACTAAGCCCGATGATGCTGACACTGACCCATAACGCGATGATTTTTTTCATTCTCTTTCTTTTTCCTCTTGCAATAAAAAAACCCGCTCTTTTTTAAAAGGCGGGTTTGTATAAACACAACAAAAAAATTCAGCTATATTATATACAAACTCCCTTTAAACACTTACCCATGGAAATACGCACCATGCTAAAACGAACGGTTAGCATCGTGTGGGTAAAGTATTTAATCAAAAGAGAGTTGTATTTCATATATTTCTTATCGGGCGCGGCCCGTTTTTAAAAACATCTTTTTAATTATAGCAATTTGCACGTAAAAAATGTCAAATAATTTTTAATCCTTTTTTATTTTTCAAACGGCTTTTGCTTTGCTACATTATTAGAGAAGCAAAAATAGTGCAATAAAAAAACTGTAAACAGGGTTATAAGAATATGGATCCTACGTTAACGCAACGAACAGACGATGAACTCGTCTTGCTCTTTAAATCAGGGTCGGGGGACGCTTTTGAGGAACTGGTGTACCGTTATAAAAACTCCTTGTACCAGTACATTATGAGTATGGTGCAGGACGAAGGCGCCGCAGGGGATTTGTTTCAGGAAGTGTTTATCGCGCTTTTTAAACATGCGGATAAATACGAACCGCGGGGCAAATTTAAGTCGTGGCTGTTTTTAACGGCGCGCAACCGGGTGCTTAATTTTTTTCGGGACCGGGACCAATTAACCTCCCTGGACCAGACGGACGAAGAAGGCAACGCCTTCTTGCACGACACGCTGCCGGACGGGGAACCTTCGCTTTTGGAAGGCCTGGCCGGGCGCGAAACGGAAGAAGAAATCCGCCGCGCGGCGTTGGAATTGCCGCAGCGTCAGCGCGAAATGATTTATTTGCGCCAGTATTTGTCTTTTAAAGAAATTGCCGAATTGTTGAACAGGCCCTTAGGCACCGTGTTGGCAGATTGCCACCGGGCGATAAAAAAAATGCAGCGCATTTTGGCGGCGCAGCAAGGGGCCGGGCGAGAGGTAAACGTATGAAGGATTGCGAAAAAGTGATGCTGTATGCATCTGACGAACTGGACGGAACGGAAAAAGCCGCGTTTGAAAAGCATTTGCAGGCGTGTGCTTCCTGCCGGGCGGAGCTGGCGCTGTTGCGCCGGACGGAAGAAGCCCTGGCGGCCCCGGCGGCCCCGGCCAGTGTGGTGGATGAGCTGTTCGCCAAAACCACCCGCCGCAAATCGTTTTTTGCCGGTTGGAAGCCGGCGTTGGCAGGGACGGCGCTGCTGGGCCTGGGGTTGGTGATGGTACTGGCCGGCCTGCAACCGGACAAAACCGCTTTTGACGCGTCGGAAGTGATTGCGTACATGAGCGAGAATTTGGACGAAGAATACCTGAACTTTTCAAACGACCTGGCGTTGTTTGAACAGGAATTCTGACCCAAGTAGGAGGAAGCATATGAAGAAAGGATTGTTACTTGCACTTTTTGCCGCGCTGTGCGTGCCGGCGTTTGCCCAGGGCCCGCGCGATTGCAAAGGGGACGATTGCCCGCAGCCCAAGGCCCGCAAGGCCGCTGTGATGCAGGGCAAGCACGAAAAGGGCAAGAAAGATGCTCGCACGGAAGAATTCAGAAAAGCCCGCCGCGCGCACAAAGCCCAGATGAGAGCCACCGAAGAAAAAATGGAAAAATTGGTGGACGAATACAACAAGCTCACCTCGGACAAAAAGAAAAAAGCCAAAAAAGAAGAAATTTCCGAAATGGTAGCTTCTATCCGCGACGAGCAGATTAAGTTCAAAGAAGAACAACTGGCCAAATTTAAAGAACGTCTGGACCAAATGGAAAAAAATCTGGACGAAGAAAAATCCAGCAAGGCTAAAAAAGCCTGGGTGGAAGAAAAGACGGAAGCCGTCATCGCCGAAGAAGGCGACTTGGACGTGCTCTTTGGCCCCAAACCCGGCCCGCGTATGGGCCCCGGTGCTAAAGACGGTCCGCGCATGGGCCCCGGCCCCAAAGACGGCCCGCGCATGGGCCCCGGCCCCAAGGAAGGCCCGGAAGGCAAGCAGGATGTGCCGCCTGCCCCGCCGGCCGAACCGGCCAAATAAAGCCATTGGCAACCTTGTTTCCGGCTCTGCAACGCAGGGCCGGATTTTTTGTGCCTGTATGCCGGGCCGGCAGGTTTCCCCCCGCGGACGGCAACAAAAAACCGGGGCGTTTTTACGCCCCGGCGTCAGGTATGCTAAAAGCGGTTATTTGAGCAATTCAGCCCAAGCGTCTTTTTCGGCTTGGATTTGCTGTTTGGCATTGTCCACTTTTTCCTGGAGTTGTTCTTTGGCCACGTCGGCGGCGGATTTTTGGCCGCTGGCTACGGCAGCCGCGTTTTTGGCATCTTCATAGGATTGTTTGGCGTCTAACAGTTTCTGGCGGGTTTCGGCCGATTTTTGCAACGCCTGTTCCAACGTCAACGTCTGGTTGGCGGTGGTAGTCGTGGTGGTGCCGGTGGAGGCACAGCCCGCAGCCAATACAGCGGCGGTTACAGCAAGAAGAAACGTCTTTTTCATATCTGTCTGCTCCTTTTTAAAGTCTTTTTTTATTGTATAACATATTGGAAAAATTGAAAATATTTTTTTGCCGACGGATTTTTAACGGGTGCGTAAAAACTTGGTAAAATGAGTAAAAAGCAAGGAGATTTACTATGTATTATGTCATGGTGATATTGATTGGAATGGGGCTTGGCGGTTGGGTAGCCTGGATGGTGCTTTCGGCCCGGGCTCAGGCCGGGCTGGCCGAACAACAGCGTTTGGCCGCACTGGAGCCGGAAGTGAACCGTTTGCGCAGCGAAAATGCCGCCCTGCTGGTGGACAAAACGCGGTTAGAACAGGAAAAACTGTCCCTGGAGCGCGAAAAAACGCTGATTGAAAAGAATTTCAAGGAATTATCCGCCACGTATCAGGCACAGTTTTCGGAACTGGCCGCCAAAATTTTGGACGACAAAGCCAAAGGCCTGGAAAGCAAAAATGCCGAAGTATTGCGTCCGCTTTCGCTGCATTTGGAAAACTTTGTTAAAAAAGTGGCCGAAATGGAACACCAAAACACAATCGTACAGGCCCGGCTGGAAAAAGGCCTGTCGGACGTGATTAAATCTACCGAGAAAATTGACCAAAGCGCCCTGCATCTGACCAACGCTATCAAAGGCGAGGCCATCGTGCGCGGCAGCTGGGGCGAAGAAACGTTAAAGCGCATTTTGGACGCGGCCGGCATGAAAGAAGGGCTGGACTACTACCAGCAGGTGGCCGACGAAGGCAAACGTGTGGACGTGCAAATTGCCCTGCCGGGCGACCGGTGGATTGTGGTGGATTCTAAAACCATTTTCAACCACTACGCCCAGTATTTTAACGCGCAGGACCCGAAGGAAAAAGCCGCTTTCTTGGCCGAACACGTCAAAGACGTTAAAAAGACGATTAAAGATTTAAGCGCCAAAAAATACTACAAAAAATTCCAGGCGGAAGGCGACAAGGTTCAGCCCGACTATACGCTGATGTTCGTCTACCCCGAAAGCGCCCTCCTGGCCGCCGTAGAGGCGGACCCGGACATTTTAAACGAGGCCTGGAAAAACAACATCGCCCTCGTGTCGGCCACGTCTTTGATGAGCACGCTGAAAATGGTTTCCAAACTCTGGGACATAGACAAACAGCACGAGTATATGGAAGATTTTAAAGACGATATTTTGAAGCTGGTGGAAAAGTTCAACGACTTTTTGGTCAATTTTGCCAAGGCCGAAAATGCCGTTGCCAACGCGGCCGACGCCGTGAAAGTGGCCCGCGGTCATATTGACGGCAACCGCGGCGCTTTCCTGCCGGTAGCCCAGCGGATTGTGGATATTTACGAAGTGCCGCTGACCAAAGACAACGCCCGCCTGCTCAAGCGGATGAACTACAATTACACCGGGCACAAAAGCAAAAATGCGCCCGCCGCCAAGGAATTAACCGGCCAGGAACCGCCCAAAGGATTGTTTGAATAACCCAAAAACCCGCCGAAAGGCGGGTTTTTTATGCCGTGTGGGCAGACCAGAAGGTTTGGGGGTTGGGCTATTTTTAGCCGCGGGTAAAGAAGCGGTCGTGTCCGTCGTCGTCTTGGTTATAATCGTGCCCGTCGGGGTTGTTCCAGGCCCAAAAATGGGCAACGCACAAGTAGGTCCCCAGTGCGCCTAAGAACGCGCTTAACGCGTAAAATCCGTGGCGCATCTGCCATTCGTACCCTTCGGTGCCCAGCCATTTGTGCATATAGTCCCAATCCGGCAGGGTTTCGGGCCCGGCGTTTAGCAGGCTGATGACCGGGTCCAAGCTGCAGCCGGTATACTGCCCCACGCTGTAACAGGCCATCGCCAGCCACAGCAAACATATATCCGCCTGGATTTCTCTGCCTTTCCGTAAAAAATACAAGAAGCATACCAGCGGTACGCCCACTTCCATCAACGTTCCGCCCCAAATGGTGACGGCAAAATTGCCGCCCGATAAAAACCGGAAAATCGGGTGCCCGGCTTCGTGTACGCCAATGGTCAGCAGCCAAAATATTCCGGCCAACGGGCAGTGGCGCGGCCCAACGTACCAACTGTATAGAAAGTACGTACCGGCCGCTATGAACAAAATTCCCTTCCAGCCATATGCCCAAAACAAAGGGCCTTTGCGTTGCGGGTCAAACAAATCCCAAAATCGGTTCCAATAATTTTTCATTGTATTTCCTTGGCAATTTGGCACTTCGTGCTATATGCCCCCCTCATTTTAACAATTTTACGGTGGGGTGTAAACGTGCCCGAAGCGGGCGGTTGTTTATGCTGCCGCACGAAAAAAGGGTTAGTTTACGGAATTGGCAAACAAGGCTCTGCTGTCGGTGCGCGCCCAAAGGACCCCATAAAACTAATCCATTTTTTAGGTTGTGCGGCGGCGGGCAGAGTGTTAAGGTGGAACAAACGCCCCTGCCCCTCGGACACCTTGCACGCGCACCAGGGGGCGCATCCCTACCACAGGAGTAACCGATGAACACGCGTACCTTTGCGGCTGCGCTGGCGGCCGTTTGTTTGATGAGCACAGCGGTGGACGCCGCCTCGTTTTCCGCCAAGCACGAACAGCGCCTGGCTTCCCGCCGGGTGGTGGAACAGCACCCTTTTTCTTCTTTTGGGCAAGATTATATCGATGCGAAAAATTTTATCACGGACAAATTGGGCTTGCAAGTAGGGCTGGATATTTCCTACACGGCCCAGCGTCTTTCCCCCAGCGGCAAACAGACATCTATCCAGGGAATGTATTATCCGTATATTACTTGGACGTTGTTTCAGGATAAGGCGTGGGGGTCTGGTGCGGTAAATTTTAACTATAATTTTGTGCATTATTGGGGGCAGGAAGCGGCTGTTTTGCAAGGCCGCGGCGGCGTGGTCAGCGCGTTTAACGATGGTGCTTCTGACGACGAAGATTTTTCCCAACTTACGTATACCCACACCCTGCCCGGCAAATGGGACTGGCTGTCTGTTACCGTGGGGCAGTTCCCGATGTACAACTTTGACGGCACCACCTATGTGGACAACCAGCAAACCGCGCTGATGAATTATTCCCTGTCGCAAAACGGTTCGTCGGCCTATCCGGGCGCTTCGCTGGGGGCGTATGTGCAGGCGCAAAACAGCCGCTGGACGTTCGTTGCCGGCTACCAGGACGCTACCAACGTGACCGGGGCGCAAATCCACGGGCGGACGGCGTTTGACGGCAAATACACCGGCTTCGGCTCCATCGCGTGGACGCCATCCTTTAAATGGGGCGACGGGCAGTACAGCTTTTTGTATTACTACCAGCCTTCCGTGCCCGCCCAGGCCGAAAATATCAACGGCTGGTCGTTTAATATGCAGCAGTTTTTAGGCAAAGATTT
Organism: Candidatus Avelusimicrobium gallinaceum; assembly: GCA_944324965.1. GTDB lineage: Bacteria > Elusimicrobiota > Elusimicrobia > Elusimicrobiales > Elusimicrobiaceae > Avelusimicrobium > Avelusimicrobium gallinaceum. Next base: position 132,457 of record CALUYH010000002.1, read on the forward strand.
TGCCGTATTCGGCCGCGCCAACGGTTCTACGGGCGGTGCGGTGCCGGTTAAAAATTCCTATGCGCTGGGCGTTTCGTGGCTGGACCCGCTGGGCCGCAACCCGCAGGACGTTATCACCCTGGGTGCGGTGTACAACCGCATCAGCGCCGCGGCGATGGAATATCCCCCCTACTTGCGCGCGAGTGAAACCGCACTGGAGTTGCAATGGGTGTGGGGTATTGGCAAATTTGTAACGGTCACTCCGGATTTGCAAATTTATCCGAAGGCCGCTTCCAACCCGGACCAAGGGGTCACCACGGTGGTCGGGTTGCGTACAACCATTATGTTGTAGTGGGGTAACAAAAAACTGTAAAAGGAGAAATGATTATGGAAAAAGAATTAATTTTAGGGACGCGCTATCCTACGTTGGCTTTTATTTCGGGCGGAGCCGGCCAAGCGGCCGACGGTATCCCGCCGCAGCCGTTTGAAACGTTCTGCTACGATTCGGCTTTGCAGCAAGCCAAAATCCAAGATTTTAACGTCATTCCTTACACCTCCGTCCTGCCGAAAGAACTGTACCGCAACATCTACCCGGTGGATGCCGTGTCCGACCAATTTACGCACGGCGCCGTGCTGGAAGTGATTATGGCCGGCAACGGGGCCCGCATTGAGGACCACAAAGCCATTGCCACCGGCGTGGGCGTGTGCTGGGGCAAAGACAAAAAGGGCAACCTTGTGGGCGGCTGGGCCGCGGAATATGTGGAGTATTTTGATACGCCCATTGACGACGAAATTGCCGAAGGCCACGCGCATATGTGGCTGAACAAATCGCTCAAGCACGAGCTGGAAATCCGCGATGTGGAAAAACACAGCGAATTCCAAATTTGGCACAACTACATCAACATTACCCAACCGTTTGCCTACTGCCTGACGGTGATGGGATTTTTGAACTTTAAATTTGCCCCGGCGGCCGTGCCGAGCAAAAAACCGTTGGATTAGGCCAAATTCAGAATCATTCGGGGGAGTTATGGGAGATAAAAACACTACGGCGGGCAAGTTAGGCGTATTGGGCCTGGCGTGCATCGTCATCAGTTCTATGGTCGGGGGAGGCGTGTTTTCCCTCCCCCAAAATATGGCCGCCGGCGCAAGTGCGGGGGCGGTGCTGTTGGCGTGGGTGATAACCGGTGTGGGGATGTATTTTATTGCCAACACGTTCAGCATTCTTTCGCGCGTAAAGCCGGATTTAACTTCCGGCATCTATATGTATGCGCGCGAAGGGTTCGGCCCGTATGTCGGCTTTACCATCGGCTGGGGCTACTGGCTGTGCCAAATCTTCGGCAATGTGGGGTTTGCCGTAATTACGATGGATGCGTTAAATTACTTTTTCCCCCCGTATTTTGCGGGCGGGAATAATTTGCTGTCCATTGTGTGCGGCTCGGTGCTGATTTGGGTGTTTAACTTTGTGGTCTTGCGCGGGGTGCGCCAGGCCGCCATTTTAAACATTGTCGGCACGGTGGGCAAGCTGGTGCCGCTGTTATTGTTTATTCTTATTCTGCTGTTTAGCTTTCATATGGATAAGTTTGACTTTAACTTCTGGGGCCACATCGCCGAAGACGGCAAAACCCTGGGGCCGCTTTCTGCCCAGTTAAAAAGCACGATGCTGGTTACGCTGTGGGCGTTTATCGGTATTGAAGGGGCGGTCGTATTGTCCAACCGTGCCAAAAGCCAGGCGGCCGTCAGCAAGGCCACGTTCCTGGGCTTTTTGGGCTGCTTGGTGATTTACATCGGCCTTTCCGTGCTGCCGTTCGGGTTTTTAAATCAGGAAGAAATCGCCGCCGTGGCCAATCCTTCCACCGCCGGCGTGTTGGAAAAAGTCGTCGGTCCGTGGGGCGCATGGGTGATGAACATCGGGCTGTTAATTGCGGTGTTGTCTTCCTGGCTGGCTTGGACGATGATTGCGGCCGAAATTCCCGCCGCCGCGGCCGAAAACGGCACATTCCCCAAGCAGTTTGCCATTCAAAACAAAAACGGGGCGCCGTCCGTATCGCTGTGGGTGACGAGCATTGTCATGCAGCTGGCCATTTTGATGGTGTATTTTTCCAACAACGCCTGGAACACGATGCTTTCCATCACGGGCGTCATGGTCTTGCCGGCGTACATCGCCAGTACGGCCTATTTGTGGAAAATGACCGAAGACGGCGAGTTTGCCAAAATATCGCCTAAAGGGCGGGCGGCTGCGGTGTTTACATCCACGCTGGGCACGCTCTACGGCGTGTGGCTGGTGTATGCGGCCGGCTTAAAATACCTGTTCCTGGCGGTTATTTTCCTGGCGGTGGGTATCCCGGTGTTTGTGTGGGCGCGCCGCCAGCAGCACGACGGAAAACCCGTGTTTACCAAAGGCGAGGTGGCGGTGGTGACGCTGCTTATCTTGTTTGCACTGGCCGCCGTCTACGTGTTTGCACGCGGGCTGGTGACTATCTGAAACAAAAGCAAAACCCCGCCTTCGGGCGGGGTTCTTTTTATATTTGCGGCGGCTGTTGTTTTTTGCGTTCAAATTTTTGTATTTCCTGCACGATTCCGGCCGTCAGCACCGCGGTGGTAATGGCAAACAGAATAAGCCCCATCGCCACCGTCACGGCCGTAATCAGGCGGCCGAATAACGTGATGGGCACAATGTCGCCGTAGCCCAAAGTGGTAAACGTTTCAAGCGACCACCACATTGCGTCCAGCATATTGGCAAACACGTCCGGCTGGGCGGCGTGCTCCACGCGGAAAACCATAAACGCGCTCCACACCCACAGCATCAGCAAAAACGCCCCGCAAATGGACAGTTCGCTTTTCTTTTCGCTTACCACATTGTTCACCAGCTGTATGGCGTTGGTGTAGCGCATCAGCATCAAAATGCGGAACACGCGCAGCATACGCACCAGCCCCGTGCCCAAAATAAAAAAAGGCGAAATGGCAAACAAATCAATCAGCATCAGCGGCGTGCACATGTATTTAAGCCGCCCGATAATCGGGCGCTTAAAGCGCGGGTCCTCGGTGCAGGTGATAAGTCGCAGGGCGTATTCCAGCGCAAAAATAATACTCATTACCAGGTCCAGGTGGTAAATCATCCGTTTGACGGCGGGGCTGATGTCCTGGACGCTTTCCACCACGTCTACGGGCACGCTTAACAAAATAAGCGTGATGATCAGCGCGTTGAGCGCGGTGGTGACTTTGCTGCGGTTGTTAAATTGCAAAACATTATACAGGTAGCGTTTTGCATCGTGTACGGTGCGGTTGGTCATACATTTAAATCCTCTGATAGTAATGTAGCAAAGCGGCAAAAACCAAGCAAGATATTTTTTGGACTAGAATATTATACAATACCCCTATGGCAAGCGATATCAAACAAGCAGCAAAACTCATTGAACACGCCTCCTACGGCGTGGTGTTTACGGGTGCGGGCGTGAGCGTGGAAAGCGGCATCGCGCCTTTTACCGGCAAGGGCGGCCTGTGGAATCAGTACGACCCGAAGTATATTGAAATTTCGTTTTTCCAAATGCACCCGGCCGAATCCTGGAAAGAGATGAAAAAGATTTTCTTTACCGATATGGACGAAGCCCTGCCCAACAAAGCCCACCAAGTGATTGCCCGCCTGGAAGAAAAAGGCTATGTAAAGGGCGTCATCACCCAGAATATAGACGGACTCCACCAGCGGGCGGGCTCCAAAAACGTGCAGGAATTCCACGGCACCATCCACACGCTTTCGTGCACGTCCTGCGGGCGGAAATACAACCTGGAAGACGTGGACATTTCGGCCGAGCCGCCGCTGTGTTTTTGCGGGGGCGTATTAAAACCGGATTTTGTATTTTACGGCGAGGGTATCCCGCCGCGCGCGTACGAAAAATCGCTGGAAATGGCCCAAAATGCAGACGTGATGATTATCGTAGGTACCGCCGGGCAGGTAATGCCCGCCTGCAGCCTGCCGCTTACGGCCAAGCAATACGGGGCCAAAATTATTGAGGTAAATCCCCTCCCCTCCGCGTTTACGGGCACGGTGACGGATTTGTATTTCCCCCAAAAAGCGGGCGAATTTTTTGCCGCGCTGGAAAAAGAAATCCGCTGGTAGCCGCGGATATTTGCATAGCGGGCGGGAAATTATTAAACTGTAAATATATATTTATAGTGATAGAGGCAGGCACATGAAAAAGGGTTTTACGTTAATTGAACTGTTGGTCGTGGTGCTGATTATCGGCATTTTGGTTGCCATAGCCTTGCCTAATTACGGCAAAGCGGTGGAACGCACGCGCCTGACGGAAGCATTGGAACTGTTAAACAGCCTTTCCCAGGCGCAGCGGCGCAAGCAAATGCAAACCAGCAAATATATGCTGGACTACGGCACGTTGGACGTAGCCCCCAAAGGAGCGGTGGGCCAGGTGTATTACACCCGCGGCAACCCCGTGACGGGTGAAAACTGCAACGGGTTTGAAATTACGCTGGGCGCCAACGGGCACGATAACGAAATAGAAGCCGTGCGCTACGCCCCGAACGGCAGTTTGGAATTTCAATACAGCCTGCGCCGGGAATACGAGCACGACAATACCACCTGCGCCGGGCAAAATACGGCGGGCAAAACCCTGTGTGCGGATGTGTGCGGGATAGAAACGGCCGTGGATGAATGTTGTATGGACGGTACTCCCAGCGCGTGCCAAAATTAAGTTTTTGAGTGTAACAAAACGCCCCGCCAAAAGCGGGGCGTTTTTTATGGGCAAAACAGCCTGACGGTCAAGCTAACGCGGCGGCCTGTTCGTGCACGGATTTTTCCGTCGCGCGCATGGCCGCGAGGGTTTTGGCAAACAGGGTGTCCAAATCCCACCCCAGCATTTCGGCGCCTTGTCTGATGACGTCGCGCGAGCAGCCGGCCGCAAACTTTTTGTCTTTAAATTTTTTCTTCAAGCTGGCCACTTCCATATCGCACACGCTTTTGGAGGGCCGCATCCGCGCCGCCGCGCCGATGAGCCCGGTCAGCTCGTCGGTAGCGAAGAGGACTTTTTCCATTTCGTGTTCGGGCTTTACGTCCGTCACCAGGCCGTAGCCGTGGCTGCACACGGCGTGCACCAACTCCGGCTCGGCGTCCAGTTCGGCCAACAATTCCGGCGCTTTTTTGCAGTGTTCCTGCGGGAATTGCTCAAAATCTATGTCGTGCAAAAGGCCGCACAGCGCCCAAAAATCGGCCTCTTGGGCGTATCCCAGTTCTTCGGCCAGTTGGCGCATTACGGCTTCCACCGTCAAGGCGTGAAGCAAATGGAACGGCTCCTTGTTATATTTTTTTAATAAATCCAGCGCTTGTGCGCGGGTAATGTGCGTGTTCATTTTTCCCCCATTTTTGCATTCAGTGCTACCAAGTGTATTCAGTTAGAATAAAAATTTTAACGGATGGATCCTCTTTCATATGCCGTAGCATAAATGGCTTTTTTAAACTGGGCCGTTTAGTAGAGGCATAGTAGATGGCTTTGGGCATTTCCGGGAAATAGGCCCGCAAATACGGATATTGATCAAACACGGCAGACACCGCCGCTGGGCGGTATTCTTTCCACTGTTGCAGTGTTTTTTGGTTGATTTCTTTGCGGGTTTGCGGGTCGCCCAGGTCGCTATCAAAATCGTCAGGAAGTTGCAAAAGCAGCTGGAGTTCCCTTTGGTTAATGAGTTTGGCTGTTTCGCCGGGGACGGTTTCCAGCAGTAAGTTTTCCTTTGGAATGCGGAAGGCTTTGGCAGTAAGCAGAATCTGGTCCAGCTGTTCGGGCGTCAGCTGGGTTTTTAAATCCAGCCAATAGGCTTTTTGCCCCGGGTTTTTAAGCGCTGCAAAAATATCGGACAGTTTTATTTTGTCCTTCATTTCTGCCGGGTCGTGGGCCACCCACAGGTTGCCGGAGGCGTCTGTTTGTAAATCAATTTCGTAGCCGTCGTAGGATTTTTCTTTCCGGGCGGAGCGGCGGGGCGTGTTGACCTTGTGCAGGTACAAAAGCGTATTGGGTGCTTTCCATTCGGCATGCGGGGCGGCGGCGCTGGGTTCCTGCAGCAGTTCCACGGGCAGGAATTTCCATTCCGTGTATACATACATAAACGCCGCATAGGCGCCGAACAAAAATACAACCAGCAAAACAAGATACGTAACAATGCGGGATTTTTTCATAGTTTTAGCTGCCACGAAGGCAAAAAAGTACCGCCCCGCTTATCGGGGCGGTACTGTAAGACTTATTTGTCAAAGCGGTTAGCGCCTTGGGTGCTGGGGAGCAGCATTAAAACAAGTAAAATTAATCCGCCCAAAAACGGCAGCAATACCAGCAGCATCCACCAGCCGGAAAAGTTAATATCGTGCAAGCGGCGCACGGCAATGGCTAACGACGGAAGCAACACCGCCAGGTTGCACAGATAATACAATACATTTCCCGTATTGCCCAAGAAGCTCAGCACGAACGCCAATACGGCAAATACGATGATGTTAAACAACACAAACAGCCAGTATTGTTTGCGGGTCGCGCGGCCGGAAAAATTTACATAATTTTTGGTAAGAATGTTCCAATAATACGTCTTAAATACTTCCATAGCATCCTCCTGTATTTCTTTTTAACAGCATATCATAAAAACACCCGCTTGGCAAGAAAATAAACGCTCTCCCCCCGACGGAGTTTTTCTCTTATTGCGCCTGCTTTCGGGCGGCGCAAACGGCGGTTGTTTCGGCCGGTGTAAAGCCAAACAGGGCGCCCGTTTGGCGGTCTATTTGCGCTTGCAGGGCGGATATATCGGCCTGCGGGTCGGCCGATTTAAGCTGATAAATCTGCCGGGCCAATGCGGCCAGCCGGGTTTGGTCGGTTTGCGAAGCCCGGGGAATGGGCAATGCTTTCAACGGGGCGGAGTACAGCTCAAGCAGGCGGCCTTTGCGTTTGCCGCGGCCGGCCAGCCAGGCAAAGTACGGGGCCGAATTAAGCAGGGCCAGCAGAAACCAAAGCGAAAGGCCTTTTTGCGGGCGGGAAATAAAATACACGTCGGAACTGGCATACCAGGGTCCGGGCGCAAACGCAAAGGTGTTGGCCGTGGCGCGCTGGGGGACGGCGATTTTGTCTTCTTCAAAATTCATTTTTCGCCGTACGGAGCCGAACCAGTAAATGCCTTTGGCCAGCAGTTTATGAATGCCGTTGTTGTTTTGCTTGCGGGCTAACAGCACCGGGCGAAAACGCGCCAGGTGCGCGCGCAGGTGCGGGTATAGGGAAAAATCCAGGTCCCGGTCGTTGGGGTAAAAGAAATCAATCAAAAATCCGTGCGGCCGGGCGGAAGCGGTGTAGGCGGAAATGTCGGAATTTTTAAAAAACGGTTTTAACTTGGCCTGCTCGGCGGGGGACAAATGCAGAGCGGCTTTTTCGGCGGCGGACAGCACAAAAACGCCGTCCCCTTTGTGCACGCCCGGCAAATCAAAGCGGCGCAGGTGCGCAGCGGAAATTTTGTCGCACCCGGTCATCAGCCCGTTGGACACATGCGCCACCTGCCCCAAGGTATGCGGGGCGGCGGCCATTTTGGTTAGCGCGCTTTCCAGTGCGGCGGGCACCGGGCGCGTTTGTAAAAAGTGTTCTTCTCCGCGGTAGAGTGTTTCCTGCGGATAGAGGCGTTCGCCCACGCGGCAGGCGGGTTTAGTGGCGCTGGAGTTTTTTTCAAACACGGTAATCAGGCTGTGTTCGCCCGCCGCCGCGCCAAAGAGGTGCTTGTCTTCAAAATCCTGCAAATACAACAGGGCCGTTTGCTTGTACAGGCACGCGCGCAGCGTTTTGGCTCCGGCGGCCGAGGCAAAATACGGCGGCGTTAAAAACGCGCCCATTCCCCCCTGCCGCAGCAAGTAAAGGGACAGGTAAAAAAAGAAATACAGCAAATCGCTTTTGGGGGTACAGTAGGGCTGCCACAGCGGGTTGCGGCGCAGCGCTTCAAATACCTCGCGGTGATGCTTTTGTCCGACGTACGGCGGGTTGGCAAGCACCAGGTCAAATCCGCCCGCTTGCCAGACGGTCGGGAACGCGTTGTGCCAAACGCTTTGGCCGTTTGCGGCGGCCAATGCGTCGCCTGCCAGCGTGTGAACCGGGTGCGCATTCGTCGGGCGGACGCCGGCCTGCAGCAAAAGCAGGGCCGCGCGCAATTGCAAATCGGCCAACGCTTGGGCGGAAATATCGCCTGCGTACAGGGTATGTGTGAACGTATGGAGCCAGGTTTCGCCCGGGGAGAGTGCCGGATTTAACCGAAGCCGCAGGCGGACAAGTTCCTGTGCAAACGGAATTAATAACCCCCCCGCGCCGGCGGCCGGATCGCATACCGTCAAGCGGGATAACGCGTCATCCGCACGGGCGGCGTCTTGGGCGGCAAGCGCGGAGGAACCGTTCAGCAAATCGCGGGCGGCGGTTTCGGGCAGGGAAATTTGCCGGGTGAGAAAGTAAAAAAGTGTGGCGCGGGCCAAGCGCCGGGCCACGGGGAACGGCGTATAAAAAATGCCGGTCGGCTTGCGGTGGAGCGAGAAAAATTCACTCATTGCGCCCAGCGTATCTTGGCAGATGTCGTCGGGCGTGGGGTTCAAGTCAACCTTGTCCAGCAGGCGTGCAGCCTCCGGCGGAAGCGGGCGGGCGGAAGAATTCGCAAACGGGGCCAGCCACGCGGCGCGGTTTCCTGCCAGGCGCACGAAAAGCGCTTGGCGCAGGGAAGCGTGTGCCTCTTGGCGGGTGAACCCGGCGGACTCCAGGGTGCGCCACAGGCGGCGCAGCAGGGCCGCATTCATGGGTGGAACCTTTGCAGCAGGCGCTGGCGGATTTGGAAACTTTCGTACAAGGCTTTTTGGCGGTCCAGCCGGTAGTAGCGGGTGTAGAACGCAAGATCGTCCGGCGTTTGGGCGCGCAGGGCGGCCAGTTCTTTTTCCAGGGCGGCGATTTTGGCCGGGAGGATTTTTCCCCCTTCCTGCGGCGTCATCCGGCGCAAGGCCAGCCCTTCCTGCGGGCCGACAATCACGTCCGGCCACAGCGGGCCCAGGCGCAGGGCGTCTTCGTAGCGGGCGCCGAAGGCTTCGGCCACGGCGTAAGGCTCGTAAATGGGGGCCAGGCGGTTAAGCCAGGATTTCAGCCGTGCGTACGATTCAAATTCTCCGTTTCCTTCGGTGGCCAGCGGCCCCGCGGCGGCTTGTTTATCCAGGTGATAGCGCAGAAACCCCAGCCGTTGGGCGTCCGTCATCGGGCGGTCGGCCCCGGGCAGGCGGGCTTTTAAAATGCGTTTGCGCCGCACAATGAGCGAAGCACGTTTATCGGTAGCCTTGGCCAGCACTTCCTGCAGCGTTAAAAAGTACAATAAGCGGAGTTTTTGGGTGTAGTAGCGGGCAAATTCGCCGGGCTGCAAATGCACCGGGTCTTTGGCCAGCAGGGCGTTTAAATCTCCGCGGGTTTGGGCCAGCGCTTGGGCGGCCCAGGCTTGCTGCTCGGCCAGCGTGGAAAGGGCGGCAAAGTGAGCGATTTCTTTGGGGTACAAGACAAAAGCCGGCGGCTGGACGGGGTCCTCGAGCAGTTGGGCCACCTGTTCGCGCGAAAACACGGAGGAGGCAAACACGTCCGGCAAGTCCCCCCGGTAGAAGGCTTCCAGCTCGGCCAGCGTGTTGGCCAAAATGTTTTGGTGGCGCCAGAAGGCGGCTTCGGCCGCAGAGGCGCCGGGCTGGGAAGAAAGCCAGTTAAAAAGCCGCGCGTCGCGGTCGTGGAAGTACGCCACTTTCCCCAGCTGCATTTTGATGTTTTGGGTTTTTTGCAGTAAAGCCTCTTTTTCCATCCGGCTAAACACGCCCAAATGAGCCACGCGGTGGCGCAGCCAGTTGTGGGCCGTGGTTTTGACGGCATACCCGGTGGCGGCTTGGGAAAGCGGTGTGGAAAACGCCGCCGCGCCGGACACGGGCAGTTTGGCTTTATGCAGCAAGGCTTCCCACACGTGTTTGCCGCCGCGGAACCAGGGCGAAACCAACTGCGCCTGCGCAGGCAGGCACGCGGCCGCCAGCAAGGCGCCCGTCAAAAAGCCCATCAAAATGCGTTTAGCGGGTATGTGCATAAATAGGATAGCTCCTATTTTTATTATAACGAAAACGCCGCCGGGGCTCAATGGGCTAAAAGGCCCAGACGGCCCTGCCTTTTGGGCCCAGCAGGCAACAAAAAAGGCGGGCTTTTAGGGCCCGCCTTTTTAAGACGTGTGATTATTTGATTTTTTTGCCTTGTTCCAACATCAAGGTGAAGGTCGTCATGTCCGTGATTTCTTCCGGGCCGAAGTACTGAATCGGGCCGGGGAACACGTACAGGTCTTCTTCCGCCCAAGCCGCGCGGTTTTTGAGCAGGTGCTTGAACGGTTCGCCCTTGAGTTCCACAAGCGCTTTTTTGATGACGGGTTTTTCTTTGCCTTTGCGGCGTTCAATGTTCATCATCATCGTCAGCGGGATGCCGCCGCATTCCCAATCTTGGGCTTTTTTGGTCAGCTTGCGCACGGAGGACAGATAACCCGAGCATTTGTTCAGCGCCAATACGGCGGCGTTGTAGCCCAGCGCGTAGGTGTAGTTGGCGTCAAACGTAGAGGGTACGCCGCAGCGGCCTTCGTAACCGAAGAAGTGCGTGATGGCGGCAAATTTACCGTTGTACTTGCCGGCTTTTTTCATTTCGGCCAGTTTGGTGCGGATCATTTCCACCAGCAGTTTTTCGGTTTCAATCAGGGACACCTGCACATTGCCGTGCGGATCGCGGTCCAACATCAGCTGGCTGGCGATGCCGTCGGGCAGGGATTTCATCAAATCCGCCAGTTTGGCCGGCAGTTTGGAAATGATGAACGCCTTCTTTTCTGCCACGGTGTTCATCTTGGCCAGTTCGGCTTCGTTTTCGGCCAGCGAGTCGTTGAGCGCGCTGATGAGTTCTTTCATTTCCGGGATAAATTCAATCAAACCTTCCGGCACCAGCACGACCCCGTAGTTCTTGCCCGCTTTGGCGCGTTTGGCAATCAGCTGGGCCAGGTTGTCCACAATTTGGCCCAGGGTCATCTTTTTGGCCAGCACTTCTTCGCCAATCAGCACGGCGTTGGGGTGGGTTTTAAAGGCCACTTCCAGCGTGATGTGCGAGGCGCTTCTGCCCATCAGGCGGATAAAGTGCCAGTATTTGCGCGCGGAGTTGACGTCGCGGCAGATGTTGCCCACGAGTTCGGCGTAAATTTTGGTGGCGGTATCAAAACCGAAAGAAGTTTCAATCTGTTTGTTTTTCAGGTCGCCGTCAATGGTCTTGGGTACGCCGATGACGCTGATGTCCACCCCTTGTTGTTTGAGGTATTCGGCAATCACGCAGGCGTTGGTGTTGGAGTCATCGCCCCCCACCACCACCAAGGCGTCCATCTTGTTGGCAATCAAATTGTCTTTGGCGGCTTTTAATTGTTCGTCGGTTTCAATTTTGGTGCGGCCGGACTGGATTAAATCAAATCCGCCGGTGTTGCGGTAATCTTTCATGAGCGTGGGCGTAATTTCCACCCATTTGTTTTCCACGATGCCGCTGGGCCCGCCCAAGAAACCGAACAGTTTGTTCTTGGGGTTGGCTTTTTTGAGGCCGTCCAACAGCCCGCCGATGACGTTATGCCCGCCCGGGGCTTGGCCGCCCGAAAGTACAACGCCTACGCGCACGGCCTTTTTGGCCACGGCGGAGTTGGCGCCTTTTACAAAGGTCACTTCCGGCAAGCCGTACGTGTTGGGGAAAATCCGTTTGACGGCGGTCTGGTCGGCTACGCTTTTGGTGGCTTTGCCGAATTTCGGTTTTACGAAAGCGGGACCTTTTCTGAGAATAGCAGGCAGCACGGGCTGGAATTTGCAGCGGTGCCGCTGAAGTTGCGAACACTCGCATTTTACAGTGCGTTTAGTGGACATAGTCATCTCCTATCAAAATGAAAATCCTTTTAATTATTATACCAAATTCCTTACGCGTAAGAGGAAAGCGCTAAAAATCAAACCACAGCTGCCGGCCGTCCGCGGCGGACGGTTCGGGCGGGTTGGAAAGGGTCAGCCCGATCAGGCGCACTTTTTGGCGGTGCAGGTCCGTGTGCACAAGCAGGTTTTCCCCCGCGGCCAAAAACGCCTGCTGCGAAGGGATAATCTCCGCAAACGTTTGCGAGCGGGTGATTTGTTTAAAGTCGGCAAATTTCAGTTTAAGCGTAACCGTTTTGCCCAGAAAGTTTATTTTTTCGGCGCGCTGCCAGGCCTTGGCAGCCATTTGCGCCAGTTCGGCCCGCAAGGTGTTCAGGTCGGCCGTATCTTCGGCAAAAGTCGTTTCCGCGCCGATGGATACATGCTTGCGGTTGGGCTCCACGGGCCGGTCGTCTATGCCGCGGGCGTAGCCAAAGTATGCCCGCCCCACTTTGCCAAAATGCCGCACGAGTTCTTCCTCGGTCCGCTGGCGCAGGTCCGCCCCGGTGTAGATGCCCAGGCGGTGCATTTTTTCGGCGGTCACTTTGCCGATGCCGAAGAATTTTTCTATCGGCAGCTGTGCTACAAACCGCTCCACGTTTTTGGGCGTAATGACAAACAGCCCGTTGGGCTTTTGATAGTCCGAAGCGATTTTGGCCAGCATTTTGTTGACCGACACCCCGGCCGAGGCCGTCAAACAGGTGCGCTGCCAGATAAGTTCTTTTATTTCTTTGGCGGCATCGGTGGCGCAGGGCAGGTGCGATACGTCCAAAAAAGCCTCATCAATGGAAAGGGGTTCCACCAAATCGGTATATTGATGAAAAATGGAACGTATCGTGCGGGAAATGTGTTTATACACGCGCATGCGCCCCGGGATGAAAATCAGGTCCGGGCAGAGTTTTTTGGCGCGTTCGGCCGCCATGGCGGAATGCACGCCGAAACGGCGCGCCTCGTAGCTGGCGGTGGCCACCACGCCGCGCGGGCCCGCGTGGCCCACGGCAATCGGCTTGCCGCGCAGGGCGGGATTGTCGCGCTGTTCCACGGAGGCAAAAAACGCGTCCATATCTATATGAATAATTTTGCGCACGGACATAGGAATTATATTGTAGCACTTCGGCCGGACGGCGGAATAAAAACAGGCCGGCAGTTTTTGCCGGCCCGTAAAAGTACCCCCAATAGGAATCGAACCTATATCCCCTGCTTAGAAGGCAGATGCTCTATCCATTGAGCTATGGGGGCAAAATGTTTTGGTACCCCATTATTTTACAAAAAAAACGGGAAACATTCAAAGGCGTTTTCCCCGAAAACACCGCTAATATAAAAGACCCACAAAAAACGTAGGTCCAAAAAACCTAAAAATTAGGCCTAAATTTTTTAGATTTATCAGCGGAAATATAGTATAGTAAAAAAATATAAAAAAAAGAGAAAAGAAAATAAAAGAAAGAAGACTAAAACTAAAAAGGAGCATGCTTATGAAGAACTTGTTAGCCCTGCTGTTAATGCTCTGTCTGTCTGTTCCCGGCTTTGCCCAAGCCAACAAAGCGGGAACAGTTGCTAAGGCACTGACGCAACCGACAAAAAAACTGGTTGCATCCAACTTGTCCAGTAAAGTGTATAAGGCCAATTATGCCCTTACGACTGAAACACTAAATGCTTTTAAGCAAATCTATACGCAACAGGTGGCTGCTGTGTTATTGGAAAAGAATTTCACCGATGCCGTGCGTATGCAAGTGCTGGACCAACTTAAAAAACAGTCTGCCGAAAATTTAGCCAAATTACAGGCGCAAATGGAAAAAGAATACGCCCAGTGGGCCGATGCGGCTTTGCGCGAACGGAATCCGCGCTTTTTGCCGAAGAAAGATTCTTCCATCCCGGGATTACTGGCTATTTCGCCTGACCCTAAAAAGTATCCGCATATCACCATCCGCTTTTACCGCGAATGGCTGGATACGATTCCCGAATACGAAGGTTTGCCCGACGGATTTAGCCTGCTGCTGGACGGCTTGAAGAAGCGTTTGGATTCTTTGGATGCCGATATGAAAACCCAGTACAACATCTTCGTAAAAGCGAAAAAACAACTGCACGAACAGGACAGCTTTGAAATGCAGCGCTTTTACCGCAAACAGATGAAGACGGCTTCCCGCAATCTGGTGCGCCTGTCTAAAGAAGCGGCTCAGAGCGTGTCCGACGTGGTATATATGCTTAAACAGTATCCTTCGCTGTTTAAGGATTCGCTTACGTTGCTGGCCAAAAAAATTGCCACCAGCCTGAAGACGGAATTCAACGCGTACTTAAGTGAAAAACTGCAAATTAAAGTCACCCTCAAGAGTAACGCCCCGAATGCGGTGGGGTTTGTAAAACGCGCCGAAGAAAAACCGTTGGAAATCCCAACCGGCCAAACATTTACCGGACACAAATAAAAAATTCCCCGCTTCGGCGGGGATTTTTTTTGCCCGATTTCCCGTGTGCAAAATGGTAAAATAAAAAGAACTTGCACCGGGAGTATTAGAATGGTTAAAAATTTATCGTTTTCCTATTCCAAGCTGGGGATGTATAAGGAATGCCCCCAAAAATACAAATTCCGCTACATCCATATGCTGCCGGAACAGCCCAAGCCGTACTTTGCTTTCGGCTCGGCGCTGCACGAAGTGATGGAATATATTTACAACCCCGCCAATGCCGCTTTTCCCACGCTGGCCCAGGCGCTGGATTTTTTTGAAAAACACTGGAACAAAACCTCGTTTGACCAAAAAGGCTATGCTTCACCCGAAAAAGAACTGGCCGGCTATGCCGAAGGGCGCCGCATTATAGAGGCGTACTACGCCAAATATGCCGCAGCGTTTTTTCACCCGCTGTCTGTGGAAATGAAAAGCACCCTGGACATGGACGGGCTGAGCCTGATCAGCATTTTGGACCGCATTGATTACTTGGGCGACGGAAAGGTTAAAATTTTGGATTACAAAACCGGCAAGGCCGTGCCCAGCACGCCGGAACAGCTGTATATGTACCAAAAAGTGGCCGAAAATTCCCCCACTATTAAGGCCATGGTGCAAAAGCAGGACCCGGCGGTAAAGGAGCTGCGCGTGGGGCAGTTGAGCTTTTATCATTTGCCCACGCTAAAAGAAGTCACTTTTGAGCGGGTGCCGGACAAGGAAATTTTTGATTTTTGGCAGGGCGTTTTGCAGGTGGCGGATAAAATCCGCGCCGGCCAGTTTGACCCTACCCCCGGCGAAACCCAGTGCCGCTGGTGCGATTACCGCAACATCTGCCCCGTGTTTACGGGCAAGGATTACAATCCGGCCGCGGCGGCCCGGCAGCAGGCGGCCCCCGTGGCGGCGCCCGAAAGCGAGCAGGATGTGTTAAGCGCCAAAATTGACCGTTGCGGCGACCTGTTGGAAGAAGCCAAGCAGTTGCAGCAGGAAATCATCGCTCTTATGCGCAAAAACCATTTTGAGCGCCATTTCGGCAAACATTTTAAGGCGGAATTGGCGCGCGTGGAAAAGCTGGAATTTACCGATAAAGAAAAAGTGGTGGACTTGCTGCGCACGTTAAAACTGTTAGCCAAGGTGTTGGTTCCCACCCAAAGCACCGTGGCCGGGCTGTTGACGGATGCGTCCGTGCCGGCGCAAGCCAAAGCCCAACTGCAGGCGTTTGCCCGCAAAACGGAGGAAGACAAACTAAATATTGAAAAGGCGGACTAATTTATGACTGTGAACAAAAAAGATTTTCGTGTAAAACTATCCTTGCTTTGTATTTTGGCCGCGGCCTTTTTGTTGACGGCCGCCAGATTGGCGCTTTTTTGCTTAAACCGCGATTTTTTTGCCGCACTTTCCGGGGCGGAAATTGCGTCGGCTTTTGTAAACGGGCTTCGGTTTGATTTTTCCGTGATAGCCCTTTTTATGGGCCCGGTGATTTTTGTACTCAACTGGCCCGTTAAATCCCCCCGCTGGGTAAAATTTTGGACGGGCGTGTGGCTGGCGGAATGGATTGTGATGGCGGGTTTTTTGATTGGGGATTTAATTTATTTTCCCAAAGTAAACCGCCATATTGCCGATGAAATCATCCAGCTCACCAACGACTGGGGGTTTATCCTTTCATATATGCTCACGCAGACCTGGCTGCCGCTTTTGCTGCTGCTGGGCTTATTTGGGGCGGCCGTGTGGGGTTTCTCCCGCTATACGGACAAACATTATCAGGCCCATTCCTGGGGAATTATCAAAAATGCTGTTTGGTTGCTGCTGATCGTAGCTTTGTGCGTATTGGGTATCCGCGGGCATTTGGGCGGCGGTAAATCGTTGGGTGTGGCGGATGTGTATCACTACACGTCTTCTCCAGCCGGATCGGTGCTTACGCTTAACGGCGTGTTTACGGCTTATCAGGTGGGGCGCAAAGGCACAGTGGACGTCCAAAACTCCTATCCAACGGACCAAGCACTGGCATTTGTTTCCAAGCAGTTTATTTCGCCGGATGAAACCCGTCCGGATGAAAACTATCCTTTAATGCGCCAACGCACTCAAACCAAAAAACAGGACAAGCAGTATAACGTACTGATTGTTTTGCTGGAAAGCTGGCACCCGTATTATATAGACGGGTTATCCCACCATAACTTTGGCGTGACCCCGGTGTTTGACCAAATCATTGAGCAGGGGGTGGCGTTTACCCATGCTTATGCCACCGGCCAGCGCAGTGTGGTGGGGTTTGGTTCCGTATTTGCCGGGGTTCCGTCGGTGCCGGGGCTGCCGTCATTTGGCTATGGGTTGGAATTAGCGGCTTTATCCCCCATGCCGCGCCACTTTGCCGAAGAAGGATACTATACGTTTTTTGCTCAAACGTCCAGCCGCGATTCGTTCCGCCTGTGTGCTTTGGCTTCTTATTTGGGTGCGCAGGAAAGCTACGGCTGGGAAGATATGCCGCAACTGTTGCCGTATAAAGAGGAAGCCCCCTTCGGCTACGATTATGACCTGATGATGTTTACGGCGGACAAGATTAAAAACCGGAAGAAACCGCATTTTATGGGCATGCTGTTTACCGGCATTACGCACGAACCGTTTACTTCCACTCTGCCGCAGTTTGACAAATATCCCTACGACTCATGGGAGCACGGGTTTTTAAACACGCTGTCGTTTGCGGATTGGTCCATCGGCGAGTTGTTAAAACGCGCTAAAGAAGACGGTTGGCTGGACGATACGATTTTTGTGTTCGTGGCCGACCATACATCCGACGGACCGGCCGGAGAAATGCTTCAAACCCGCTTTCATATTCCCGTCGTCATTTATGCGCCCGGGCTGTTAAAACCCCAACGGATAGAACATATCGTTTCGCAGACGGATTTAATCCCCACGTTGTACCGCTTGACGGGGCTTAACCCAGTGTACACGGCTTTTGGCCGGGATATGTTCGAAGAAGTGCCCGGAGGGCGCGTGGCGTTGGTGTCAGATGGATTCAGCATCGGCCTGGTGACGGAAAAAGGCGAAATCCGCCATGGCGGCGGAAAAATCATTTCTTCGCAAGCCTATGCGGATGATTTTGACGTAGAACAAGCCGAGCAGCAGTTGCTGGCATTGGATAAAGCCGCTTCGTATTTGCTCAACAACAACCGCTGGTACAACCCGGCTTTTGATAAACCCGACGAGCAGAAAAATGCCCAATGAAACCTTTATTATAGCCGTGGACCAAGGCACGTCCAGCTCCCGCGCGTTTGCGGTGGCGGCGGACGGGTCTATCCGTGCGCAGCGCACGATTCCTTTGGCCCCCCACCGGCCGGGGGAGGGCCTGTCTGAATATGAGGCCCAAACCCTGCTAAACAGCCAGGTGGAGGCCATAAACGCCCTGCTGGATGACGTGGGCCCGCGGCGGGTAAAAGCGCTGGCGGTTACGTCGCAGCGGTCCACCGTGGTGCTGTGGGACAAACAAACCGGCCGCGCAGTGGCGCCGGTGCTTAGCTGGGAGGACGGCCGCGCCGCGGCCGAAGCCGACCGGGCGGATATTTCCCAGGCGGACGTCCACGCGATTACCGGCTTGTACAAAACGCCCTATTTTTCCGCCCCCAAAATTGCCTGGTGTCTGGCCCGTTTGCCGCAGGCGGCGGAAGCGCTGCAAGCCGGGCGCTTGTGCGCGGCACCGGTGGCGTCGCACCTGATTTGGCACCTGACAAAAGGAAAAACCTTCGCTACGGACCCGACGCTTGCCCAAAGAATGCTTTTATTGGACATCCGCACCCAATCCTGGAGCCCGGCCCTCTGCCGCGCCTTTGGCGTGCCAGAAACGTGTCTTCCTGCCATTTTGCCCAGCCGGGCCGATTACGGCACGTACGAATACCGCGGCGTAAAAATTCCCATTACGGTTTGCACCGGGGACCAGCAAGCCTCGGTGGCGTTTATGCAGCTGGCCAAAGGCCAGGCGTGCATTAATTACGGAACGGGTGCGTTTTTGTTGTATAACGCGGGAACGGAAAAACCCGTCCTGCTGCCCGGAATGCTGACGTCTTTGTCCGCGTCCGATGCCGACGGCAAAAGCGCATTTTTGCTGGAAGGACCGGTGAATGCCGCCGGAAGTGCCGTGCAATGGCTGCGCGCACAAGGGATTGCGTTTGACCCGGCCGAAACGGACGAGCTCTGCCGCCAGGCCAAGCAGCCCGTGTGGTTCTTGCCCGCCTTGGGCGGTTTGGGGGCGCCGTATTGGGATTTTACTTTTTCGCCCGTAGCGGCGGGCTTATCCCCCCGCACCCGTCGGCCCGATTGGGTGGCGGGCGTGTTGCAAGGAGTGGCTTTTTTGCTGGCCGACATTGTGGCGTATTTGCAGCAGAACGGATGTGCCGTTTCCGCCCCGGTGAAGGTATCGGGCGGATTGGCCCGTTCGTCGTGGCTGGTGCAAAAACAGGCCGATTTGCTGCAAGTGCCGGTCCATTTATTGCACGACGTGCAAAGCACCGTGTTGGGCGCGGCGCGGCTGGCGGCCGGAGCAGACAGCGCGGCGTGGCCTTTACCGCAAACGGACGCATTTGCACCGCTGCTATCCCCCGCGCAAGCCCGGCAGCTTTACGACCGCTGGCGGAAGTTTGTAGCGTGGTGTAAACAATTTCCCGCATCGTAAATCAATTAAAAAGCCCCTTTAAAAAGGGGCTTTTTAATGGGCCGTTTGGCACACGCGTTCCATAAAAAACCGGAGCCCTTGCGGGCCCCGGTAAAAGACAATTTCTAATTATTTTATTTTTTGGCCGGTCCGGCTTCCTGGGCGGCTTTTTCTTCGGCCAGGACCGAAGGTTCCGCCGGGGCGGCAGTTTCTTTCTGGCCCAATTGTTCGGCCACTTTGCGGTCAATAGCTTCCTGCATGGCGGCTTCTTTTTGGGCTTTGGCCGCTTCCAGCTGCTGTTGCAGGCGGATCAGTTCCGGGTCATCGGCCACTTGGGCTTGGTATTCTTGTTCCAATTTGGCGCGCAGTTCAATTTCTTCCGGAGAGCGGTTCGCTTCTTCGGCCTGCTGCTGCAATTGCTTTACCAAGGCTTCCTCTTCGGCCAGCTGCTGTTCCAACTGTTCCACTTCGGCTTGTTTTTGGGCTTGCACTTGGAGTGCCTGTTCGTAGAGAGAGGCTTTTTTGACGCCCAGCACGTTGGCCGTCATGGATTTGGGCAGGTATTCATCCGTCAGCGTGAACACGTTGTCGCCCGCGTTGTTGACGGGGGTTAAATCGGCCCCCTGCTGGATGAAATACAAGGCCATCCGGTCGCTTTTGGCTTTCACCGCGCTCATCAACGGCGTATTGCCGGATTTATCGCGCCCGTTTACGTCCGCACCCGCTTTTACAAGCGCCCGGGCAGGGCCCAATTCATCGGCGTATACGCTGTACGTAAGGGCGGTGCGGTCTTGAAAATCCTTGGTATCGGTTTTGATGTTTTTCTGGCGCAGCAGAATGTCTACGCAATCCTGGCGGCCTTTGGCCGAGGCACGCATCAGGGCCGTTACGCCTTGGTTGTCTTGCGCGTTCGGGTCGGCCCCCAGCGTAAAGAGCATGCGCAGGGCTTCGGGCTGATCTTGTTCCACGGCGTAGAAAATCGGCGTGCGGCCGGACAAATCGGCAATGTTCACGTCCGCTTTGCCGGTGCGGGCCAACAGGCGGATGGTGCCCGTATGTCCTTCCGCCGCGGCGGCCGCGATGGCCGAAAGACCCGTGGACGGATTGCGGTAATTGACGTCCGCGCCGTTTTCAAGCAAAATTTTGATGTTGTCGTTCAGCCCCTGCTGGGCGGCAAAAATGATGGGCGTATTGCCGGAGTTGTCCGGCAGGCTGACGGCCGTTTTGTCCAGCTTGATCAAATTGGTGATTAACTGCGGATTATCGGTGCTGGAGGCATAAATCAAAGCAGTTTTCCCCCAATCGTCTTTGGCGGTAACGTCCGCCCCTTCGGCTACCAGGTATTCCACCACTTCGGTGTTGCCTGCGGCGGCGGCCGCGATAAGCGGCGTTACGCCGTAGCTGGATTTATCGTTCACCAAAGCGCCGTCTTCCACCAGCATTTTGATGATGTTCATATTGCCTTTTTCGGCGGCGATGGTCAGCGGCGTGATGCCGGCGTAGTTCTTTTCGTTGGCGTTTACGTTGGCATACATCAGCGTGCGGACGCGGTCTTCGTCGCTCATTTTTACCGCGCGGACCAAGGACGTGTCATACACGAATTTGGTCTTGGGGCGGGGGCGGTTGCCCAATGTATCGCCTTCATATTTTTTCTGTTCGGCGCCAAACAGTACCCCGCGGTAAATGTCCCCCGGGACCTGCGTGGCTTGCTGGGCGATGGCGTCCGTGGCGGAACGCGGCGTGCGTTCCCCCAGCACCAGCCCTTCATACCCTGTGTAGTAGTCGTCTTGGCTTTGGGCCTCTTGTGCGCAAAGCGGAGTGACGGCCAATGCAAAAACAAAAATGAGTCCAAGTTTTTTCATGTGGTTTCTTCCTCCAGTTACTATATTATAACCAATAAGAGGGAAAAATTTTAATTTTTTTTTAAAATTTTTTTGCGCTGTATAAAAATAATTCAAAAAGGCTATATTCAATTAGACCTTAATTTTTGCATAAAATCTTGCATTTTAGGGGCGTAGGTTGTATCATTAAATTATACCGTTTCCCAATAGAAACGACGATTTATCCCCCCAGAACCTTTCGATTTACCCCCCGAACGGTTCTGAACAAAAGAGCCGGGCACATCCCCCGGCTCTTTTTATTTGCCCCCATAGGCGGGCCTATTTGCCCATAAAAAAACCGCCCTTTGCGGGGCGGTTTTCAGAACGGTTGTTCCAACTTACAGAGCAATCGCGCTCACGGGGCAGGTGCCGGCGCAGGCGCCGCATTCAATGCATTTGGAAGCATCAATGTGTCTTTTGCCGTCTACTTCGCTGATCGCGCTGACGGGGCAGGCGGATTCGCAAGCACCGCAGTTCACGCAAACATCCGGGTTTACTTTATAAGCCATAGTTGAGATCTCCTGTTTGGTAAAAGTTGTACATAAATTATACAAAAAATAATTTTTTTGTGTGCTGGCGGGGTTTTATCGTCGGAAACGGGGGGCTTGTAAAGGGAGGGTGGTTATGGTAAAATATAAAAGTAAGGAAAAACTAACTTTTATGGAAAAAGATAATTCCCGTTCCCTCTATCAATTAAAACCGGGGCAATCCGCCCAAGTGAAAGAGATCCATACCGACGCCAAAATGACCGAAAAACTGGCGGCGATGGGGATTGTACGCGGGCAGTTTATCACGCGCAAGCCGGGCTCCAGCCCGGTGGTGGTAAGCGTGTCCGGCACGGAAGTGGCCATCGGCCGCGAAACCGCTAAAAAGATTTTAGTCGCCGCCAAGAAAAATACCTTTTTGCTGGCGGGCAACCCCAACGTGGGGAAAAGTTTGATTTTCTCCCGCCTGACGGGGATTGGCATTATTTCGTCCAACTTCCCGGGCACGACCGTGGGCTTAAACTACGGGCAAACCCAGTTTGACGGCGAGGCCTACGACATTATAGACATCCCCGGCCTGTACCGCCTGGAAGAAGAATGGGTAATTGAAGGCCGCAAGCACAATTTGTTTAAAGAGCTGGAGTACGATTTTATCGTCTGCGTGGCGGATGCTTCGCACCTGGAGCGCAATTTGTACTTTGTGCTGGAAGTGATGCAGCTTAAAAAGCCCGTCATCCTGCTGCTTAACAAGTTTGACGAAGCCCAGCGCAAAGGGATACAAATTGACGTAAAACAATTGGAAAAATTGCTGGGGATCCCCGTCATTGCGGCTGTAGCTACGACGGGCGAAGGCTTGAAAGAACTGGCCTACCAAGCCTCGCGCATTGCTTCGCGCAAGGCGCCGCAAAGCCCCTATATGGTTCCCCCCACGCCCGAAGGCAAATGGCACGCCATCGGCAAAATTATCCACCAAGTGCAGACGGTTAAACACAAACACGCCTCGTTCTGGGAAAAGCTCCAGGGCTGGGCAACCACGCCGGCTTCCGGCCTGCCGATTGCGCTGTTGGTGTTGATTTTATCGTTTTTTCTGGTGCGGTTCGTGGGTGAGGGTATTATTTCCCTGCTGGACCCGCTGTACGAAAATTACTACCTGCCGTTTTTGAACCATTTGTTTGCGCCGATTAAGGACAACGCCCTGGGCATGCTGTTGCTGGGCGACGGCGGCGCAAATTATTTTGGCGTGTTGACCGACGGGCTGCACATTGCGCTGATTGAAGTAATGGCGTATGTGCTGGCCTTTTACGCGTTGCTGGGATTTTTGGGCGAGTTGGGCTACCTGCCCCGCCTGGCCGTGCTGTTGGACAGTCTGCTGCACAAAATCGGATTGCACGGGTACGGTTCGTTGCCGATTATGCTGGGTTTTGGCTGCAAAGTGCCGGCCGTGATGGGCATCCGCGTGCTGGAAACCCGCCGGGAACGCATTATCGCGCTGGCGCTGATTTTGGTGCTGGCACCGTGTATCTCGCAGACGGCAATGATTGTTTCCATTTTGTCCCCCTATGGCCTGAAATACATGCTGATTGTGTTTTTTGCCTTGTTTATAAACGGTATTTTGGCCGGTACGGTGCTTAATAAACTAATGAAGGGCGAAACGCCGGAACTGTTTATGGAAATCCCTTCGTGGCAGATTCCGCAGTGGCGCCCGCTGTTGCGCAAACTGTGGATTCGGATGAAAGAGTACCTGGGTGACGCACTGCCGCTGATTCTGTGCGGTGTGTTGTTTGTGGATTTGATGCAGCTTTCGGGCGTGACGGCCTGGGTGGCCAAGTTGGCGCGCTACCCCGTGGAATACATCTTGGGATTGCCGGCCGAAACGACGCCGTTGCTCATCTTGGGATTTTTGCGCAAGGACGTGTCCATCGCCCTGTTGCAGCCGTTTAACCTGCCGCCGCAGGAACTGGTGGTGGCGTGTGTGTTTATGGCGATGTATCTGCCCTGCGTGGCGACGTTCTTTGTCATGCTGCGCGAAAGCGGCTGGAAGGATACGTTTAAAGTGATTGCGCTGACGCTGTCGCTCTCGCTGGTTACGGCGTATGTGCTGCGGTTGATTTTGATGTAACCGTTACATGCTATAAAAAACGCCCCGGACAAAATCCGGGGCGTTTTTTTGCGGGTAAAAATTAATTGTAGCTGCCGATGCGGCCAATGTCCACCGGCACCGGGATTTCCGTCCCCAGGGGGCCTTCAAAATACATCGTGCCCGTCAGGTGATAGTCCAGCGTGGCGCTGCCCATGCTAATCAGCCCCAACAGCTTGCTGTTAAACGCCGTCATCGGCACGTTCACGCGCGCTTTGGCGTTTTTGGTAGAGTTGGGCTCAATGCGGATGTCGGCCAGGGAAATATCGGCCATTTTTTCTTCGTTCACCGTCAGTTCCCCCTCAAAGCGTTTTAAGGCGGCCGCTTCCTTGCGGTTCATATTGGTGATGGCGATAATGACGTTAAAATCAAACGAGGTCAAGTTGTAATCGGTTAATTCCACGCTTCTGAGCGCAAATTTGCAATCGGCCATATTTTCGGTTTCTTTCACGGACGCGCAGGCCGTCAGCAAAACGGCTGCGGTAAAAAGCAAAAGCAGTTTTCTCATAAATCCTCCCAAGTCCAAGAATAATAAATTGTATAATAAAATTAAGGTTTTATGGAGAAATTATGAATTCTTTACAAGAAAAAATATACAATCGCTTCGTCCGTTACGTGTCCGTGGACACCACCAGTGACCCCGCCAGCACCGTAACCCCCACCACCTCTAGCCAGATTTCTTTTGCCCATACACTCGCCCAGGAAATGCGCTCCATCGGGTTTACCGACGTGGAAGTGGACGAATATGGCTTTGTGACCGGCCTCATCCCGGCCAATACCGATAAAAAAGCCCCCACCATCGGCTTTTTTGCCCATATGGATACCGTGTGCGACTATAACGGCAGCAACATCCGCCCGCAAGTGCACCCGAATTATGACGGCGGCAAAATCACCATCAATGCCGAAAAAAAGATGTTCCTCTCCCCCGAAACCGACCACAATTTGAAACTTTGCATCGGGGACGATATCGTCACCGCGGACGGCAACTCCCTGCTGGCCGGGGACGATAAAATCGGCATTGCCACCATCATGACGCTGGGCGAATACCTGCTGGCCCACCCCGAAATTAAACACGGGCCCATCAAGGCTGCGTTTACCATTGACGAAGAAACCGGCACCGGCATTGCCTATTTTGACGTCAAAAAATTCGGTGCGGACTTTGCCTACACCGTAGACGGCGCCACCTTGGGCGACATTGATTGCGGCAACTTTAACGCCGACACCGTCACCATCCACATCACCGGCAAGACTTGCCACCCCGGTTCGGCCAAAGGCTTTATGGCCAACCCCGTGCGCATTGCGGCGGATATTGTGTCGTCCTGGCCGGAAGACAAACTGCCCGAAACCACCGAAGGCGAAGAAGGCTTTGTGCTGTTTAAAGACGTGGAAGGCGGTTTGGACAAGGCCGTTTTAAGAGGCATTGTGCGCGAACACGACCTGACCAAATTTGAACAATTCAAAAAAATGCTGGAAGAATTGGTGGAAGAAAAACGCCGCAAATATCCGGCTGCCAAAATTGAAATTGAGTTCAAAAAACAATACCGCAATATGCGCGAAATTCTGAAAGAACGCCCCCAGGCCATGGAACTGCTGGAAGAAGCCCTGCGGGAAAACCATGTGCAGTACCGCTTGACGCAGGCGCGCGGCGGCACGGATGGCTCGCAGATGAGCCTGCGCGGGTTGCCTACGCCCAACATCTTTGCCGGGTACGAAAACCCCCACGGGCCGTACGAATGGCTGAGCTTGGGTTGGGTGGAAAAGACTTTCCATATTTTGGAAAGTATTACCAAAAACGCCGTTAAATAACGCGTTCTTCCGTTTGACTATTCGGCCCCGCTTTGGCGGGGCCGATGTTTTTTGCCCCGGTTTTGCCTGCCGATTGGCCCTGTGAACGGCTGGGCCGTTCTGTTTGCCCCGGTTTTGGGCTTGTCCACCGTTTTCCCCCCTTTTTAACGGTTCTCGGATAGTCGCTCGGTTTTGCCTTGCGCAAAGGGTGGCCGGGCGGCCGTCCCGCTTTTCCCGTGGTGCGTGTTTGAGTTTTTGTTTACAAGAATAAAATCTTTTCTACCTGTGTTCCGATAAACCCGGTCTGCGGGCCCAAAATGGCCCCTGGGGCGCTTTTTAACGGGATGCGGGTAACTTTGCGCGGGGCGTCTTCTACGGCTTGAATCAGAGCGTTCGCTATTGCGGACGGAAGGCCGTTCCGGGGGCGTCGCACGGAGGCACCCTGGGATAAGCGCTTGTTCGCCCGTGCAGCCTCCCTGCGTTGGGCAAAAATAAGCCCCGCCGATTGGCGGGGCTTTCAAGGGTAAAGGGCCGTTATCAGCGGGCGCCGGTCGTTTGCTGCACCGGGCGGGCCGTTTGTTGCGGCATCGTTTGCTGGGGCATCATTTGCTGCGGCATAGCCTGTTGCGGCATCATCTGCTGCTGCTGGGGCATTCCCTGCTGCGGCATGGCCTGCTGTTGGGGCATAGCGCCCATGCTTTGGGCTACGGAATCCAACAGGTTTTTCGCGTCCGAGATGGTCGGGTCCAGCGCTTTCGTTACCGTGTTGTAGTTAAAGCGGTACGAAATTTTGAAGCTCTGCGGATTCTCCGGCGGTACTTTTACCAGTACGGAGTAATTGTCCGGGTCTACCGCGGTGGAAATTTCCCACGTAATCAAGTTCTTGGCAGCCGGGTGTTTGGCTTCAATAAACTGCTGGAGCGTATAGCCGTTGGCCAGGCGGAAGTTTTTGACTTCCGTCAAAATGGCGTCCATCGGATTGACGGTTGCTGCCGCCTGGGCAGGCGTATTGGCAGCGGCCGTTTGGCCGTTGGGAGCGAGCATTTCTTCCAGCTGGGCGGATTGTTCGGCAGACGCTTTTTCGTCAGACGCGAACAGATTAAACTGCGCCGGAATCAGGTTCATAAACGCCAACATCGCATAGATGATGACGGCTAACACTACCGCCACCAAGGAGCCCACGACTACTTTGGTCGTTTTGGCCGGGGCTTTAATGTCGGCCGCTTTCATATCGTGCTGGGTGTTGATGTCGTCCACCATGTTGTCCAAATGCAGGCGGTCGGATTGCGCCGGTTCCGGTACCATCGGTACGGTTTTGATGTCCAGCGTGGCGCCGCGTTTGGTTTTGATGGTGTTTTCCAAAATTACTTGCGATACGGTCACGTCGCCGGGCGTTTTTTGCTGTTGGGCCGGCTGTTGGGCCGGCTGTTGGGCCGGAGTGGCAGCCTGTTTGGTCGGAGCAACCATTTCCTGAATGTCCGTGGTGGTCGCTTCCGCCTGGCTGACCGTATGTTGTTTGGCATCCAAGCCGGACAATTCTTTCGGCAATGCGTTGGAATTGGCCTGGGCCGGGGGCACAAAGTCGGAAATCAGATAGGTGGACCCTTCTTTCAATTCAATTTCCGTCAAGTCATCGGGATTGCCTACCGGCAGGGGTTTATCCACCGTTTGGTCGCTAAATTGCGGCAAGTGGGCTTCTGCGTCCGAGGCGGAGGCAGGTTCCGGCTGCGGTTGGGCCGCCTGGCCGCTGGGCGAAGCGATACCAAAGAGCTGTTCCACCGATTGGTCGTTATTGGAGCTTCTGTCCGTAAAGGCTTCTTTCAGGTCGGCATCCGTGATGATGACGCCTTCGGGCTTTTCGGTTTTGGCGCCCGGCACGAGCTCTTGCATGGTTTCTTCTTTTTCCGTTTCGCTCATGACCGGTTTATCCGACGGATTGGGGATGCTTTCATCCAGCGAAGGCAAATCCGTCTGGTTTTGGGCCGGCTGCTGGGCCGGTTCGGCCGGTTTGTCGGCCGGCATTTCGGAAGCGGGTTTTACTTCTTCCAGCTTTTCCGGTTCGTTGCGGTCCGGTGCGATAGACAAGGCCGGGCCTTGCTGTTCTTGGGTGAAATCTAACGTTTGTTTTTCGTGCACGGGTTCCGCGGCGGCTTCTTGCACCGTTTCAAAACCGGGGGCCGGTTCTTCGGCCTTGGCGGGTTCCTGGTGGTGCAGGGCTTCTTCCGCGGCGACGGCGGCAGCCGCACCCACGGCGGCGGCTTGCGCCATTTGGAAGGTGTCGGATTTCTTTTCGGCTTCTTTTTCCTTAATCACCTGGTCCAACACGTCTTCTTTCGGTTCGGCAGACAATTCTTTGAGCAGCGCGTCTTTGGCGGCTTCATCGGCCGACGGCGTGCTGGTAGCCGCTTTGGCGTCTTCGTGTTCGGTGGCTTTCAGGGCGTCGTCTAAAGTGGGTTTGGCGTTGGCTTCTTTTTGGGCGCGCAACGCTTCGGCCTGGGCGGATAACGCTTCGGCTTGTTTGGGGGTTAACAAATCTTGGAAGGTGCTTTCTTTTTCTTCCTGGGTTTGCACGACTTTGGCGTTATACAGCGAATCCAGCGCCGAGCGCAGGACCACTTCTTCTTCCGCCTTGGAGCCTAACGTCACTTCCGTAGGGGTATTGTCCGCCTTTTTGTCGCCCAAGTCCACGGGGCCGAGCATATCCAAGGGTTTTTGTTGGGTCTGGTTCGCGGCGGCGACAATGTCTTCCGCTTGCGAAACTAAGCTTTCCGTGTTGGTGATAGGGGCGTCTTCGGTGGCGGGTTCCAGCTCGTGGCGGGTAAGGGTAATGGTATTGTGCTGTTCTTCCTGCGGCGTATAAGAAAGGGCTGCATCTTGCGTCGGCTGCGGGGCCGCATAATGGGCGGAAGAAATCGCTTCGTCCAGCTTGTGCTGCATATCGTCCAGCTTGGTTTGCAGGCCGGAAACTTCGCGGGTTAAGGCGTCAATTTTCTCAAGCAGCAGATGGGTTACATCCGTTCCGTCCGCCGGTTGAGCGGCTGCGGCGGAAGACGTTTGCGTGTGGAACACTTCCGGCGACGGAAGCGGCTGATTGATGGTTTGTTCCACTTGGTCAAATTCAAAAATGCTGGAGGCTTTGACCCATTCCTGATTGCCGCCGGCGTTAATTTCTTCGGCGCAGATCAGCGTGTCCGGGGTAAAGCCCGGAAGCGTTACCAACTTGTCCTCTTCGTAAGGACCCTCTACTTTATCATTGATGTAGACCCAATATCTCATATTGTTTCACCCTTGAAAAAAATAAATGTAACACGGCACGATAAAAGCATAGCAAATTATCGCGCAATTTAACAGTTTTTTTTCTGCCGGCGCTTTTAGGCCTTGGAAGAAGCCCGCGCCTGTTTGTAGCGTTCCAACAGATTTTCCAGCTCTTCCCGGCTGGCTTTTTTGGTTTGGATGTTGGCCAGCATATCGGTCATCAGCTCCAGGGAAGAACCGTTTTCCAGCATTTCCAGCGCGAACTGCGAAATCCGGCGGTTGTAGGTTCCGTTCAGTTCCCCCACCAAGGTGCGCAGGGCAAAGATGTGTTTTTCGCGGTCGGATTTCCAAAAGGTGTAGGGAGCGAGGGACTCTTCAAAAAATTTCATCAGCTCGTCCGCCGATTTGGTGCCCAGGTAGCTTTTCATCACTTCCGGCGCCAGGCCCTGGGTGAGGGTTTGGGCCTTCAGGTCGCGCAGGTACTGGGCTTGTTTGGCGGCTTCCTCCTGGCTAAGCGAGCCCAGGAGCACTTTGCAGGCGAGTTCTTTGTTGTCTTTGGGGTCGCTGCAATACGGCAGCGATTGAAGGAGGTCCTTCATTTCGCGTTCAATTTGCACAAACGTTTTTTTGCCGCCGAAGCGTTCGGCCAAATCGTATTCGTAGCCGCTGTACAGGTCTTTTTTGGAAAGTTCCCGCCGCAGCACTTCGCGTTCGCGCAGGGTGGACGCCTTTTGGCTGGCGTTTTCAAAACTTTCGGCCGTGCCGTCCAATAGTACGCGCACCGCCAGGCCCAGGTTTTCTTCCGGGCTGGCCACGTGCGGCAGTTTTTTAAGCACCGCTTCAAACGTGGCGGCGATGTCGGCCGGCGACTTGGCTTTTAGGTAACGGCAGGCGATGATAAGCAAATCGTCTTCCAATAATTGGCCGTTTAACAGTTTGGACAACAGCGCAATATCCTGTGCGTCCTTGGCGGTGATTTGGCACAACATTACCCGCGCCGCCAGCGAAGCGCACAAGTGCTTATCGGGGTTTTGCGCCGAAATCAGTTTAAGCAGGCGGTCAAACTCCTGTTGGAAAGCAATGCTGGCCGGCTGCGTGTAAAGCAGTTCCAGCTCGGCCGTGATTTTGACGGACAAGTGGTATTTGTCGGCCGTTTTAAAAATTTCCTTTTTGTTCTGCTTGGCCACTTTGGGCGAAGCCGCCAGCAGTTCGTCGGCTTTCTTGAGCAGAAGGTTTACGGCATGGAGGGCTTTGTCCGCGTCCGGCATATTGCTGTCCTGCACGTCTTTTAAAGCAGAGGCGAATTGCTCGTCAAAATACTTGCGCGAAGAAAACGACGCATACACTTCCAGCAGTTTGCCTGTATCTCGGGCGGACACTTCCAGCGCGGCGCAAAGCTCGCTGATGGAGGTGGAATTGTTGTAAATGCGCAGTTGGCGCAAGGCGGCGGGAATGGTGATTTCGTCCAGTAAAATTTTGGCGACAATGGTATCCGTCATCGGCGAGTCGGAACTGAGTTGCGCGGCAATGTCGGCAATGTCCTGCTGCAGTTCGGGCAGGGCTTTTTTGTCCTCCAACGTATAGACGAGTTTTGCGGCGTAGTCGTCGTCAATGGCGGGCAGCATATTGTAAATGGTGCCCAGCATACCGCTGCGTTTGTTTGCTTTGTCGCTCATAACCCTTCCTTTCAGCAGGCCTTTAACAGGGTGGCAATCTGCTTGTTGATTTCGTTGACCCGGTCCTCGTTTTTAATGAAGGCCAGGTTGGCCCGGATGCTTTCCACCGAGCATTTAATGCACGCCTGTAACAAGTGTTTGGCGCAATATACGTCCGACATAATAACTTCGGCCACGCTGTCTTTTATCTGGTCCACTTCGCGCAGGCCGTGCATCGCGGCCGAGGCCGCATCCGCCGGCACGCGCGCGGCAAACAGCAACGCGTCCTGCACGGCTTTTTCCCGTGCGGGGTTATCCTTGGACAGTTTTTTGGCCGTCAGGTACGCGGCGTAAGCCTCGCCGTCCTGGCGGATATAGCCTTTCAGTTCGCCCTTAAAGGCGCTTAATCTTTTTAAACTTTGCGTCAGGCGCGGGCGGAGTTCTTCGGGCGTGGATTTGCGTTTGAGCGTGGTGTTTACGGCCATCATCGCCAGTGCGCACCCCATTGCGCCCGCCATAGCGGCCGCCGCCCCCCCTCCCGGGGTAGGGTCGGAGGACGCCAGGGCTTCCGTAAAACGTTCAGCTGCGGTATACCATTCCATGGGGCGGCCTCACATAATGGTTCCGGATTCCAGGTCCGAGTATTTTTTGATGCGCAGCATTTTCAGGCGGTCTTCGTCAATGCCGGTGCGGCTGAAGAACACGTGTTCAATGGCGCTGGCAGGCATGATGTAGCTGCCGCGTTTGACGCCTTTGGGGTCGGTCTTTAAACCGAGCCACACGCAGAAGGTGGAAATATCGGTGAAATCTTTGGTTTCCAGTTCGGCGGCGGCGCGCTGGATTTTTTGCGCTTCGCCAAAACCGTTGGTCAGCACCGCGCTGTGAAAACCGCAGTTTTTGGCGGCACAGATATCGCGGTGCGTATCGCCGATGACGTAGACGTCTTCCGGCGCGATTTTAACTTTAAATTTCTTTTCCGCGCGTTTAACGGCCGCCTGGAGCATTTCTTCGCGGGTGTGGCCGTCTTCGCCGTATCCGCCGATGGCAAAATAGTGCCCCAGCTTGCTGGGTTCCAGCTTGATTTTGGCGCCTTCTTCCAGGTTGCCGGTGCCCAAGCCCAAAATGACGTCTTTGTCTTTAGAAAGCAATTTTAAAAATTTTTCCACGCCGGGGATTAAATCGTACTTTTTGCAGCGCACGACGGCGTGCACTTCCACCGGCAAGAGTTCCAAGTATTTGGCTTTCATTTTTTTCATTTCGGCGGCCGTGGGTTTTTTGCCTTTTTTAATCAGCGAATAGACAATGGAAAAATTATCCAAATCCGTCCGGCCCGAAATCAGCGAATGGTCAAATTCCGGGTTGACGCCGTAAAGTTCTTCCATCGTCTTTTTTAACGCCGTGCGTCCAGCCCCTCCGGCATTAACCAGCGTTCCGTCCAAATCAAATAAAACCAGCTTTTTCATTTGTTTTCTCCTTGTTTGACCATACCGGTCACGATATAAGCCCCGCCGATGGCGAGGATCATGCCCAGCACCTTTACTGCAGTAATTTTATCTTGTCCTAACAGGACCGCAAGCACAAACGTCATTACCGGGTACGACAGGATAATGGCCGTTGCTTTGCTCAAATCCATATGGCGTATGGCCTGATACCAAAACGTATTGCCCAAAAAGTAATTCACCACCGCGCACAGCACAAGCATGCTCCACAGCGTGGCGTTGCTTTCAAACACCAGCGGCCCCTGAAAAAGCGCCAAATAAATCACCAGCACCAGCAGGGCCGGCATGGCAAACAGCGCCCGCGCCGCGGCGATTAACTGCGGCGGCATATGGGCCGGCAGCTTTTTGGCGCAGATGTGGCTGAGTTGAAACATCCACAAACAGCCGATAATCATCAAATCGCCCTTTAATTGCACCGTGGTGCCCGCCTGCCATAAAAGCAACCCAACCCCCAATAAAATAAGCAGGGAGCCGCCAATTTGCCGCACCGTCGGGCGTTCCTTTAGCAGGATGGCCGACAAAATGAGCGAATAAATAATTTCAAACTGGTTTAAAATCGCTCCGTTTACGGGTGTGGTGTAATTGAGGGCAATCATAAAAATCGTCATCGGCAGTGCCGTGCCGAAGGTGCCCATCGCCAAACATTGCGGCCAGACTTTTTTGTCCAGCAGAATTTTCCACCCGCCCGTTTGGCGGATATACGGCAAAAAACAAACGGACGCCACCGCGCACGCCAGCAGAATAAACAACGCCGACGTAACGTACGGCACCGCCGCTTTGCTGATGACCAAATTGGCCGCCGTGGCGAACCAGGCAATCCAAACCGCAAAAACCGGGGCGATGTGAAACATAAAATCTCCTGGATATATTGTACTTAATTCCGAACGGGTAGGAAAGATTAATGCCCTTCTTTTTTTACGGTCAGGCTCACCCAATACGCGCCGGCCAGCGTAAGCGCCAGGCCCGCAAACTGGTGCGTGCTGACGCTTTCCAGCCCCAGCAGGGCCGAAATCACCAGCGAAAGCACCGGGTACGATAAATAAATGGCCGTTACTTTGCTTAAATCCAGTGCGCGGATGGCTTTGTACCATACCACCATTGCCAGCCCGTATTTAAATAGCCCCGTATATCCCAGCACGGCAAACATCCGGGCGTTGGGTTTTAGCACAAACGGTTCCCCCCACACCCACATGGCGGCCAAAATCACCGCCAGGGCCGGCAGGGCAAACAGGTTGCGCGCCATACCGATGACGCGATAATCCAGGTATTGGGGCAGTTTTTTGGCCACGGTGGAGCCGGCTTGCAGCATCCAGGTGCTGCCCACGATAAGCAAATCCCCTGTCCAGCGCGGGGTGTATTGCTCTTTGACTAAAATAATCAATACGCCCGCCACAATCAGCGCACTGCCCAACAGCTGCTGGCGGCTGGGAAATTCCTTTAAAAACAGGCCGGCAAAAAGCAGGGAATAAAGCAGTTCGGACTGCTGCAAAATAGCGGCGTTGCCCGGCGTGGTGTAGTGGAGCGCAATCAGCGAAATGGTAAACGGCAGGGCCGTGCCGAACGTACCGATAAACAGAAACTTCCAGCAGGTCTTTGGGGAGAGTAATTCCCCCCATTTGCGGTTGCGGGTAATCCAGGGCGTAAAGTATAAAACGCCGATGACCGTGCCCAAACAAACCAGCACGGCCGGGCTGATTACGCCCACGGCGTATTTGCCCGCGATAGGGGACAGACCGACAATGGCCCAGCAAACCCAGGCCGCTAAAAGGGGTGTCATAAATGCTCCGTTGTGCCAAATAAAAACCCGGGCTGAAACCCGGGTTATCAAAAATGCGCAGAGAGGGACTCGAACCCTCAAGCCTTGCGGCATGCGCCCCTCAAACGCACGCGTATACCAATTCCGCCACCTGCGCGAAAATCTATGTCCTACGAGGGGTAAAAGAACTGCCGTTTTGCAACACGTATATTCTATCAAAAAAAGCTCTGCCGTGCAACAAAACACTCCCCCGCATACGCAGGGGAGTCGAAAACTTATTTGCCGGTTTGGGCAGGGGCCGCCGCGGCCGGGATTTGCACGTTATCCAACACGGATTCGGACGATTTTTTGTTGGAGGCAATCGTCAAAATGATGGAAGTACACATCAGAATCACGGCCAAAAGAGCGGTGAATTTGTTGACGGCGTTGAAAGCGGTGGGGCTGGCAAACAGGTTATCCGCACCCGACGCACCGAAAATGCCGGCGGCAGAACCTTTGCCGCTTTGCAAAAGGACGATCAAAATCAACAGAACACAGACGATAAAGTGCAACGTCAAAATTAAAGTGTACATTTGGGTAATTCTCCTGTAAAAATAACAATAGTATTATACAAATTTTTAGCGAACTGTGTTTCGCCGGTTGTTTTTGGTTGAGGAAATATAGAGCGGGTTGACTTGTTTTTTTTTTGATACACTGGCCCTAATGTTGATTTTAGGGCTGTTAATTATTAAACTGTAAATAGTCCCTTAAATCAACTTGCTAAGGAGTTTTTAATGAAAAAGGGTTTTACTTTAATCGAATTACTCGTTGTTGTCCTAATTATTGGTATCCTGTCGGCGGTGGCGCTGCCACAGTATGAAAAAGCGGTGGAAAAATCCCGCGCGACCGAAGGCATTACCTTGGCGCGCAACATCGCATTAGCCAATCAAGCCTATTATATGGCCAATGGAACCTGGGCGACGGATATCAACGATTTGGATTTAGAGTTCCCGGGAGAAGATACATCGAGTGGAACTATGTCAACCGCGAGTAAGGAAACAAAAAACTTTTCTTGCCGCGCAACGGGAAATAACGAAGGAAGCCGAAATTATATTGCTGTTTGCCGCCGTACTGGGCCAAAATATACCTATGCCATTGTGTATCATAAAGACAATATGAATCAGGCCCAATGCATTGGCAATGGAAACTATAACGTGGAGGCCAACACCAAAATGTGCCGGGCATTAACCAACAAGACATCGGCTCCCTATACGTTTAATTAGTTTTTCCTCCACTTGCTTATCCGGCCTTTGGCGTTTGCCAAGGGCCGTTTTTTTGCCGTTGTGGGCTGGAAAGATATAGGGCGGGTTGACTTGTTTTTTTTTTTTGATAAATTTTGCGTATGACGAAAATTTATCAAAAAATAGTATTGGACGGAAAACTCCTCGCCACGGGCCGTTTAGGCGGGTTTACGCTGATTGAATTATTAGTGGTGGTGCTGATTATCGGCATCCTGTCGGCGGTGGCGCTGCCACAGTATGAAAAAGCGGTGGAAAAATCCCGCGCGACCGAAGGCATTACCTTGGCGCGCAACATCGCATTAGCCAATCAAGCCTATTATATGGCCAATGGAACCTGGGCGGCGGATATCAACGATTTGGATTTAGAGTTCCCGGGAGAGGATTCAACTGTGAGCGGAGTAGCGAGTAAGTCCACAAAAAATTTTGTCTGTCGAGCAAGGGCAGCGGGAGTAGAAGGGTATATTTCCGTTTGCCGCAGAAAAGGCCCCAAATATACCTACGCCATTGCTTATCATAGTAGCGATCCCGGCCAGGCTTTATGTGTTCCTGGAGATCCCAATGGAGATGCAGAAACTAATAAAGTAATGTGCCGGGCGCTTACGAATAAAACCTCGGAACCTTACACCTTCAATTAATTTTTCTCCTTCTTGTTTGTTCGGCCTTTGGTTTTTTCCAAAGGCCGGATTTTTATCAAAATAAGCCGGGCCCCTTGCGGGACCCGGTTTTGTGTCAGTAAAGCAACGGACAGAACGAATTGCCGCCTTATTTGGCCAAGGCCACTAAGCCGGGCAATTCTTTCTGTATAAAATAAGCCGGGCCCCTTGCGAGGCCCGGTTTGTGTAAGCAAAAGGTTTGCTTGAGTACGAATTGCCGTCTTATTTGGCCAAGGCCACCAAGCCGGGCAATTCTTTCGGCATAAATAAGCCGGGCCCTTTGCGGGACCCGGTTTGTGTAAGCAAAAGGTTTGCTTGAGTACGAATTGCCGTCTTATTTGGCCAAGGCCACCAAGCCGGGCAATTCTTTCCCTTCCACAAATTCCATACTGGCGCCGCC
>CALUYH010000003.1 GCA_944324965.1 Candidatus Avelusimicrobium gallinaceum
CGGATGTTGCCGGGCAGGAAGGGCTGGCGTTCGTCCGTGCGCAAGGGGTTGTCCGCCCCCGGCAGCATATCGGGCCCAAAGGCCGTTTGATAGCCTATAGAGCGGAAATATTCCATACAATAGTTTTCTAAAACCGATTCGTTAATTATGCTTGGCATATTTTTCCTCTAACATGCTTTTTACTCTATTATAGGCCTGTTGGTTATATATGTGTGTGCAGTATCTTGGTTTCCCCGTTCGTTCAAATTCACGTTTCCATTTCGGACTTGAAAAATTATAATAGTGATATTTTTTGTTTCCTTTTAATTCCGAAAGAGATTTTTGTATATCTGATGTTCTAATACTAGGGAAAACTCCTTTTAATTTGGTTATAATTTGTTGTGAAGTAAGAGGATATTGGTCTAGTACGTTACGTTCTTGAATTAAAATTGTTTCTGCTTTTGCGGATAAAGATTCAATGTCCTTTTGTTCACCTTTTACAATTTCTACAACAGAATCAGCCTGCCCTTCTCTATTAACAGTTTTTGGTAACAAATAGACCCCATATGAATATTCTTGGCTGTTTTTTATCTCAGGAGGCAATTCTTTTTCAAAATTAGAAATAAATTTACCAATATTAGTAGTTTTAAAATTTTTTTCCTTTTTCATGACATTTATTTGATCATCATTGAAACGAGCAAATTGAATTGCTAATCCAAAATCTTTTTCTAATGCAAATTTAGATTTTGACATTAATTTTAAGAAAGCAGAAAAATTATAACAACAAGCAAATAATTTGGCTGAGATGTAATCGTCGATTCTTTCGGTTTTACAGTGCTCAATTTCATGCCTAATTTGCAATAAAAATTGAATATTAGTAATGACTGCTGGAGACAGGGGACATTCATCTTGCTTTAAACAATGTTCTAAATCCCAATATTTATTTATGTATTTCTTCCTTTTTCCTCTTTTTTCATAATATTGATAACAAATGCCCTGCTGATGATAATATGCATGTAATATATAGGTCCACGCAATCATCATTAAGACAATAAAACTTTCTGTTTTAAATTTGATTAGAGGACTGTTAAATATTTGGGTAGCAGCTAACGCTACTTCATAAGATTTTTCAATAAGATCATTTTTAATGGAAAATATTTTTCGATTTCGTTTTAGTGCCATATCTTTACACTCTTATTTTGCCGGAGATGAGGCGCGGCAAAAGCGCGTCCCGCATTTCCGTTAATGTTTGAATTTGTTTATTATTTAAAATTTGTTTATCTATTAGTTTTGCAAAATATCTCGTATATATATTTAAATTTTGGGGGATACAAACTAATGCCTGATCTAAATGTTTCCTTTGAATGTGTCCCATGGTTGTTGCTTTATCTGCGGCAATTTCTTGAAAGAATGGTAGATACTCTTTAATCCACATATAGTAAAACCATTTGGGATAGTCCAAAGATGATACCTTAAATAAATGTTGATTAAGGGCTCCCTTTGGTCCCGACCATATTTTTACCATCAAACTTCCTGACCAAGAAAAAAGAATATCACCGTTAAAAACTATATATTCTGCAGGAATATCACATGAAGCTTTATCAGATGAAGCAGAAAGACCATTCCGTAATTCGGCAATTTTGATAACAGGCAAAAAATTTATCTTATTGTTTGTGGAATATTTTTGTAATGCTAATCCATTTAAAAAAGTAGCTATTTGTGATAAGGGTTTCACTTGCCAGCCGGTGGGGATGGGGCCTAAGGAGGAATCCTCAAAGGAGGACGGAAATAAATCATACATTTCTTCTGTCAGGTGATACTCTCTCATCACTTCGGCTTTGGGCTGGCCTTGCTGTTTGGCGTGTACCACGTCAAAATCCACAAACCAGCTTTTAAACAAGGCCTTGGCCATATTTTCCAGCGTGGTATTTTGTTTTTGCAGCAGTTCTATTTTATCATCAAACGCCCCCAGCACTTGAGAAATAGATAACAAAATATTTGGATTTTCATTCCAAGTAATCTCAAAATTTAATAAATCATCTTTTTTTGCACATCCAAATACTGAACCCGCATTATTTAAGTATTCCCACTCTTGCTTTGTATGTTTCAATACAAATTCAAGATACCTTTGTAGTTGTGTGTTTTTTGCACGAATGGCGGCTAATCCACGCCCAATAGCACAGTCTATGTTTGCAATATTTATATCTGCTATAGGTGCTCTGACACTGAATAAAATATCGTGTGCTTGGGCTTTTCTAATAGGGTTTGTTGTGTATTTTTTTACCATAGGGTATCTATAAGAAAATTCTGCCGATCCTTGAAAAAAAGGAAGGCCGATTCCTTTCTCATTAATTTCTGACCCTTTTGGAGAAGATCCCATAATAATAGTTGCAATATCTTTTAATTTACATTTTTTCCAATTACTTTTTTGCATGTTTTTTAGCTCTAGATTTTAATTCGTTTTGCAGTTTAACTAACTCAGCTAGTTGTTTATTGTGTTCTTGTTCTATTTTTGTACTATAGGTATAATCTACCCAATATATCAGTAAGAGTGCTAGTAAAAGAAATGAAATTAATGTCCACAGGGGGTGTGTATACATCCATATTGTAAATGGTATCTTTTCTTTTATAGAAGGAAAATTTACTCCAGCCCCTTTGACTTGTATATATTTTACAGGTTGGGAATGAATAAATACAAAATTTATACTCTTACCGTAATTTATAAAATCAAAATCAATATAATAAATTCCGTTTTTATCAGTTATAGAAACGGTTGTTTCTGGGTTTTGTTTATCATTAATAGTAAAAAGCGTAATAGGTTTATCACTTTCTATACGTAAAGGATTCTTTCCTTTTGAAAAATCCTCCCCTTTGTATGCATGATTCCCTGTATTTCTAAGATAAACTGAAGACGAATATATTTCTCCTCGTTTGAGATTCCGTCGTGTCCTATACCAAGAGGTTAAAATCCTTTTGGAGTTTTCAGTTCTGACTGTAGCGTGCTGGTTCAGCTTTGCATAATACGAAATATCGGGCCGATCCATATAGGTAGTTATTCCCCAGCCCACTATTCCACCAACTAGAGTCCCAATGAAAAAAATAACAAGTTTTTGCAGTTGTAATTTTATTTTTATGTTCATTTATAAATTACTTTCTCCAAATTCTCTTTTATTTTCGCGTCCAGTTTCGCGCTTTCTTCCATTTGTGCGGTCAGCTCCGCCGTCAGGCGCGCCATTTTGGCGGCAAAGGCTTCGTCGTCCTCTTCCTGCTCGGCCACGCCCACATAGCGGCCGGGGGTAAGAACGTAGTCGTTCTGTTTTATTTCTTCCAGCGTGGCGGATTTGCAAAAGCCCTTTACGTCCGCGTAGTCTTTATTTTTGGGGGCGAATTCGTCCGCGCGCCAGGCGTGGTAAGTGTCCGCTATTTGTGCGATGTCCGCGTCCGCAAATTCCCGGCGGGTACGGTCCGCCATAAAGCCCAGCCCGCGCGCGTCTATAAACAGCACTTCCCCTTTGCGCTTTTTCTGCTTGCGCAAAAACCACAGGCACACGGGGATTTGCGTGTTAAAAAATAACTGCCCCGGCAAGGCCACCATACATTCCACCAGGTCCGCCTCCAGCAGGCGCTGGCGGATTTCCCCCTCGCCGCCGGTGTTGGAA
Organism: Candidatus Avelusimicrobium gallinaceum; assembly: GCA_944324965.1. Taxonomy (GTDB): domain Bacteria; phylum Elusimicrobiota; class Elusimicrobia; order Elusimicrobiales; family Elusimicrobiaceae; genus Avelusimicrobium; species Avelusimicrobium gallinaceum. The sequence continues at coordinate 3,639 of CALUYH010000003.1, forward strand.
CTCATGGACCCGTTTGCCAGTACGGTGCCCATTACGCCCGTGGGGGCCAGATGGTACAGCATGTGCTGTATCCAGGCGTAGTTGGCGTTGCCGGCGGGCGGAATGCCGTACTGCCAGCGGGGGTCTTTTTCCAGCTTTTCGCCCCCCCATTCCGACACGTTAAACGGCGGGTTTGCCAAAATGTAATCCGCGCGCAGGTTGGGGTGTTGGTCATCGTGAAAGGTGTCCGCCGGTTCGGCCCCCAGGTTGAACTCTATGCCGCGTATGGCCAAGTTCATGGCTGCCAAACGCCAGGTGGTGGGGTTGCTTTCCTGCCCGTAAATGGACAGGTTGCCCGTGCCTTGGTGGAGTTTTACAAAGCGTTCGCTCTGCACGAACATCCCGCCCGAGCCGCAGCAGGGGTCGTATACTTTGTGGTTTTCCGTAGGGGCCATGATGGCTACCATCGTTTTTACCACCGAGGCTGCCGTGTAGAACTGCCCGCCGCGCTTGCCTTCCGCGTCGGCAAACCTGCCCAAAAAGTATTCGTACACTTCGCCCAGGGCGTCGGGCGCGGTGTGGCCGCTTTCAAAACCAATGGTGGAAAGGGTGTTAATCAAATCCGCCAGGCGGCCGGGCGGCAGGGAAAGGCGCGCGTAGTTTTTGTTCAGAATGTTTTTTAGTTTGGGGTTTTCGTCCTCGATAGCCAGCATGGCATCGTCTATTAGTTTGCCGATGTTGGGCTGGGGGGCGTTGTCGCGCAGGAATTCCCAGCGGGCCTGCGGTGGCACCCAAAAAACATGGTGTTCGGTGCAATAGTCCCGCATGTCCCCCTCTATATACTGCGGGTTTTGCACATAGTATTCGTCCTGCTTCATTTGGGTTTGCAGAGCGGAGAAAGAATCGGAAATATATTTCAAAAAAATGAGCCCCAGTACGACGTATTTGTATTCGGACGGGTCCATATTGGAGCGGAGTTGGTCGGCGGTTTTCCAAAGTTTTTGTTTGGTGGCGTTATCCATAATAAAAAAATCCTAATTTAGATATTTTATACTATACAAAAATGCTTGTACGGCAAGCAACGAGAAAACTTAAAAAATAGGTGGCGATAGCGGCCTAATAAGCCCGACCCCGACAGATTTGGGCAATAAAAAACCCCGCTTGCGCGGGGTATATCCAACGGAGAGGGAGGGATTCGAACCCTCGATACGGGAATTAACCCGTATAACGGTTTAGCAAACCGCCGCTTTCGGCCTCTCAGCCACCTCTCCAAAATTTTTACGTCTGAAACTCCAGACGGCCTATATATTATAACAAAATTTAAACCGCTTGTCCGTTTTCTTCCGCTCGGGCCGGCACTCGCCTGCACCGTGCGGAAGAACGACTAAAAACTTTTCTTGAGTCCTTCGGCCAGCGGCGTAAATTTTTGGCCCGTTAACTGCTGCCATTTTTTGCCCGAGCAAATCCAATGCCCCGGGACGGTGGCCTCGGTTACTTTATCGTAATTGAGGGCCGGCTGGGCGCCGCTGATGTGCGCGGCCAGTTCGTAAATCCAGGCCGCCACGCGCAGCATCCATTTGGGCGCGTTGGGCATAAAAGGTTTGTGGCAGTTCATCGCACGGGCCATTTGCGTGATGAAATAGTCCCACGAATAAATTGCATCTTCCGTCACGAAATACGTTTTCCCCGCGGTGTCTTCGCGCGAGTAGGCCAGCCACAGCGCCTGCACCAAATCGTCCACGTGCACAAAGCTGAAGTAGCCGTTGCCGGAGGTGTTGACCATAATGCCGCGGCGCACCCACAGGGCAATTTTGGAAACGCCCGAGTCGTTCTTTCCGTACACGATAGGCGGGCGGATAATCGTCCATTTCACGCCGGGGCGCAGGGTATGCACGGCTTTTTCGCCCCCCAGCTTGGTGATTCCGTAGTCGGAAACGGGGTTCGGCTCCATTTCTTCTGTGCGGGGGTGGTCTTTATCCGGCGCAAAGCCGCTGGCGGCCAGGCTGGACACGTGCACAAAGGTTTTAATGTCCGGGGTTTGGTTGACGGCTTCCACCACGTTGCGCGTAGCGGTAACGTTGGCTTTTTCAAAATCCTGGCGGTTAAAGCCGAAAATGGCCGCGGCCAGGTGGAACACCCCCACGCAGCCCTGTAAGGCCTTTTTGAGGGATTCTACGTCGTTATAATCGGCTTTTACCAGCGTTACGGCAGGGTTGGCCGGCTGTGCTTTGGGGGTGCGGCGCGTGACAATGCGCACATTGAACCCTTCCTGCAGCAGTTTGTCCGTCAGCGCGCGGCCGATAAAGCCGTTCCCGCCGGTGATTAAAATGGTGTTTTTCATATGTTACTCCACTTGGATGTCAATGGAATCAATCAGTTCGTCGGTTGTGTCGGAAACTTTCTTTTTGATTTCCTTTTTCACTTCGTCTTTATCCATATCCTGATTGATGAAATTTTCTTTGCGGCGGGCGTTGCGGCGCGCAAAGTCAAAATTAAACGTAAAGCGTTTGATGCCGTATTCAATGTCTTTCTTGGTGGGGATTTCCCCGTATTTAATTTTGTTAATCGGGGTGACTTTGTCTTCCTGCGGGAAGTACCACAGCAGCGAATACATAATTGCACAAATCAGCACGAAGAAAATCAGCTTGTTCAGCCCGTCAAACTTGTAGAGGCCAAACAGGTTGGATATGATTGACAACACCACAATCACACCCGTCCACATGGCAAACGCCACGCCCATAAACGTCCATCCGGCCGCATCAAAATACGGGTATAAAACCATCACGACAAAACAACATACAATCAGTACTGCAAAGCGCTGCCATCCGTTCATATTATTTCTCCTGGCGGAACTCCACACTTACGGTGAGTTCGTCTTTTTCGTAATACATAGGCAGTGGCGCAAAGGGGCCTGCATTGATGACGGCCGAGGTAGCAGCGAAGTCAAACGTGTCATCCCCGGATTTGCGGTCTACCTGTAAATCTTTTATTTTCCCGTCGCGCGCAATGGCAAACGACACCAGCGCGGAAAGCTCCGTCCCGGCGGGGCGGCGTTTTTCCCATTCAATCCACAGCGAGTTGCGCACCTGCGTGATGTACCACGGATACGGGAAGTTGGCAAAATCGGTTTGGATGTTGCCGCCGGCAAATTCTCCTTCCTTGGAGGCGCTCCCCCCTCCGGCCTCGGCTTTGGCGTCCGCTTCGTCCGACAGGACGCTGGGCGCCGCCAGCGGGGCGGCTTTAGGTTGAGCCTTTTTGGTTTGTTTTTTGGTGGTAATTTCGCTCTTGGAAGCGTAGGCCTTTTTGTTGGTTTTCGGCTGGGCTACGGCTTCTTGGGCGGGGGCCGGGGCTTGCACCGCGGCTTTGGGTGCGGCCGGCACCGGCGAGGCGGCTTCCTGCCCGGTGGTGGCGATTACTTTGCCCGTTCCGATAAAGTCAATCGTATACGTGGCCGAGGCCTTCTTGGCGGAAGGGGCCAGTAGTAAGATTAGGAACAGGGCGGCCAATACGTGCAGGCCGCCGGAAAGGGCCAGATAGCGGTTCATCAGTTTTTAGAAAGGACTCCAATCCCCAGTTTGGCTGCGCCGAGCTTTTTGGCGACGTCAAACACGTCCACCACCTGCTGTATCGGTACGTCTTTGTCGGCTTGCACCAAAATCGTTTTTTTGCTGGCTTTGCCCATACGCAAAATCAGTTCGCGTTCCAGGTTTTTCATCGTCAGCGTTTTGTTCATCACGGAAATCGTGCCGTTTTTTTGCACTTCAATACGGATGACGTCGTCCTCCGCTTGGGTGTTAATGGCTTGGGATTTGGGCAAATCCACCGTCAGCTGCATTTGCACCAAAAGCGGGCTCATCACCATAAAAATAATCAGCAAAATCAACGTGATGTCGATAAACGGCACCATATTGATTTCGGCCATTACGGTTCGTGTCTTGTGGGTACGCATAGGTTAAAACTCGCCCGATTCTTCTTCGTCTTGGCGGTAGATGACTTCGTGCGCCGCGTTTTGCAGTTCCTGGGCGAAGTAGTTCGTCTTGGACAGGAAGTAGTTGTACGCAATTACCGCCGGGATAGCCACAAACAGACCGGCCGCCGTGTTGATAAGGGCTTCGGCAATGCCCGCCGCCACGACGGACGCGCCCGCACCGGTAGCGGTGGTGGAGGCCAGGTCCTTAAACGCGTGGATAACGCCGATAACCGTGCCGAACAACCCGATAAAAGGCGTAATGCTGCCCAATGTGCCCAGCACCGTCAGGCGGCGCTGCAGCTTGGAAATTTCCCAATCAATGATAGAGTCGGCAATTTTTTCCAGCTCGGCTTGCGGGCGGTGGCGTTCCTGCACCAGGCGGGAAAGCAGCACCGCGGCCGGCGTATTGCGGACGACTTCCTTGTGGCAGGCGTCCAGCACTTTTTGGTAATTTTCCGAGCGAATGGGATGGCGGCAGTAAGCAATCAGTTTACGCGAAAGCGAAACGGAAGAACGCAATTTAAAAAAGCGTTCCAAAATGACTGAAATGGAATATACGGATAAAAGCAGCAAGAGAATCAGCACCGGTCCGCCGGCGGCTAACAACTCGCGCACATTGGTCATGTTGGAAAAGTCCATATCTAGTTATCTCCTTGGGTTACCCCTTTATAAAAAATATAATAAAAAGCTGTATCAAAATGTTGGCCATCAGGCCGCCGGCCACATCGTCAAACACAATGCCGAAGGCATTTTCCATCCGGTCAAACGTTTTTACGAGCCACGGTTTAAGCGTGTCAAACGTCCGGAACAGTACAAACGCCGCCAGCAGGTAGGGCCACGTCCGGGGCAGGAACGCCATGGCCGTAATATAGCCGGCCATTTCATCAATGATGATTTTGGGGTTGTCGTGCCCGGTTTGCCCTTTAAATTGTACTTTTTTACAGATGATTACGGCAAATACCCAAAACGCCAGCATGGCAATTAAATAGAGCATCTGGTCCGTAGGGAAGGCCAGCACTAATAAAACCCCCCACAGCGTGCCCAAAAAACCGGCGCCGGTATTTTTTTTGTACTTAAACACCATCGGCGGCAGATAGCTGACAAACAGCCCCGTCGCCAGGGCGCGGATGACTACTTGCATACGGGCAGGCTCCAGGATTTTTTAAGCAGTTCCCAGTTGTTTTTTAAGTACGAAATGGCGCTGATCCACGTAATCACGGCGGCGATGGCGGTGATGGCGTAGGGCACTTTTTGCAGGGTGATGAACAAAATAATGCTGGTGGCTTTGGCCCCGCCCGTTAAAATGTGGGACAGGTGGTATACGTCCAGCACAAAGAAAATCGTCCCCACCGCCGTCATCTGAATAACGGTTTTAAACTTGCCCCAGCGTTCGGCGGCCATCACTTTGCCTTCCAGCGCGGCAATCACGCGCAGGGTGGAAATCATCAGTTCCCGAAGCAGAATAAAGAACACGGCCCAAATCGGGATGTCCAATTCCTTAATGCCCACAAACGCAAAGAACGCCGCCGCGACCAAAATTTTGTCCACAAACGGGTCCACAATCGCGCCGAACGGGGTGATGGTGTTGGTTTGGCGGGCGATTTTGCCGTCCACCCAGTCCGTGCTGGCGGCCACGATAAAAATGAGGGTGGCCGTAAAACGGGCCCAGCCGAACGGCATTAAAATAAACAAAAACATCACGATAGACAAAGCAGCGCGCGTGAGCGTGATTTTATTGGCAAGTGTCATCATTGGTTAAATCCTCCGAACACATCCGCCGGCAGCGGGCGGTTTTTGTGGGTATTTTTCAAATCGGCCCGCGTGACCATCAGTTCCGAGCGGATGGTGATGGTTTGCGGGAAAAAATCCTTTTTGGAAAGGGTTAAATAGAGGGTATATTCGTTGTTTTCTTTAGGGGTCAGCACGAGCACGGCGGTTTGGCCGTCCTGGCTTTTGACGGAGGCCGTGTGGCGGTCCACCAGCGCGGTATAATTGCCGAAGTCAAACAACGCCTGGTTGGGCTGGCCCTGCTGCCAATCCGCCCAGGAAAGGGTGGTGACGTGCTGGTTGTTTTCGTCCAAAATGACAATATCCTTTTTATCCGTAATGGCGGTTTGTTCCACTTCTCCGTGCGGGTTGAGCGTATCCAGGCGCAGGCGGTTTTGGGCGCGGTCGTAGAACAATTTGCCCTGCGAACGGCTGACTTCCACGCCGTCGTAAGAGGTAACTTGGGTAAAATCCGTTTCCAGTTGGGCCAGCTTTTTGTCCCACTGTTTTAAGCGTTCGGTCAGTTCGGCAGCGGACAGTGCGGGCGCGGCCGGCTGCGGCTTTTGAACGGGGGCCGGCTGTACCGGCGGTTCGGCCGGTTTGGGCGCCGGTTGGACGTCCGTTTGGGCGGCAGGCGCCGCCGGGGCAGGTTCCTGCGGGGTGGGGTTGGAATCCGAACACGCGGCCAGCAATAAAGCCGCGCACACGGCGGGGAATAATTTATTTATACACGGTTTCATACGTTTCTTCCTGATAGTTTTTGTCGTACGGCAGGGAGTTTAATTCCTCCAACGCCTGGTCAATCATTTCGTAATGGATTTCCCAACGGTTGGAACCTTCCGGCTTAGAAATATACCCTTTCATTTCCAGCACGCTTAACATATTGGTCGCGCGCGCGCTGGAACCAAAGTGCGCTTTTAACAAATCTTGCGATACGCGGCGGCGCTCTTTAATCAGGTTGAGCGCTTGGATTAATTCCTCGGGGCTGGCGCCCAGGCCGTCCTGCGGGCGCTGGTTCGGGTTGTGTTCCGCCACAATTTGCACCGGGTAGTCGGGCCCGCCTTGGGCGCGCAGGAAATCGGCCACGGCCTTGATTTCTTTTTCCGACACGTACGCCCCCTGGATGCGCAGCGGCGTTTTGTCCGACGTGCTTTGGAACAGCATATCGCCTTTGCCCAGCAGGTCTTCGGCGCCGGTGGCGTCCAAAATGACCTTGGAGTCTATGGACGACGCCACCTGCAACGCAATGCGCGAAGGCAGGTTGGCCTTAATCACGCCCGTGACCACCTTTACAGACGGCCGCTGCGTGCACAAAATCAGGTGAATGCCCAGCGCGCGGCCCATTTGAGCCAGGCGTTGGATGGAGTCTTCAATAGAGGCTTTGGTTTGCAGCATCAGGTCGGCCATTTCGTCTATCACCACAAAGATGTAGAACATCTTTTCTTCGTTGTTTTGCGCGGCCCACTGGTTGTAGCCTTCTATATTTTTTACTTTGGCCAGCTGCATAATTTGCAGGCGTTTTTCCATTACCTTCACCAGCATTTGCAGCGATTTGGCCGCCCCCGGCGCGTCGGTTACCACATCCACATCGTCGCACGAGGTTTTGGGGTCGTACAGGTACGGGATGCCTTCGTAGAGCGTCAGTTCCACGCGTTTGGGGTCAATCATCAAAAATTTCACTTCGTCCGGACGGTGTTTGTACAGCAGGGACATAATAATCGTATGCAGACAAATGGACTTACCGCTGTTGGTGGCGCCGGCAATCAGAATATGCGGCCATTTTTCGGCGGCGGAACCGGCGGGGTTGCCGTCTGCGTAGCGGCCCAGGGCAATGGGCAGCACGGCTTTAGAGGCGGCATACACCGGCGATTGGAGGATTTCCTTCATCGTTACCATGACCGGGCGTTCGTTGGGGATTTCAAACCCGACGGCGTTTTTGCCCGGGATAGGCGCCTGTACGCGGATGGCGCGCGCTTCCATACTGGCCTGAATGTCCTGTGTGCGGGCCGTGATGGAGGCAATGGTGACGCCCGGGTCGGGCTTGATTTCGTAGCGGGTGACCACGGGCCCCGGCGATACGCCGGTCACGCTGGCGCGGATATCAAAACTTTTCAACGTGTCTTCCAGGCGGCGGGTGGCTTGGGCGATTTCGTCATCCGTCGGGCCGACAATCCCGTCCCCCACCGGGTCGTTGAGCAAATCCAGGGAAGGCAGCACAAAGGTTTTGGGGTCAAATTTCTTTACTTCGCCGTTTTCGTCCGCGGCGGGTTCATCCGTTTGAGGCAGCGGGTGACGGGCGGCCATTTCGTCGTGGCGGGGCAAAGTGATTTGTTCGGCCACCGGGCGGCGGATTTCCGGCTTGGCGCGGTGGATTTCCGGCGCTTCGTGGATTTCTTCGGCCACCGGGCGGACCGTTTCGCGGGCGGATTTTTCCTTCAGTTCGTGGCGGCCTTCGCTCACGCGCTGTTTTAATTCGGCGCGGGCGTCCAGCCAGCCGTCAAAATCGTTGCGGACAAATTCCATCGTCTTTTGCAGAATAACCGACCACGGAATGGCAAACAGCATATGAATCCCCACCAGCAACAAGGCCAGCGAAAATACCGTTGCCCCCACGGTACCGCTTACGCCTTTTAACGCGTAAAAGACGGTCTGCCCCACCCGGCCGCCGCTGATGAGCGAATCGGTAAAAATGAGTTTTAAAACCGTCAGCAGGCTGGAAAAAGCCGCCAGCGTGACGGACGCCCCCACGAGGAAAAATAAAAAGGAAGTGCTTTTGTTGCGCACCGTTTGGATAAGCCAATATGCCAAAAACAGCGGAATCAGCCCCGCGCCTTGCCCCAACAGCTGGGACAGGTAGGAAGCCGTCGCCTCCCCCGCCTGGCCGCTTGAAACGTTAAACCACAAAATGCAAAACAGCCACAAGCACACCGCTCCGGCCAGAATGTACAGCGCAGTGCGTATCCAGGCGCGGGAGGAAGTCTTTTTGGTTTTCTTTTTGGATTTTTTGGCGGCGTAATAATACTTTGGCATATCATCTATTTTACATTTTTTTACGGAGTATGGGGAAAATTCTGCCGCCGCAAAAAACGCGTTTTGTACCCGGCCGGCTGTGGGCGGGCGAACGGCCGTTGGCTGGAGTTCGTATGCGGGGTGTTTTTCCCCCGCGTGCTCCGCAAGCGGACCCAACGGTTTGGGCGCTTTGGCCGCTGCCTGCCCCCGGCTTGACAGGCGGAGGAAAAGCAAGCGCGCGGAGGCCTGTTTACTGCCCTTTTGGGGGCGGCCCGCCTTGGCACTCCAGCGCGCGAAATCAGGCGTTAGGTCCTTTTCCCCCTTTTCGGTCGGTCCGCGGCGGGGCGTTACCCCGGGCAGCCGGGCCCTTCAATCGGCAAAAACAGCGTTTCGGACTCAGCCGAAGGGGCAAACCGTTAGAGCGCGCACCAGCCGGCGGGGGCATAAAAAACCCCGCCGAAGCGGGGTTTTGTTTACAGATTTTGAATAGGCGCTGCCGGGGGCACCGACGAGGTCTGCTGGCCCCAGGTAACGTGGTAGTTAATGCCGTCAGCTTCCAGGGAAATTTTCCCTTGGTTGTACAGGGCGCCTAACGCCAGGTACAGCACCGAGCTGGACAGGCGGAACATCACCTTGAGCTGCCAGGAGGTAGCTTTTTGATGTTCGGCCAGATAACCGGAAATGTTGGTTATGGCGGTTTGGATGTTTTCCTGTAACGGCATCATACGCACTATACCCGTTCAATGGCAAACAGCGCATCGCCTTGTTTAACGGGCTTGCCGTTGTCTACCAAGACTTTTTTGATAATGCACGGGAATTCGGCGCGCATTTCGTTAAAAACTTTCATGGCTTCAATCAAGCAGATGACGTCGCCTTTTTCCACGCGGGCGCCTTCTTTCACAAACGGCGGGGCCGAAGGAGTGGACCCGCGGAAGAAGATACCCATCAGCGACGATTTGATTACTTCTTTGTATTGTTCCTGCACCGGCACGGGCGCGCCTGCAGCCGTTTGGCCGGCTACGGCACCCACATTCACGGGCACCGGCACCATGGCGGGTTTGGCTTTTACCAAACGCAGGTACAAGCCCTTCTGGTCGTATTCAATGGTGTCCAGGTTGTTGTCCTGCATAAAACCGTAAAGTTGTTTGACTTCCTTCAAAATGGGGGATTCCTTTACGGCGGGCTTATGTACTGCTTTGGCTTTTTTGGCCGGAGCCGCTTTTTTGGTTGCTGTTTTTTTCATAAAAGAAATAACCTCTGTTTCAAATTGATACCAAAACTGCTTGTATTTATTTTACATAATTTTTGCGTTTTGATACATATCCCCCGGCGCACGGCGTGCAGGCGGGAGAGAAAATTGTTATTCGCGGCGGAGCGTTTTTTCGTCTAACGGTTGGGTAATGCCCAGCGTGCGCATGACTTCAAAGGCGCTAATGGAAAAACCGATATTTTCGGCCAGGTCGGGGCGGATGACCTGCTGGTTTACGCCGATGACCTGCCCCGTTTTGACCAGCACCAGCGGGCCGCCGCTGTTGCCGCTGCTGATGGCGGCGTCCGTTTGGATGACGTCCAAACCGTTGTGGTTTTTTACGGCGCTGATAATGCCTTTTGTAACGGTAAATTGTTCGGTCTTGGGGTTGCCCAACGCCAGCACGGGCTCCCCCGTTTGGTAGTGGGAGCGCTCCCCGTCCAAGGTAAAATACGGGAATTTCCCCTCCGCTTTTACCAGGGCCAAATCCCGCGCGTGGTTCACCCGCACCACCCGCGCATAGCGAAACGGCGGCTCGGCGCGGCGGGGCGTAACGGGCAAATCGCCGTACAGGTAGTAGCGCACGTCGCGGTAGTTTTTTACGACGTGGGCATTGGTGATAAAATAGCCGCTTGGGCTGATAAAAAAGCCTGTGCCGTGGCCGGCGGGTGTTTCCACATACAGGGTTTTTTCCAACAGGTACTTATACAGCCCGTCGTTGCGGGCCAAAGAGGCTTGTTGGCCGGGGGCAAAGAGAATGCGGTTTTCTTCCAAATCGGTCATGATGTTCTGCAGGCAGGCGCGCAAATCTTCCTCCAGCGTTTTGCGTATGCTGTTGCCCGCGGCCGACGTGTATGCCGGTGCAATTACGGGGAACAGAAGCGAGAGCGTCATTTTGTTCAGCCAGTATATGCCGACTGCCGTGTTGTTAAACGTCAGGTAGCTCAAGCGGTCTTGGGACAGCTGGATAATCGGCTGGCGGGAGTGCGGGTTGCGCAGGGTGAGCGTAACATATGTGTGAAAGCGGGGAACACGGTATTTTTTGAACCACCAGAATCCGTTTTCCGCGTGCGGGCGGTAGAAGGTTTCGTCCTCCTCGTCCACCCGGTAGTCCAGTTCGGCAATATAATCGTAGTCTTGGCGGTATTTGTAGTGGTTTACGTCCACCGTGCTAAACAGCGTGCCCAGTGCGTCGGCCGCCGCCACGGCGGCGCCGTCATCCACGCGGATGATATAGGAGTTAACCGGGGTTAAATTGCGGTCTTTAAACGTAAAAGAGGGCTGAATGTATTTATCCCCCACCACCATCACGCGCGCCTGGATTTTATGGTCAAAGGCGGGCGTTTGGTAGATGCCGCGCTTCATCCGCCCGTGGTAATTGCACCCGGCGGCCAGCAGGCATAAAACAACCGCCGCGCACGGCAACAGCCGGCGCGTATATGCAGTAAAGCAAACCATACGTTTATTATAGCAAACTGGGAAAGCGGCCCGAAAAGCAAAAAACCGGCGGAGGCCGGCTTTTGAAGACATAAAAAAACCCCGGCGAACCGGGGTTTTAAATCATTTGGCGCTCGCGCGCTGGAATTCGGCGTGCAGGGCGTTAAACTCATCTAACAGCTTGACCTGTTTTTTGGTAAGCGTTTTGTGTGCGCGCTTGGCTTTGCCGGCTTCTTGTAAGGATTGGGAATGGCGGGCCACAAAGCGCTGAATGTCTTTATTTACTTCTTCCAACGGGCGCGTGACCGGGTGGACAATCAACGTGGGTTCCGGGGCTTGGCTGGCGCGGAGCTGTTCCTGCTTTTTCAGCTGGGCGGCCAGTTGCTTTTGGGCCGCTATGCGCTGTTGCTCCTGGCGGTCAAAAGAGGCGCAGAGCTCGTCGGAAATATCCAGGCCTTTCATCAGTTTTTCTTTGGCGGCCTGGTGGCGGTGTTTGGCAAAGCAATCGGCATGGGCGTAGTGGGTGCCGTTATCGTCGCTCCAGGTGGAAGTGGCCCCGCAGGCGCCGTTAATCGGCTGGCCGCAGAAGGCGCAGGTGTGGCGCTGGTATTTGGGGTTCATTTCGGCTTCGCAGGCGCGGCGTTCTTGGCCTTTTTGCACAAAGGACAAATCTTCGCCTTTTTCCCACCCTTTATAAAACGAGCAGGCGCTGGGAGCGTGCTTTTTGACGTACCACTCACGCGACGGAGTAATTTGGTATCCGTCGGACTTTAAAATGGTTTCGCGGCTGACGATATCGCGCGTGTAGAGCGTTTCATCCACCGGTTCGGCCGGTTGGGCCGCGGGAATGTTTAACTCCGCGGGTTGGGTTTGGCGGGCGGCTTGCATCGCACGCACCGTGTTCATTTGGTCGGAAAATTGTTTATTGAAGGAAGCCGTATCAAAGGTGTAAGGGATTTTAGTGTTTAATACCCAATTTCCGCCCAAAGGAACGGTTTTGGTGGCCTGGGCTTGCGCACATACCGGCGCAAACAAACAGGCAAATAAGGCTATTTTCAGGTATTTCATAGTATTTCTCCTTACAGATAGGATATGATTTTTGCACACCGGGAACAAGGGCCAAAGGGCCTAATCCGCCGTGGGACTTTGGGCGCATTCGGCCAATATCCCTTGGCAGCAGGTTAGTATATCGGCCGCTGCTTCTTCCGGCGTTTGCGCGGGTGCAGGCAACAGGGCGGATTTTTCTGGCGCGGGTAAGGCCGCCGCCAGGGTTTTCTTGTCCGACAGATAAATGCCGGTGCGGGCATAATGCGCGGCTTGCAACGCAAAAAACAGACTTTTGCGCAGTTCTTTGATGAGTTCCGCCGTCAGCTGTCCGTGCACCCACGTGTGCACCAGCGCGTGGTACACCGTGCCCGCGCCGCTTTGGGCCGCCAAACGGGCGTCCCCGCGGGTGGGCGGCGGCAAAAGGCCGTCTGCCGTTCCGTAGAGCCAGCGGGTATCTTGCCCGAATTGGAACAGTTCCGCACGGGACCAGTTTTTAAGGTCGTCCTGTCCCCCCAAAAATCCGCATACGGGGTGGGGAGACGCGGGCATTTGCGACAGAACGGCTTTGTAGTCCGCCATATCGGCCGGGGTAAGTTTATTCAAAATGACCACCGCGTCTATATCACTTTGGGCGTGGTAGTCCCCCCTTTTAAAACTGCCCTGCAGCCCAACCGCCGTGAGGCGGGAGCCGAAAGCATTTTGCAGCCGGGCAATCAGTTCATTCATCCAGGCGGTTATATCAAAAGACATCGGATACCTCGGGTTATGTAAAAACAAAATCCCCGGGGAGGTTTATTTCCCCGGGGATTAACACTGCTTGGAAACTATTTGAGCAAGGCTTTTCTGGAGAGTCTTACTTTTCCGTTATTGTCAATTTCCACGCATTTTACTTCTACAATGTCGCCGAGTTTTAACACGTCTTCGACTTTGTTGATGCGGTGTTTTTCAATTTCGGAAATGTGCAACAATCCGTCCTTGCCGGGCAAGATTTCCACAAACGCGCCGAAGGGCTGAATGGAAACTACTTTACCTTTGTAAATTTTGTTTACTTCGGGTTCGGCAGTCATCATTTCAATTTCGGCTTTGGCCTGGTCCAAGCGGTCGCTGTTGGCGGCGGCGATGGTTACGATGCCGTCTTCGGCGATGTCAATCTTGGCTTCGGTCGCTTCGGTGATGCGTTTAATGTTCTTGCCGCCGGGGCCGATTAAGGCGCCGATTTTGTCCACCGGGATGCGCATTTTGTAAATAATCGGGGCGAAGCGGGAAATGTTCTTTCTCGGTTCGGCGATCGTTTTTTCCATGTGATCCATAATGAACATGCGGCCTTTGGTGGCTTGAGAAATAGCCTGGCGCAAAACGTCCAGCGGGATACCCGTTTTGAGTTTTACGTCCATCTGGAACGCCGTGATACCCTTGCGGGAACCGGTCAGTTTAAAGTCCATATCGCCCAGGTGGTCTTCCAGGCCCATAATATCGGAAAGCACTACAAATTTGCCTTCGCCGGAGATGGCGCCCATGGCAATGCCGGAGCAGGCGGATTTCATCGGTACGCCCGCGTCAAACAACGCCAAGGAACCGCCGCACACGCTGGCCATGGAGGAAGAACCGTTGGATTCCATAATATCGGACACGACGCGAATCGTGTACGGGAATTCTTCTTCGCTGGGGATGAGCGGCATTAAAGCACGGCGGGCAAGTTCCCCGTGGCCGATTTCGCGGCGGCCCGGAGAGCGGTCCGGTTTGCATTCACCGGTAGCAAAACCCGGGAAGTTGTAGTGCAGCATAAAGCGTTCGTAGGTGGTTTCGTCCAAGCCTTCCACCATTTGCTGGTCGTCCGGGGTGCCCAGGGTGGCAACCGCCAGGGACTGCGTCTGCCCGCGGGTGAATAGCGCGGAACCGTGGGCGCGGGGCAGCAAGCCGACCATAGAGCTTAACGGTCTGATTTCGTCGGGTTTGCGGCCGTCCACACGCACGCCTTCGTGCAGTACCAGGTTGCGGGATTCTTCGTACATAATGTTTTCCAGCGCGATGCCCGCATACACGGCGGCATTTTCGCCGTAGTTCGGGGTCAGTTCTTCGGTGAACGACGCCTTCAGCTGGGCAACCTGCGTATCGCGGGTTTGCTTATCGGAAAACGCATGCAGAATTTTTTTGGCTTCTTCGCGGAATTTGCCGTTGGCAAGGTCCGCCACTTCCTGCGGCAGTTTTTCCACGACATATTCAAATTTCGGTTTGCCGGCCATTTCGCGCAGCTGCATTTGGGCCGCGCACATTTTGTCAATTTCCGGCTTGGCAATTTCCATCGCTTTAATGATGGCTTCTTCTTCCACTTCTTTGGCGCCGCCTTCCACCATCAAAAGCCCCTGCGCGGAACCGGCAATCACGAGGTCCATATCACAGGTTTCTTGTTCGGCTTTGGTGGGGTTGACGATGTACTGCCCGTCCTTGCGGCCGATGCGCACCGCGGCGACCGGTTCGTTGAACGGAATGGAAGAAATAACCAGCGCGGCGGACGAAGCGAGTACGGCCAACACATCGGCGTCGTGCTTGTCATCGCTGGAGATAACCATCGCCGTTACGTTGGTTTCGCAGGCAAAACCTTCCGGGAAAATCGGGCGGATGGTGCGGTCAATAATGCGGGAAGACAGCGTTTCTTTCTTGCTGGCGCGGCCTTCGCGTTTGAAAAAACCGCCGGGGATTTTGCCCGCGGCGTAGGTTCTTTCTTTATAATTGACGGTAAGCGGAGTAAAATCGGAAATACCGGGTTTTTGCTCCTTGGTGGAAACGGCGGTGGCCAGCACCATCGTTTCACCCATCGTGGCGACTACGGCGCCGTCGGCTTGTTTGGCGATTAGGCCGGTTTCCAGCTTAATCGGCTGGTTGCCCACGGTCACTTCCACGTTGCGGATATCAAATTTATGATTGAAATTTTGCATTAGAAGTTATTTCCTTAATTTGAGTTCTTGGGTGACTTTTTGATATTTTTCAAAGTCGGTTCTTTTGAGGTAAGCGAGCAAGCGTCTTCTTTGCCCGACCAGCTTGTTCAGCCCTCTTTCGCCCGCAAAATCTTTCGGGTTGGCTTTGAGGTGGTTGGAAATATACTGAATGCGTTCCGTGATGAGCGCAATTTGCACGGCGGCGGAGCCGGTGTCGTTCGCACTCGTTTGGAATTTGCTGATGATGTCTTTTCTGTCTTGCATGGAAAGTACCATTGTATTGTACACTTAGATTGTAATCTGCCGACCAAGCATTCCTTATCCCAAGGGATACCGAGCCGGAGGCCAATCTTCTCCTGTTTTAATTTTTTATACTTCGTAAAGTACAATTTATTATACCAAATAAAAAGGACAAAGAACATACGCCCGTTCTTTGTCCCTTTCTTATGTATATAGTATAGCAAAAAAGGCGGCGGAATGGTCCCGCCGCCTGCCAAAACAACCGCTTGCGCAATTATTTTTGGGGCTGCTGACGCATAGGGTGCGCCGCGGCCAAGCTCTTGCGCAAAGAAATCCAACGGGCGTTATTGACGTCCAGGATTAAAATATCGTGCAGCGGCCGCCCGGAGTCCGCGGTGCTTTCTACCGCCAATGCATAATAACCCGTGCGGCGCGACGTGGTGCGCAATACCAGCACTTCGGTGGCGGAGCCGGCGGACATAAAATTTTCTTCCGCGGGGCCATTTTTCCACACTTGCAGCAGTTCTTCTAAGGAGTTTGCCGTAAGGGGCGCAAACCGGCGTTTGGTTTGCGGATAAAGGGCTTTGAGTTCTTTTTGCACTCGCTGCAAATAGATAATGTTGCGCGTGTCTGTATGGTCCGGGCGGTAATATCCCGTAACATAGCCGCGTTCTGCGCTTTGGTTAAAAATTTGGCGTTCTATCTTGTTGGAAAGCACTTGCTGCTGGGCAGGATTCAAAATTTCACTGGCGTGTTTGCCCAATACAGGGGATACTTTGGCCCCTTTTAAAGGAAACGAAGGGCGAAGAACCGGGATAATCGCACCGGTTTGGCTCCAGGCAGACACCCCTTTTGTAACCAATCGGGCCGTTTGCGAGAAAGCCGGCAATTCGGCGCATAGGGCCAAACCTAGGCCGAACAAGACTGTGAGGAACCGTCGTACAAATATAGTCGTCATAGTAAGAACTCCTCCTTGGTCACATATTATCAAATATCCGCTGCAGATGCACTGTTTTTTTAAAAAGAACGTCCGCCCGAGGGGTAGCGGGCGGACGCAGGGTGTTCTTGTAGGAGGTTTAGAAACACACGTTAAAAAACGTAACCCAAATAAAGCGCGGCGTATAGCTCTGTATTGTAGATTTCCACATCGGATAGCGTATGGAAATCTTTAAATTCCCGGCTGATCCACGCGAACTCACGGTCCAGGCGCTGCTTTTTAATCAGCTGGGTGGCTAAAGTTTCTTTGGTCAAAGTTTTCATACAGCGCCTCCTTGTGTTAAGTTGTCCTGCTTGATATTAATAAGATACCCTTTTAGACGGTAAAATAACAGGGTCATTGGTCCCAACCCGTGCGGGAATTTGGGCCCACTTTTTGGCCCGCAAACGGCCTAATTTTGTTTTTCCTTCGGGCCCAGGCGGTTTTGGGCCTTTGGGCCCAGAATCTAATTTTGATATACTCATATATATGCATGCTTCCGCCCCTTCTTTTAAAAAGCCGCCGCTTACCCGCAGCGAGATTGTGGCTCTCCTTTCGGGTGCGGACAGCCGTGCGCTTTTTCAAACGGCCGACGACGTCCGCCGCCAGTTCGTGGGCGACGCCGTATACCTGCGCGGGCTGATAGAATTTTCCAACTATTGCAAAAACGATTGTATATACTGCGGGATCCGCCGCTCCAATCATCGGGCCTCCCGCTACCGTATGACGCCGGACGAAATTGTGCAAACGGCCGAAAAAGCCGTGCAATACGGCTACAAAACGGTGGTGCTGCAATCGGGCGAAGACCTGTGGTTTGACGCGGACAAAATGTCCGACATCATCCGCCGCATTAAACAGCTGGGCGCGGCCGTAACGCTTAGCTTGGGCGAAAAAACACGCGAAGAATACGCCGCCTTCCGCCAAGCCGGGGCGGACCGCTACCTGCTGCGCATTGAGACCACCGACAAAGCTCTCTACGAAAAACTGGACCCGCAAATGAGCTGGGATAACCGCGTGCGCTGTTTGGAAGATTTAAAAGAACTCGGCTACGAAGTAGGTTCCGGTTCGCTGGTGGGGCTGCCCGGGCAGACGGTGGAAAGCCTGGCCGAAGATTTATTGTTTTTTAAATCGCTGCCGGTGGACATGGCAGGCATCGGGCCGTTTATTCCCCACCCCGATACGCCGCTGGCCGCCGAAAGCGCCAAAGGACATTTGGACCTGTCGTTAAAAATGATGGCCGTCATGCGCCTGATGCTGCCGGACATCAACATCCCGGCCACGACGGCCATGGAAACGCTCCACCCGCAGGGGCGCCTGATGGCCTTGCAGTGCGGGGCCAACGTGATTATGCCCAACGTTACGGCGGAAACCTTCAGCCGCAACTACGAACTCTACCCCGGCAAACCGCACCCGGCCGCGTCGGCCGCCGCCGCGTGGAAGGAGCCGCTGGCCTCCATTGGCAGAACCGTGTCGGACGGGTACGGTTTCCACGGCGACTATTTGAAAGCAAACCCCGGCCGTTTAACCTTTTAGCCGCCCTCGGCAAGAAAAAATTTTCTTTTCTTTCGGAAATGTATTACAATATAGAGGACCAAACGGACATCCCGTCCGTTATTCTGTTATTTTTATATTGGAGAGACGACCGCATATGGTAAAAAAGACCGTTAAAAAAGCGGCAGCAAAAACCGCCGCGAAAAAGGCCGTAAAAAAAGCAGTAAAATATGTCTACTCGTTTGGAGCGGGTAAAGCCGAAGGAAACGGCAAAATGAAAGAGTTATTGGGCGGCAAAGGCGCCAACCTGGCGGAAATGGCCGGCCAGTTAAAACTCCCCGTCCCCCCCGGTTTCACCATCACCACCGAAGTCTGCACCTATTATTGGAATAACAAACGCACGTATCCCAAATCCTTAAAAGCCGACGTAGAAGCCAATCTCAAAAAAATTGAACGCGAAACCAAAAAACAGTTCGGTTCCGAAAAGAACCCGTTGTTGGTATCCGTCCGCTCGGGCGCGCGTGCTTCCATGCCGGGTATGATGGAAACCATTTTGAACATCGGCCTGACCGAAAAAACCATCCCGGGTATGATTGCCAAAACCGGTGACCCGCGCTTTGTGTACGACGCGTACCGCCGCTTGATTATGATGTATTCCGACGTAGTAATGGAAAAAGCCGCCGGCATTGAACCCAAAGACGGCGAAGGCATCCGCAAAATTTTGGACGGGATGATGGAAGAAGTAAAGCACAAATTGGGCGTGTCGGACGATACGCATATCCCGGCCGAAGAACTCAAAAAACTCTGCGGCGAATTTAAAGCCACCGTCAAAAAAGTCCTCAAAAAGGACTTCCCGGACGACCCGATGGAACAGCTTTGGGGCGCTATCGGCGCGGTGTTTGCCTCTTGGAACGGCAAACGCGCCATCGCCTACCGCAACATTGAAAACATCCCGCACGATTGGGGCACCGCCGTCAACGTGCAGACGATGGTTTTCGGCAATATGGGCGACACCAGCGCCACCGGCGTGGCCTTCACGCGCAACCCGGGCAACGGTGACAGCCACTTCTACGGCGAATACTTAATCAACGCCCAGGGCGAAGACGTCGTGGCCGGTATCCGCACCCCCTCGCCGATGAACAAGTGGTCCACCAACGCCCACTCCAAACACCTGCCCACCCTGGAAAAAGTAATGCCCAAGGTGTACAAGGAATTGGACGCCATCCAGAAAAAGTTGGAAAAACACTTCCACGATATGCTGGATATTGAATTTACCATTGAAGACCAAAAACTGTGGATGCTCCAGTGCCGCGTGGGCAAGAGAAACGGCACCGCGGCCGTGCAGATGGCGTTGGATATGGTAAAAGAAAGACTAATTTCCAAAGAAGAAGCCGTCCTGCGCGTAACGCCTGCGCAGCTGGGCGAACTTTTGCTGCCGGCCATTGACCCCAAGGCCGAAGCCGGCGTAACGCCGATTGCCAAAGGGTTGCCCGCGGGTCCCGGCGGTGCGGCGGGCCAGATTGTGTTCAACTCGCACGACGCCATCAAACTGCAGGAACAGGGCAAAAACGCCATTTTGGTGCGCGAAGAAACCAACCCCGAAGACATTGAAGGCATGCGCGCCGCGGCCGGTATTTTGACCCAGCGCGGCGGTATGACCTCGCACGCGGCCCTGGTGGCGCGCGGCTGGGGCAAATGCTGTATCGTGGGTTGCGGCGAGCTGGAAATCAACTTAAACGCCAAAACCGTCAAAATGGGCGGCAAAACCTTTAAAGAAGGCGACGCACTGACCCTGAACGGTACGAAAGGCAACGTGTACGAAGGCGCTTTGAAAATGCTGGAAGCCGGCGAAGGCAACAAAAACCTGACGGCCTTCCTGGCCCTGTGCGACAAAGTGCGCACCCTTAAAGTACGCGCCAACGCCGATACGGAAGACGACGCCATCAAAGCCCGCAAATTCGGGGCCGAAGGCATCGGGCTGTTCCGCATTGAACATATGTTCTACGGCAAAAATTCCGACAAGCCGCTTTTCATCCTGCGCAAGATGATTCTTTCCGGCAACGAAGCCGAACGCAAAGCCGCGGTGGAAGAGCTCTTCCCGTATATGAAGAAGGAAATCAAAGCCACGATGAAGGCCATGGCCGGCTACGGCGTGACGGTGCGCCTGATGGACCCGCCGCTGCACGAATTTGTGCCCACCCAGCCCGAAAAACAGGCGGAACTCGCCAAAGCGCTGGGCATTACGATGGACGTATTTAAGGACCGCGCCGCCGGCCTGCACGAAGTAAACCCGATGATGGGGCACCGCGGTATCCGCTTGGGTGTGACCTATCCGGAAATTACCACCATGCAGTCCCGCGCGATTTTTGAATCCGCGGCCGAACTGATTAAAGAAGGCGTCAAAGCCCAGCCGGAAGTGATGATCCCGCTGACCTGCGACGTCAACGAAATCATCAGCCAGAAGAAGCTCATCCGCGCCGCGTACGACGAAGTGGTAGCCAAGACGAAAGTCAAAAAGCTCAACTTCTCCGTGGGTACGATGATTGAAATCCCCCGTGCGGCCGTCCTCGCCTACGAAGTCGCGCAGGAAGCGGATTTCTTCTCCTTCGGCACCAACGACCTCACGCAGATGACCTTCGGCTTCTCGCGCGACGACATCGGTTCTTTCCTGCCCGAATATTTAAAACAGGGTATTTTGGAAGCCGATCCGTTCCAAACCCTGGACCAGCGCGGTGTGGGTATGCTGATTGAACACGCCGTCTGCGAAGGGCGCGAAGCCAAACCGAACCTCAAAATCGGTATCTGCGGCGAACACGGCGGCGACCCGGCCAGCGTGGAATTCTGCCACCGCGAAGGGTTCACCTACGTGTCCTGCTCTGCGTTCCGCGTGCCGATAGCCCGCTTGGCTGCTGCGCAAGCCGCCGCCAAGGACGTATTGGCCAAAAAGCGCAAATAATCAAATTAGCTGCTATGAGGCTTCCCTCTTACCGAGGGAAGCCTTTTTTTTATTTGCTTTTACTTTTCTTTCGGAGCCTGGCGGTCTGGGCCGTATATGTACGGTTACCTCTTTTCCTTCCCGACGGAGGAACGGTTGACAAATTTTCCTTATTTAGCTAAAGTAACTTTCTACATTGGGGGATGTATGCTTCTACTGGTACTTTTGTTGCTGTTGGTGGCCGCGTGGGCCTTTTATGCCTCTTTCCGTCCGCTAAAACACGGGTTATACCAGGGCGTCAATCCCGCTATTGTTAAATTTTTAACGACCGAGCTCAACCGCTTTCCGCTGCACCAGGCCGTTTTCCAAAACGATTTCCACACCGTAGACCGCCTGCTGGCCCTTTCCTACACCTTGGATATGGAAACGGACGACGGCCAAACCCCGCTGCATATTGCGGCCCAATGCGGGCTGGACGGAATGTGCCGCCACTTGATCAAGCGCGGGGCGCGGCTGGACAAGCTGGATAATTTCGGCGGGACTCCGTTGCACGCCGCGGCCGCCTGCCAAAGCGGGCTGACCGTCATCCAAACGCTTGAAAAGCACGGCGCCGACCTGCACTTAAAGGACGCCGCCGGGCTCACCCCCCGCGCCGTCGCGCGCAAATACAAGCATTACAAAATTGCCGCCTATCTGAAACTCCGCGGCGCCTAGGCCGAAAGGTTCCCTTTTGCCTAGGTCCTTTTTCTTCCTGCCGGTGGGCCCAAGGACCCTGGTTTTTTGCCTCCTAAACAGGCATACTGTTACTATACAGGAGGAAGAATATATGCAACTATCCGCTGACAAATTTTTAATTATGAGTATGGAATTTATCGCCGTTTCCACCCAAGGGAGCCAAACCCCGTTTTTAGCCGCATAGTTTTTTCTCCTTGCCGCCTGCTTACCCTGGCAGGCGGTTCTTTTTGTCCTTTTTTACCGCCCCGGCCGGGGGTGTATCCCCTTTACGCCGCCGGGATTATTTACTAAAATATAACAATGAAACCTTTTCCCATCATCGTATCTTCTCCGTCCGGCGCCGGCAAGACGACCATCGTGGACGCGGTGCTAAAGCGGGACCACACCGTTTCGCGTGTGATTACCGCCACCACCCGTGCCCCCCGCACCGGCGAGAAAGACGGCGTGGATTACCTGTTTTGGACCATCAAACAGTTTGAACAGGCCATCAAAAAAGGCCAAATGCTGGAATGGGCCCAAGTGCATACGCACTACTACGGCATTCCCAAAAAATCCGTGGACAGCCTGATGAAAAAAGGCATTTGCCCTATTTTGGTGATTGATGTGCAAGGCGCGCGCACCGTCAAGGCCCAATACCCCGACGCCGCCACCGTGTTCATCGTGCCGCCGAGCTTAAAAGAACTTAAAAAGCGCATTTTGGGCCGCAACGACAATACCCAGGATATTGAACTGCGCCTGGAAACGGCCAAAAAAGAAATGCTGGAGCTGGACCATTACGACTATGCCCTGCTCAACGATGATTTGGAAGAAGCCGTAGACCAAATGGCAGGCATCATTGCGGCGGAACAGTGCCGCGTGTGCCGGCAGGATTTGAAAATTAAATACCTGAAGTAAAACGAGGGAGCGAAATATGTCCGTAAAATACGATAAAGAATTTGAGGCCGAACTGATGAACTTTGACGGCGACCGCTACGACGTAGTGGTGTTGGCGTCTATGTGGGCCAAGGAACTCAAGAAAAAAGACGAATACAAAAACCAGCCCAACTCGGTAGTGATTAAAGTAGCGCTGGACGATATTTTGTCTAAACGCATTTCCAAAGACGAAGTGCTCCGCGTCAGCAAAGAAAACCTGGAAGCCGAAATGAAAGCCCAGGAAGAAGCCCGCAAAGAAGCGGAACGCAAAGCCAAAGAACCGATGAAACTGTAACCTATGGCACAAGATTCGCTGCGCCGGCTGGCTTCGGACTTAAAAACTTTTCTGGCCGCCCAGGACGAGGACGAATTTATTACGGCGGCTGCGCCTTCGCGCGCGGCCGCTGTTGTTTCCGAGCCTGCGCCCGCCAAAAAGCCGTTGCCCAAAATGCCGGAAGGCGAAACGCTGACGGTGGAATTCCCCCGTGCGGCGGCCCGCCTTCAGGAGGCGGCCCCGGCAAAAACGCCGGCTCCCGCCACAAGCGAATCTGCCTCCCCTCAACTTATGACTACCGCCCAAAAAACGGCCGCTTTGGCCGAACTGGCCGACACCATCAAATCCTGCACCCGCTGCCCGCTGGGTTCCACGCGCTTGAATGCCGTGCCCGGTGAAGGCAACGTGGATGCCGACGTAATGTTTGTGGGCGAGGGCCCCGGCTTTGACGAAGACCGCCAGGGCCGCCCCTTCGTGGGCCGCGCCGGGCAGTTATTGGACAAAATGATTGTGGCCATGGGCCTCACGCGCGAGCAGGTATTTATCGCCAATATCGCCAAATGCCACCCGATGACGGACCCCCTCCACCCCGAAAAACACGGCAACGACCGTGCCCCGAACGCCGAGGAAATCGCCTGCTGCCGCAAATATATTGAAAAACAAATCTCCATTATTTGCCCCAAATATGTGGTAGCATTGGGCGGTGTGGCGGCCAAAGCGCTGATTGCGGACGCCAAATCCCTGGGGGCGCTGCGCGGCAAATTTTACGATTTGCATTTGGACAGCGTTACTCTGCCGCGCCCGGTCAAAATTCTGGCCACCTTCCACCCCGCCGCCCTGCTGCGCAACCCCGGCTGGAAAAAAGACGCCTGGGTGGACCTGCAAATGGTCATGGACGAACTGGGCCTGAAAGGCGCCCGGAAATAAGGCTTTTTCTATTCTATGTTCTGCAAAGTAGTGTTTGACGTTCCGCTGGACCGCGATTTTGATTACGCCGTCCCCGCCGAATTGGAAGACAAAATCATCCCCGGCGTGCGCGTAACGGCGCCGTTCGGCCGCGTGCTGACGGGCGGAATGGTCACGGCGGTGAGCGAAGTGTGCACCGCGCCCAAAAACGTGAAACTCAAAGAAATCGCCTCCGTGGTGGACAAACGCCCGCTGTTCGGGTCGGATTTGTTCCCGCTCATGCGGTTTATGAAGGCCCACTGGGGCGGGCCCGTCGGGCAGATTTTGTTTGCCCTCGTGCCGCCGCAGCCGTATTTTAAGCTGGATAACGCCCCCACATCCGTACACATAGACGTCAAAACCCCCTCTTTTAAGTTAACCCCCTCGCAGGAAGCCGCCCTCAAAACGGTGCACGCTTTCCCGGCGTACGAATTCCACCCCGTGCTGTTAAACGGCCCGGCATATACGGGCAAAACGGAAACCGTGCTGTGCCTGGCGGGCGAAGTGCTGGCCGGCTACGGCCAGGTGCTGATTACCGTGCCCGACATTGTAGCCGCGCGCCAGTTTATTGCCGAGGCCGAGGAACGCTTCGGCGCGGACAATGTGTTCTGCTGGCACAGCCGGATGCTTTTAAGCAAAAAGAAAAAATACTTTTCGGCCGTTTCCAACGGGTTGCCCTGCGTGGTCATTTCCACGCGCTCGGGCGCGCTTCTGCCCTTTAAAAACCTGCGCCTGGCCGCCGTGCTGGATGAAGGGGACGACAATTACAAACAGGAAGAAAACAAACCCTACTACCACTTGCGCGATTTATTGATGTTCCGCGCCAAAATGCATGGGGCTGTGCTGCTGTTTGCCTCGGCCACGCCCAGCGTGGAACTGCTTAAAATGGTGCAGGACGGGGCGGTGTTGTCCCTGCCGTTTGTGCAACCCGTGCCCGGGCACGCGTT
Source organism: Candidatus Avelusimicrobium gallinaceum (assembly GCA_944324965.1). Classification (GTDB taxonomy): domain Bacteria; phylum Elusimicrobiota; class Elusimicrobia; order Elusimicrobiales; family Elusimicrobiaceae; genus Avelusimicrobium; species Avelusimicrobium gallinaceum. The sequence continues at coordinate 28,488 of CALUYH010000003.1, forward strand.
TACGCCGCAAATCAAGTTGACGGATAAAAAGAGTGACAAGAGCCGCTTTTTATCGGAATTTTTGTTGCAGCAACTGGCCGAAAACATCAAACGCAAGGAAACCTCCTTATTGATTTTAAACCGCCGCGGCTATTCCAACGCCTATTACTGCTTAAACTGCGGGGCATACGCCAAATGCAAAAAGTGCGGCGCCATTTTGGCGCGCGAAAACACCCCCGAACACGGCGACCGCCTGGTCTGCAAGAAATGCGGCCACACGGAAACCTTGCAGCAGGAATGCCCGCAGTGCCATAACCTGATTTTTAAATCACGCGGCGGCGGCACGCAAAAAATCATCACGGAGCTGGGCAAATTCTTTCCCAAGGCGCACCTGCTGCGCCTGGATTCCGACACGCTTAAAACGAAAGCCGGCCAAGGATTTGAGGCGTTAAACGCCTTAAAGAGCGGGCAGGCGGACATTATCGTGGGCACGCGGCTGGCGTCGGGCGCTTTACGCGGGGCCAAAGTAACGCTGGCGGCCGTGCTGGATGCGGAACTGGAGCTGGACGGGCCGGATTTCCGCGCGTCGGAAAAGTACGGGCAAATGCTTTTTGCCTTGCGCGGGCATTTGTCGGGCGTGCCGGACGGGCGGTTAATCATCCAGGCGGCCGACAAAGAAGCCTACGATTATTCCCCCCTCTTGCAGGGGAATTATCAGGCCGCAGCCGAAACTGAGCTTGCCTTGCGGGAAAGTTTTTTGTATCCTCCCTTTATACGACTCATTAAAGTGCTGATTAAAGCCAAGGAAACCGCTTTGTTAAATGCCGAAACGGCGCGTATCAAACGGTTGGCGGCGCCGCTGGTGCTGGATACGTTGGGGCCGGTGTGGTGCGCCAAAAAGACGGACGTACTGAAAAAGCAGTATTTGCTGTTTAAGACGGATGAAAAGCGGTGGCTTGAATTGTTGGCGGAGCTGGATTCCTTTGTGCCGGCCAAAAAGGCGGCGGTCAAGGTGTCGGCGGACCCGTATGATTTTTACTAAAGGAGAAAGAGTATGAATTGGTTGAATTTGTTTCGGTTTTCCGGACGGGCCGGACGGGAAGAATTTGCTTCCGTCAGCCTGGTGATGCAGCTGGCGTCGTGCGTGATGTCCGCTGGCGGGCTGGGGCTGATGTTAGACGGCAATGAAATGAGTTTACTCAAAAGCCTGTTCCTCATCGCAGCGGGGCTGGTGATGATTCCCGTGTCGGTGTTTTTAGTGTGGATATCGGTTTCGGTATTTTTTAGGCGGCTGCACGATTTTAATTGGTCCGGCTGGTGGTATATCGGCTATTTAATTTTGGTAACGGTCGGGGCGTTTATGTGGACCGATATCCAGTGGCTGTTTACGGTGCTGGGCCTGGTGCTGATTTTGTTCTTTTCGCTCAAGCGCGCTCCTGTCGCCGCCAACCGCTTTGCGCCGGCCGCGGAGCCGTTTTTCCCGGCTGTATTTTCCGGGCGTCCGTGGGTGTTGGGCGTAATTGTGGCCGTGACGGTGGTGTTATCTTTACTGCCGATCTTCATGTTGAGCGTGGCCGCCGCCTCGCTGTAAGAGCGTAACCCTTTTTTTACCAGGTACGGCAAAACCGGTTTTGCTATACTAAACGATTAGACAGGGGGTATTATGAATACAAGGCTGGGCCGATTAGGCTATTTGCTCCGATTAGGGGCCGTGATTATTTTGTATGCGCTCGGGTCGCTGTTGTGGATGTTGGGCGGAAAAGGCGAAAGTCTCAACCCGATTGCACTGGTGTTTTTATTTTTCGGAAGCGGCGTGCTGTTGCTGGCGTTCCTTTCGTATTGGGTGGCGTCCGTGCGGCGCCTGCACGATATGGGGTTAAGCGGCTGGTGGTTTTTATTGCAGCTGTTCTTTCCGCCGTGCGTGATAGTGGTGTGCGTGTGGCCGGGAGAGCGCGGGTTTAACCGCTTTGGGCCGCCGCTTGGGTATTAACCTTTTGAACACCCTCCGCCCGCCGCAAACACGGCGGGCGGTTTTGGTTTGTATATGGTAAAATATAAAAAATAGCCTGTCAGGATGGAGATTATACAATGAATGTGGAAGAACAAATCAATTTTTTAACGCGCGGCTGCGTAGACGTAGTGTCCAAAGCCGATTTAGCCAAAAAACTGGAAAGCGGAAAAACGCTGAAAGTGAAACTCGGCTGCGACCCGACCAGCGCCGACTTGCACTTGGGGCACAGTGTGGCCCTGTCGCTCTTGCGGCGCTTCCAGGATTTGGGACATAAGGCCGTGCTCGTCATCGGCGATTTTACCGCCGCCGTGGGCGACCCTTCCGGCCGCGATTCCACTCGCCCCGTTCTTCCGCGCGAGAAAATTTTGGAAAACGCCAAAACCTACACCGACCAGGCTTTTAAAGTATTGGACCCGGCCAAAACGGAAATCCGCTTTAACAGCGAATGGCTGGAACCCTTTACCACCGGCAAAGAACTGCTGCAAACGCTGCAAAAAGTGACCGTGGCGCAAGTGCTGGAACGCGACGATTTCAAAAAACGTATGTCCGCCGGCAACCCGATCAGCCTGCTGGAAGTGCTGTACAGCTTGTTCCAGGGGCAGGATTCCGTAGCGCTGGAAGCGGACGTGGAACTGGGCGGCACGGACCAGATTTTCAACTTGCTCGTAGGCCGCCAACTGCAAAAGAACCACGGGCAGGAACCGCAGGTGGCCATTACGGTACCGCTGTTGGTGGGATTGGACGGCGTGAAGAAAATGTCCAAATCCTACGGCAACTACGTGGGGCTGAACGACGAGCCGAACGATATGTTCGGCAAACTGATGTCCATCCCGGACGAGCTGATGCCGATGTACTACGAGCTGTTAACGTCCGAAAATATGGACGAAATCAAAGCTATGCACCCCATGGCCGCCAAGAAAAAACTGGCCGGCCTGCTGGTGACGCGCTTCCACAACAAAGAAGCGGCCGCCGCGGCGCTGCAGAATTTTGAAAAGGTCTTCTCCAAAAAAGAACTCCCCACCGATATCCCCGAATTTAAGCCGCAGGACGGGGCACTGATATCGGCCGTCATTTTTGCGGCCGGCGCGGCCCAAAGCAAAAACAAAGCCCGCGGATTGATTGACCAGGGCGCCGTGCGGTTGAAAGGCGAAAAAGTGACCGCGGACGGCCCGCTGGCGTTTGAACCGGGCGATGTGCTGCAAGTGGGCAAACGCCACTTCTTTAAATTGGTAAAGTAACAAGATGAAAAAATTTATTTTTCTGTTGTGCCTGGTGCTGTGTGTGTTTATCGGCGGTTGCTGGACGGTGAAGGCGTGTTTCTTCAGCAAAGGGCCGCTGGTGGTGGTGGAAATTGAACCCGGCCAAAGCGGCGCCGAAGTGGCACATATGCTAAAGGAAAAGGGAATCATCCGCAGCGAGTGGTTCTTTAAAGCGCTGATGCGCGTGACTTCGTCCGCGCGCGATTTAAAGGCCGGCCGGTTTGATTTGCGCAAAAACACGTCCGCCTTTGAAGTCATCAACTGCATTAAAAGCGGCAAGTGCATCCACTACGAAAAAGTGACCTTTTTGGAAGGCTGGCGCAGCGAAGAAATGGCCGACCTGCTGGCCGAAAAAGGCATTACGGACGCCAAAGCGTTTTTGGATATCGTGCGCGAAAAAGATTTGGAAGGCTATTTGTTCCCCTCCACCTATTTATTTGCGGAAAATACCCCCGCCCAAAAAGTGGTGGACGAAATGCTGATGCAGTACCGCAAAAACATTGCGCCGCTGTTCCGCAAATACCCGACGAATTTGACCGAAAAACAAGTGCTTACCGTGGCCTCCATTGTGGAGCGCGAAGCCGTCGTGCACGACGAGCGGCCCAAAATTGCCGCCGTGTATTTAAACCGCTTTCGCATCGGCAAGCGCCTGGAAGCGGACCCGACGGTGCAGTACGCGCTGGGGTACAACTTGAAAGAAGACCGCTACTGGAAAAAGGGCCTTACCTACAAAGATTTGCGCGTCAAATCTCCCTACAACACCTACCGCAATGCCGGCCTGCCGCCGGGGCCCATTTGCAACCCCAGCCGCGAGTCCGTATTGGGGGTGCTCAACCCGGAGAAAAACTTTGACGCCCTCTACTTTGTGGCCGATACGGGCGGCAGACACGTGTTTTCCAAAACGTACGATGAACACCGCCGCCACATCCAGCGAATCCGGAACCGATAATTTGAAGCATAAAAAATCCCGCTTTTAAAGCGGGATTTTTTTGGACTTCTTGGGTTATTTTTCTTTAAAGTACAGCGGACGCAGCGAGTTAGCCACCGCCAACAGCGACACGCCCACATCGGCAAACACGGCCGCCCACATATTGGCCAGCCCCATTACGCCCAACACCAGTACTGCCGCTTTCACCGTCAGCGCAAACACCACGTTCTGTTTGACCACCCACAGCGTTTTGCGCGCAATGCGGATGCCCAGGGCAATCTTTTTCAGCTCATCGGTCATCAGCACCACGTCTGCGGCTTCTATGGCGGCGTCCGAGCCCAACGCGCCCATCGCTAATGCCAAGTCGGCCCGCGCCAGCACCGGCGCGTCGTTAATGCCGTCCCCGGCAAACGCGGTCACAGCGCCCTTGGGCGCGGCCTGGATGAGGCTTTCCAGTTTTTCCACCTTGCCGCCCGGCAGCAACCCGCCGTAGGCCTGCGTAACGCCCAGCTCTTGGGCGGTTTTCTGCACGGCTTCGGGGGCGTCTCCGCTTAAAATGACCGTCTGTTTGACGTATTTCCCTAATTCCTGCAGCGCTTCTTTGGCGCCCGGTTTGAGTTTGTCCCCCAGTTCCAAGCGGCCTTTGTACTGCCCGTTGACCGCCACATATACGCAAGTGCCCGTTCCTTCCTGCACGCCGGACACGTTAAAACGCGCCATTAAACGCGCATTTCCGGCCAGGATGACGTTTTCTTCGCACTGGGCTTCCACCCCTTCGCCGGCGCGTTCCGTCAAGCGTACTTCCTTGGCGGGAACGAGGGTCGTTTCACGCGCTTTTTTAAGGATGGCCTTGGCAATCGGGTGGTTGGAATGCTGTTCCGCCAAAGCTGCCCAGCGCAATAATTCTTCCTGCGCCACGCCCGCGGCCGCTGCGGCGGACGTTACTTCAAACACGCCCTGCGTAAGCGTACCGGTTTTGTCAAAAGCCAGCGTATAGATGTGCGCCAAACGCTCCACATACGACCCGCCTTTAATCAAAATCCCGTTTTTGGCAGCGCCGCCAATCCCGCCGAAAAACCCCAGCGGCACCGACAGCACCAGCGCGCACGGGCACGAAATCACCAAAAAGATAAGCGCGCGGTAAAACCAGGTTTTAAAGGCCGCTTCTTCCCACACCAGCGGCGGCACCACCGCCACCAATACGGCCACCGCCACGACGGCCGGCGTGTACACACGGGCAAAGCGGGTGATGAATTTTTCGGCCGCGGATTTTTTATTGGCGGCGTTTTCGGCCAGTTCCAAAATTTTGGCCACGGCGGAATTTTCATACGTCTTTTGGGTGCGGATGTCCAGCGTGGCGTCCACGCTGATGCTTCCGGCCAAAATGGCAGCACCGGGCGCCGCGCTGACCGGGCGGGATTCCCCCGTCAGGGCCGAGGCGTCCAAATGCCCTTCCCCGCTGACGACCACCCCGTCCAGCGGGACCCGTTCCCCGGGCCGCACACGGGTGATTTCCCCCACCATCACGTCCCGCGGGTTTACCTCGGCTTCGGTGCCTTGGCGCACCACGCGGGCAAATTCCGGGCGCAAATCCATCAATTTTACAATGCTGCGGCGGGATTTGCCGGCGGCGTATTCCTGCAAGAGTTCCCCCGTTTGGTAGAACAGCATTACGGCCGCCGCTTCCGGGTATTGGCCAATGCCCCACGCACCAAAGGTGGCCAGCGCCATCAGGAAGTTTTCGTCAAACACTTCCCCCGCACGGATGTTGCGGACGGACTTAATCAGCACCTCCGTCCCGCATACCAGGTAGGACAGGGCATAGAGCGTAATTTTAATCCACCCCGCTACCGGCAATAACAGCGCCGCCACAAACAGGACCGCGGCCCAGATTAATTTTTTCCAATCCTGTGCCGGTTCTTCCACCGCACAGCCGTGCGCCGAAGCGCAGGCCCCGCAGCAATGCGCGGTGTGGATAGTTTCGTGTGAGTGACTCATAATTCCTCCCGTACGTGTTCCAACCCTTGGTCAAAAATACGTTTGACGTGTTCATCCGCCAGGGAATAAAACACCGTCTTCCCCTCCCGGCGGTTCTTTACCAGTTTGTTCTGTTTTAAAAAGCGCAGCTGGTGCGAAATGGCCGAGTGCGTCATCCCCAGTTCGTCCGCAATGTGCTGGACGCACTGTTCGCACCCGAACAATGCGCACAAAATGCGCAGGCGGGTGCTGTCCCCAAAGACTTTAAACAAGTCTGCCAAGTCGTAGAGGGTTTCCTCGGGCAACTGCAAGGAAGGCTTGCAGTGGTGAGCCGTTTTTTTAGTCGTATTTTTAGCCATAGGTAAATCCTAAATAAGTAAATATATGAACATATGTTCATATATTAGTATAATATTTTTTCTCTTTTGCGTCAAGATTAAATTATTAAGTTGAGAAAATGAGCAAAAATTGTATACTATTTTTAGCAGCAATTTATTTTAAGGAGAATCTATGAAGAACCAGGGCTTTACTTTAATTGAACTTATGGTAGTGGTGCTGATTATCGGCATTTTGTCCGCCATTGCTCTGCCGCAGTACGAAATGGCGGTGGAAAAATCCCGCATTACGGAAGCGTTGATTAATACCAAGGCCATCACGGACGCGGCCCAGCGCTACTTCCAGGCCAACCCCAACGAAACCACCATCACCAGCAGACGCCAAATTGCCGACGTAGATTTGCGCGGCGGCACGTGGACGAATAACACTACTTTTACAACGGACTTGTTTATCTATCAACTGGGAGGCGAAAACGGAATGGTAAGAGCCTACCGCACGGATGACAACAGCACTTCCTCGTACATCTATATGGTGTGGCAACAGCCGGATTTGGGCAACGGGGCACAGGTAAAAGGCTGCGAAATAGGCAACGCAGACCGCGACACCGGCGAACAAATGTGCAAATTCTTTACAGGCCTTTAATTCTATCGGATAAAAACCCCGGCTTAACCGCCGGGGTTTTTTATGTCCGTCTAAATACCGTATAAAAAATCCGCTGTTTTTACAGCGGATTTTTGCGTTTATAAATTGCGCAGCCGTTTCACAATGCCTTTGGCGGCCGTCATCGGGTTGGGGATTCTTAACCGGCGGTACGCACCGCGCATGGCAAACAGTTCTTTGTTGCGGCTTGTCAGGCGCGTAAACGTGCGCCATAAATGGTCTTTTAAATTCTTGTCTTCCCGCACGATGCGCGCACACCCGGCGTCCGCCAGGATTTTGGCATTATAATACTGGTGGTCCGACGCCGCGTGCGGAAACGGAACCAAAATAGCCGGCAGGCGGCAATACATCAGTTCCGCCAGCGTGCTGGCGCCGCTGCGGCAGACGGCCAAATCCGCCACGCGCATTAAGGCATAAATTTCGTGCGAATAAGGCAGCACCGCCACATTGTGCAGGCCGGCATAGCTTTCCCGTATCACGCCGAACCAGCGTTCCCCCGTAATATGGATGAACTGCCACCGTGTGGCGCGTTTAGACAGTTTGGCAATGATTTCCGCACACGCCCCGTTCAGCCCTTTGGCCCCCTGGCTGCCGCCAAACACGAGGGCAGTGTGTTTTTCCGGGTCCAGCCCCAAGCCTTCCAAAACGGCGGTTTTATCGGGCGTTTCGGCAAATTCCTGGCGGATAGGGGTGCTGGTCAGCACGGCATTTTTGAGCCGTTTATTAATGGGCAGGCCCAGCATAAATAAATCGGCAAAGTGGCCGCAGATTTTGTTGGAAAGCCCCAGGCGGGCGTTGGAATCGTGCACGGCCGTTTTGACGCCGCAAAAATGCGCCATAAATATAAGCGGGAAGGAAATATATCCCCCCGTGCCGATGGCGACGTCCGGGCGGAAGTCCTTGATAATGCGGCGTGTTTCAAACATGGATTTAAAAAATTTGCCCCAAAAGCGCAAATGCCGCAGTGGATTAATGGAACGGGGCAGACCCGTGAAATCAATTTCCCGGTAGCGCAGTTTATGCGTTTCCAACACTTGGGCGGCGGGGTCGTTTTTGCGCACGATAAAAAGCACGGCTAAACCTTGCCGGCGCAATTCCTTGCCCAAAGCCAGCCCCGGATAGAAATGGCCCCCGGTCCCGCCGGAAGCAATCAAAAAGCGTCTGTTCATAAAGTTATTTATTCCTGTTTTTGTAATTTGTAATGTCGTCGCGCAGGTTATTTTGGGTATTGTCCACCGCGGCCATATTGAGGATAATGCCCATCATCACCAGCGTCATAATCACGGACGAGCCGCCGTACGAAAAGAACGGCAGCGCAATCCCTTTGGTGGGCAGCAGCCCGACGGCCATAGCCATATTAAAAAACGCCTGCATACAAATGGTAATCGTCAACCCGAAGATGACCATACTGTGAAAAGTCGTTTTGGCTACGCGCGCCAAACTGATGCCGCGTATCAGCAGCCAGCAGAAAAACGCCAGAATAATCACCACGCGCACAAGGCCCAATTCTTCGCACATAATGGAGAAGATAAAGTCCGTATGCGCAGCCGGCAGATATTCCAGCTTCAGTTCGCTGTTGCCCAATCCTTTGCCGAACCAGCCGCCCGACCCGATGGCCAAGAAAGACTGCACCAACTGATAGCCGCTGGTGCCGGCTTTTTCAAACGGGTTTAAGAACGAGAACAACCGTTCCCGCCGGTACGGCACAAACAAAAGCTGCTGGATAAGAAGCGGCGAAATCACCACCGCCGGCACCGCCAAGTGCTTCAGGCGCGCCCCGGCCACCACCAGCATAAACACAAACACCGCGCCCATCAGCGTCGGGGTGCCGATGTCTTTTTCGGCCAAAATCAGCGCCAGCGTCACCCCGGCTACGGCCATGGGTTTGATGAGCAGTTTCCAGTTTTTGGCCAGACGGCCCGATACGTTATCCAGGTAATCGGCCACGTAAATAACCAGCGTTACTTTGGCAATTTCGGACGGCTGCAATTTGAAAAACCCGAAATCAATCCAGCGGTGCACGTTGGCTTGTTCGCGCGTGAACAACACGGCAATCAGCAACACCCACGTGACATACATCAAGTTCATCGGCGAGAAAATCTTCAGCTTTTGCAGCTTGTCATACGTCTGCGCCAAAAACAGCGCCGCGATAACGCCCATAAAATCAAACAACAGCTGGCGTTTGAAAAACGACGTGGAGTCAAACGCGCTGGAAGAATACGTAAACAACAGCCCGAACAGCACGAACGCAAACGTGATAAACGCCAAACGTTTATCCAGGCGCAGCGGCTTCCACTCCGTTTGGCGGCGGCGGGACGCAAAGGCCTCGCTGCGGCCCTTGTAGAGGGTCGGCGTGCGTTTGATGAAATTATTGCGCCGCTTGGGGGCTTTGTTAAACAGCTTGACCATACGTTACCTGATTTTTAAGGATGCCAGCGCCAGCAGCATCAGCATCGCGCCCACAATCCAAAACCGCACGATGACTTTCGGCTCCGGCACGCCCATCAGCTCAAAATGATGGTGGATGGGGGCCATTTTAAACAACCGTTTGCCGTGCGTCAGTTTAAAATACCCCATCTGCAACATGACGGACAGCGTTTCCAGCACAAAAATGCCGCCTGCAATCGGCAAGAGCAGTTCCTGCTTTACGCACAGCGCCGCCGTGCCGATTACGCCGCCCAAGAAGAGCGAGCTCGTATCGCCCATAAACACTTGGGCAGGATAAGAATTGAACCACAAAAACCCCGCACACGCCCCAATCAGTGCGCCCATAAATACGGTGATTTCCCCCGCGCCGGGCACATAGATGATTTTTAAGTAGTCGGCAAAATGCACGTTCCCGGCCACATACGCCACAATGGCGTACGTCGCCGCCGTGAACACCATACACCCGCTGGCCAGGCCGTCCAGGCCGTCCGTTAAGTTGGTGGCGTTGGAGGAACCGACAATCACCAGCATGGCAAAAGCAAAATAGAAGACGGACAAGTCAATAAACATTTTGCTCATATACGGGATGATGAGCGAGGTGGCATATTCTCCGTTGGGCGGGTTCATTGCCAAATACCCTACCACCACAACGGCCGTAAACAGCTGGATGGCCAATTTGATGGAGGATTTCATCCCCTCCGGGTTCTTTTTGACGAGTTTGGTGTAGTCGTCCATTACGCCGGCAATACCCAGCGTGACGGTAGTGAATACCAAAAGCCAAATGTAGTTGCTGTCCAGCCGCGCCCACAGGAGCACGCTTACAATCAGGCTGACAAAAATCAGCAGCCCCCCCATCGTGGGCGTGCCGCTTTTGGACAGGTGCGACGCCGGACCGTATTCGCGCTCTATCTGTTGGATTTTGTACGAACGCAATTTAGCCACCACTTTCGGGCCGATCAGCAGCGTGAGTAAAAACGACGTTACAATCGCCGCGCCGGTGCGGAAGGTGATGTAGCTAAAGATGTTTAGGAAACTCCAGTTGTCCGTAAACGACGTGAGGTAGTAGAACATGGGGTCTTAAATCTCCTTGAGGATGTTTTCAAAATTCATGGAGCGCGACGCCTTGACCAGGCACGTGCCGCCCTTTTTCAGCACGGCGGACAAGTTCTTCGTCCACCCGCTGGGGGTAGGCGCGTAGAACGCTTTTACGCCGGGAGCGTTTTTGAGTTTTTCGTAGGCGTATTTCATTTCCGGCCCGGCCAAAAAGGCGTATTCCACGCCGTTATCCAGCACTTGGCGCGCCACCAGCCGGTGGTATTCTTTGGACGTATCGCCCAGTTCCTTCATGTCACCCAGCACGGCAATGCGGGGTTTGGCGATTTCGCGCCCTAAAATTTCCAGTGCGTTTTGCATACTGGCCGGGTTGGCGTTGTAGCAATCCAAAATAAACTCCACCCCTTTTTGGTGCAGCCGTTCCAGGCGCATGGGCATGGGCGTGTAGTTCATCAGGCCCTTTTTGACGTTGTCCATATACAGCCCCAGCGCAATGGCGGCGGCGGCCGCGGCGGCGGCGTTTAATTTGTCGTGGTGTTCCAGTTTCAGGTCCAGCACGTACGCTTCGCCTTTGTAGGTAAACGAAAATTTTTCCGTATCCAAAATCTGCAAATCCGCCCCCGGGTGGAACCCGAACGAAATGCGTTTTCCTTTAAATTCGGTATTTAAGCGGCTGAGCAGGGCGTCGTCGGCATTGTAAACCAGTGTCCCGCCGAAATTTAAGCACTTGGCAATTTCCGTTTTGGTTTTATAGACGGTTTCCAAATCGTGGAAAAATTCCAAATGGGCGGCCGACACGTTGGTAATTACGCCCACATCCGGCACCGCCAGCGAGGCGGTTTCTTCAATGTCGCCGGGGTGAGAAGCCCCCAGCTCAAAAATACCGTATTTGTGCTTGGGTTGGATTTCCAACAGGGAGAACGGAACCCCGAACTGGTTGTTGAAGTTGCCCATATTGGCGATGGTTTCGCCGGCGGTTTCGCAAATGGCGCGCAGCATTTGTTTGGTGGTGCTTTTGCCGTTGGAACCGGTGATGGCGGCCACTTTTAAAGTGCTGTTCATCCGGTGATATTTGGCCAGGGCCTGCAAGGCTTTTAACGAATCGTCCACCAACAGGAAAGACGCTTTGGTGTTTTTGGGAATATCAAATCCTTTTTCCGCCAGCACGACCGTGGCCCCTTTTTTAAGTACGTCGGGGATAAATTGGCGGGCGTCGTGGTTCTTGCCTTTAAGCGCAATAAACGCATCGCCGGGGCGGATGACGCGGGAGTCCGTTACGAAAGCCGTCACTTTCGTTTGGGGAGCGGAGGAAATCAGTTCCGCACCGGTAATTTTCGCTATTTTGCTGAGGGTTAAATCAAGTTTCATACATACTCCTTACAAAAATCAAATCGTTCTTAAAAATCCACCTGGTCGGGCGGTATGCCTTTCATGGCCAGCATGCGTTCCATAATTTCTTTGAACACCGGGGCCGCAGCCGAGCTGCCAAAGCTGTATTTGTCCGGGTCGTCCAGCACCACCAGCACGGTAAACTGCGGGTCGGACACGGGCGCAAACCCGCAAAACGACACAATGTGCTTGCGTTTGGCATAGCCGCCTTCCTTGCTCAGTTTTTCGGCGGTACCCGTTTTGCCGGCCACTTGGTAACCCGTAATGCGCGCCCGCTTGCCGGAGCCGGCTTCCACCACGCTTTGGAGGGCTTTTTTCATCATATCGGACGTTTCCTTTTGAATGACGCGGCGGATTTTGACCGGTTTGGATTTTTTGTCCACTTTGCCGCCGGCGTATTCAATGCGGTCCACAATGTGCGGCTGCATCAGAATGCCCCCGTTTGCAATGGCGGAATAGGCGTTAATCAGCTGGATAGGCGTTACGGCGATACCGTAGCCGTAGCCTTTGGCGGCCGTATCTACCACCGTCCATTTGTTGTACGGAGGCACATAGCCTTTGGATTCCCCGTTAAAATTGATGTCCGTTTTGGTACCGAAGCCGAAGGCTTTAAAGTAATAAAAAAGGTTTTTGGCGCCCAATTTCAGGGCAATTTTCCCCGCCCCGATGTTAGACGACAACTGCAAAATTTCCGGGATGGACAAAAAGTCCTTGTCGTGCTGGTTATCCTGCACTATTTTGCCGCGGGAAACTTCCCACCTGCGGCCGGACATATCAATACTGTCGGTCATCTGCACCACGCCCGCGTCCAGCGCCGAGGAAATGGCAATCGATTTTAAGGTGGAGCCGGGCTCGTACGTAAACTGGAACGCCAGCGACTGGCCGTCCTTTACCGGGTAGGAGGCCGCCGCCAAAATTTTGCCGGTTTTGGTTTCCTGCACGATGGCAATGCCGTGCTTGGCGCCGATTTTTTCCACTTCAGCCCACAGGGCGCTTTCGGCGTAGAATTGGGCTACGGCGTCTATGGTCAGATAGACGTTGGCCACGGACAGTTCTTCCTTTAGTTTGCGGTCGTAAATAATCTCGCCGCGGCGCGCGCGTTTGGCGCGTTTTTTGCTGATGTCCTGGCTGAGCTCGCGGTTGTACATTTGCTCTATGCCCGAAAGCCCGTAGTTTTTGGAATTGGACGCGCCGATTAAATCCAGCGCGCTGTTCCCGTACGGGTGGATGCGTTCGTACTCCGGCGTCAGTTCCAGCCCCTGGCCCAGGCGCGTGCGCAAAATTTGCGAGATTTTAATGTATTTATCCGGCTTGATTTTTTTGGCCACAAAAAAGAAGTTGGACGCGCGGTTCCATTTTTCCAAAATACGTTTTTTGGGCATTTCCAGCGTTTCGGCCAGGAAATTGACCGTTTTGTTTTTGTCCAGCACATAGCGTTTGTTTACGCCGCAGGAGTGCGTCCGCACGGATTCGGCCATTTCGCGCCCGTTTACGTCCAAAATTTTGCCGCGCAGGCGGTCTTCGGCCAGGTAATTGTAAATGGCGCGCTCGGCCTTGGAGGAAAATTCTTCATACAAAAACGTCTGCATATAGAACAACCGCCCGAAAATGGCCAGCGGCGCCAGCAAAATCACCAGGCCCGCCACGCGCATACGGCTTTTGACGTTGAACACAAAAGGAGAAGGAGCCGATTTTTTAAACATACTTATTTATCTTCCAATACGACAATTTCGTGCGGCTTGGCCGGCACCATGCCCAGCTTTTCCTCGGCCTGGCGGGTAATGTTGCCCGGGCTGGACAAGCGGGAAATTTCCAACTGCAAATACTGGTTGCGGGCTTCTTTCACTTCCACTTCGTTTTGCAGCTGGCTGATGGTTCGGCCCGAGCGGTTGATTTCTATACGCATCATCACCACGCCAAAACCAAATAACGCAATAATAAATACAAGTCCGAAAAGTTTCATACTTACATCCTTTCAATCACGCGCAATTTTGCGCTGCGGGCCCGCCGGTTTTGGCGGACTTCTTCGTACTCGGGCGCCAGGGCGTGCTTGTTGACCAGCTTCCACGCGCCCGATTTGGCCAATTCCTTAAAGCGGTTCTTCACCAGCCGGTCTTCCAGCGAGTGGAACGTCAGCACCGCTGCGCGGCCGCCGGGCCGGACGATTTGCTCCAACGAATTAAGCGCCTGCTGTACGGCGTCCAACTCCCCGTTGCACGCAATGCGCAAGGCCTGGAAAGTCTGCGTAGCGGGGTGGGTTTTGCCGCGCCGCCCGCCGTATACGCCTTCCACGATTTTGGCCAGCTGCCCCGTGGTGGCAATTTTGCCTTGCCGCCGGGCCTGCATAATGGCCAGCGCAATGGGCGTGGCTTGGCGTTCTTCGCCAAAATCTTTCAAAATCCGTTCCAGTTCTGCCATCGGCCACGTGTTGACAATTACTTCCGCACTTAACGGGTTTTGCCGGTCAAAGCGCATATCCAGCGGACCGTCGTGCACAATGCTGAACCCGCGGACCGGATTGTCCAGCTGGTACGAGCTTAACCCCAAATCAAACAGCGCACCATCCGCGCCGGATAAGCCCAGCTTTTGCAGTTCCTGCGGGGCCTGCGTGTAGCTTTCGTGAAATACGGTTAACCGCGGGTCGTTCACGCGCTCCACGGCCATACGCAATGCCTCGGCGTCTTTATCAAACCCCAAAATGCGCGCCTGCGGGCCGAGGCGGCTTAAAAAGTATTTGGTATGCCCGCCCAGGCCCAGCGTTCCGTCCACATACACGCCGCCGGGCTGCGTTAAAAGCAAATCGGCAATTTGCGGGGCCATAATGGGAATGTGCACCCAATTTTCCGTCATCAGTTAAACCCCCCTTTGTAGCCGTTGGTCGGAACCATTTGCAGCTTGTTGATTTTGGTTTTTTGCGGGGCCGGTTTGGCCGGCTGTTTGGCCGCAGCCGGTTGAGAAGCGGCTTTGGCGGCCGTTTGTTTGGACGCGCCCGTTTTGGCCGGGGCCGCGTTTTGGGTGGTCACGGTGACGGTCGTTTTGACCGTTTTCTTGGGCGCGGCGGGCTGCAAAATTTTGCCTTCTTCGTAGGCTTTTTGCAAGTCGTGGCGCCAGACGTTTTCCAACACGCTTATTCGGTTAAACGGCATACCGTAGGCGCGGTAGAGCGCCTGGTAGAGCGGCGTTTTGGATTTTAATTCGTTGCACAGACGGTAAAATTCGTCGCGCGTGCGCGTTTGCAGCAAATACGACACCACGCTGTATGCCTGCGTGTACCACAGTTCCGCCTGCGACGTGGAATAATTGCTCAAATCTTCGGTTTGCGTCATTTCTTCAAACGGGATAAAATCCCCTTTCAAAATGCGGCGCAGGCTGCGGTCCACCCAGCTGGGTTTTTCCTTGGTGGTGGTAATTTGCATATACACCGCCATCCCTTCCGAAAGCCACAACGGCGAAATAGTGGGCAGGAAATACCCGTCAAAATACAAGTGCGTCAGCTCGTGCACGGAAAGCGGGTAAAAGCTGTCGCTTTCAATCACGTACATCGTGTCCGCCCGCAAATCAGACGACGCCCCCGACCACGCCGGGCGCTTGGTGTACTTCATATAGCTGTCTTTGGCGCCAAAGAGCATCACCAAAATTTTGTTGGGTTTAATGATAATCGTAAACGGCGTTAAATCCAACATCAAATTGCCGTGGATATTGTCCAGCACGGTTTTGATGGTGGCAGTGACGGGGTTCTTTTCGCGGTAAATCAGATAGTTAAACGTGTCCGCGGTGGAAAAGCCGGGTGGCGGCGGCAGCCAGCGCACCTTTTGCGCGGCATTGGCCGGGCGATAGGCCTGCACGGGCAGGTCGTCTATTTCTTCTTCGGGCGCTTTGGCCGAGGCCATACCGGCGATGTTTTCCAGGCCGGAAATCATTTCGTTAAATTCTTTTTCGTCCGGGGTCAAGGCGGAGGTGTCTTTCACCGATTTTACCGGTTCGGCCTTGCGGGCCGGCGGGACGGAAATATCCGGCCGCAATTCGCGCGCGCGCCCGCGTTCGTCCTCTTGCGAGGGCACCGGCTCCACCGATTTAGGCAGAACGGGCGCAATAACATCCTTGCGCGGCGTGTCGGAAAACAAATCTTTTACCACTTCTTTCGGATTCAGCCCGAACGAGCGCAACAGCGGCGGCGCTACCAATACCGCCGCTAACAGCCACAAAAAGAAAACCAGTTTTTTAACGGTGTTCATTGATCGTGTTTTTCAAACAAAGCCAAATGGCGTTTTTTGTCGTCGCACGGCAGCGTATAGCGTTCCACCCCCAGCAAGGAGCCGCCTGCGGCTTTGCACCCTTGCGTTTGCGGATATTCCCCCTGGAAGGCGATAAACACGCCCCCCGGCTTTACCGCGTGCAGACAAATGGCCAAAATATCGGGCAGTTGCCCCATGGCGCGTTCGGTCAAAAAATCAACGGCAAATTTCGTACCCTGTCCCAAGCGCACCTGTTTTACTTTGGCGTTTTTCAACCCTAACTGCATAATCGCCCAGTTCATAAAAGAACAGCGTTTTTCAATGCTTTCAATCAGCGTTACTTCCGCCTGCTCCAGCGCAATAGCCGTCGTCAGGCCAATGTATCCCGCCCCGGCGCCGGCGTCCGCTACCTGCGGGCGAGAAATCCCCTTGATGTGTGCCATGGCGTTTATTTTGGCGGCGGCGGTAAGGCCGTCGCAAATATGGCGGGAAAGGACTTCCTGCAAGTCGGAAGCGCTGGTTAAATTCAAAAAATCTTTTTTCTCCCACACCAGCTGTGCATACCGCACGAGCGCGTCCGCCTGCGCTTGCGAAAGCGTCAGCCCCCGTTCGGAAGCGAAACTAACGAGCAGCTTTTGCATTTTTCAGCCTCCGGTAGCGTTCAATGTGTACGGCCAGCAACTGCAAATCGGCCGGGGTTACGCCGGGGATACGCCCCGCCTGGCCCAGCGTTTGGGGTTTAACCGACGCCAGCTTTTGCGCGCTTTCAAACAACAGCCCGCGCACGGAAGAAGGGTCAAACCCTTCCGGGATTTTAATGCTGTCCATTTCGGCCAACCGCTCGGCGTCTTTTTTGTTGCGTTCGTAATACCCCGCGTATTTGTGGTAAATGTCCGCGTGGCGGCGGGCTTTTTCCACCGTCCAGGGGAAGAGTTCCGTTTCGTTTTCGTCCACGGCAGCGTCGGGGTGGTCAATGAGTTTTTGGCACAGCGCGCGGTATTTTTCAAAGGGCGCTTTGTATTTTTCGTCCAGCATGCCCAGTTTAAACGCGTGCGGCATTAAGCGCAGGTCGGCGTTGTCGTTGCGCAGCAGAATGCGGTACTCCGCGCGGGAGGTGAACATCCGGTACGGCTCGTTGACGCCTTTGTTGATTAAATCGTCAATCAGTACGCCGATGTACGCTTCGTCGCGGCGCAGGACAAACGGTTCTTTGCCCTGCACTTTTAAGGCGGCGTTAATGCCGGCGATGATACCCTGGCCGCCGGCTTCTTCGTAGCCGGTGGTGCCGTTAATCTGCCCCGCCATAAACAGGCGCGCAATGCGCTTGCTCTCCAGTGAAGGGAACAAGTCGCGCGGGTCGGAAAAATCGTATTCAATGGCGTAGCCCGGGCGGGTGATAGAGGCGTTTTCCATCCCCGGGACGGATTTAATCAGCGCGCGCTGGACGTCCTCGGGCATACTGGTGGAAAAGCCCTGAATGTAGTATTCCTCGGTGTGGAAGCCTTCCGGCTCCAGGAAAAGCGGGTGGCTGGTGACGTCGGGAAATTTTTTAATTTTGTCTTCCACCGACGGGCAATAGCGCGGCCCCAGGCCGTGGATGTTGCCGCTGTACATGGCCGAACGCTGGAAGTTGGCGCGCAGGATTTTGTCCGTCGCCAGCGTGGTGCGGGTGATGTAGCAGCTTAAAAACGTGCGTTTGGCTTGTGCTTTTTCGTCCGTAAAGTGCGAAATGGCCTGCAACGGGTTATCGGACGGCTGCAGACGGAATTTGGAATAATCCAGCCCGCGCGCGTTAATGCGCATCGGCGTACCGGTTTTAAAGCGCAGGATGTTTAAGTGCAAATCCTCGCGCAGGTTTTTGGCTAGGCCGTCGGAAGGCATATCGTTGTAACGCCCGCCGCGGAACATTTCCGTGCCGATGTGAATGGTGCCCGCCAGGAAGGTCCCCGTCGTTAAAATGACGGCCCGGGTGTGGTAGAACGTATTGCGCAGGGTCAGCACGCCGTCCACGCCGTTATCCGACGTAGAAATTTTGACGGCTTCGTCCTGCATAATGTCCAAATTGGGTTGGAGTTCCAAAAAGTGTTTAAACGTGAATTGGTAGACTTTTTTGTCGCACTGGACGCGCGGGGAATGCACGGCCGGGCCTTTGCCGGTGTTGAGCATATGGTAGTGCAGGGCGGCGTGGTCCGTCACGCGGCCCATGGCTCCGCCCAAGGCGTCAATTTCCCGCACGATTTGCCCCTTGGCAATCCCGCCGATAGAGGGGTTGCAGGACATTTGGGCAATCGTGTCCAGGCTTTGGGTGAGCAAAAGCGTTTTGGCGCCCAGCTTGGCCGAGGCCAGCGCGGCTTCGCAGCCGGCGTGCCCTCCGCCGATGACAATTACATCGTACTGATCTTCACAAACAAACATTTATTTCCCCATACAAAACTTGGAGAAAATAATCCCCAGCACATCGTCTGGCGTTACTTCCCCAATCAAATTCTGCAAATACCGCAGCGCCCCGCGCAGGTGTTCGGCGTAAATTTCGCCCCCCGCCCGGGCCTGCAGCCGAATGAGTGCGCTTTCCAGCTCGGTCTGCGCCCGCAGTAAGGCTTCGTAATGGCGCAGGTTGGAAATCATCAGCCCGTCCGCCGTTTGCGCTTCGGTTACGTCGGCCGTGATGAGTTTCTTTAAGTTTTCAAGCCCTTCCCCCGTTTTGCACGACACGGCCGCCTGGGTGTATTTATCCTGCTCCTCCAGGCTCGGGTGGGCGGTGTTTAAATCGGTTTTGTTCCACACGATAATCGTGCGTTTTTGCTGGCGGCGGATGGCCTGCCAGAGGTCTTGTTCTTCGGGCGTGAGCGAGCGGGACGCATCCAGCACGAACAGGATTAAATCCGCCCCTTCCATCGCGCGGCGGCT
Source organism: Candidatus Avelusimicrobium gallinaceum (assembly GCA_944324965.1). Lineage (GTDB taxonomy): Bacteria > Elusimicrobiota > Elusimicrobia > Elusimicrobiales > Elusimicrobiaceae > Avelusimicrobium > Avelusimicrobium gallinaceum. Next base: position 47,649 of record CALUYH010000003.1, read on the forward strand.
GCGGCGCATACCTTCTTTTTCGGCCGGGTCCAGCGCGTGCTCGCGGATGCCGGCGGTGTCGGTTAAAATGATTTTTTGGCCGTTTATTTCCAGCGTTTCTTCCACCGTGTCGCGCGTGGTGCCGCTCTGGTCGGACACGATGGCCCGGTCAAACCCGACTAACGCGTTAAGCAGGCTGGATTTGCCGCTGTTGGGCGCGCCCACAATGGCGGTGCGCAGGCCGTCTTTGATATACTTGCCGACGGAAAACGTATCCGCCAGCGCTTTAATGTGGCCCAATACGGCGTTGATTTCGCCGCTGACAAATTCGTCGGACAGGGGCGTCATTTCTTCGTCCACGTCATCCAGGCGCACTTCTATCTGCGCCAGCAGTTCCGACAAGCGTTTTTTGATGTCCTCCAGCCGGGCCGACAGTTTGCCGTCCAGCGAGTCCATCGCCAGTTTATGCGAGGCTTTGTTGCCGGAGGCAATCAAATCGCACAGCCCCTGCGCCTCCACCAGGTCCATCTTGCCGTTTAAAAATGCCCGCTGGGAAAATTCCCCCCGCTTGGCCATCACGGCCCCGTGTGCGCACAAAAGTTCCAACAGCCGCCCCTTGATGTAGGGCGAGGCGTGGACGGCAAATTCCACCACGTCTTCGCCGGTAAAGGAGTGCGGCGCCTGGAAATACGTCACCAGCGCTTTATCCAGCACTTCTGGGCCGTCGTAAAGCGTGCATAAAATTTGTTTGCGCGGTTCGGGCGTGTGCGTGCGGCGGGAAAGCTCCTGCAAAATGCGCAGCGATTGCGGGCCGGACAGCCGCACCAATGCGACCGCCCCGCCTGCTCCCGTAGCCAAGGCACAGATGGTATGTTGCATAGGTATATTTTATCACTTTTTGGGGGTGTTTTTGGGGGCTTTTTTCTCCTCGTAAAAAGCCGTTTTTAATTCCCCCTGCACAAACCCTTGCAAAAAAGCTATACTGGGAACAACGAAAACGGTGTTTTTAAAACGCGTTTTTCAGGCCCGTCCAAACGCGCGGGCCACACCAAGGGAGAATCATTTTATGGCTAAAAAAGTGTTAGTTCTTACGGGCAGCCCCCGCCAGCTGGGCAACAGCGCGCTGTTGGCGGACGCCTATATCCAGGGCGTGAAAGCGGCCGGGCACACCGTCCAGGTGTTTGAAACGGCCTTCCACCCCGTTTTGCCCTGCAAAGCCTGCGATAAATGCTGGACCAACGGCAAGCCGTGCGTGTTCCCGGACGAATTTGAAAAACTCGCCCCCATGCTGGAAGAAGCCGATGTGCTGGTACTGTGCACCCCGCTGTATTGGTTTAATATGACGGCCCAGTTAAAGGCCGCCGTGGATAAACTCTACTCGTACATGAAGCCCAACGCCCCGCGCAAGCTGAAAATTAAAGAGTGTGTACTGCTTTCCGCCGCCGAAGGGAACGAAAAAGACGGCGATTTTGACGGCTTAAAAGCCACCTACAAGGCCATTGCGGACTACTTGAAATGGACCGACCGCGGCATGATTTTGGCGGGCGGCACGTGGGACGCCGGGGATATTATTAAAACCGGCAAATTAAAAGAAGCCTTGAAACTGGGCAAAACGTTATAATTTAGCCCTTCATCAAAACAGCCGCGCGGCGCAACTGCCGTGCGGCTTTTTGTTGGCCGCAAAAAACCCCGGCTCCTGCCAGGAACCGGGGTTCTTCTTGATGCTACCGAAATTATTTCGTTTCCGTCTGTTTTTCTTCCGGCTTCGTTTCAAACAGCGGGCCGCAGGCGCAGGCCGGTTTGTCGGCCGGCTTTTCGGCCACGGCGGGCGTCATCGTAACGGTTTCCTGCACGGTGATAATTTCGTGCACGGTGACCGTTTGCGGCAACGTCGTTTGCGCGGCAACAGGCACTTGAGCGGCTTCGGCCGGTTGTTGGGCCGCCGCTTGGGCAGGCTGCTGGACCTCTTGCGGCTTGGCAGACGCCTTTTCTTCCGGCGCGGCTTCGCCGCTGCAGCAGGAGCAGGATTCGTGGTAATCGCTTACCGCTTTTTCGGCTTCCGCCTCGGCTACGGCCTGCTGGGCAGGCGTTTGTTCGGGGATGTCCTCGCCGATTACGCCGGGCACAAAGTCGGCCGGGGCCGTGTGGGCGTGGGCTTCCTGCAAGGCTTTTTCGGTCGGGCGCAGGGTTACTTTGCGCCATTTGCCTTCCCCTTCCGAAGCGGTGGTTACAAATTCGTTTCCTTCCACGGCGCGGTGGATGTAGCGGCGCAGCTGCGCGCTCATCGGGCGGAAGCGGAACACGCTGTGGCCGCGTTTAATCATATCAATCCCTTTGGCGATTTCGGCGTCAATTTTGTCTTCCGCTTTGCGCCAATAGTTTTGGGTATCGGTGATGACGGAAATCGGTTTGTCAAAATGGCGGCTTAAGGCCAAGGTGGTCAAATACTGGATGGCTTCCAGCGTTTTGCCTTCTTTGCCAATGACGATGGCCGGGTGGTCGCAATCAAACGTAAGCAGAATGCGCTGTTGTTTTTCGTCCCACCAGACGTTTAAATTTTCCACTTTCACGCCCATTTGAGTAAGCACTTTTTCCAGGTATTCTTTGGCTTCCTGCATCGGCGCTTTGAGGTTTTCCGGGATGACGGCGTGCTGGATAGCCTCGCTGGGCAGGAGTTGCGGTTCGTTGGCTTTGGGCTGTTTTTCGCGGATTTCGCGCCCTTCAGCGGGGCGTTCGGCGCGGCGGTTGTTGCGGCGCCCGCGGGAAGATTCGCCGCGGTCCTTGCGGTTGCGGCCGCCGCGGGAAGACTTGGAGGAACGTTTTTTCGGCACGTCCATATAGATTTGGGAATCCAAATCGGCGGTGCTCCAGCGTTTTTGGCGCAGTTCCACCACGGCCGGGCGGGAACCGATCCCTAAAAAGCCTTTTTTGGGGCTTTCCAAGACGGTCACTTCCACTTGGTCACGTCTTAAACCCAATTCTTTTAATCCTTTGGCGATAGCCTCGGACACTTCTTTTGCTTGTACTTTAATTTTGCTAGGCATAGTAAATGGACTCCTTCAATTAATTGGCTTTGGCCATTTTCCTGTTGACGAACGTTTGGATTCCGAACGTGATTAAGCTGTTGGTCAGCCAGTACAGCACCAACCCGGACGGGAAGTTCATAAACAGCAGGGTAAACAGAAGCGGCATATATTTAAACATGGCGGCTTGGGCCGGGTCCGTCCCGGCGGGAATGCTGCCCTTTTGCTGGAAGTACATCACGGCCCCCATCAAAATAGGCAACAGGTAGTACGGGTCTTTAGACGACAGATCCGTAATCCAAAACACAAACTTCGCCCCGTGCAAGGACCACGACGTCCGCAGGGCATTGTACAGCGCCAGGAAAATAGGCAACTGGATTAACATCGGCAGGCAGCCGGCCAGCGGGTTGACTTTGTACTTGCGGTACAGCGCCAACGTTTCGCGGCTGAGGGCTTCCTGGTTGTTTTTGTATTTTTCCTGGATGCGTTTCATTTCGGGCTGAATTTTTCTCATTTGGGCGGCGGATTTTAGCTGCATCAGCGTGAATTTGAACAAAATCAGCTGCAGCAGTACGGTCATCATAATAATGGCCACCCCGTAGTTGCCGGTCCACCCGTAGAAGGTTTCCAGCACGTTGCGGGCGATTTTGCCCAGCGCGCCAAAGAAACCGAACGCAATGGAGCGGTCCAAATGATACGGCAGTTGTAAGAATTCTTTGTAATCTTTCGGTCCAAAATAAAAATCCGACTTATATTCCACCTTGGAATGGGCTTCCACCGTCACGCCCGGAACGGCAATGCCGAACTTGGGCCCTTCCAGCGGGCCGGAGCCCAACAGGCCCCAGAGGCGTTTTTGCGTGCCGACTTTTTCGGACGAGGCACTCAAATCGCCGGGTTTCCAGCCTTGCGGAATCAGCACGGACAGGAAATAGCGGTTTTCCACCCCGGCCCACATCCACGGCAGTTCGGGCTGGTCGGAACCTTTTTTGAAGGTTTCCAGGGTGGGTTTCTTTTTGCCTTCTTCCTGCACCAAATAAACGGCCTTGGACTCGCGTTCATTGTCGTTCATTTCGCTCTTTACCGTGCCCAACCCGGGGCCGAAGTTCCAGCTCCACGGGGCAACGGCCAAGTTTTGGGAGGTTTTGTTTTCAAACGTAACGGACACGTTGTTGATGCCGTTTTCGTTAAAGCGGAAGGTTTTGTAGATGCTGAACCCGGGTACAATGTCCCCCACAAAGGTGATGGAATCTTTTGTGCGGGCAAATTCGGCAAAGTCCACCTGCGGCATCGTGGCGAAATAGCCTTCGCCTTCGTACGGGGTCAGGTTGACGTCTTCCACGACGTCTTTAAACAGGTACGTTTTGATGCCCGCGCCTTTGGAAGAAAAAGTCACGTCGGCCTGAGGCATATTGAGCGTAAATAATTCTTCGGGCTGGGGTTTGGCGGGTTCTTTGCTGACGAGGGTAGTAGCGGCCAGCACGCTTTGGGCACTGGGCTGCTGGGCGGTTTGTTCTTGCTTTTTCAGCTGCGCTTCGGCCGCTTCTTTGGCGGCGCGGGCTCTGGGTAGGGCGACAAACTGGTTGTAGCCCGTCAAAATCAGCAAGAACAACATCGCGGTGATGAGAAACTGTCTGTTGTTCATAAAACTCCTCTTGCTTTACAGCCGCCGGCGGCTGATACCGCCGCGGCGTTTAAGAGGCAGCTTTTAACGGAAAACCAACATTAGGGCACCGGGTCGTATCCGCCCGGATGAAAAGGATGGCATTTTAATACCCGCACCAACGCCAACCATCCGCCTTTAAACGCACCGTATTTGGTAATCGCTTGTTTGGCATATTGGCTGCACGTCGGCACGAACCGGCATACGCCGCGGGGCCCCAACAGGGGGCGCACCGTCAACATAAATATGTTGAGAAGCAAAAGCAGCAAATCCTTTAATAAAAGCGAAATCTTTTTCATAGGGCCCTTCAATAAGTATAGGGTTACACCTGTTTTTCTGAAGAGTTGATTAATAAAGCGGCTTTGCCGCACAGTGTCTTGAGCGCTTCCTGCGCTGCGTGCACATGGGTTAACGTTTCGCTTTCCCGGGGGCTGAAAACAAGGTCAGTCCCTGGCTGAATGTTTTTTTGGTTTAATCTAAAAGCTTCTCTTAAAAGTCTTTTGGCGCGGTTGCGCACAACCGCCGGGCCCAGCTTCCTGGACACCACTACCGCAAAACGGGCCGGCTTTCCTGCACCGGGGCCGGACCGCCACCACAGTATAATTCCTTTATATTGCAGTTTTACGCCGCCCTGGATAACCCTTTGGAAATCTTTTTTCAGGTGCAGGCGGCACTCACGCGGCAGACCGTTGGACGGCATACGCTTAGGCGGCTCTGATCAGTTCGTGGCGGCCTTTGGCTCTTCTGGCGCTGAGGACTTTTCTGCCGCCAGCGGTAGCCATTCTGGCTCTGAATCCGATGTGTTTGGCGCGTCTTCTTTTATTAGGTCTGTAGGTCGGTAACATATTATCTTAAACGTTAATTCTGGCCCGGAAAACCGGACTGGAAAAAACGTATCTCCTATTAATTAATTTAAAATGGTTTCTGTTGAAACGTACTGATATTATATATTTTCTTGAGCGGCTTTGCCAACAAATTTACTTTTGTCAGCGGCCGCCGGTGCTACTGCAACGGGGTAAACAAAAGCGGATTCTCAAAAACCGGCTTATCCAAAATTTGCCCGCCGTTGCTGCGCGGAATGTAGATGACCACATACTGTTCGGGATCCAGCAGCATTTCCTTGCGGCCGTCCGCCCGGTAATACGTCCCGGCCGGGACTTCGTAGGCAATCACTTCGCCCGACCCGATGCTTTTGTAGTGTTTGCCCGGGCGGCCCGAATGATACAAATCGCGGGCCAGCTGGTTTTGGTCATCATACGTTTTTACCGCCGGCTGCAACACCTTGTCCTGCGGAACCAATTTGGCAAGCAGTACGGGCGGCACCAAACCGGCCGGGTGGAAATCAAAACGGCCGTCCGGGTACGCCACAACCACACTGCCCGCTTCCAGCAGTTCCATACCGGCCACGCGCACGCTTTTTTGCAGTTTGGCCGCGCGCACTTCCTGCCCGGTTACGGGGTGGACAAGCGCCGTCACCTGCGCATAGGGGCTGTGCGGCGCAAACAAATCGGACAAGCGCGCCACTTCCGGCAGTTTTACACTCCCCTTCGGGGCCGAATCCTGCAACGAAAAGACAAAATGCAACGCATTAGACGCCCGCAGGTAGGCGTCTTTTAAGGATTGGGGCGCCTGTTTGGGGGTCAAGAAAGTAGTGCGGCCGTCCTCGTAACGCAGCAAATAGCTGCCGACGGGGCAGGCCCGGTGTACATCCGTAAAATAGCGCAGGCGGTCGTTCATAAACACGGTTACGTTTTCCCCCGTTTGGCGGATACGCAGCACCACCGGTTTGGAGGTGGTTCTCATCAAATAATTGACGGTGGCCTTCAGCTGGTGCGTGCGTTTAAAATGTTCCGGCCCGAGCGTTACCACGCGCACCCGCTCGCCGGACGGCAACGCCAAAAGGCCTTGTTGGGCCCGTTCCGTTTGCGCCTTCACCAGGCGGTCAAACTGGGCTTGCAGCACCTGATTTTCGGGCCGGACCGCCGGGAGATTTTCCGTGGGGAACGGGATTTCCAGCTGGACGGGTTCCCCCTGGAACCGAAAATACAGCTGACGGGAATCCGCCACGCGGGCATACGGCGCGTGCGCGGAAGGAGTGGTCAGCATTTTTTTAGGCAAAGAAGAAACAGCTTTTTGTTCGGCCGCCGCTTTGGGAAGTCCTTCAAACAAATTCTTAACAATTTTGCCCTTTTGGGCGCTGGCCGGCACGGATAGCCCGGCCAATAAACCCGCCAACAGCACCAGGCGGGCCGACAAATCAATAACAGCAGAATGTTTTTGCATATATTTTATTTTCTAAAATTTTCTGACGGACAACAAGGGTCCAAAGGCCCAAGGGGTGCTGGGTCTTTGGTTCTATGCGGCAAGAGCGCAAATTTGCTATGCTGTTACTATGATATTTACCGACTCGGGCATTATTCTCTACCGTCAGCCTTTCCGTGAGGCCGACCGTATCGTTTCGCTCTACACCCGCCAGCACGGGCGCATCAACGTCCGCCTGCCCGGGGTAGCCCGCCCGACGGGTAAATTGAAAGCCTTCAGCGAGCCGTTTGTGTACGGTGACTACCGCATTTACGTCCGCCGCGGCGGAACGGTAGGAACGGTAACGGGCGGCAAACTGCACCAGGTGTTCCCCACCGTGCGCCGCAGCTTAAAGCGCACCACGCTGGCCATGCACTTTTGCGAACTGGTCCAGCGCTTAACCCCGCTGCACCAACCCAGTGAGGCCAAGTTTGAGCTCCTTCTGTCCGCCCTGACGGAGCTGGAATACGGCCAGCCGAACCCGGCGTTTGCCGCGGCGTTTACCTTGCGGCTGATGACGTTGGCCGGCTTCGGGCTGGACAAACCGGTGTTAAAAATACCGGCCGAGTTTTGGCGGCGTATGCACGAGGACAAATTGTCGTCGCTGGAGTTTTCGTCACCGGAAGAAATGCTCTCGCTGGCCAAGTGCAACAGCGTCTGCCGCCGTTTTTTAAACCAGTATTTAACCTACCCGTTAAACACGCTTAAAAACTTTACGCTGGACGAATTGGACGACGCGCCTTTCGTGCTGCCCGCACAAAAGGACGTTTCCACCCCCCACGCCCTACGCTGATTTGGGCCCAATGGAACCGCTCAACTGGGTCCAAAGGCCCTTGCCGGGAAAAACAAATTTTTTGATAATAAACTGTAAAACTATTATGGAGGATGTATGAATTGTAAACATTGGATGGGACTTTTTGCCGCGCTGGCCGTAGCCGTTGCTCCGGCGACCGGTTGGGCCGGGCAGAAAAACCCGCACAAAATCACCTGGAAACAAGCCCTGCAAACCGAAAATAAACGCGTGAACCACCAGGGCGCTTCGTCCGTATTGGGCGTATCCGTCGGGGCACACGTGCAGCGCATTGATGCCCAGGCCCGCGTTCATAAAAGAATGAAGGACTTGTACGCTTCTTTAACTAACGATAAAAAAGCCCTTGCCCGGTGCAAGGCTACGTACAACACCCTGCAAAAGGCCGCACTCGCCAACCGGCTGTTCCACCACTACGTGCTGGACGCCGCCAACCCGCAGGATTTCTGCAAACTGTCCGCCAAAGAAGTTGCCTTTTTAAAAGGTTTCTTTAAAGGCCAAGTTACGCCGTCCCGCGCCCGCCAGTACCAAAATGCCCTGCTCTTGACGCTGACCTTCCAGCAAAGACAAATCTGGCTGGTGATAAACCCGCAAAGCAAGCTGATTACCCTGGTGTACACCTACACGGATGACGTGCAAAATATGGAAGAACTGCAAGGCCGCTGGGAACCGCGCGCCGTAAAATAAGTTTTTCTTAACGCAAAAACCCCGGCTTTGGGCCGGGGTTTTTTTATGAGCAGGCAAAGCTAGGCCAGCAGTTCATCTATATCCGGGTAGATGTCTTCCAGCGAGCGGTAGATTTTAAACGCGTTTTCCCGGATGTATTGGGTGGGCTGCTTAATTTGCGGCACCACACACGTGCGCATACGGGCGGTGATGGCCGCCGTGGCGCCGGCGACGGAATCTTCAAACACGAGGCATTCACTCACGTCCACCCCCAGTTTTTGGGCGGTTTTTAAATACACTTCCGGGTCCGGCTTGGGGTGGGATACGTCGTCGGAGGTGGTAACGGAGGAAAAGTATTTTTTAATGCCTTTCTTTTCCAGCAGATACATCACCCAGCGCGTGATGTTGGAGGACGCCAGCCCGATTTTAAGCCCCCGGTTGTAAAAAAATTCTATCGCTTTTTTGGCGCCGGGGCGGAATTCTATCTCTCCGTCGGCAGCCAGGTATGCTTCAAAAATCTCCCCGGTGCGGGTGTGCATTTTTTCCACATCGGCGCGGGGACCGAAATGTTGGCGGATAAAGTTGGCGGCATCGGCGCGGCTGATGCCCACGCACGATTCAAACAGCTCATAAGTAAAATCTAACCCATCTTCGGCGGCTGCTTTGCGGTAGCAATCAAAATAAATCCGTTCCGTGTCAAACAGCAGGCCGTCCATATCAAAAATAACCGTCGTAATCATATAATGTATTATAGCAGTTTTTGCCCGCCCAAAGCCCAGCGCGGCCCGCCCGTATTTTATATAATGTATGTACGTATGAAAAACGGTATGAATTTTCAGGATATGATATCCGCTTTAAACACCTATTGGACTAAACAAGGCTGCGTCCTGGTTCAGCCCTACGATGTTGAAAAAGGCGCCGGCACCTATAACCCGGAAACCTTTTTCGGCTCGCTCACCAAAAAACCCGTCAAGCGCGCTTACGTGGAACCCTGCCGCCGTCCGGCAGACGGCCGCTACGGCGAAAACCCCAACCGTCTGGGCAAATACTATCAGTACCAGGTAATTATGAAACCCGCCCCGGCCAACATCCAAGAAATTTACTTAAATTCCTTAAAAGCCATCGGCCTGGACCCCAAACAGCACGACGTGCGCTGGATTGAGGACGATTGGCAATCCCCCACGCTGGGCGCTTCGGGCGTCGGCTGGGAAATTTGGCTGGACGGAATGGAAATCACGCAGTTTACGTACTTCCAAAATATGGCCGGTTATGCGCTAAACCCCATCACGGTGGAAATCACCTACGGGCTGGAACGCATTGCCATGTATTGCCAAAAAGTGGACAACGTGTTTGACATCCGCTGGAACGACGAAATCACCTACCGCGACGTCCATTACGAAGGCGAACGGCAGTTTTCGCACTATTATTTTGAAGAATCCAACGTGGAACACCTGCGCCGCTACATCCAGGAATGCGAAGAAGAATGCTTCGCCCTGTGCAAAAAAGGCCTGTACCTGCCGGCGTACGACGACGCGATGAAACTTTCGCACTATTTTAATATGTTGGAAGCCCGCGGGGCGATTTCCGTGTCGGACCGCACCAACAACATCACCAAAATCCGCAACTTGGCCAAAGCCTGCGCCAAGACGTATGTGGAAAGCGTGGAAGGAAAAGAAGCTAATAACGAGGAGGCCGCCAAATGAACGCGTTACTGGAAATCGGGGTAGAACATTTGCCCGCCCGCTTTATGGCGCCGGCCTTAAAGCAGCTAAAAGAACTGACCGCCAAAATCTTGGACGAAAAAAGAATTTCGTACAAATCGGTGGATTCCTTCGGCACGTACCGCCGCCTGGTGGTATTTATTGAAGATTTGTCCGACAAATCGGCCGACGTGCAAAAAGAAGTAAAAGGCCCGCCCGCCAAGCTCTTAAAAGACGCCAACGGCAACTTTACCCCTCAAAGCGCGGGCTTCGCGCAGAAGAACGGCATCGCGCCCGAAAAATTGACGGTGGTGGAAACGGAAAAAGGTCCTTTTATTCACGCCGTCGTCAAAATCAAGGGCGAAAAGACCGCCAAACTGCTGCCCGAAATTTTCACCCGCATTGTGACGGGGTTGGAATTTGCCAAAAATATGGTGTGGGAAGAATCCGGCCTGCGCTATGGCCGCCCGATTCGCTCGCTGATCGGCCTCTACGGCGAGAAAGTCATCAAATTCACCGTGGCCGGCATTACGTCCAACCGCAACACCTATCCAATTTCCTCCTTCGGCCGCAAACCGATTAAGGTGCAAAAAGCCGATAAGGATTATTACGTGGAGCTCCTGCGCTCCCAGCCGCAGCCGATTTTGGTGCTGCCGCAGGAACGCAAAGAAGCACTCATCAAAACCGTTACCAACGAAGCCAAAATCCGCGGCTATCAGGCCGATTTGGACCCGGAACTGGTGGAAGAAACCGTCTGGTTTACCGAACACCCGGTGGCCGTCGGGGGCGATTTTGAAATTAAATTTTTAACCCTGCCCAAAGACCTGGTGACCACGGTGCTTAAAAAACAAATCAAAATGTTCCCCGTCACCAACCAAAAAGGCGAACTGCAGCCGTACTTCATCGCCGTGCGGGACGGTATTTCCGCCAACCAGAACGAAGTGCGCGACGGGTTCAAAAGAGTGATGTCCGCCCGCCTGTCGGACGCGGTGTTCTTCTTTGAAAACGACAAAAAAGAAGGGCTGGAAAAATTTAAAGAAAAACTGAAAAACGTGCAATTTTTGGAAGGCCTCGGCTCTATGTACGAAAAGTCCGAACGCACCCAAAAATTGGCCGATTGGCTGTGCGACAAACTGAACAAACCCGCTTTGTTAAAAGAAACGGTGGATTATGCGGCCTCGAACGCATATGCCGACTTGGCCAGCCACGTCGTGTACGAATTCCCGGAACTGCAAGGCTACATGGGCGGGCGCTATGCCGCACTGGAAGGCCACCCGGACGCCGCCAAAGCGATGGAAGAATTTTACTTCCCGCTGACGTCCTCCTCCGAGCTCCCCTCCACCGAAGAAGGCTGCCTGGTTTCGTTAGCCGGCAAAATGGACACGCTGACGGGCAACTTTTTAATCGGGCAAATCCCCACCGGCAGCGAAGACCCCTTCGCCCTGCGCCGCCAGGCGTTTGGCGCGGTGCGCATGCTGTTGGAAGAAGAAATCAACGTTCCGCTTAAAGAACTGGTGGACTATGCGGCCTCGCTGTATCCGGCCGGTACGCCGGACAAAGGGCTCAAAGAACTGCCGGGCTTTTTATTCCAGCGCTTGACGCTAGTGCTGGAGCAGAACGGCCACAAAGCCGCCACGCTCAACGCGGTGGTGAACTGGTACGAAATGCCCTTGACGCAGGTGGAAGAATTGGTCAGCGCGTTGGAAACGGTCAAAACGGGCGAAGATTTTGCCCAAATTTTGGAACCGGCCAAACGCGTGTGCAACATCCTTAAAAAGGCCGACGGCGTGACGGAAGACGTAAACGAAAGCCTGTTTGAACTGCCGGCCGAAAAAGCCCTGTACGACAAAATCCACGAAGTGGATTCCGCCCTGGGCTGCACGGTGCACACGGCGCAAACCAAGGAAGGCTACATCAACATTCTTAGAACGTACAGCGTGTTCAAAGAGCCGCTGGAAAACTTCTTTAAGGATGTGATGGTCAACGCCCAAGACCCCGCCGTGCGGCACAACCGCCTGGCGCTCCTGGCGCGCGTACGCCGCTACCTGACGCAGACCATCGCGGACATTACCAAGCTGTAAACGCCGCTTTTTGGCTTGCCCGCACCTCGGTTTCGGGGTGCGGGTTTTTTGTGTTTTACCAGCCCGATTTGGGCCCTTCGCTGGCGGAGAATAGCTTTAAAAAACGGGCCTTGACAATTCCTTAAATCCGCCTATACTATCCATACAGGAAGTTAGTCCGTAGGCCCTACCGGGGGCTGCTTGTAAGCGGACAAAAGCGGTGACGTGAGGGAGTGTTGCTGTTGTTGTAAAGGTGCCGAGTCGGAAGATGTGGGCATACGTGCTTGGGATGGTCAGGATGGTTAGGTTACATAACTGTCCGGGTACCGGTTAGGCGTAGGGCCAGGCGTGTCCGGCCGCGGACGGAGCAGGGCGCTAAGTGTTGTTCCGTCTGGACGTGAGGGCACTGACGCGGAGTTGTAAAGCGGTGTAGTGCGGCGGAAAAGGGAATGGAAGTCGTGCTAGTGCGTAGTACGTTGTTTCCGGCGGTTGATGTATCTGCTTCGGCCGGCGGAGGCAGTAAGCGGCATAAGTCCCGGTGAGTTGGTGGGCCTATCCTGAGAGTAGTAAATAAAGCAGTGAGGAGTCAGAATGGAGACGTCAAGATGAACCCCTCGGTTTGAATAACCGGGGGGTTCCGCTTTTTATATTTTCCCCCAACAAAAAGCCCGGGCGAACCCGGGCTTTCTATGTTAAATCTATTCCAACACGCTCGGCGGCGGCAGCTGCCCCGTTTCGGAAGGGGCGCTCTGCGCCGAAGACTCGCCGGAAGCGTTTTCGGTTTCTTCGTCTTGCAGGGGTGTTAAAATCATTTCTTCGTAGCTTTCATCCGGCAAGGGAGTGGAAATGGCTTCTTCCTGCGGGATGACCGCTTCGTCCTGCGCCGGGGCAGATACTTCTATATTCCCGGACGACGCCGCCTGCACCGGCCGCACCGAACGGCTGCCGGAAGAATAAGCATTGCCGGGGTTCCACCACGCGGGCGGATTGCCGGCACACGCAGCAACCAGCAAACTAAACACGGCTAACGAAAAAACAGTTTTCTTCATAATTTTATTATACCACTATCCGGCTTTATTTGGGCAAACGGCTTTGCGGTACAACGCCCCCGCGCGGTAGCTGCTGCGCACCAACGGGCCGCTGGCCACGCCTTTAAAACCCAGCTCCAGCGCTTCCTGCTCCCAGGCCCGGTATTCGGCCGGCTCGGGGTAGCGGGCCACCGGGTAGTGCGCGGCCGACGGCGCCAAATACTGGCCGATGGTCAGCAAATCCACCCCCACCGCGCGCAAATCTTTCATCAGGGCCGTAATTTGCTCATGCGTTTCTCCGAGCCCCACCATAAAGCCCGTTTTGGTCAAAATGTCCGGCGCTATTTTTTTGGAGCGTTCCAACAGCGTCAGCGTGCGGCGGTAATCCGCCCCCACCCGCACGGCCGCGTACAGCTGCGGGACGGTTTCCACGTTGTGCGCCAGCACGTCCGGACGGGCCGCAAGCACGGTTTTCAGGGCGGCTTCGTCGCCGCGCAAGTCGGAAATCAGCGGCTCCACTTTCACATCCGGCGTCAGCGCGTGGATGGCCTCAATCACGCGGGCAAAATGCGCCGCACCGCCGTCTTTCAAATCATCGCGCGTGGGCATCGTCAGCACCGCATAGCGGATGCCCCATTCTTTTACGGCCTGCGCCACGCGGGCGGGTTCGTTTTCATCCGGCGGCAGGGGACGCGCTTTCGTCACCGCGCAAAAGCGGCAGCCGCGCGTGCAAATGTCGCCAAGCACCATAAAGGTAGCGTCGCCGCAGTTGAAACATTCCCCCCGGTTGGGGCAGCGGGCGGCGTGGCAGACGGTGTGCAGCGTCAGCTGGTCTATGGACTGCTGGGCGTGCAGCGCCGCGGAAGAACGCAAGGCCGCTTTGTTGCGGCCTACCAAATCTTTAAGCCACTGGGGCATGGGTGTAGTCATCACGGTTATTATACAAAAACCGACGCCCGGCCCGCCGAAAAGGATATAATATAGTGAACTCTTTTTTACGGGAGCCCGCGTGAAACGTTTTCTTTTCTTTTTAGGTTGCATTTTCTGCCTGGCCGCGCCGCTGGCCGCCGAGGAGCAGGACGCCACCAAAACCGAACAGCAACGCCTGCAGGAAGCGGGCGAGCTGTACTTTGACTACAAACCCCAGGAAGCGTTGGACGCCTACATTGCCCTATCCAAAGACACGCAAAACCGCCAATCGTTTTTGAACGCAGCCTTTATTGCGCTGGAACAAAACGACCCCAAACAAGCGGTGGACATTATGTCCGCCGCCTACAAAATTTACAACCAGGACCGCGAAACCATTGAAATGGCCGCCGAAGCCTACCTGGCGGACGGACAATACCGCGCGGCGGAAAAGATGCTTTCCATGCTGCCCGAAAACAAAAAACGGGCGGGGTTTTTCCACATCAACCTGGCCCGCGCCCAAATGGGCCTTAACGAAAAACGCCTGGCCAAATACAACCTGAAAATGGCCGTGCGCGCCGGCACGCACCCCGCGCTGGCCAACTACCTGCTGGGCCTTTTGTACGAAGAGGAAGAAGACTACAAACAAGCGGCCGAGGTATTCCGCAAGGCCACCGTGTACGACCACCAGTTTATAGAAGCCAAAAAGCACTACGCCGCCGCCCTGGAAAAACTGGGCAATTACAACGAATCTTACCGCCAGTACCGGATGATTTACTCGTCCGAAAAAAGCAATAAAGACGTCAACGCCGCACTCGCCCGCCTCAAGCCGCGCCTTTCGCGCCCGGAAAAAGAAATCGTGGGCGGCAAGGAATTGATCAAGCACACGTTTGTAAAACCCGTTGTCCTGCCGGACGGTGTGAAAGCGCGCGAAATCAAAGTGGGCCTGGGTATGCGCCAAAACGGCCGCCCCTCCACGCGCACCACCGTGCATTTTATTCCGTCGCACGATTTTAAAATCACCGACGCCCAAACCGGCAAAGTGCTGGCCTCGGGCAAAGCCAAAGAAAGCTGGGTGGCTGTGTTAAAGGACCGCAGCACCTACCTGCTGACGCCCAAAAACAAACGAATTGCATTTAAAAAATCCGTCATCGTTACCCCCGTTTCCAAATCGCCCGACGAAGGAAGCACCATTATCGTAAAAAACGTGATGAGCGGCGCCGGGATGACCTGGGCCAGCGTGGACGATAAAGAATACCGCGGCAAACTGCAAATCACCTACAACGCCGCGCGCAACACGCTCGTCCCCATTAACATCGTAAATATAGAAGAATACATTATGGGCGTTATCGCGTCCGAAATGCCCACCCAGTTCCCCATGGACGCCCTGCGCGCCCAAGCCGTGCTGGCACGCACCTACGCCCTAAAACATTTGGGCAAACACAAATACTACGGCTACGATTTGTGTGACACGCAAAACTGCCAGGTGTACGGCGGCGTCAGCTCCGAAAGCGAGCGCGGCAACGCGGCCGTGGAAAGCACCATGGGCGAAATTATGCGCTACAAGAAAAAACCCATAGAAAGCGTATTTTCGGCCAACTGCGGCGGCGTTACGCAAAGCGCCAAAGAAGCCGGCTGGTACGAAACGCCCTACTTGCAGCCGGTATCGGACTATAAAGATTTTGATTTTGACACGTTGCAGCCCTACCACTTTAAAGAACTGCTGCAATACCCGCACGACGCGTACAGCCGCTACGGCAAACACGTCAGCCTGGCGGCCTTCCGCTGGACGCGCGTCGTGGACGTGGAAGACGTCAGCCAGGTCATCAAACGCAAGAAAAAAGACATCGGCCGCGTGACGGGCATTATCCCCCTGCGCCGCGGGCGCTCGGGCTACGTCAGCCGGTTGCTCGTTAAAGGGACCAAAGGCTCCGTCACGCTAAATAAAGAAAACGTCATCCGCAATAATTTAAGCCTGGGTATGCTGCGCAGCAGTTACTTTATTGTGGAGCCCAACTACCGCGACCACGAACTGGAGTTCTTTGTATTCTACGGCGGCGGCTGGGGGCACGGCGTAGGCTTTGACCAAACCGGCGCCGCCGGGCGGGCCGAAGCCGGGCAAGGCTACAAAGAAATTCTGCAGCACTATTTCCCGCTGGCGGAATTTTATTCCCCCGCCGAAGCAGCCAAAAAATAACCTTTGCCTGCCACAAAAAAGCCCCGGTGTTTGCCGGGGCTTTTTGATGCATAAAATACGCTTATTGACCGGACAGTTTGCGCTGGGCCGTGGCCTGGATTTGCTGGATTTGCTTTTGTTTTTCCGCATCCGGCACGTCGGAAGCCATTACCTGGTTGACTTGTTCGTACATTTCGCGCAAGATGGGGCGGGCGTGCTGTTCCAACGCGGCCTGCTGTTCGGGCGTGGCTTGCTGCACGCTCGGGTCCTTCATAATTTGCGAGAGCGAACCTTCCACCTGGCGGTTGACGCGGGCTTCTTTTAACTGCGGGTCGTTTTGCAGTTGGTCCAGCTCTTTATTAACGCCTTGGCGCAGTTCCATAGAGGCCTTTTGTTTGTCGGTGCGGGAAGAGTCCGGGTCCTGCCAAATTTTCATATAATCGTCGTAGTATTTTTGATAAATGGCGTCAATGCGGCGGGCGCCTTCCTGGCCGTACACTTCGCCGGCGGTTTTCAGTTTTTCGTTGCGTTCCTGCCGCAGCGAATTGTCAATCGCCGCCAATTCTTTTTCGCCGGTGCGATAGCTGCGGGCCAGCGTTTTGCCTTCTTCTTCGTCTTTCAGGCGCTGGGCCACTTCTTTGCGTTCCACATTGTCTTCAGCCGCAAACAATCCTTTGGTGGATTTGCCGTTTTTGGTAATAATATCTTCCAGCGCTTTGCGGCGTTCGCTTTGGTTAGCCATTTGTTGCTTGTAGTATTCTTCCGCCGGCAGGCCCTGCATAGCCAGCTTCATATCTTTTTCGCGCGCGGCGTCTATGGCCTGGTTGGCCTGGGCGGCAATTTCGGGGCCGTATTGTTTGCTGATTTCTTCTTTCAACAGATTGTCCTTATCTATGCGTTCCTGCTGGAATTTTTTAAAGCTGTTGTCATTAGACAGTTTTTGCAGTTTCTGTTCGTATTTCTGCGCCACCTGTTTTACTTTTTCGGCAATTTGCTGGGAACTCATATTGGGTGAATTGACGGCGGAAGACATTTCACTTTGGAAGTCGTCCATCACCTGGCCCGCTTCCTGCGCGGCTTCCTGCCCGAAAGCCTGGCCCATACTGTTGACTACCCCCGCTTTTTGCGAGGCCACCTGCTCCAGCACCGGCGCAAACGGGCCCGACGAAACTCCGCCCGAAGAAGAATGACGCTGGAGGTATTTTTCTATATTGGCGTTTTTCTTATTTTTGGGGAGCATGGCTTTGGCGATGGCGCGGTCAATGTTGCTGGACAGGCCTTTTAACTGATTTTGCAACTGTTCCTGCTGCTTTTTATTCATACCCGTTAAGAAAGGCGAAAACGCGCGGGTGCGTTCGTTTTGCACGGCTTCCTGCACCGTGGGGCGGTACATGCCCGGCTGTTGGGCCGCCGGTGCCCCTTGCGCGGGGGCCGCATAGCCGCCGGCAGAAGCAGTGCCGTACTGCACGTAATTGGCGGGCGACAAGCCCTTGGGCTGATACGCGGGGGCATTGGACGGCAGAGAATGGCCCGTAGACACGGGCGGGAGCGCGGCATACGGTTGATACGCGCGCGGGGTTGAAAGCGTGTAATCCTGCGGGTTTACGGCCAGATTGGGCCGGCGGGCATAGCGCTGCACGGCCTGGGCGCGTTTTTCCTGCCGGGTCAGCGGGTCGGCGTCCGGCTGGGGAGGAATGCCCAAAATTTCTTCGTCCTTTAAATTTTCCAACAAACGGCGTTCGTGATGTTGCTGCTGCTTGGCTTGCGCCTGCTGCTGGGAAGACGCATGATACGACATCACCCGCAGCAAAGCCAGGCCCATCGCCAACAGGACCACCACAAATAAAATAAATTTTAACCACCGTTTATTGTTTTCCATATTATTTTTTAGCCAGCGAAAGCGGCGTTCCGCGCACTTTGGCGGCGTTTATCTCCAATTTTTCGTTTAACTGCACCTGCAAGGCCGCCATTTCCCGGCGGTATTCTTCCCCCGCGCGGGCCAGGTCGGCCTGCATTTGGCTTAAGCGCGCCGGTTTGCGCACCAGGGCGTTGGCGGCGTCGCGGTATTTTTCAAAAATATCCCGCGTACGCAGGACGGCTTCTTTGCCGTATAATTGTTCAAATTGTTTTTCCACCTCTTGGTGGGCCGCAATCAGTTTGGCCCGAAGGGATATTGCCTGCTGTTCGGAAAGGGCCGCAATCGGGTCGCCAAATTCGGCCGCTACGGCGTCAAAGGCTTGGTCGGCCTCCTCTCCCACCCGTTTTAATTCGCGCTGCAAGGCGTCGCGGTCCTGCACCATAGAAAGGGCCAGGGCGTAATCGTCGGCCATTTTGTGCAGCACCGGCTCCATTTTTTGCGCACACGCGGCGCCGTAATCGTGCGAAATGCCGTCCAACATTTTAGCGGCGGCCTCTTGCAACGCTTGTTTGGACGCACGGCGCTGTGCCGCATCCGGCGCGGCCCAGGAAAGCGTTTTTTGCTTGGCGGAAAAATCGGCCAATTTTTGGGCATAAGCCGCCGTTTGTTCGTCCAATTTTGCCGCAAAGTCCTGCGGGGTGTGTGCGTCCAACGCCGCTTGCACGGCCTCGTCGCGAAATTGTGCCAACAGCGCGGCCGTTTCGTCCGCCGTCTGCTTGGCAAAATTTTCCCGCACGGAAGATTCCAGCGCGTTCTTTTGCGCAAACACCAAGGTGGACAGCCGCACATCCTGCACGGGCGGCACCAGCTCCTTCAGCACGTCCGCCTGCACCAAGCCGTCCTGCACGACGGGTTTGGAGCGCGCCTGCGCCAGCGCGCGGAATTTGCGCGCTTTGTGCATATAACGTTCCAAGTTGTCCGCCCGGGCGGAACGGCGTTTGGGGTAAACGTCTTCTTCAGGCGGCGTACAGGCACACACGCCCAAGCAAACCAAGCAAGCCAAAACGAGAGGTGTTTTCATATTTTCATTATACCCCAAAAAGGGGCGTTTGTCATCCGTTATCCGAACGCGCGTGCGTAGGGAAATACTACTTGCAAAAAAGCCCCGCCGAAGCGGGGCTGTGTTAAAATTACTCTTTCGTAATTTGGATACCCAATTCTTTCAGTTGGATATCGTCCACCGTGTTGGGCGAGTCCGTCAACGGGCAGACCGCCTGGGCCGTCTTGGGGAAGGCGATAACCTCGCGGATGGAGTCTTCGCCGGCCAACAGCGCGGTGATGCGGTCCAACCCCAGGCCGATGCCTCCGTGGGGCGGCGCGCCGGCTTCCAGTGCGTTTAACAGCATGCCGAAGCGGCGGGAGGATTCTTCCTTGGAGTATTTCATCAGGGCCAAAATGCGTTCCTGCACTTCGCGGCGGCAGTTGCGCACGGAGCCGGAGGCCAGTTCGTTGCCGTTGAGCACCAGGTCAAACTGATACGAGCGGACGGAGCCGGGGTCCTTTTCCAGGTTGGGCAGGTCTTCTTCCACCGGGGCCGTAAAGGGGTTGTGGGCGGCGTCCCAGCGGTTTTCTTCCGGGATGTATTCCAACAGCGGGAAGTTGGTAATCCACGCAAACGCCCATTCGCTTACGCGCGGGAGCTCTTTTACAAGTTCCTTGCGCAACGCACCCATAAACGTTTGGCAGGTGTGCAGGTTGGCGTCGCTGCCGATGAAGATAATGTCCCCGTCCTGCGCGCCTACGGCGGCTTTGACGGCGTTCATTTCCTGCGGTGTAAAGAATTTGGCCGACGGACCTTCAAACGCATCGCCTTTCACTTTCAGCCACACCAGGCCTTTGGCACCGTTTTTCTTGACGAGTTCGGTCAGTTTGTCCAGGTGGCCGCGGGAATACGCCGCGCCCTTTTCGCCGCGGATGGCGCGAATGGCGCCGCCGGCGGCCAGGATTTCTTTAAATACTTTAAAACCGGTATTTTGGAAAACGTCGTTGACGTTTTTCATTTCCAGCGTGTAGCGCAAATCCGGCTTGTCGGACCCGTATTTTTCCATGGCGTCGTGGTAGGAAAGTTTCGGGAACGGAACGGTGATTTCTTTGCCGGCCGTTTTAAATAATTCTTTCATCAGCCCTTCCACAATTTCGTGAATGTCGTTAATGGTGACGAACGACATTTCCATATCAATTTGCGTATGTTCGGGCTGGCGGTCGGCGCGGAGGTCTTCGTCGCGGAAGCAGCGCGCCAGCTGGAAGTAGCGGTCAATGCCGCTGGCCATCAGCGTTTGTTTGAACATCTGCGGGCTTTGCGGCAGGGCGTAAAATTCGCCGTGGTGCACGCGGGACGGAACCAAATAGTCGCGCGCGCCTTCGGGCGTGGAGCGCGTTAAGATAGGGGTTTCCACTTCCAAAAATCCGTTTGCGTCCAGGTAGCGGCGCGCGGCCTGCATCAGGCGGTGGCGCAACAGCAGGTTGGCAAACATATGCGGGTTGCGCAAATCCAGGTAGCGGTATTTCAGGCGGATTTCTTCGGCCACGGAGCGGGATTTTTCCACGTCAAACGGAAGCGGGATAGAAGTGTTTAACACTCTAAATTCTTCCGCCACCACTTCCACTTCGCCGGTCTTCATATGCGTGTTGACCGCGCCTTCAATGCGGCGGTTGACGGTACCCGTCACTTCAATTACATATTCGTTGCGCACGGCGGAAGCCTCCGCAAAAAACGGTTTGGAAGGTTCTACCACCACTTGGCAGACGCCGCTGCGGTCGCGTAAATCAATAAACAGCACCCCCCCGTGGTTGCGGTAGCTGTTCACCCAACCGCACAGGGTTTGTTTGGTGCCTAGCAGGGAAGCGGTAATGTCCCCGCAGTAGTTTGTTCGTTTCATAAAAGTTTTTTAACCTCGTCAATTAATGCTTCAAAAGGAATTTGCTTCTGCTCGCCGGTAGTTAAATCCTTAAGCGTCACGGCGCGCTGCGCAAGCTCGTTGCCGCCCAAGATGAGCGCATAGGCGGCGCCGCAGCGGTCGGCTTGCTTCATTTGGCCTTTGACGTTTTTGTCAAAAAGGCCGCCTTCCGTGCGGATGCCCGCCCGGCGCATATCCTGCATCAAATTAAAAGCCGTTTCGTTGCAGGTCTTTTCCAGCGACACGACATAAATGCTTTTTTCTTTGGCGTGTTCGGTTTCGCCGCGGGCCATAATCACCCGTTCGGCGCCCATCGCCCAGCCGATAGCCGGCGTAGCGGGGCCGCCCATATTTTTGACCAGCGTGTCATAGCGTCCGCCGGCGGCAATGGCGTTTTGGGAAACGTCCCCCGCCTGGAATTCAAACACGGTGCGGGAATAATAATCCAGCCCGCGCACGAGCATCGGGTCCACTTCAAAATCAATTTTGCCTTTCAGCAGGGCCTGCACTTCGTCAAAGTGGGCCTGACATTCGGGGCAGAGTTTCATCGTGGGGACGCGGCCCGCAAAACGGGCGCCGTCAATTTTGCAATCCAGCACGCGCAGCGGATTTTTTTCCAAGCGCGTTTGGCAGTTTTCGCAAAGGGTGTCTTTTTCTTTGGACAGGAAATCAATCAGTTCCTGGCGGTAGAGCGGGCGGCATTTATCGCAGCCCAAGCTGTTGATTTTGACTTTGTAGTTTTTGGCGCCGAATTTGGACACGATGTCTTTTAACATCAAAATCACTTCGGCGTCCGCCGCCGGGGCCGAGTTGCCGATATATTCCGCGCCGATTTGTTCAAACTCGCGGTAGCGGCCCGCCTGCGGGCGTTCCGCACGGAACATATTGCCGATGTAATAAAACTTTTGCACGGGCGCGTTTTGCGTAAAATTATTTTCCAAATACGCACGCACCACGCCGGGAGTGCCTTCCGGGCGGATGGCCAGCTGGCGGTGGCCGGCGTCTTCAAAGGCGTACATTTCTTTTTGTACGATGTCGGTCGTTTCGCCGGTGGATTTGATAAAAAGTTCTTTCAGCTCCACCGTGGGCAGGCGCAGCTCGCCAAACCCATAGAGGGAAAACACGCCGCGGGCGCAATTTTCCAGCTCGGTAAAATTTTTGGATTGGGGTTCAAAGATGTCTCTAAACCCGCGTACTAGTTTAGCCATATAGGTTTATTTTAGCATTTTAGGACGACGCCCGCCACCCGTACGCGCGGGCGGAAAAGCGGAAAGAGGGGCGGCCGCTACCGTGCCGCAGCCGACGGGCCAGACAAAGAATCCTTGAGGGCGGTTTTAATCTGTTGCGTATCGGTACGACCGGAGAGCGGCACGCACACTTCCCGCCCGGCCCGCTGGTTGTAGTACCAGCACACCAGGGTGGCCAGGCGCAGCCCGTCCTGTGCGGAAGGATGCTCCACCGGTTTGCCGCCTTGCACGACGGGAGCCATAATGGACTGCGGCTCATCCGCATGCACCAGGCCAAACAGGTGGCCCATTTCGTGCGTAAAGATATACCGGTTATAAACGGCCCACGGGCCTTGTTTGTGCCACGTGTCGGGCGCGGATTGGGAAAGAGTTTGGATGTAGCTGCGGGCCGTGTCGGACAAGAGGTCCTCCCGGGCGTAGGCGCGCCCGTTGGAAGCGGCGTCATAAAATTCCCCCGCCAGCAGGGCCGCGGCGGCTTTTTGATAATCCTGCGCCAAGGCGGCTTTGTTTGGCGAATCGTTGGGTTCGTTGAACCAGTTCATCCATTCCTGTTCCACCAAAAACTGGATACGGCCGATACCGCTGCCGGCCGGAGTAAACAGGGCTATTCCGTTGGCGCGGCTGTTACCGGCCAAACCGACTTTGCCCGATATCGCTTCCAGCACCAATGTTACGGCATTGGGCCGTATGCGGGGCTGGCGGGCCAAATCGGATTTATAACCGTCGGTAAGCGTAAACTGCACCTGCGGCAACTGATAGGCCTTGGGCAGCCAGGCATTGGCCGCCTGACGCCAAGCCTGCCACGCTTGGGGAATATAATCAAACAACGCTTGCAAAGCGGCCTGATAACCGGGATTTTGGACCGGGTATTGCGGGTCCTCGGTTACAAAATTGCGGAACGGAATGTTTACATATCCCAGTACATTTATTTGCTTTTTCTGCTTGGGATAAATGAGGTTGGACAATAAAAACTCCCGGCCTTGGGGACTGTGCAAACGTTGCACCTGCCGCGTGCCGGCCCTCAGCGTGTCATACGCGTCCGTTTTTTGCTGGCCCCAAGACTTGGCTGCAAGAAAAACCAAAATAAATACAGATAAAATTTTTTTCATATTCAACTCTGTGGTCAATTGCCCCTAATCGTCTATATTAATATACTAAACAAGTAATAAAAAAACGAGAGCCGTTGGACCTATAAGCCAATAGGCCTTTTAAAAAATGATACACGGAAAAGGATAGCGTGCGAGCGGGACCCGCCCGACGACCTCCTCCGCTCACTTCGGAAGCAAAACGCGCCCCGTTCCCAATAAAAAACCACGCTTTCGCGTGGTTTCTAAATGGGGAACGCGAGCGGGACCCGCCCGACGGCTTCCTCCGCTCACGTTCGGAAGCCAAACGCGCCTCTTGGGCATTAAAAAACCACGCGCTGGCGTGGTTTCTAAATGGTGGACGTGATCGGGATCGAACCGACGACCTCCTCGTTGCGAACGAGGCGCTCTCCCAGCTGAGCTACACGCCCAAAAATCGATTTTTACGTCTGGGGTTTACTTCTGACATATTTATTATAGCATATCCAAAATCAAAAAGGAAAATATTTTACGGTGTTTAATGATGTTTACCGATGATATTTTTCAACCTATCTACAATATCTTCTCCCGCTTGTTTATCTAAGGCCTGCTGCACTAGATCCCGCCCGAAAACATCTTTTATTCCCGTATCAGCCCCCGCCGCCAACAGCATTTCTAAGCTCTTTTTACTTTTGTTGTTTAAGGCTACAGTTAAAGGCGCTTGCCCTAAGGTGTCTTTTGCATCTGGGTCTGCCCCTGCCGCCAATAATAATTTTGCATACTTTAAATACCCACGCCGCAAGCAAAAGAGTAAAAAACTCTCTCCGAAAAAAATAAACATGGGGTCCTCCGCACCCAAAATTTCCTTAAGCGCAGGGATATCCCCGTGTTTAAGAAACGCTAGCGCACTCAATAGCGCACGGGATTTAGAATCTGTAAATTTAGCGGTGTATTGCTGCAATAACTCTGCAAAAAAAAGATCCCCCGTACGCAAGGCCGCATACAATGCATTATAGGGTAAACTAAGGTTTTGCGGCCAGTTTACGTCCGCCCCCGCTTCAAGTAACATACTCATCAGCGGTGCGTTTTTCTTACTAATAGCCGCCCATAGAGCAAAAGAACCGTCCAGTACAGACAACCAAGTATCCTTGTCTGGTTCGTCATCCAGCTGCCCAGCTATGTTCACATCCGCCCCTTGCTGAATTAAAAAGCGCGCCTGCTCATTATTTCCCATAACACACGCCCGCAGCAAAGCGGTGGCGGTAGCGTGTGCAGAAACGCCGTAGTGGGGTTCCAAGTAACCCCATGCGGGGAAATTTGGAAGATTTCCCTCAAAACAAGGAGTGGCATTTACGTTAACACCGGCTTCCAACAATATTTTTTGTACAGGAACAGTTCCATACACAAAAGCACGCTGGCGCGTTAAATCGTCAGTATCTGGCAAATGGGTTTGAATATAGGCAGCATCCCCTTCTGTTGCTTTGCGGATAAATGCCAAATTTCTTTCTTCCATAAAATTTCCTGTTGGACTATATTTCATTTTACACCAAAATACGTTTTTGCGCAAAATTTCTGTTTACATCTACAGATATAATAAGGCATAAAAAGATTTTTCTAACCGGTTTCCACATTGAAACAACCTCTTAGAAAAGATACAATATACGGGTACTCCGTTTATTTTTTTATAGAGGGAATTATGTCTAGCAAATATCGCGTGAAAGACGTGGGCCAATACCTGGGCCAAGAAATCACTTTAAAAGGCTGGCTGTATAACAAACGCTCCAGCGGCAAGCTGCACTTTTTGCAACTGCGCGACGGAAGCGGCATTATCCAGTGCGTTATGTTTAAAGGGGATGTTTCCCCTGAACAATTTGAAATGGGCGACAAAGTAACCCAGGAATCTTCTATCATCATCACCGGCACCGTGCGCGAAGATAAACGCTCGCCGCTGGGCTACGAACTGGGGGTCAAGAATTTGGAAGTCGTCCAAATGGCCAAAGATTACCCCATTTCCCCCAAGGAACACGGACCTGAATTTTTGATGCACTACCGCCATTTGTGGCTGCGCTCGGCCAAACAAACCGCCATTTTGCGTATCCGCGACGAAATCATTTTTGCCATTCGCGAATACTTGCATAAAAACGGGTTTGTCCTGTCCGACTCGCCCATTTTAACCCCCGCCGCCTGCGAAGGCACCAGCACCCTGTTTGAAACCGATTATTTCGGGCAAAAGGCTTTCCTCTCGCAAAGCGGGCAGCTCTATGGCGAAGCTTCGGCTATGGCGTTGGGCCGCACTTACTGCTTTGGCCCCACGTTCCGCGCCGAAAAAAGCAAAACCCGCCGCCACCTGACCGAATTTTGGATGGTGGAACCCGAAGTGGCCTACAACGATTTGGACGATAATATGGACTTGGCGGAAGATTTTATCAAATACATCGTGGGCCAAGTGCTCAAAAACCGCGCCGCGGACTTGAAAACGTTGGGACGCGATACGTCCAAACTCCAAGCCACCGTGGAAAAGAAATTCCCCCGCATTGACTACACCGACGCCATTGAAATTTTGCACAAAAAAGGCAACACCACCCCCTGGGGCGGCGACATCGGCGGCGACGAGGAAACCCTGCTGGGCGAAGATTACGACACCCCCATTATGATTCACCGCTATCCGGCCGCCATCAAAGCCTTCTATATGAAACGCGACCCGAAAAACCCCAAAGTGGTGCTGGCCGTGGACGTGATTGGACCCGAAGGCGCGGGTGAAATCATCGGCGGCAGCGAAAGAGAGGCCGATTACGACGCCCTCTTGACCCGCATCAAAGAACAAGGCCTAGACCCTCAAGGCTACGATTGGTATTTGGATTTGCGCCGCTACGGCAGCGTGCCCCACTCCGGCTTTGGGATGGGCATTGAACGTATGGTCCGCTGGGTATGCGGTCTGCAACACGTGCGCGAAACGATTCCGTTCCCGCGTATGATGGACAAAATCCATCCGTAAGTTTTGTCTGTATCAAAAACCCCGGTTCGCTTTAGAACCGGGGTTTTTTATGCAGCTGTAACCGAAATCCGATTCCGCCCGCCGCGCGCAAAAAATACCCCAAAGAAAGCAGCCCCCGGTGCGGTTTTTTGCGCAGGAACCGGATGAGGCGTGAGTTTCCCCAGCCAGGGCCCCACCCCGAGTGGCCACCGGTGAAAAATACACTACCACCTGCTACCTGTGCGTTTTTTCCCCCACTGCAAACGCCCCACCGAAGCGAAAAAGGAGACAAAACGGGCAAGCGGATTTAAACACAATTTTCCCATAAAAAAACCCGGTGCTTGTTTTTGCACCGGGCCTTACAAAATCAGCTCTGTTTAACGGCTGCGCCGGGGGGCCGAGCGGGTGAGCGTTTTGGCCTGGGACACTTTCGTTTTGCACTGGGCCATAATGTCGGCCGGCGTTTTGTACCCCAGAATGTTGTCGTTCTTGCTGATACCGCCCGTTTTGGCGCCAATGGACACCAAATAATCGTAAATTTCCTTGTTGCACAGCAGGGCCGCAAACCCAAGCGGCGTCATCGGCTGGGCGTTCTTTTGCGGCGCCACACGGTATTCCAACATCATCGCCAGGCGGCCTTCCTGCCGCGCCAACGCTACCAGGTGTTTGAGCATATCCATATTCTGCGTGCGTACGGCAATGTGGAACACATTGCCCTTGGGCGACGACTCATAAAACCGCGCCATATTGTTCACCAGGTACGTCACCATTTCTTTGTGGCCGTTTTCCACCGCCACCAACAGCGGCGTTTCGCCGGCTTTGTTCTTGTCAAACACGACGGCCTTGTTGGATTCCACCACCCGTTTGGCCAGGTCCATATCCCCGGTTTGGGCGGCGGTAAAAATATCCGCATCCGTGACGGGCTTTTCCTGCGGCTGCTGGTTCAGCTGCGGCAGTTCGCGCCCTTCGGCCTTGGCTTGGGCAACCAATGCGGCGTTGTCCTGCTCAATCACGCTGTTTTTCACTTGCGTCAAATCCATATCAAACCATTTCAACACCTGGCCGCGGTTATTCTTGCGCGCAATCATATACGGGATGAGCCCGTCGTTGGCGGCAATCGTCGGGTCCGCGTCCGCCGCCAGCAAGCGGCGCACGACTTCTTCGTACCCTTTGGACGCCCCCCAATATAACGCCGTTTGACCGGCTTTGTTTTGCATATTCACATCCAGCGGGGCCTGCATGGTTTGCGGTTTTAACAGTTCGCGGATGATTTCGGGGTGGTTGTAGCGGGCCGCATAAATCAACGCGGTGTTGCCGTCGTTATTGGCGGCGTTTACATCGGCCCGATACGCCATCAGCGATTGCACGCTGGGTACGTCCCCCAGCGAAGCGGAAATAATCAGCGGGGTGTTGCCTTTTTCGTTCTTTACGTTGGGGTCAATGCCGCCCTTTAACATGGCCAGCACGCCCATGGGGTTCTTCTGCGCGCAGGCGCGGAACAGATAAGCGGAGTTGAGCCCTTCCCGCACGCCGCTGGACAAAAACAAGTCAATAAATTCGGCCTGTTTCTTTTCCAGCGCTACATACATAGGCGAATGGTTGTAGTTGTTTTTGGCGTTGATATCCGCCCCGGAATAGACCAACAGGCGCGTGATTTGCGGGAAATTGCCGTACAGGCTGCGCAAGAGGGCGGTGTCTTTGGTAAACGAGTTGGTTTTGTTGACGTCCGCGCCGTTTAAAATCAGTTGCTGGACGGCTTCCAGATTGCCCATGGTAGCGGCCGCCACGATCAGCGGGTCGCCCTTGCTGTTGACGATGTTGGGATTGTTTTTGGCTTGCTCGTTTAAGATATTTAAAAACGTTTGGGTGTCTTTTTTCTGCAAAGCGGCGGTAGCTTCGTCGGCAATTTCGGTAGGAGTTTTTACGACGACGATTTTGTCGTACTCGCTGTTTTTGCTGCTGGGCGTGTAACCGCTTTTGAAGGTGAACGCCAGCATCAGCACAACGGGTATCGCCGCGATGACCGCCAGCGTGATGAGCGGTTTTTTGGTAAGCAAGGAAATTGCTTCCGACAGTTTACTCTCCGCCGGAACATTCACTTTCGTCGTGTTCTTGGGGTTCGGAAGCATATTTCCTCCACTTATTTTTTAAGTCGTTCAAAAGCCACTTGGGCGGCAGCTTGTTCGGCCAGCTTTTTGTTGCGGCCTTTGCCGATGCCCAGTTCTTTGCCGTCCAGGCTTACCCGCACGGTAAAGGTTTTGTTGTGTTCCGGGCCGACCGTCTGTATCACTTCGTACACAGGGGTATGCGGCCCGCGTTTTTGCAAAAATTCCTGCAATACGCTTTTGAAATCTTGCGCGTCCTGCGTAAGCGCCTGGGTTTTGACCCAAGGCAAAATAACCGCTTCCGCCGCCGCGTAGCCGCCGTCTATATAGACGGCGCCGATAACAGCTTCCACCGCGTTGGAGATGATGCTGTCTCTCTCCCGGCCGCCGGTGGCCAGCTCGCCGTGGCCCAGGCTCATGTATTGGCCCAGGTTCAGCTGTTTGCCCCAAAGATACAGGTTGCGTCTGGAAACTAAGTTGGACTTAATTTTAGAAAGCACCCCCTCTTCTACATGAGGGCATTGGTTGTAGATGTAATCCGCAACAATGGCACCTAATATACTGTCCCCCAGGAATTCCAGGCGCTCGTTGTGTTTGGCGCTGCGGTGTTCCCCGGCGTAGGACTTGTGAGTGAGTGCTTCCTTTAAAACAGCCTTATCTTTAAAGCTATATCCGATGATACGCTCTATATCCGTGTACACGTTTATTTTTTGGCGTTTTGTTCAATGTATTCGATGGTTTCGCCGACGGTTTTGATTTTTTCGGCTTTTTCATCCGGAATTTCAATACCGAATTCGTCTTCCAAAGCCATGATGAGTTCTACCGTGTCCAAGGAATCAGCGCCCAAATCGTTTACAAACTGCGCTTCGGGTTTCACCTGGTCGGGTTCCACACCCAATTGTTCCACGATGATATTTTTTACTCTTTCTTGCACATTTTCTACAGACATTTTGTCCTCCGATAATTAAAGGGCTTCCCCTTGTACGTATTTAATCAAATATAAAGCCCGCCATTGACGGCGAGAATATGCCCCGTGATGTACGAAGCATCTTCGCTGGCCAAAAACATTACTGCTTTGGCGATGTCCTGCGTCTTAGCAAATCGTTTCAGCGGTACGGCTTCCAGTGCCTTGGCTTTGATGTCCTCGGGCAGGGCGTCGGTCATAGCGGTCTGCACAAAACCGGGCGCCACGGCGTTTACGCGCACGTTGCGGGAACCGAATTCCTTGGCGAAGGTTTTGGTCAGCCCGATTACGCCCGCCTTGCTGGCCACATAGTTGGCCTGGCCGGCGTTGCCCATTTCCCCCACGACGGAAGAAATGTTGACAATACTGCCGCTTCTTTTTTTGAACATCACTTTTAAAGCGGCTTTGGACATTAAAAACGTCCCTTTTAAATTGACGGCGATGACGTCGTCAAAATCCTGTTCGCTCATGCGGATGGTCAGGTTGTCTTTGGTAATGCCGGCGTTGTTCACCAGCACATCCAAGGACCCCAGCTCCTTTACCGCATTGGCTACAAAGCTGTCGCAATCGGCTGCTTTGGCTACGTTTACGACCTGCGTGTACACCTTCCCGCCGAAGGCACCCAGCTTTTGGGCGGCCTCGGCCAGGGCGGCTTCGTGCGTGCCGCAAATGGCCAAATTGGCACCGGCTTTGGCAAATTCTTCGGCAATCGCAAGGCCGATGCCCCGCGTTGCCCCGGTAATCATTACGTTTTTGCCTTTAAAATCCGCCATTAGGCTTCCTCCTGGTGGATTTCCTTTTCAATCGCGTCAAATGTAGGCTGCAAGGCCGACATTTTGGCGGCAATATCGCCGATGAAATCCTTTTCCACCAACCGCGCCGCCGTTTTGATGGCGTTGTAGATGGCAAATTCGTTGGATTTCCCGTGCGAAATAATCGCCACGCCGTTTACCCCTACCAGCGGCGCACCGCCGTAGCAGTCCGGGTTGGTATGGTTTTTGACGGCTTTAAAAGCGCCTTTGGCCAGCAACGCACCCAAGATGGCCAGCGGACGTTTTTTGATTTCGCGTTTGATCATTTGGATCATCGTTTTGGCCAAACCTTCGGCCATTTTCAGTACGATGTTTCCTACAAATCCGTCGCAAACAATCACGTCCGTATCGCCGGTGTTCACGTCACGCCCTTCCACGGTGCCTTTAAAGTTCACGCCGATTTCGCGCATATGCGGAATGGTGTGCTTGACCAAAAAGTTGCCTTTGGTTTCTTCCTCACCGATGGACAGCACGCCTACCGACGGAGCAGGAATATCAAACACTTTCTGCATATAGGCCGAACCCATCACCGCAAACTGCAGCAGGTGGATGGGTTTGCAATCGGCATTGGCGCCGCCGTCCAAAAGCAGGCTGACGCCCTTTAGCGTAGGCATGGGCGTAGCGATAGCCGGCCGTTGGACGCCTTTAATGCGCCCCATACCGAACAACGCCGCCACCATCGCCGCGCCGGAGTGACCGGCGGAAACGAATGCGTCGGCCTGGCCTTTGCGGACCAAGTTCGCGCATACGACAATGCTGGCGTCTTTTTTGTTACGGCATTCTTTGGCGGGTTCCGCGCCCATATCAATGGTTTGGGGAGCGTGGACGATGGAAATATGTTCAGGCACGTCCGCGTAGCCCAACGCACGGAGTTCCCGGCGCAGCACAACTTCGTCGCCTACCAGGATAACCTCCAGGTTCAGATTCTTGGCGGCCTTCAAAGCGCCTAACACGTTGGGTGTTGCGCCAAAATCTCCGCCTAATGCGTCCAGGGCTATTTTCATAGTAAACCGTTATTTGGCTTCTTCAGTCTTTTCGGCTTTGGCTTTTTGGGCCACAACCACTCTGTCTTTATAGAACCCGCAGGTCGGGCAGACGTTGTGCGGCAGTCTGGGAGAATGGCAATTCGGGCAGGCCACGAGCTGCGGCAATTCTACTCCGGAATTGTGGGATCTTCTCATGTCCCGGCGGGAACGAGTGTGTTTTTTCTTTGGATTCGGCATTGGTATAACTCCTATATTACTCTAGTAAATTCAACAAGAATGTTACTTAAATTTCCCTTTCAATACGGCAAAAGGGGACAAATTCGCCGGCTTACACCCGCACGGAGCGACGTTTAAATCCTGTCCGCACTGGGGGCAAAGCCCCTTGCAATCGGGCTTACACAAAAAACGGATGTCATCCGTCAAAGCCAGCGTTTGCCTTACCAGTAACATTATATCAATTATTTCCGACTTGTTGCTATATGTTTCCAAAAATTCTTCTGCAAAATTTTGTTCGGCCATTTTTAAGCAGCGGGCACACTGCACCTGGCGCAGGCCCGTTACTTTGCCCCGTACCAAAATTTCGTTCGTAGCGACGGAAAACGACAGTTCCACCGTTACCTTGGTAATTTTATTGGGGGCTTCCAGCACGTCCGCAAAATACTTGGGGCTGATTTGGGCGGAACAATCCAAGCCTCCCATGCGGATGATGTCGGCCGTTTTAAATTGCAAATCCTGCGGGACGTCGTAATCCCGGTAAAACGAATGTTCGGTCATACAGATATTTTAGCAAATAACCTGCTTTTCCGTCAGGCGCGGCGGGTGAAACTTTTGTTCTCCCACTTGCGGCTTTTCCAGCGGCGTTCAAACACCACCGCGCGGATGTTTTCGTCCAGTGCCATGGCCAGCCAAATCCCGTTGAGTCCCCAGCCCCACCAAATGCCCAACACGTAGGAAAGCAGCGTGGCCACACCCCACATCACAATCACGCCCGTGATGAACGGGTACATCACGTCCCCCGCCGCATTGAGCGAGTTGACCGATGTAATGTTGACGGCCCGGCCGATTTCCAACACTACGTCAATATACAGCACCGTCGCACCGATGGAAATGACCTCCGGGTTGGACGAAAGCAGTTTAAAAATGTCCGTGCCCACCAGCGCCGTCAGTACCGAAATGCAGACGCTGACCAACATTGCCAGTTTGATGGAATACTTTTCCACCGAGAAGGCCGCATTGTCGCGGTCCTCGCCAATCAAGTGGCCGATGGAAATGGCCGCCCCCTGCCCGATGGCCATGGCAAACACGTACGAAAACATCACAATGTTCATCGCATATGTACGTGCCGTCAGCGCGGCGGTGCCGAGCATCACGGAAAAATACGTAATCAATACCTGCGACAAGTTGTACGACACCTGTTCCCCCGCCGCCGGCAGACCAATGGTCAGCAGGTTTTTGATTTTGTCCCAAGGGAACGGCTTAAACAGTTTTAACGCCGGGAAAGGCGTTACGCGGGTGAACAGCAAATACGCCAGCAGGCAGATGGCCACCAACCGGCTGGCCGACGTGGAAATACCCGCCCCCGTAATGCCCAGGCGCGGCGCCCCGAAATGGCCGAAAATCAGCAGGTAGTTGCCAATCACGTTTAAGATGTTAATCATCAAGGTTACAAACATCGGGTAGTAGGCTTTGTTGTGGCTTCTTAAAATGGCGGAAAGCGTCATGGACAGGGCCTGCAAAAACGAGAACCCGCCCACGATTTTCATATACGACACGCCGTAGCCGATTAAATTATCGTCAAGCCCCATCAGCTGCAGTGACGGCTTGGCAAAAAAGAACAGCCCCGCGCTGACCAGCAACCCCATCAGCAGGTTGGCCAACAGCGATACGCCAATAACCTGCGCGACGTTCTTTTTCTGCCGCGCGCCCAAATACTGCGAGCACAATACCGACGTGCCCAGCGTGGTAATGCCGTACAAAATGAACACCAGGTTGAGCAGCTGGTTCACCACGCCGCCGGCGGCGACGGTTTCGTCCGAATAGCGGCTAAGCATAAACACGTCCACTGCACCGGTGAGCATGATCAGCAGCGTTTCCACAAAAATGGGGCTGGTTAAATTAAACAGTTTACGGCGAATAATCTTGCGAGGCCTTTTTACGGCAGCAGTCATTTGGAAGCACCTACTTGTTGTTCTAGTTTTTGAATGTCAATAAGCCCGTTTCCTTGGGCGATGTCCGGCAGGCCGGGCACTTTGGAAGCGGCCGCTTTCAGCGCGTCTTTCACTTCTTCGGCGGTGGGATAGCGGCCCAGTTTTTTAGTTAATCCTTCCACCGCCAGCGCCGCCGCGGCCGATACAAACGCCGCCGCGGCCGAAGTGCCGCTCATCAGCGTATAATCGCCGTCGGACGAGGCGGTGTACACCCGGTCGCCCGGGGCGGTAAAATCCACTTCCGGCCCGTAGGCGGAATTGACGTACAAATGTTTTTCGTCCGCCGCCAGGGCACTTACGGAAAGCACGGTGGACAAATTGGCCGGATAAAACACACCCGGGTACCCGAAATTCCCCGCCGGCACGACCACCGTCACACCCGAATCGTGCGCGCGGTTGATGGCGTTGGTCAGCGGCAGAGAGCCGCCGCCCGACACGCCGTAGCTTAAATTAATGACGGTAATTTTATCGTGGGGATTGGCTTCGTTGTAAGCCAGAATGGTATTTAAGGCATTGGCGGCGGCCTGGGGGCCGATTAAGCGGCTGCCGTCGTCTATTTTGTACACCCAGATTTCAGCTTGCGGGGCCACGCCCGTAAAGCGCACGCCGCGCGCACCGATAATGCCCGCCACGCCCGTGCCGTGGTTTTTCACGTCCGCGAGCGAGCCGGAAAGCGTAAAATCCTGCCCTAAAATGTGTTTGCCGTTAAATTCGGGATGGGAAGAAATGCCGCTGTCCGCCACGGCCACTTTCACGCCTTTTCCGGTGAGCTTTTTGTCGGACGGGATATGGCGGTAGGCCCAAAAATTATCAAAGGCGGCGCCTTCGGGTTCTTTTTCCACGCGGGAAAAATTGCCGTTTTCGTCCACCTTCAGATACGTCGGGCCCAAAAACAGCGTTTCCCCTCCGCACACGCCGAGAGGCAAACCCACCAATACAACCAGCAAACAGACCAAGCGACGCATAGGTTTATAAATTAATTTTTTTGATAATCGGCCGCAGCACGGAGGCAAACGGGTGCGCGCTCACCTGCAAGGCGGGCGCCGTTTGGCGGCGTTTCAAATCGGCCTGGTTCACGCGGTGCAGCACGTCCTGCACCACGGCCGCTTTGACGCGGTATTTTTTGGCAATGTCGGCGGCATTTAATCCTTCTTCCAGATAGGCCCGCAGGATTTTGTCCAGCACCGAGTAGGGCGGGAGCTGGTCCTCGTCTTTTTGGTTCGGGCTCAGTTCCGAAGTCGGCGCGCGTTCAATAATGCCGCGCGGAATCACTTCGCCCTGTTTGTTCAAATACTCCGCCAGCTCATAAATTTCGCTTTTGTACAAATCGCCAATCGGCTGCAGGCTGCCGCCCGCGTCCCCATACAGCACAAAGGAGCCCACGGCGCATTCGCTTTTATCGTCGGTAGAAATCAGCATGGCTTTGTATTCGCTGGCAAGTGCGGCCAAAACGGTGGTGCGCAAACGCGACTGGAGTTCCTGTTCGGTAGCGTCTTTGGGGTGCGACACGATATGCGACATCGCCTCTTTGACGCTGGAGAGCGCGGGCACGACGCCCACTTCTTCCAGGTTTACGCCCAACCGGCGCGCCAGCTGCCCGGCCAGCGTTTTGCTTAAATCGCTGGTGCAGTACGACGGGAGCGACACGCAGTACACGCTTTCGCCCCCCAGTGCTTTGGCGGCCAGAACGGCCGTAAAGGCCGAGTCTATCCCGCCGCTTAACCCAAACACCACTTTGTCCATTCCGCTTTTGTGCACGTAATCGCGCAAGCCGAAGGCCAGGGCGTCAATGAGTTCTTCCTGCACGGGTTTTTTGTACGAAACGGGCTCGTGTTTTTCGTCCGTGTCCAACGTCAGCACCTGCTCGCGGAAGGGTTCCCCCGCCAGCACCAGGGTGCCTTTTTTGTCGGCCGCGGCCACCAGCCCGTCAAAAATCATTCCGTCCCCGCCGCCCAACAGGTTGCACAGGCCCATCGGCACGGCATACTTTTTGGCCGCCTTTTTAAGCGCGTCCAACCGCGGAGCGATGTTGCCTTTCAGGTACGGGCGGGCCGTCAAAAACAGCACGGCGTCGGCGTCCGGGTCCGGGCGGGTTTCTTCGGGCGTGCCCAGCACCACCTGGAGCTGT
Organism: Candidatus Avelusimicrobium gallinaceum; assembly: GCA_944324965.1. Taxonomy (GTDB): domain Bacteria; phylum Elusimicrobiota; class Elusimicrobia; order Elusimicrobiales; family Elusimicrobiaceae; genus Avelusimicrobium; species Avelusimicrobium gallinaceum. The sequence goes on from CALUYH010000003.1 coordinate 83,258, forward strand.
TGGCCTTTAAAAGGCAGGGTTTGCGTATCAAAAATTTTGGTGACTTTTCCTTTATATATATACGCGGCGGCCGTTACGCTCTGTCCGTCCTGGCGGTCCATATAGCCCAGCACGACGGCCGTTTCCTTGGTTTCTTTGGCAAGCTCTTTTAAAGCGGCCGCGTTTTGCGCAAGCAGCCGTTTGTCGTCAAACAAATCAAACAGCGGGCAGCCGCACAAAGCCGCCTCGGGCAGGACGAGTAAATCCGCCTTGGGCGCAGGGGCGCGAAGCAGTTGGCGGACGGCGTCCGCATTGCCGGCAATGTCCGCCGATAAGGGGTTAAACGAAACCAAGTTTATTTTCATAAGTCACCTCTTGTTACTATTTTACCACTTTCTAATCTTATTTTTGTATGAAAAAAACGGATTAAATTGCTACAATAAAAAACATCCAAGACACCTTGGCAACAAAACGGAGGAAAAAACACATATGAAAAAACTAGCTGTTTTAGCAGCCTTGCTGGTGGCGGCGGTATTGCCCGCCTCGGCGGAAACGGGAGTTTTAAAACTCTCCTTGTGGGATGATATTTCCATTGCGGTCCCGGCCAACAAGCAAGACATCACCGGCCTGGATTTCGGTATCGGTTCCAAAACGGCCACCGTTACGGGTTTACAGTGGGATTTTCTGTTCGCGCAGACCGAATATGAACTCAAAGGCGTCAGCATGGCGTGGATTGTCAACCTGGCCAACCAGGTAAAAGGCGCGCAAATGGGGTTGCTGACCAAAAACGATGACCTGATCGGTGCCCAATTGGGGTTGGTCAACTTGTCTATGCACAGCGCGACCGGCTTGCAGTGGGGTTTCTTCAACCAGGCCGAATACATGCACGGCTTGCAGCTGGGGTTTGTGAACTATGCCAAAGCCATTGAAGGCTTGCAAATCGGTATTTTGAACATTGCCGAAAACGGCTGGTTCCCGGCGATGGTGCTCGTCAACGGGCGCTTCTAACGTCGGTTGGTTTTACGCCGCGGGAGTTTGCTCCCGCGGTTTTTTTATGCGCAATTAGGTATAATAGTTGTAAGACATACCTAAAAACACGCACCAAAACGGCAGGCAATTGGCTTGGCCGTTTTTTTATGCTATAATAGCCGTAAGGTGTAATATGAGCGGGATAGCGAAACAAGTTCGTAAATCAAAGCCAGTCCCGACGACACCCCAGGCCAATGCCACCGGGGAAGCCCCTTCCCTAATTTAGGCTGCGGCCACAGGAGAAAACATGAGCAACGTATCTATGAAAGCCATGCTGGAAGCCGGCGTGCACTTTGGGCACCAAACTTCCCGCTGGAACCCCAAAATGGGCCGCTTTATCTTCGGAGAAAGAAACGGCGTCCATATCTTAGACTTACAAAAAACCGCCAAGGAACTCAAAAAAGCCTGCGCTTTTATTAAAGAAGAAAGCAAAAAAGGCGCTAAATTTTTGTTCGTAGGCACCAAGAAACAAGCCCAGGAAGCCATCCAGGCCGAAGCCGCCCGCTGCGGTGCGTTCTGCATCCACGAAAAATGGCTCGGCGGGACGCTGACCAACTTCCAAACCGTCAAGAAATCTATTGAAAGATTGAACGAATTGGAAAAATGGGAAGCTTCCGGCGTGTTTAAAGCCATTTCCAAAAAAGAAGCCAGCCGCTTGACCAAAGAAATGAACCGCTTGCAGAAATTACTGGGCGGCATCCGCGATATGAAAGTATTGCCGGATGTGGTCTTTGTGATTGACCCGGTGGACACCGCCGGTGCGGTGCGCGAATCCCACGCGTTGGGCATTCCGGTGGTAGCCGTGTGCGACACCAACGCCGACCCGGATATGATCAGCGTACCGATACCCGGTAACGACGACGCCGCCCGCTCCATCAAATTGTTCTGCAGCGCGATTGCCGACTCCATCCTGGAAGGCAAAGCCGAGCTGGAAGCCGTCAAAGCCGCCGAAAACCAACCCGCCGAAAACCCGGTGATGGCCCAGGCCTTTGAATCCGCCATGCTCGCGGCCGAAAAAGCCGAACCGGCCAAAGCCGTCGTGGTGGAAGAAACGGTGAAGGTGGAAGAACCCGCCAAAGAACCGGCCAAAGAAGAAGCCCCGGCCGCTAAAGCGGAAGAAAAAGCCGAACCGGCCGAAGAAGCCGAAAAACCGGCCGCCAAAAAGAAAACGGCCGCCAAAAAGCCGGCTGCTTCCAAAGCCAAAAAAACCGTAAAAGCCAAAGCGAAAGCCGAAGGCGAAGCGGAACCCAAAGCCGAAGCCAAAGAAGAAGCTCCGGCCGAAGAAGCCAAATAACGATTGTGTGAAAGTTCCCGGCCCGTCCGGGAACTTTCCCCTCAGATTTAACCTTTTACAGGAGAAAAAAATGTCTTTAGCCGAAAACATTAAAGCCCTTAGAGAAAAAACCGGTGCTGGCCTGATGGACTGCAAAAAAGCCCTGGTGGAATGCAAAGACGATATGGAACAAGCCATCGTATTTCTGCGCAAGAAAGGCTTGGCGGATATGGCCAAACGCTCCGACCGCGAAACCAAAGAAGGCCGCGTGTCCGTTAAGACCGACGGCAAAAACTTTGCGATGATTTACCTGGGCTGCGAAACCGACTTTGTAGCCAAGACCGACGCCTTCATTAAACTGGCCGACGAATTGGCCCAGTACGTGTTGGAACACCCCGGTTTGGACTACGCCAACGACGCGCACATCAAAGAAGTCATCACCGAACAAGCCCCCAAATTTGGCGAAAACACCACCTTCAAAGGCGGTTACAACTGGACGCCCGCCGAAGGCAACGTGATGGCTTACTACGTCCACTCCGACAACAAAAAAGCCTCTATCTTGGAATTGGCCATCGTGGGCAATTGCAAAGATATGGAAAAGGCCAAAGAAATCGCCCGCGGCCTGGCGATGCACACCGTAGGTATGCAGAGCGGCTGGGTGGATGCCAAGGATATTCCGCAAGCCGTCATTGACCGCGAACTGGACATCTACAAAACCCAGGCGTTGAACGAAGGCAAACCCGCCGCCACCATTGAAAAAATGCTGCCCGGCAAAGTTAAAAAGTTTGCCAAAGAAAACTGCCTCTTGGAACAGCCGACCATTAAAGACAACAAGAAAACCGTTGCCGATTACCTGGCCGAAGAATCCAAGAATTTGGGTTGCGAATTGAAAGTTGTCCGTTTCGTTCGCTTCTAGTTTTAAAAGCCCCTCCCCGCGAGGGGCTTCTTTTTATGCTGCCGGACGCCGGAGCGGGCGAATGCCCAATCCCTTCAAACGTTCCGCAGGCCGCGGCAGCATAAAAAGAAGCCAACCGCCCCCCGTAGCAGGGCCCGCGGTTATGTGCTACAATAATAAAAATATATCATCCAGAGAGGATACCATATGGAAACGTGCTGCCAACAACCTGCTTGCCCCCGCAAGAAAAGAGTTTTGCTGAAATTATCCGGCGAGGCGCTCATCAACGAAGGGCACCGCGGGATTAATCCGCAAGCCTTAAAAGAAATCGCCGAAGAAATTGCCGACGCCTACCGCTGCGGCAATTGCGAACTGACCATCGTGCTGGGCGGCGGCAACATCTGGCGCGGCGTGCGCGACGGCGGCGGCGTAATTGACCGCGTCAATTCCGACAATATGGGTATGCTGGCCACCGTCATCAACGCGCTGGCCCTGCAATCCGCCCTGGAAGAAGCCGGCGTGCCTACCCGCGTACTGACTTCCATTAACATTTACCAACTGGCCGAACCGTTCGTACGCCGCAAAGCCTTGCGCCACCTGGAAAAGGGCCGCATCGTCATTTTTGCGGGCGGCACGGGTAACCCGTTCTTCACTACCGACAGCGCGGCCGCCCTGCGCGCGTCGGAAATCAATGCCGACGTTCTTTTGAAGGCCACCCAAGTGGACGGCGTGTACGATTGCGACCCCAAAAAGAACCCCAACGCCAAGCTCATCCACAAAATCACGTACAAAGACGCCATCGCCCAACAGCTGCAATTTATGGACACCGCCGCCCTGGCCCTGTGCCTGGAAAACAAAGTGCCGGTACAGGTGTTCAACCTGCACAAAAAAGGCAATATCAAAAAAGCCCTCTGCGGCGAAGACGTCGGTACGATTATCTACTAACGTTTTTTCCCGCCCGTCCGGCAGGACGGGCGGATTTTTGTGCTTTTCTGCCGCCACGCAAACCGCGCCAGAATTGCTATAATAGAAATACATTTCACTATACGAGGAATTATTATGGAAGGCATTACCAACCTTTTAAACAAAGCCAAAACCAATATGGCCGAACACGTCTCCCACCTGGAGAGCGACTTGGCCACCATCCGCACCGGCCGCGCCAGTGCCGCCCTGCTGGAAAACATCCGTGTGGACTACTACGGTACCCAAACCCCTATCAAACAAATGGCCGTCATCAACGTACTGGACGCCAAAACCCTGGAAATCCAACCCTGGGATTTGAGCTCCATCAACGATATTGACAAAGCCCTCCAAAAGGCCGACCTCGGCGCCAGCCCGGTAAACGACGGCAAAGTCATCCGCATCACGCTGCCTTCTATGACCGAAGAACGCCGCAAACAACTGGCCAAGAACATTGCCAAAATGAGCGAAGATTTTAAAGTAGCCGTGCGCAACGAACGCCGCGACGTGTTGGAAAAACTCAAAAAAGCGCAAAAAGCGTCCGAAATTACCGAAGACGATTTGAAACGCTACGAAACCGACGTCCAAAAAGCAACGGACGCCAACATCGTCAAGATTGACCAAGTCATCAAGGCCAAAGAAGCCGAAATTATGAAAATCTAACCGTTTGTCGGCAGATTTTAAAACCCCGGGCTGCCCCGGGGTTTTTTATTTAGTTCTTTCCTGTAAAAAGCAAAAAAGGTACAATAAACATATGTCTACCCCCGCTTTAAACCCCGTTCCCGCGCACGTGGCCATCATTATGGACGGCAACGGCCGCTGGGCCAAAGAACGGCACCTGCCGCGCCTGGCCGGGCACAATGCCGGGGCCAAAGCGGTGGAACGCACCTTAAAAGCAGCCCAAAAAGCGGGTGTAAAAATTTTAACGCTTTACGCCTTCTCTACGGAAAACTGGTCCCGCCCGCAGGACGAAATCAACGGCCTTTTTAAACTGTTGGAACAAACACTGGACCGCTACACGCAAGACGCCGCCAAACACGGCCTGCGCCTGCTGATAAGCGGCGCGCGCGAACCGTTGCCGCCGGCCATTTTGGCCAAGATGGACCACGCCGTTTCTTCCACGCAAAACAACCGGGAACTTACCTTAAATTTAGCCTTAAATTACGGCGCCCGGCAGGAAATCGTCCACGCGGTAAACGCACTGCTGGCGGAAGGGAAAACGGCCGTTTCCATGCAGGATATTTCCGCCCGCCTCTATCAGCCCCAACTGCCGGACCCGGAACTCATCATCCGCACGTCGGGCGAGGAGCGGCTGTCCAACTTTTTGCTGTGGCAGGCCGCATACAGCGAATTTTATTTTACCCCCGTCTTGTGGCCGGATTTTGACGAAACGGAATTTGAAAAAGCCCTTTCGTCCTACCGCACCCGCAAACGCCGGTTTGGAGGCGTATGACCACCCCGCTTATTCGTTCCCGCGCCGAAGAAATGATCCGGCGGATTAAACGTTTTTCGTCCCCCGCTTTCAAAAAGCAAATGGCGGACCGCTTTGGCATTTGCACGGACAAAGCACTGGGCACGCCCGTCACCACGCTGCGGGTGCTGGTAAAAGGCCTGCCGCGGCCGGACCAGGAACTGGCCGACGCCCTGTGGGAAAGCGGCATACACGAAGCGCGGATTATGGCCTCTATGCTGGCCGACCCCGCGCAAATGACGCGCCAGAAGCTAGACGCGTGGGCCCAAGACCTCAACTCCTGGGACATTTGCGACTTGTGCGCCGGCAACTTGTTTGCCAAAGTCAAAAACCCTTTTAAACTGGCCGAACATTGGATTAAACGCGAGGAAGAATTCATCCGCCGCGCGGGCTTTGCGGTCATCTGCTCGCTGGCGGCGCCCCGTGCCAAAACCAAGGACGAGGACCTCATCAAAATGTTCCCGCTGATTAAAAACCACGCCTGCGACCCGCGGCCCATGGTGCACAAAGCGGTCAACTGGGCCTTGCGCAACATCGGCAAAAAGAACCCCCGCCTGACGCCCAAAGCGGTGGCCGTGGCCGAGGAAATTTTGGATTTGTACGCCGATAATAAATCCGCCCGCTGGGTGGCCAACAACGCCCTGTGGGAGCTGAAAAACCCTAAAATTAAAGCAATGGTGGCCAAACGCAAATGAACAACTTTCAAATCCGCACCGCCCGGCCCAACGATTTGCCGCGCATCAAACAAATCATCCGCCAGGCCAAAACGCTTTTAAAAGTCCGCCAGGTGGACCAATGGCAGGACGGCTACCCCAACGAAGAAATTTTGCAGGACGACCTGGCCCGCGGCAAAGGCTACGTATTGGAAACCCGGGGCGAAGTGCACGGCTATTTTGCCCTGTCGTTTGAGGACGAAATTCCATACAGACGCATTGAACAGGGTGCCTGGCTTACGGACGGGGCCTACTGCGTGCTGCACCGCTTTGCCCTGACGGAAAAACTGCGCGGCACGGGCGCCGCTATCAAAGTGCTGGAATTTTGGGAGCAGGCCGCCCTGGCGCAACACATCTTTTCGCTCCGGGCCGACACCCACCCCCAAAACATTCCCATGCAGCACCTGCTGGCCCGGCGCGGGTTCACCAACTGCGGGATTATTTTCGTCCGCGCGCACCAGGCGCGCCACGCGTTTGAAAAAGCCCTCTGCCGCTAGTTTTTCCCCCGTTGTTTTGCACGAGATAAACCCGCCTAAATATAGTAAAATAAAGATATGCTATTACCTAGAATTTTAACCGCCCTGATTGGGATTCCCGTTGTATTGGCCGCCATCCACTTTGGCGGCGTGATTTACATGGCTTTTGTGGGCTGTGTAATTTTGCTGTGCCTGTACGAATACGGCCTGGTGCTTACCGCCGGCAAAAAACCGGTGCATATGTTCAGCCTGGTTTTCTTCGGGCTGCTGATGGCCGTGGTGGCCATTTTGGGCCGCACGCCGACGGAAATCGTCAGCCTGCCGGATAATTTGTATCCGTTTGCGATGAGCGTGGTGATTTTTGGCGTTTTGCTGGTGGAAATTCTCACCCCCAAACGCTCCTGGGACCGCGTCTGCAACACCTTTACGGGCGTGTTTTTAATTCCGTGGTCGCTGGCGCACCTGGTCAACCTGCGCGACATCGCTACCTACGGCGAATACTTAACGCTGTTTATGATTATCACCGTCTGGGTAAGCGATACGGGCGCGTATTTCTGCGGCCGCTTTTTGGGGCGCCACAAACTCAACCAGGAAGTCAGCCCCAAGAAAACCTGGGAAGGCGCCGTCGGCGGTACGCTGTTGGCGGTGGGCGGTGCGGTGCTGATGCGGCATTTGTTCCTGTCCACGCTGTTTTCCGTCAAGGAAGCTGTTTTGATGGGTTTACTGGTGGCCGTGGTGGGCCAAGTGTCCGACCTGGCCGAATCCGTCATCAAACGCTCCACGGGCGTGAAAGATTCTTCCAACCTGCTCCCGGGCCACGGCGGCTTTTTGGACCGCTTTGATTCCTACTTGCTGCTGACGCCGTTATTTTATTACGTGGTGCTCTATACGTTATGAAAAACATCGTCATTTTGGGTTCCACGGGTTCTATCGGCACCTCGTCGCTGGACGTAATTGCCCGCCTGGGCAAAGACTACCGGGTGATGGGCCTTTCCGCCAACAACAATACCGAACTTTTTTTAAAACAGCTCCACACCTTTAAGCCGCGCTTTGCGGCCGTATTAAATCCGGCCAGTTACGAAAAAATCAAGAACCAGATTCCGCAAGGCACCCGTTTGCTGCCGCCGGAAATTGAAAGCCTGATGTTTATGGCCTCTTTGCCCACGGCCAATTTGATTATCAGCGGCGTGGTGGGCGCGGTCGGCTTTCAGCCGCTGGTCAGCGCCATCAAGGCCGGCAAAACCATTGCCCTGGCCAACAAAGAGCCCATGGTAATGGCCGGCAAAACCCTGATGAAAGAATGCGAACGCTGGGAAGCCGCCATCCTGCCGGTGGACAGCGAACCTTCGGCCATTTTCCAGTGCTTAAGCGGTATGGCCGACGAATACGAATACACCAAGCTGGAGCCTCAAATTTCCCGCGTATTTTTGACCGCCTCCGGCGGGCCGTTTGCCAAGCGCAAAGCTGCGCTTTCCACCGTCACCCCCGGCGAGGCGTTAAACCACCCGCGCTGGCGGATGGGCAAAAAAATCACCATAGACTCCGCCACCCTGATGAACAAAGGGTTTGAGTCCATTGAAATTATGAATTTGTTCGGCCTGCCCGAAGAAAAGGTGCAAATCGTTATCCATCCGCAATCTATTGTGCACTCGGCGGTGGAATTTAACGACGGGGCCATTTTGGCCCAACTGGGCGAGCCCGATATGCGCGTGCCGATTCAATACGCCATCACCTACCCGCACCGCGCGCCCGGCCCGGTGAAAAAACTCAACTTGTTTGAAGTCGCCAAGCTGGAATTTTTTGAACCGGATTTGGACCGTTTTCCGTGCCTGGATTTGGCGCTGGCGGCGGCACGCAAAGGCGGCATTCTGCCGGCCGTGTTAAGCGCGGCGGACGAAATTGCCGTGGACGCGTTTTTAAAGGAACAAATCAAATTTACCGATATCGCCAAACTGGTCTACACGGTGCTCAAAGCGGCCCCCGTCACCCGCGGGGACGCCACCTTGAACCAGGCCCTGGAGGCCGACCGCTGGGCGCGGGAAGCCGCCCAAGCCTGCCTGCAGGAAAAGACCTATAAAAAGGCCGTCATTTAGGAGAAAATATGCTTTTATCCATTATTGCCGTTATCGTCGTGCTCAGCCCGATTGTCATCATCCACGAGTTCGGGCACTACCTGGCCTGCCGCTTAACGGGCATCCGCGTGCAGGAATTTGCCTTCGGGTTCGGCAAAATTCTGTGGCATAAAAAAGTGGGCGATACGGACTATCAAGTCCGCGCCATTCCGTTTGGCGGGTTTGTGGAACCCGCGGGCCCGATGTTCCACCCGCAGGACGCCCCGGAACCGCCCAAACCGTACGAGTTTGCGGCCAAGCCCTGGTATGCCAAGTTTTTTATGGTGGTCAACGGGGCGCTGTTTAACTATGTGCTGGCGGCGTTGATTTTCGGCGTGCTGATTTACATTCAGGGCATGCCGGAAACGGACCCCGTCAAACTCCCCGCCGCCGTAGGCGCCGTAGCCAAAGGCTATCCCGCCGAAAAATTGGATTTAAAAGAGGGTGATATCATCCGCCAAATTAACGGCACCGACATCGCCAACTGGAAAGACTTAACCTTGGCAATGGCTGCACGCAAAGGCGACGTAGTGCTGACCTACGAACGTGACGGACAAACGCTGACGGCCACCGTAAAAGACGGCGATTTTAAAGAAAACGCCCCCACCGTGCTGGGCATTACGGTCAACCCCACCTTCAAAAAAGTCCCGCTGTGGAAGGCCGCCGGCCTGGGCGTGTATCAGTGCTACTACTGGACGAAATTTTCCCTCTCTTCGCTGGCCCAAAGTTTTACGCAAAAGAAAGCGCCCGAACTGGCCGGGCCCATTGGCATTGTGAACATCATCCACCAATCGGTGCACCGCAGTTTATTTGATTTCGTGTTTTTGATTGCCATGTTGTCCCTGGCGGTAGGGATGTTCAACCTGTTCCCGATTCCGATACTGGACGGCGGATACGCCCTGGTATTTTTGTGGGAAGGATTGACCAAAAAACTGCCGACGGAAAAAATGCTCAACCAGGCGGCCAATGTGGGGCTGTTTATCCTGCTGCTGCTGGTGGTGTATGCATCGTACTCGGACATCAAACGCATTTTCTTTACACCCAAAACGGCCGCCGCTGTAACCCAAACGCAGGACGGCGGAACCCAACCCGCGGAGGCGGAACATGTACAAGACTAGAGAAGTAAAAGTAGGCCCGTATATTTTAGGCTCCGGCCACCCCGTACGCGTGCAAAGCATGTGCAATACCGACACGCGCGACGCCCTGGCCACGGCCGCCCAAATCAACCTGCTGGAGGACGCCGGCTGCGAAATCAACCGCGTGGCCGTGCCCGATATGCAGGCCGCACAAGCCATCGGCGAAATTAAAAAACGCATTCACTCCCCCCTGGTGGCGGATATTCACTTTGATTATAAACTCGCCCTGGAAGCCATCAAACAAGGCGTGGACAAAGTACGCATCAACCCCGGCAACATCGGCGCGGTGGAAAACACCAAGGAAGTCGTAAAAGCCGCCAAGGACGCCGGCGTGGCCATCCGCATCGGCGTGAACGCGGGGAGCGTGAAGTACCTGAAAAGCGTGCAGGGCAAAATGGATTTGTCCGACGAAAAATGGGCCGAAGTAATGGTGAACGAAGCCCTGGAACAAGCCAACATTTTGGAGCAGTTAAACTTTAAAGATGTGGTAGTGTCGCTTAAGTCGGATAATTTTAAACGCACGGTGCTGGCCAACGAATTATTCGCTAAACAAAGCGATATTCCGCTGCACATCGGGCTGACCGAAGCGGGCAGCTTTTTAAGCGGCACGGTAAAAAGCGCCGTGGCGCTGGGGACGCTCTTGCAAAAAGGCATTGGCGCCACGATACGCGTATCGCTGACGGAAGACCCGCGCATGCAGGTGCGCACCGCGTACGAAATTTTAAAAGCGCTCGGCCTGCGCGAATACGGCCCGAATTTGATTTCCTGCCCCACCTGCGGCCGCACGCAAGTGGACGTGACGGGCACCGTGCACGTACTGGAAGACAAAATCTATTCCGACAAAGCGCTCCTGCAAAAAGCCACCGGGCTTAAAATTGCCGTGATGGGATGCGTGGTAAACGGCCCGGGCGAAGCGCGCGACGCCGACTTCGGCATTGCCGGCGGCAAAGGCGAAGGCCTGTACTTTGAACACGGGCAGACGATGTTCAAACTCCCCCAGGAAAAATGGGTAGATTTTTTAATTCAAAAAATTAAAGACTGGAAAAAATAAAAAGGATATTACAAAATGAAACTCTCACAGTATTATTTGCCTACCTTAAAAGAAGCGCCAAAAGACGCCGATACGCTTTCGGCCAAATTAATGATTCGCGCGGGGCTCATCCGCAAAGTGGCCAGCGGCCTGTACGAATGGCTGCCGCTGGGGCTTAGAGTGCTTAAAAAAGTGGAAAACATCGTGCGCGAAGAAATGGACCGCGCCGGCGCGTGCGAAGTGTGGCTGCCGTTAGTACAGCCCAAAGAACTCTGGGAAGAAAGCGGCCGCTGGACGTACTACGGCAAGGAACTGTTGCGCTTTGCCGACCGCAAAGACGCCGAATTCTGCTTTGCCCCCACCGCCGAAGAAGTGATGACGGACCTGGTGAAAAAGGACACGACTTCCTACAAGCAACTCCCCTTCTGCCTCTACCAGTTCGGCACCAAATTCCGCGACGAAATCCGCCCCCGCTTTGGCGTGATGCGCGCGCGCGAATTCTATATGAAGGACGCCTATTCCTTTGCTGCCAACGACGAAGGCGCCAACGAATGGTACCAAAAAATGTACGACGCCTATCAGCGCATTTTTACGCGCTGCGGGTTTGAATTCAAAGCCGTAGAGGCCGACACCGGCGCCATCGGCGGGAACTTTTCGCACGAATTTATGGTATTGGCCGACACTGGCGAGGACGCCATTGCCAACTGCCCGTCCTGCGGCTACGCCGCCAATACGGAAAAGGCCGAAATCCAGGCCCCGGCGGAAATTACCATCAACGAAGCCGATTTAAAACCGATGGAAAAGCGCTCCACCCCCAAGGCTTACACCATTGAAGACGTGGCCAATATGCTCCACGTGCCCACCTCGCAATTAATCAAACTGTTGGTGTTCACCGCCGACGGTAAACCCGTGGTGGCGTTGGTGCGCGGGGACCACGAATTAAACGAATTTAAATTCAAAGCCCTCTTAAAATGCAACGAGCTGGAAAAAGCGTCCGAAGAAGTCTACACCCAGGTAACGGGTTCGTTTGTGGGCTTTGCGGGTGCGCAGGGGCTGAAAGAGAAAAACCCGTCTGTTATGATTTACGCCGATAACTACGTCAAAAACATCGTAAACGGCGTTTCCGGCGGGAACGAAAAAGACGTCCACACCATTAACGTCACCCCCCGCCGCGACATTACCGTAGACGTATATGCCGACCTGAAAATGGCCTCCGCCGGCGATAAATGCGCACGCTGCGGCCACGAATTTACCTTCACCCGCGGCATCGAAGCGGGGCACGTGTTCAAATTGGGCACCAAATACTCCGCCGCCATGGGAGCCACCTTCCTGGATGAAAACCAAACCGCCAAACCGATGATTATGGGTTGCTACGGCATTGGCATCAGCCGCGTGGTGGCCGCCGCCATTGAGCAATCCCACGACGAAAACGGCATCATTTGGCCCGCGCCGCTGGCCCCGTTTGATGTGGCGCTGGTTGCCATTGACTATGCGTCCAACCCCGAGGTCAAAAAACACGCGGACGAAATCACCGCCCAGCTGGAAAAAGCGGGCCTGTCCGTCCTGTTGGACGACCGTGACGAACGCGCCGGCATTAAGTTTAAAGATATGGACTTAATCGGCCTGCCGCACCGCCTGGTGGTCAGCAGCCGCACCGTAAAAGACGGCCAGTGCGAATATAAGAAGCGTACTGATAAAGACGCCGTCCGCTGGAATTTGGACGAAGCCGCCGCCAAGCTGCTGCAAGTCGTCGGGAAATAAATCTGCCGGATAAACAAAAAGGAACACGCGGTATGCGTGTTCCTTTTTTTATGCCTCATGCATGCTGGCCCCGGGGTTACATTTCCGGTGTTTTGCCGCCCGCACGTCGGGTTCGTTGCCCCCGCAGCCGCGCCAAGTAAATTACCCAATAAAAAACCCCGGACATGAGTCCGGGGTTTTTATGTATTTACACAAAGCAATTAATTGCTCACCGTCGTCCAGCCTTGCGCTTCCAAGCTGCTGCATACCGCACGGCCGACGCGGGTGCCCAGCGGATAGCAGTTGCGGACGTAGGTTCCGTCGTCGTTGCGGATCAGCATCCATTTATAAGTATTATCACCGGACCCCAGCCTTTCCCCGTAAGCAATCGTCACACTGCCCGGCACGCGCAGAGCGGCCAATTCGTACTTAAAATTTTTGGTTTGGCAGACCTTGCCCGAGCAGGTAGCATCGGGGATGGTATAGAGGTCTTTCCACGTGGAATACATTTGGTTGCGGTAAGTCAGCTTCCACATCTGGTCCCCCTGGATGATATTGCGCACGTTGGACACCATTTCCGCCGAGCGGGCTTTTTCAATCGCCACGGTATACTGCGGCAGCGCCACCGAAGACAAAATCCCGATAATCAATACGACCACCATTAATTCGATTAACGTAAAACCCTTCGTCATAAAAAACCTCCTAAAAGTTAGTTATAGTTTAAATTTTTTCTGCCTAAAAATCAAGGGATTTGCCCGCCCCACACTTTTCCCCCGCAATAAGCTACAATACCTGTATGATAGAAATTCCTTTCCATGTGCGGTATGACGAACTGGACGCCCGCGCCCATATTCCCGCCGCCACGTTTTTAAAATACTTTCAGCAGGCTGCCGCGCAGGACAGCGCCCAGCTGGGCTTTGGCTGGGAAGATTTGATACAAGACCGCCTGGCCTGGATTTTAACGCATATGCAGGCCCGCGCCCTGCAGGCGGATATCCCGCTGCAGGACGTTACGGTAAAAACCTGGCACGTATTTTCGGACCGGCTGCTCAGCCGCCGCCAGTTTGTGGTGTACGGGCACAATAAAACCCCTTTGTTTGAAGGCTCCTCCTGGTGGGCGATTATGGACGTGCAAAAACGCCGCTTAACCCGCACGCCCCAACGCCTGTTGGACGGGCACGAAACCCTGCCGCCCGACTTGGAACCTGAAGAAAATTTTAAAGCGCCTCTCCCCGCGCCGGCCCCCGCTTTCGTGCGGGAAATCCTCACGCGCGAAGAAGACCTGGACCTCAACGGCCACATCAATAATACTCACTACGCCGCCTGGGCCATCCAAAGCGTGCCGCTGCAAGCACGCGAAGGCAAGAAATTGGACCGTCTGTTGATTTCCTTTAAAAACGAATGCCGCGCAGACGAAAAAATGACCGTTGGCGTCTACCCGTGCGAACCGGGCGCCTTCTGGCTGACGCTTACGCGCCAATCGGACGGGAAAGAAGCCGCCCGCGTCTATACGCGCTGGGCTTGATTGTTTCAAACACAACGCCATAAAAAAGGCCCTCTTGCGAGGGCCTTTTCCGTCTGCGGCACAATTACCTCTCGGATGAGCAACGCCACCGGATGACTTCTCGGCCTGCGGCTTGTGTTTTCCATTGTAAAACCGCAGGTTGCCCCGTACTTCATTTATTTTCCCCTTGACAAAACCCCTTTTTACTCGTATAATATGACTGACAGTCAGTCATTTTACCCTTTATTTAAAGAGGTTCAATGGATACTAAGACAAAGCTGGTTTATGCCGCCTTGGCGGTATTTAAGAAAAAAGGTTTAGAACAAACCAAGGTTTCAGACATTGTCAAACAAGCTGGCGTAGCACAGGGGACGTTTTACCTGTATTTTCCTTCCAAGCTGGCCGTTATGCCGGCCCTGGCCCAGTGTATGGTGGCCAAAATGGAAGCCAAGCTAAAAAGCAAGGTAAAGCCGGACGCGCCCCTGCCCGAACAGCTGGCCCAAATAGTGGAAAGCATTTTTGAAACGGTTGAAAAATACCGCGACGTGCTGGCCTTCCTCTATACGGGGCTGACGCAAAGCGCCGATATTACCAAATGGGAAAGCCTCTACGCCCCCATTTACGAATGGCTCAAACAATTCCTCACGCGCAACCGCCCTCTGCTGCGCCCGGGGATAGATGCGCCTGCTACGGCGCGCATTATGATAGGCTGTATTGAAGAAGCGGCCGAGCAAGTTTTTCTTTTCAGCAAAAGAGAGGTGCAGGATGCCGCTCGCCAACAGGAGGAAACCGTTGTATTTATTGAACACGCTCTAGGGGTCTAATGGCAGGCTCAAAAGAGGTGTCCTATGAAGAAGTTCAATCCTTGGATGTTTGTCGCTCTTACCTGTTTGTTTGAGCTGTTGTGGGTATACGGCTTTAACACGGCAAGCAAAGGGTGGCAGTGGGGATTGGTGTTAGCCGGGATAGGGCTGGATTTTTATTTCCTGTTCCGGGCGTGCCAATCCTTGCCCACGGGCACGGTATACGCCGTATTTGCCGCCGTGGGAGCCGCAGGAACGGTGCTGATGGACCGCTTCCTGTTTCAAGAGCCGCTTTCCGCGGGCCAGGTGATATGCATGGCCATATTGGTAAGCGGAGTAGTGATATTAAAATTGTCGGACGAAAAACCTTCGTCGGGAGGTGCCTTATGAGCTGGTTATGGGTATTGGGCGCGGCCACGGCGGAGGTGTGCGGCGTAATCGGGCTAAAGTTGTTTAGCGCCGCCAAAGGCAAAGCCCACCTGTTGCTGTTTGTGGGCGGGTTTAGCTTATCGTTTGTATTGCTCTACGTTTCGTTTCAATTTTTAGCCGTCAGCACGGCATATGCGGTGTGGATCGGCCTGGGGACAACGGGAGCCGTACTGGTAAATATGCTCTTCTTTCACGAAGGGCGCAGTGCCGGGCGTCTGGTGGGAATGATGTTAATCATCATCGGCGCGGCCGGCATAAAATGGCTGTCGTAATGGCACTAACCAAGCGTCCCCAGTGCTGGGCGTTTCGTTAAGGCTGTGATTGGGGTTGACAAGCCCCCCTTTAGAATGATATGATAGAAATGTACTAGAAAGAGCGACTTGGCAACAAGTCGCTCTTTCCATAAATAAGGCGCTGTATAAGGAGTAGCCATGAGAGATCCCAAAACCATAGAAGAAACCGTAGCCAAGGCATTAGAAGGCCAAGGCGTAGAACTGGTGGATTTGGTCATCCAAAACCAAGGAAAGAAAAAACTTTTGCAGTTTTTCGTAGACAAAGTCGGCGGCGTAACGCTGGACGACTGCGGCGAATTGACCGATAAAATTGACGCTGTATTGGAAATGGAAAACTTGATTGACGGCGCGTATATCCTGGAGGTTTCCTCCCCCGGGGTGCAGCGCGTGCTCAAAAAACCGGAACATTTTAAACGCTTTGTCGGCCAGCGTGCAAAAATTGTGCTCAAAGTACCGTTGGAAAACCGCGGTTCTTTTACCGGCGTAATCGCTTCGGCCGATGACGACGCTTTCGTACTGGACGACGGAACCAACCAATTTCGCTTTTCATACGATAACATCAAGAAGGCCAATTTGGACCCTGTTCTTGAATTTTAACCCCGCCGCGGCCCCACGGCCCGGCACACAAGGAGACAATACAAATGGAAGGAACTGCTAAAGATTTAGTAATGGCATTGGAAGGGCTGGAAAGAGAAAAAAACATCAAACGCGAAGATATTTTAAAAACCATTGAAGACGCGCTTGTTTCCGCCCTGCGCAAGAACCTGGGCAAAACGGCCCAAATCAGCGCCAAGATTGACGTGGAAAACGGCTCCATCAAAGCATTCCAAACGTTAAACGTGGTGGACGTGGTGACCAACCCGGAAATGGAAATTGACGTGGAAGGCGCCAAAAAGCACCTCAAAAACCCCAAAGTGGGCGACGTGGTGACCATCACCCTGGAAGTGGACGATTTTTCCCGCATTGCGGCGCAAATTGCCAAACAGGTGTTAATCCAAAAGGTGCGCGGCATTGAACGCGACAACTTTTACAAAGAATTTAAACCCCGCGAAGGCGAAGTGGTAACGGGTTCCGTGCGCCGCTTCTCCGACCGCGACATCATCGTGGACCTGGGCAACATTGAAGCCATTTTGCCCTACTGCGAACAAATCAAAAAGGAACGCTACGTCAACGGTTCGCGCGTCAAAGCCGTCATCGCCAAAGTGATGAACCAGAACGACCTGGCCGCCGTCGGCGACGACCCGGTGCTCTCGCGCTACAAATCCGCCGCGTACAAAATGGACAAAGGCCAACGCGGGCCGTACGTCATTTTGTCCCGCGCCAACGCCAAATTCCTGGAAGAATTGTTCAAAGTGGAAGTGCCGGAAATCAACGAAGGCATCGTAGAAATTAAAAACATCCAGCGCGACCCGGGCTTCCGCGCCAAAGTGATGGTGTCCAGCATTGACAGCAAAATTGACCCCATCGGCACCTGCGTGGGTATGCGCGGCATCCGCATCCGGGCGGTCATGAACGAGCTGTCCGGCGAACGCATTGACCTGATTAACTATTCGGATGATATTTCCACCGTTATTATGAACTCCCTGGCCCCGGCCAAAGCGGACTTTGTAAAAATTGACAGCCTGAGCGAAAAGAAAGCCACCGTCATCGTGCCGGACGACCAGCTGGCCATTGCCATCGGCAAAGATTGGCAGAACATCAAGCTGGCTTCCAAACTGACGGGCTGGAACCTGGAAGTAAAGAGCGAATCGCAAAAAGCGCAGGAAGGCAAAGAAGCCTCCGACGCCGTACAGGCCGCCTTGGCGGACGTGGAAGGCATCGGCCCCAAAATGGCGGAAGTGCTGCAAAAATCCGGTTTTACCAGTGTGGAACAAATTGCCGGCCTGGACGTAGAACACTTGTCTACGGTGCAGGGCATCGGCGAGAAAACGGCCGCCAAAATTATTGAAGGCGCCAAAAAATACTTGGCCGATAAAGAAGCCGAAAAGACGGAGGTAGTCAATGACGACAAAGAAAACAACTAATACCGAAGACGAATCCTCCGCCAAGAAGAAACCCGCGGCCAAAAAAACGGCCGCTAAAACCACGGCCGCCAAAAAGCCCGCGGCCAAAAAAACGGCGGCCAAAACGGCTGCCAAAAAAACAACCGCCAAAAAAACCGCAACCAAAACGACGGCCAAAAAAACAACCGCCAAAAAAGCAACGACTAAAAAAGCGACCGCTCCGGCGGAAGAAGTAACCGAAAAGGCGGTGCAACAACCGGCCGAAGCGCCGGCAGTAAAAGCGGAACCCGCGGTGCAACAACCGGTTGAAAAGCCGGCCCCGGCTCCGCAGGCGGCCCCGGTGGAGCAGCCGAAACCGCAACAGCCGGTTCAGCAACCGCGCCCGCAGCAGCCGGTTCAGCAGCCGCGCCCGCAAGCGGCCCCGGTGGAGCAGCCGAAAGCGCAACAGCCGGCCCAACAACACCCGCAAGGCCCGCGCCACGGGCATCACCACGGCGAACGCCCGGCCCAACAGCCGGTGCAAGACCCCAAAGTCATCCGCATTGTGGGCCAGCCGACCGTGAAAGAATTGGCCGAAAAGATGAACATCAAAACCAACGATTTCATCAAAAAGCTGATGATGATGGGCATTTTCGCTACGATTAACCAGCGCCTGGACAAGGACATGGTGGAATTAATCGTGGACGAATGCGGATTCAAGGCGCAAATGGAAGAAGAAGATTTAGCCAAAGAAACGGTGGCGCTGATGGAAACGCCGGACGACCCCTCCTCTTTGAAGCCCAGAAGCCCGGTAATTACCATTATGGGTCACGTGGACCACGGCAAGACGAGCCTGTTGGACGCTATCCGCAAATCCAACGTTGCGGCCGGAGAAGAAGGCGCCATTACCCAGCACATCGGTGCTTACCGCGTAACGACGCCGCGCGGCATGCTGACGTTTTTGGATACGCCCGGCCACGAAGCCTTCACCGCTATGCGTGCCCGCGGGGCGCAAGCCACGGATATCGTAGTGCTGGTGGTGTCGGCTACCGACGGTATTATGCCGCAGACCATTGAAGCTATGGAACACGCCAAAGCCGCCGGCGCGCCGATTATTGTGGCCATCAACAAGATTGACCTTCCCGGCGCCAACCCGGAACGCGTCAAGCAGGACCTGGCCGCCCGCGGCCTGGTGCCCGAAGAATGGCAAGGCTCCACGATTTTTGTGGAAATTTCGGCCAAGAAACACATCAACATTGATAAACTGCTGGAAATGATTTCCCTCCAGGCGGAAATGATGGAACTGAAAGCCAATCCGGACCGCCCGGGTGTGGGCGTCATTCTGGAAAGTAAGCGCGACAGCAAACGCGGCGTAGTGGCCACGGTGCTGGTGCAAAAAGGCACGATGAAAGTGGGCGATCCGTTTTTGGTGGGAACCAACTACGGGCGCATCCGCGCGCTGATTGACGAAAACTCCCAGCGGTACCAAAAAATCGGCCCCAGCACGCCGGCTGAAATTTTGGGCATCAACGGCGAACCGCCCCAGGTAGGCGATACGCTCTACATTATGCCCAGCGAAAAAGAAGCCCGCTACGCGGCCGAAAAACGCAAACTGGCCCAGAAGGAAGACTCGCAAGCTCACCGCAAGCAAGTATCCCTGATGAACCTGGGAAAAAGCGACGAAAACGGCAACCGCGTCAAAAAACTGCAGCTTATTTTGAAAGCGGACGTGCAGGGCTCCATTGAAGCCATCAAGGACGCGCTGTTGCGTATTCCGTCGGACGAAGTGGAATTGGACATCATCCTTTCCGCTCCGGGCAACATCAACGAGTCCGACATCCTGCTCGCCAAAGCCAGCAACGCCGTCGTCATCGGCTTCCACGTGGACGTGGAAAACAAAGCCCAGGCCGAAGCCGAACGCGAAGGCATTGAAATCCGCCGCTACACGATTATCTTTGAACTCTTGGAAGATATCAAAGCCGCTATGGAAGGCCTGTTGGAACCGGACGTGGTGGAAACGGTCGTAGGTACGGCCACCATCAAGAAAGTGATGAAGTTAAGCTCCGGCTTGATTTCCGGTTCGTACGTGGACAGCGGCACGATTATCCGCGGCTACGAAGTGCGCATTAAACGCAACGGCCAGGAAATCGGGCACGGCAAAATTGGCGGCTTAAAACGCTTCAAAGACGACGTGAAAGAAGTGGAAAAAGGCTATGAATGCGGCATCCTGGTGGAAGGATTCAAAGGCGTGGCCGAAGGCGACGTGATTGAATGTTTCCGAAAGGATAACGTAACGAGAAGAATTAAAATGTAAGTTTTAATTCTTCACTGAAAAACTTGCAATAAACATAAAGCCCTGGGCGCAAGCCCGGGGCTTTTTATGTAACGTTTGCGGAAAACGCTCACCCATACTGTCTGCCGGGCCTGTCTTTTTTAAAAAGCATACTCCAGGGCCTATGGGGCGCCACCATCCCCCCAACAGACGGAAGCCAAGTATAACATTCGGGTAAACGGGCAATAAAAAACCCCGCCTGTTGGGGCGGGGTTTTTGTCAAAAACAAAGCATTAAGAACCTTTGTAGCACCAATCTTTGTTGGTGGAAGATGTACCGTTGCAGGTAGCGCCGTTAGCAATAGACTTGCAGGTATTGGCAGAACCCGAGCAGGTGCGCGTAATGGTACCGTTGTTATCAATGCTCAAATTCAGCGTATAGGCCAAATCACCCTGTCCGGCGGCACCGTTCACCCAGCGTTGGGCCGTACCGGTAAAAGTAGTGCCATTTACCGCCGCAGTCACTTTATAGTTCTTGGTGGTAATAGTAGACACCGAATTCGCGCCCGATACACCCGGCAACTGCAAATCCAGCAAGGTCATATCAGTGGTGAAAGCACCCGTGCTCATCTTGTAGATTTGCTCAGCCGTAGACAAATTTCCTAACAAAGACATAGCTTCCGTCGCGCGAGATTTTTCCACAGCTTTCGTATACTGCGGCAGCGCCACAGCGGAGAGAATACCGATAATCAACACGACTACCAGCAACTCAATTAACGTAAAACCTTTATTCATAGTGTAATCTCCTGTTTTTTTAATCGGCACGCCCAAACGTGCCCATTAGTTATAGTTTAAATATATTTAAAAATTTTTTCAAGTATTTTTATCCGATTTCGGCTGTGGTTTGTATGGGGCAAAATGCTATAATTAAGTATATGATTGACAGAATTAAACGCTTAGAAACCCTTTTTTTAGAAGAAATTAACACGCTTATCACCAAAATGGCCGCCAATGGCGATTTTGGCGGTTTTGTAACCATCACCGCGGTGCGCTTATCCAAGGATTTAAGCCACGCCAAAGTGTATTTTTCGGTATTTGGCAGCCCCGAGGATAAGAAAAAAACCCAGGACGCCCTGGCCATCCTGCGCAAAGAAATCGGCGCCAAGCTGCGCGGCCGCCTGCATTTAAAGCGCATTCCGTCCTTTAGTTTTGAATTTGACGACACGCCCGAAAAAGCCTCGCGCGTGGAATCCATTTTCCAAATTATAGAAAAGGAAAAATCCGATGGAAAATAGAGAAGAAAGCCTGCAAGCCATTTGGAAAGCGCTGCACGCCGGGAAAAAATTTTTTATTGCCGGGCACTTAAACCCGGACGGGGACTCGCTGGGCTGCACGCTGACGATGACCTCGCTGCTAGAGCGCCTGGGCAAAACCGTCTACGCCTATGCGGCGCCAGCCGTGGGGAACGATTTAAAATTCCTGCCGGGGCTGGAAAAAATCCATGTGGGCGTCCTGCCCGAACACCCGGATTTTGACACCGTGCTCCTGCTGGAATGCTCCGACCGCAAACGCGGCGGCGATTTGGAAAGCGTCCTCACCCAAGCCAAAACGCTTATTAACATAGACCACCATTTGGTAAGCGACGCCTACGGAAACGTCAATCATATTGATTCCGCGGCCTCGTCCACGGCGGAAATCATTTTCCAATTATTTGAAGCCTCGGGAGAAGCAAACCTCCTCCCCACCCCCTCCGAGGCCACCTGCCTCTACACCGGGCTGGTGACGGACACGGGGCGCTTTGTGCACTCCAACACCACCGCCGAAGCCTTGCGCGTGGGCTCTGCGCTGGTAGCGCTGGGGGCGGACGTAAACCAAATCAACCAAGTCATCTATTTTACCAAGTCGTATATTGAGCTCAAGCTGTTGGGCCGCGCCTTGGAAAAAATGGAAATGCGCTTTGACAATAAATACAGCCAAATTATTTTAACCCGGCGCGATTTTGAAGCCTTCGGCGCGACGCCCGCCCAAACGCAGGGTATCGTCAGCCAACCCACGATGATTCCCGGGGTGGAAGTATCGGCCTTGATTAAGGAAGAACCGGACAAAGTGTCCGTCAACCTCCGCTCCCGCGGCGGCGTGGACGTAAGCCGCATCGCGCAGACGTTTGGCGGCGGCGGGCACGCGCGTGCTTCCGGGTTTAAAGTAACCGGCAAATCCGCAGACGAAGTGGCCGACGCTTTGGCCCAAGTAGTGTATGACGTCGTTAAAAACATCGCCTGAACCGCAAAAGAGCGGGCTGCTGCTGATAGACAAACCGGCGGATTTTTCATCGCACGACATTATCGCCATTTGCCGGCGGATTTTAAAAACAAAAAAAATCGGCCACAGCGGCACGCTGGACCCGATGGCCACGGGGCTTCTTATTTTGCTGGTCGGGCGGGAAGCCACCCGCCGGCAGGACGCTTTTTTGAAACTGTCCAAAACCTATTCGGCCCGGCTGAAGTTGGGCACGGAAACGGACACCTGGGACGCTTACGGCACGACGATTGGCAGCCGCCCGGTCCCCCCGCTTACGCCGGCCGACGTACAAGCCGCCGCGCAAGCCTTGAGCGGCGTGATTTCCCAACCCATTCCCTTTTTTAGCGCCAAGCGTATTGGCGGCCAACATATGTACGACCTGGCCCGGCAAGGCGCCGAAATGGAGCGGAAATACAACGAGGTCACCGTCCAATGGACGCAGCTGTCTTTGGCGGCCCCGCACGAAATTGACTTTACGGTGCACTGCTCCTGCGGTACCTATGTGCGCGCGCTGGGGTATCTGCTGGCGCAAAAATTGCACACGGCCGGCCATTTGACGGCCCTAAGAAGGCTGGAAATCGGGCCGTACCGCGTGGCACAGGCGTTTGACGGGAACCTGCTTAAAAATTGCCCGACGGACGTGCTATACAAGCGCGTGGAGCCCATTTGCTTATGAAACGCAAAAATTTTATTACACTCGGCACCTTTGACGGCCTGCACATCGGCCACCGCTACTTGTTCGGCCGGTTGGAAACGCTGGCCGTACGCTACCTGCAAAAACCGCTGGCGCTGTATTTCCCGCTGCCGCCCAAAACCCTTTTAAGCACGCACCCGGAAATGACCGTTCTATCCACCCCCGCCGAAAAAAAGCACCTATTTAAAACCGTGGGGCTGGATGCGCAACCGCTGGATTTTGCCCAATGCCGAAACCAGCAGCCGCAGGATTTTTTTGAAAACGTCCTCCTGCAAAAGTACCAAATGGGCGGGCTGATTGTGGGGCAGGATTTTGCCTTCGGCAAGGACCGCCGGGGCGATACGGACTTTCTGCGCCGGGCGTGCGAACAACACGCCATTCCGTTTGAAGTGGCCGGGTTTTATCAATTTGCGGGGCAGAAGGTATCCTCGTCGCTGATTCGCAAAACGCTGGCCATGGGCGATATTGAACGCGTGAACGAAATGCTGGGCCGCCCGTACGAACTGACGGGGACGGTCGTCCCCGGGCACAAACTGGGGCGCAAGCTCGGCTTTCCGACCGCCAATTTGGACACCGGCATTTTTAAAATTCTTCCCCTGGGCGTGTTTGCCGTAAAAGTGCGCGTCGGCCGGCGGTATTACGACGGGTTTTGCAACATCGGTTTCCGCCCCACGGTAAACACCATTCATTCGTGCCTGCCGCTGGTGGAAGTGAACATTTTTGACTTTCACCAAAGCATCTACGGGCGCAAAATCACCATTTGGTTTGCCGGCAAACTGCGCGATGAAACCAAATTTAACGGTTTGGACGCGCTGGTAGCCCAGCTGAAAAAGGACCGTACGGAAGCCCGCGCCTTGCTGAAAGACACGCCGGGCATGCCGCCGCAAAACGGAATTTACCCATAAAAAAAGCCCTCCTGAACGGAGGGCTTTTTATTGCAAAATCGGTTACTCGTCCGGGTCGCCGTAGTAATCGCGCACGAACAGCACGATGTACGCCAGCCAGGTGGCCCCGAAGAAAATTAAGAAACAATACGAAAACCACCACAGCTTATTCAGCGGATTGTAATCCGTCAGCAAAGAATCAAAAAACAGCGAGCACAAAATTACCGTAATATACCCCCACACCACTACCGTCAGGAGTTTTAACAGCAAATCCAGCGTGCCGATGATTAAACCCTTTTCTTCATACGGTCTTTTTAAATAAGAAAGTAACATTTGCATAAAATTATTTTATTCTCCCTGGGGGTATTTGTCAAGCATTAGGGCTGCATAGCCGGGTCGGTGGCGTTATTGCCGAAAGATTGCTGGCCCGCCACTAAATTGTTGTCCAAGTACCCGTTTGGTGCCGCGCCCCCTGCATTGCCAGAAGGCTGGCCCAGCGGATTATTTTCCAACGCGTAGGCTTGCTGCACCTCGCTCTGCGGCGTACCCGTGGGCACTGCCGGTTGGGTCGGCTGGGCGGCATACGGATTGGCCGCGGCCGGCTGGGCGGCATAGGCCCCCGTTTGCGCCGTTCCATAGGCGGCGTTCGGATTTGCCTGATAGGCCGCCGCATAGGGGTCGTTATAGCCGCTTAAATCCGTAGCATTGTAGCCCGTGTTGCCATAGGCGGTATTACCCGCAGCGTAGGGGTCCGCCGCATAGGTTTCCGCCGCGGGAGTTTCCTTCATAAAGCGGCGGGGCTTGGTTTGGCGGGCTTCGCGGCCGGCGGCCGTTTCGTTATTAAAAATTTCGTTCCAAGCGTCGTTCTGGGCCGAAGCCAGCATATTGTCTTCGCAGCAGCTGGTGCTTTTGGCGGCTTCTTCTTTCCCCATTTCGCGCGCGGCCAAACGGTCCTGCACGCTCAAGCGGTCGTTTTCAAACGGCGGGAAATTATCGCTGTCTACAAATTGTTGGGTCACCGCTACGCCGTTTTTATCAAAGTAAACCGGTTCGCGTTCTTCTTCTTTCTGTTTGGGTTCTTCGGCCGGTTTGCTGCCGGAAACGCCATAATACACCAAGGCCGGCCCGGGGGCGGCAGGCGCCTCGGCTTCGGGCGTCAAACAATAGGCCACGCGCTGTTTGGTGGTGGCGTCCTGGTGGCTGTCCACGCGGGTTTCACAGGTGGAAGCAGCCAAAGCCGGCAACGCGGCTAACGAAAACATAAAAAAAGTAACGAAAGTTTTTTTCATAAATAACTCCGTAATTTTATCATAGTACATTTTTGACGGTTTTTCCACAAAAAACAAGTGGTTGCTCACAAAAAATGCCCGTTGGCGGACGCCAAGGGCATAAAAAAATGTCACCGGGTGGGATCGAACCACCGACCTAGCGCTTATGAAACGCTCGCTCTAACCAGCTGAGCTACGGTGACGTAAATCTTGTACATTTATTATAACAAAAGAACCGTGCCGCGTGCAAATTTTTCCGTTCTCCGACGGAAAAATTTAATCAATCATAGAGTACACGTTTAACTTTTCGGGCATGCGGCCGGATTTGGCTGTTTCAAAATCTTTTTGTGCCAAATCCTTTTTGCCCATCCGTTCATACGCGGCGCCGCGGGCGTTGTACACTTCGGCCGCCGGGCTCAAATTGATGACGGACGTATAGTCCCGCACGGCGTTTTCAAACTGGCCGAGCATAAAGAACACGCCCGCGCGGGAAAAGAAAATCTCCGGCTTGGACGGCCGCAGCTGCAAAGCCAAATTGAGCACCGTCAGCGCGTTTTGAAAATCGCCCTTGGCGGCCAGCGTGCTGGCGTAGGCCGTGTAGGCATCCACCTGATAGGGGTTTTTGGACAGCACGTGCAGGAAATCTTTTTCCGCGTTGTCGTAATCGCCGGTAAAATAGTACACCGCCCCGCGCGAAGCGTAGCCTTCCAAATTTTCGGGGTTCAGCTCCAGCGCGCGGTTGTAGGCTTCCAGCGCTTTTTGGGGTTTCCCGTCCTGAAAGTATCCGTCCCCCCGCAGCAGATATTCCGAAGACGTGGGCAGCGTCGTGCACGCCGCAAGCAATACAGGCAATAAAATAAAAAGTTTTTTCATAATAAACCTCCCCTAAAGACCTAAAAATTATACAACATAAGACCTATTTTTTTCTAGGCACATAAATTTTTTAAAATAGGCCCAAAGGCCCTGTTATAAACGTGCCCGGAATGTTATAGTAGAAGTATAGAAAAACCCATTCCCTTTCATCCAAACCGCTGTAGTCCCAAACCCTGCTACAGCGGTTCCCCTTTTTATATCAGATTTTGCTTTCGCTCTATCCCCGCTAAATGCTACAATACCCCTATGAAGACCCCGCGAATCACCCTTTTTATTATTGCCCATAACGAAGAATCCAAAATTGCCAAGTGCATTTTGAGCGCCCGCGGGCTGGTGCACGAAGTCGTGGTAGTGAACGGATTTTCCAAGGATAAAACGGCCCTGGTCTGCCGCGAGCTGGGCGCGCAAGTGTACGACCGCGCCTTTGACGGTTTTACCAACCAAAAGAATTTTGCGCTTTCCAAAGTCACTTCCGACTGGGCGCTGAATTTAGACGCCGACGAAACCTTGTCCCCCGCTTTAAAGGACGAAATCGCCCGCGTGGTGCAAACCACCGATTGCGCCGGGTTTAACATTCCGTTCTGCAACTATTTTTTGGGCAAAAAAATGCGCTTTAGCGGCCTGAATAAAGAAAAACACCTCCGCCTGGTGCGCACGCATAACGCCAAATACGTGGGCGGCCTGGTGCACGAAGGCTTGCAGGTGGACGGCAAAATCGGCCGGTTGCACCACCCCATCAACCATTATTCCTACGATACGATAGAAACGTATTTCAACAAATTTAACAAATACACCTCCCTCGCGGCCGAACAACTGTACAAAAACGGGCGGCGGTTCTCGCTGGCGTTTGTGCTGGTGACGATTCCGTTTGAATTTATCAAACGCTACCTGCTAAAGCTGGGCGTGCTGGACGGAATGCGCGGGCTGTTGTGGGCGGCGTTTTCGGCGTTTTACGTATTTGTAAAATACGCCAAACTTTGGCAAATACAGGAGCAAAAAGAAAAATGACCTGGTGCATAGCGGCCCTGGCGGTGCTGGCAGTATATTTATTTTGGCGCTTTCCGGCGCTGCGCAAAACGTGGTATTTGCCCAAACGCAAAGGTTTTGTGGCGCTGATGTACCACCACGTAGGCATTTTGGACGACCCGCAGGCGGAACAGTTCCCGTTTACCATGCGGCCGGATATGCTGGAGCGGCAAATTCTGTTTTTAAAAGCCAACGGCTATACGCCCATTTCGCTGGAGGAACTGACCACGGCTTACCGCGCGGGCAAATCCTCCATTCAAAAACCCGTTATGCTGACGTTTGACGACGGATACCTGGACAATTACCAAAATCTTTTCCCCTTGCTTAAAAAATACAATGTGCCGGCTTTGATCTTTTTGATTACGGACCGCGTCGGCACGCCGGAATATATGAGCTGGGACCAAATTAAGGAAATGCAGGACAGCGGCCTGGTGAGCTTCGGTTCGCACTCACTTTCCCACCGCCGCCTGCGCAGCCTGCCCGACGAAGAAATCGTGCGCGAAATCACCGAAAGCAAACGCGTGCTGGAAGAAAAACTGGGCCGCCCCGTAACGGCTTTTTGCTATCCGTTCGGCGCCGGCGGGTTTGACAAGCGCGTCCGCCCGCAAGTATTCAAAGCAGGCTATTTGTTTGATTTCAGCACCAAAAAAGGCGTAAACCCCTGGCCCTGGAAAGGCAAATCCACCCTGCGCCGCGCATTCCCGCGCGGGGGCGAAACAATGTTTGATTATCATTTGCAGCTTACCCGCGGGCAAAGCAAATTGTAATTTATGGCTTATATTCTTCTTTCTGCTGCCGTATTGGCGGCGGCTTTGTGTGTGTACTTTTTCCTGCGGCGGCGGCCGCACGCGCTGTTTGTGCTGGCCTATCAAAAAGCCGGCCGCGCCCCCCGACAATCCCGCTTGAAAGACGAATGGATTACCCCCCAAGCGTTTGAAAAAACGCTTTTGTGGCTGCGCGCCAACGGATTTACCGCGGTTTCGCTGCAAAAACTATCCGAAGGCAAACTGCCGCAAAAACCCGTTCTGTTGGCGTTTATCGGCGGGTATCAATCGTTTGTCACGGATATTTTCCCGCTGCTGGAAAAATACCAAATGCAAGCGGCCGTGTTTATCGCGCCGGACCTGGCGGGAACCTACAACGCCTGGCAGGACCCGCACGCCGAACCCTGGCAAAACCTGCTGACGGAAAAAGAATTAAAAACCCTGCAAAAAAGCGGGCTTGTTTCGCTGGGCGCGTTGGGCCTGTCCGCCCAAGACGTAACGCGCCTGCCCGAGCAAGACGCCGCCGTAGCGGTGCGGGAAAGCCTGTTCCGCCTGAAAGACCAGCTTGGGCTGAAACCCGAGGGGTTTGCCTTTTGGCCGGCCGAACAGTTTGACCCCAAACAAGCCGCCAGCCTGCTGCCGGACGGATTTACGGCGCCGCTGCTTACCCCCCGCCGCGGGCTCAACAAACGCACGGGCAAACGCCGCCTGCTGAAAATGTTCTTCCCCGCCAAGCAACCGCTGGCCGTACGCTACCTCCTTTGGAAGCACCGCTAACCCTTCCAGGCCCTGGAGCTCTGCCTCGGACAGGGTTTTGCCACATACGGTACTTATGCAATAAGGAACAACCCGTTGTGGAGGCTCACGTAAAGATTGAGCCCGGGGCACCGAGCCGGTGCGCCCCACTCTGTGCCCGTTCACACGATTAGGACAGCCATACTCTTTCCGCTCTGTCGCGCTCTTGCGTAACGGCACCGAGCCGGTGCTCCTTACTCTATGCCCGTTCACGCAATTAGGGAACCTATACCGCTGCCACCCTGTCGCACGGTCAAAACAGGAAGCCGTTTCTGCCCTGCCGCACTATTCTAAAAAGTAAGCCGTTTCCGCTTTTTGCCGTTGCCGTTTTGTCGTGGAATGTTGGGGGCCGCGGCCGTTTATCCGGCCCTTTTGCCCCACCTATAAAAAGCCTTCCAAGCGGAACAGAAATTTTATTGTTTGAGCGCGGGGCGCGCGCGAGTTATAAAATTTCCCGCTTGGAAGTGATTTTTATGGGGCTCCGGGCCGGGCGTTTTTGGGTACTTTTTTGCGCCCCAAAAAGTACAAATAAAAGCCTGTCCTTTTGAGTACCCTGCTTTTGACATGTCGCCCCCCATCCGCCGCCCGCACGCGGCGGGCCGCAACCCATAAAAAATCCCCGGCTTGCACCGGGGATAGGTCTACGAACCAAACGAAAACTATTTTCCTCTTATTTTGGAAAATTTCGGATACAGCACATCGGTAAACTTATTAAATTCCTTTTCGCCGCCGCGGATTTTTAAATTGACCGACAGAACGTAAACGTCTTTGGTCAAAATTTCGCGCCAGTTATCGGGGAATTTTACAAAGTCTTTAAATGTGGTCACCAACGGCAAATTGCCGCGGGTTTCTTCAAAGGTGCGCAAATTCTGCTCGGTATAGAATTGG
Source organism: Candidatus Avelusimicrobium gallinaceum (assembly GCA_944324965.1). Taxonomy (GTDB): domain Bacteria; phylum Elusimicrobiota; class Elusimicrobia; order Elusimicrobiales; family Elusimicrobiaceae; genus Avelusimicrobium; species Avelusimicrobium gallinaceum. The sequence continues at coordinate 112,843 of CALUYH010000003.1, forward strand.
TGGTCCGGGAAGCGCCACTTTTGTTTGAGGTCCAACCCCAAATTTTCCAGCGTTTTTTCAAACGTTTCGGGGTGCCCCAGCGCGCAAAAGCACGCCGCCGGCCCTTTGAGCGCGCCCAAATCCACTTTTTGGCTTTTGCAGATGTCAAAGTAGTATTCCGGCTCGTGGATACTTTCCAAAATTTCCACCGTATCGTTGTACAAGCGCACTTCGTCGCGCACGTCTTCCAGTTGGCGTTCGGTCACCTGGTCGCAGTGCGTCAGCACCACCAAAGACGCCCGCTTAAGCGCTTCCATCGGTTCACGCAGAATGCCGTACGGCAGCAAATGTTTGTTGCCAAAGGGGTTTTTGGCGTCCACCAAAATAATGTTGGCATCGCGGCGGAGGCGGTGGTGCTGCAAGCCGTCATCCAGTAGGATGATTTGGCTTTTAAAGCGTCTTAACGCCTCTTTGGCGGCTTCGGCGCGGTCCGGGCTGATGACGATGGGCACTTTGTATTGGCTGAGTACGCGGCTCATCATAAAAGGTTCATCGCCGGCCAAGCGCCAATCGGCGTCCGGGTTGTCAAACAACACCACCGGTTCGTCCGCTTTTTGCTGGCGTTTGTATCCGCGCGAAACAATCGCCACGCGGATGCCTTCTTTGGCCAGTGTGGTGGCCGCCAGCAATACGGCCGTCGTTTTGCCGGTGCCGCCCGCCGTAATGTTGCCGATGCACACCACGCGGGAATTAACGCTTTTGGACGTTTTCCACCCGTTGTCGTACGCGGCCTTGTTCAGCCAAGCGCCTAATCCGTATAGTTTAGAGGCGCCCAGCAGAATCCCGCGCCCCAGGGCGGATTGCTGCAAATCTTCTTTTAGCTGTAATAAATCCATACACTCCTCAAAAATCTGTTTTATATATTTTACCATTTCCGGGGCACTTTCAAAACCGGCCGGGTTTTAAGGCGAAAACTTGGTATAATGGGTATATATGGCAAATGACCGCTTTAAAAAGACTCCTTGGCATTTTATCCAATACGCGGCGCTCAAAACTTTTTGCGCGCTGTTTGGCCTTTTACCTTACAAAACAGCCGTTTGGCTGGGCCGCAAAGCTACCGGCGCCGTGCGCTTTGTAATGAAAAAGCGCTTCAACCGCTCCGTCTACGACATTCAGCGCGCCTTCCCCGATATGTCCCACGAACAGGCCCGCGCCGTGGCCCTGGAATCCTGGCGCAATATGGGCGGCATTTTGGCAGAATTTATTAAACTGACCCAAATGAACCCGGAAGAGTTCAAAAAACACAGCCGCATTATCGGTGCGGAAAAAATGCTCAACGCCCAAAACCACACGGGCGGCATTATTCACATCGGGCACTTTACCAACTGGGAAGCCTTCGGCCTGGCGGGCGCCGTGTACGGCGTGGACAAAGCCGTGCTGGCCCAACGCGTGGACAACCCGTACGTAGACGAAGAAACCAACCGCCTGCGCAACATCTTCACCGGGCGCACCTTTTACAGCAATAACGAAGACAAACCCTTTTTTGCCTGTATGCGCTGGCTGAAAAAGAAAAAAATGCTCGGCATTTTGATTGACCAAAACGCCGGCTCAAGTGAAGTGTGGCTTCCGTTCATGGGGCGCATTGCGGCGTTTTCCCCCATTACGGCGCTTTTGTCTATCAAAATGCAGGTGCCGGTGTTCCCGGTGCGCGTGTGGAGAGAAAAAGACGGCACCATTATGTCCGAAGTGATGGACCCCGTTTATCCCCCCAAAGAATTCAGTATGCAAAACGTCCGCCAATTTACCAAAGTATTAGTCGGCTATTACGAAGACTGGCTGCGCGCCAACCCGGCCTCGTGGCTGTGGGCGCACAACCGCTGGAAACGCGAGGCCGAAGGCGAGGCCTATTTAAAACAGCACCCGGAGGAACGCGTATGAGCGGCCTAAAGGCTGTGTTTCTGGACCGGGACGGCACCGTCATCCACGAAAAGCCGGGCACCTATTTAAGCGACCCGGCCAAAGTCCGCCCCTACCAAAGCGCAAAAGCCGCTTTTAAACTGCTTCAAAAGTGCGGATTTAAATTTTTTATCGTTTCCAACCAATCCGGCATCGGCCGCGGATACTTTACCGAAAAAGAAGTAAACGCCGTACACAAACGAATGCTGGAATTGTTAAAACCCGCCGTCATAGAAGAAATCGTTTTCTGCCCCCACTCCCCCGACCAACATTGCGATTGCCGCAAACCCAAGCCCAAACTGGGCCTGGAACTCATTCAAAAATACCACATAGATCCAACCCAATCCTATATGATCGGCGACAAAAAGGCCGACGTGGAATTCGGCCGCGCCATCGGCTTTAAAACCGTGCTCGTCACCACGGCCAACGGCAAAAACCACCTGAAAAAATACCCGGATTTACACCCGGACAAAGTAGCCTCCAACCTGCTTAACGCCGCGCGTTTTATTGCCAAGGACAGCGGAGCCGCGTATGAAAAATAAGTTTTTTGTCTTGAGCCTGGCCGCCCTGCTAACGGCCGCCTGCGCAACGACCCGCCCCGCGGATACGCCGCCGGTGCAAAACCTGCCGGCGGAAGAGCAATCCGCCAAAGCGCAATATACAGGCGCACAAACGCCGCAAGCCGTTGCTCGGCCCGCAACCGACTTCGCTCCGAGTCAACCGGATGAGCCCGCTTTGACCGCCAAACAGCCGGCCGAACCCGCCGAAAAATTGGTGCAATCCGCCACAGCGTCTGCCCAGGTAACCCAAGAACCGGTGCCGCCTGCCGAAGAACCGGCCCAGGCTTCTTCCCAGCCGCAACCCGCGCCCGATTTAGCCACACAGGCCCAGACACTCATCGGCCAGGCCCGTGCGGCGCAGACGTTACCCGCCCCGCAGGCCGACCATATTTCGTTTGAAGACGAAGAATTAATCCCGCTGGAAGGCCGCCGGCTAAGCCCGCTGGCCTACGAGCCCGCCGTGCAAGCCGCGGCCCAAGTGCCCTGGAGCGGCGAAGAACTAAAATACGGCGTGTACTATACTTTTATCAAAGCAGGCACTGCCTACATCAAAAACCGCGGTTTAACCACGGTCAACGGCCGCCCGGCTTATTTGCTGCAAACCACGGCTTTTTCCGCTTCCGTCATTGACGCATTTTTTAAAGTGCGCGACGTAAACTATTCCTGGATTGACGCCGAAAACTTCTACTCGCTGGGCTACACCCAAAGCGTGCGCGAAGGCAGCTACATACGCGACGAATGGCTGACGTTTGACTATCCCCGCGGCCTTTTCTACGGCGAAATCCAGAAGAAAGAAGAACCGCGCGTCATTTCCGGCCCGCTTTCCATCCGGGTGCTGGATATGCTCTCGTCGCTTTACTTTGTGCGGGCCCAAAAGCTGCAAATCGGCCAAGACATCGTGTTTGACATCATCAACCGCGAGCGCCAATACCCGCTGGTGGTAAAAGTGCTGGGCAAGGAAACCGTCAAAACCAAAGCCGGCAAATTTGATTGTATTGTGGTAGAGCCGCAGTTTAGAGGCGAAGGAATTTTTGTAAGCAAAGGCAAAAGTTTAAAGGTTTGGCTGACGGACGACGAATACAAAATGCCCGTTAAAATGAAGGCGGAAGTATTCATCGGCAGTGTGTCGGCCGAGCTACTGGAATACAAACGAAATTAAAGCTATAATGGTGTAATAATACAGCAGGAGAAACTATGCACGCGATACCAACCAAACGCTTGAAAGAAATTTTAAAACATTTTGAAGGGCAGGAAATCATCGTCGTGGGCGATATTATGCTGGACCATTTCATCAAAGGGACGGTCAGCCGTATCTCGCCGGAAGCGCCGGTGCCGGTGGTAGACGTAAAAAAAGAATTTTTTGTAGCCGGCGGCGCAGGAAACGTAGCCGTGAACCTGGCGGCCCTGGGGGCGCGCCCGGTGATGATTTCCGTTGTAGGGCAGGACTTGGGCGGCGAAATGCTCAAAGGATTCCTGCGCGACAGACACGTCAACATCTACGGCGTAGCCGAAGACCCGGACCGCCCGACCACCCAAAAGATCCGCGTCATGGCCGAACAACAGCAAATCGTCCGCTTTGACCGCGAAAGCAAAAAAACCATTTCCCCCTCGGTGGCCAACCTGTGCATGAAAAGTTTTGAGCTGGCCGTAAAAACCGCCAAGGGCGTCATTTTGTCCGACTACGGCAAGGGTATGCTCAGCGACCATAACATCAAAACCATCATTGAAACCTGCCGCAAGCACAAAATCCCCGTGTGCGTGGACCCGAAAATTGATAACTTTAAAAAATACAAAAACATCACTTGTATGACCCCCAACACCAAAGAAGCCTGGGAAGGCGTGGGCGAAACGCCGAAATCCGGCGAAGAAGCCATCACCGCCTTGGGGAACAAAATTTTGAAAATGCTGGACGCCGACTCCATTTTAATCACGCGCGGCGCCGACGGAATGAGCTTGTTTGAAAAAGGCAAAAAAGAGCCCATCACCGTGCGGGCTACGGCGCGTGAAGTGTACGACGTCACCGGCGCGGGCGATACGGTCATTTCCGTACTGACGCTTGCGCTTTCCACGGGCGCCACGCTGCAAGAATCGGCGGTGCTTTCCAACTATGCGGCCGGAATCGTAGTAGAAAAATCCGGCACCGCCACCGCCACCCGCGAAGAAATTGAAGGAGTATTGCCGTGAGTGATATTTTAATTGCTATTCCCGCGCGCTACGGTTCGTCGCGCCTGCCGGGCAAAATTTTGAAAGATTTGAACGGGAAACCCGTCATCCAGCACGTGTACGAAGCGTGCAAACGCACCGGGTTAGGCGATGTGATTATCGCCACCGAATCGCCTTTGGTGGTGGAAGCCGTGGCCAAGTTCGGCGCGCAGGCCGTGCTGACCAGCGAAGCCTGCCAAAGCGGCACGGACCGCATTTTTGAAGCGGCCGAAAACCGCCCGGAACAATACATCATCAACGTCCAGGGCGACGAGCCGTTTATCTCTACGGAAACGGTAACGGCCGTAGCCGAACTCTTGAAAAGCGACCCGTCCTGCGATATTGCCACCGCCGTGTTTGCCACGCTGGACGACGCCAAGATTGACAACCCCAACTGCGTAAAAGCCGTCATCGCCAAAGACGGCCGCGCGCTGTATTTTTCGCGCTCGCGCATTCCCTACAAACGGGAACTGACCGAAGAAAACAAAAAAGCCCCCTATTGGCAGCACTGCGGCATTTACGGCTACCGCCGCGAAGCGCTGGCGCGCTTTGTGTCGCTGCCGCCCAGCCCGCTGGAACAGCTGGAACGCTTGGAACAGCTCCGCGCGCTGGAAGACGGACTAACCATCAAGTGCGTGGAAACCCACCCCACGGGCCCCGCCATTGACACCGCGGCCGACTTGGAAGCCGCCGAAAAGTATTCTAAAGAACATCAAAAATAGCGAAGAACTCCCGCTGCGGCGGGAGTTCCTCTTTTTTAGGCGGGCTTGTGCGGGGACGCAGGCAAACAACCGATTTTAAAATTTACCAAGGAGCTTTTATATGTCTAAATTTATCATCATCACGGGCGGCGTGGTCAGTTCGCTGGGCAAGGGTATTTCCGGCGCGAGCATCGGCAAGCTCTTGCAGTTAAACGGCCTGCGGGTCAATATGATTAAGTGCGACCCGTACATCAACGTGGACCCGGGCACGATGAGCCCCTACCAACACGGCGAAGTGTTCGTGACTACGGACGGCGCCGAGGCCGACCTGGACCTGGGCCACTACGAACGCTTTTTGGACGTGAATATGACCCGCGCCAACACCAATACCGCAGGCAGCATTTACCAAACGGTCATTGACAAAGAACGCCGCGGCGAATACCTGGGCGCCACCGTGCAGGTCATTCCGCACATCACCAACGAAATCAAAAAACGCTTTACCGCTTTTGAAAACGATACCGACGTGTCCATTATTGAAATCGGCGGTACGGTGGGCGATATTGAATCGCTTCCGTTTCTGGAAGCGGCCCGTCAGCTGCGCCTGGAAAAAGGCCCGCAGAACGTCATCTGCGTGCACGTTACGCTGATTCCCTACATTGCCGTAGCGCAGGAGCTGAAAACCAAACCCACCCAACACTCCGTCAACAAACTGCGCGAAGTGGGCATTGAACCCAGTATGCTCATCTGCCGCACGGAAAAGCCCCTTACGCAGCATTTAAAGGATAAACTTTCCCTGTTCTGCAGCGTGCCGGCCAAGGCCGTTATTGAATGCGCCGACGCCAAATCCATTTACCACGTGCCGGAAATGTTTTACAAGCAGGAAGTGGACAAGCAGATTATGGACTTTTTGGGCCTCAAACCCACCCAGGCCGTGGACACCAAATGGTTTGAATTTGTGGACCGCGTACCGACGAAAACGGTCAAAATCGCCATTGCCGGCAAATACGCCGAATTCCAGGAAGCGTACAAATCCGTGCATGAAGCACTGCGCCACGCCGGTATGAATAACGACGCCAAGGTGGAAGTGGTGTACGTCAATACCGAAAAAGACGATATAGAAAAGAAATTAAAAGACGTGGACGGCATTTTAATCCCCGGCGGGTTTGGCGGCCGCGGGATTGAAGGCAAAATCAACACCGTCAAATACGCGCGCGAAAACAAGGTGCCGTTTTTGGGCATCTGCCTGGGCATGCAGTGTGCGGTGATTGAAGCCGCCCGCAACCTGTGCGGCCTGCACGACGCCAACTCCACCGAGTTTGACCCCACCACCCAAGACCCGGTAGTGGATTTAACCCCCCAGCAAAAAAACGTGGTGTACAAAGGCGGCACGATGCGCCTAGGCAATTACACGGCGGATTTGAAAGAAGGCTCCCTGGCGCGCCGCCTGTACGGCAAGGACCAGATTGTGGAGCGCCACCGCCACCGCTACGAGCTGAACCCGGCATATGTAAAGCTGTTAGGCGAAGCGGGGCTGAAAGTATCCGGCTGGCACGAAGGCGTACTGCCCGAAATCGTGGAACGCGAAGACCACCCCTACTTTATTGCGGCCCAATTCCACCCGGAATTCGGCTCCCGCCCGATGCGTCCGCACCCGCTGTTTGACGGGCTGATTAAAGCCAGTTTAAAACAAAAAGAAAGCAAAAAATAAGCAAATCCCCGGGCCAATTCCCCGGGGATTTTTATGCCCAAAAATTATCCGCCCCGGCGGAACCTTCTCGCCGGGGCAATTTAGTTACAGGCACAAAAAAACGCCGGGCGGAAAATCCGTCCGGCGTTTGAAAGTCTGCTGCGTATCAGGCGGACTTTTTTTCGTCCGACAGGTAATGGCACCCCACCGAGTGGTGGTTCTTCAACGCGGCGTACGTAATAAGCAACGCCGTCTGCGTGCCGTTGCGCAAGTCCAAGAGTTCCTGGCACAGCGCCGCCCCTTTGTAGAAGGCGTCAATTTCGTTGTGCAGGTGACGCAGGATTTTTTCCGCGCGGTCCAAGTGTTTCTGGCTGCGGATTAAGCCCACGTAGTTCCACATCGTGTTGCGCAGGGTGGCCAAGTCCTGCTTGACCAGGTTCAAATCCGGCTTTTCTTCCGGGATGACCCACGGCTTCGGTTCCGGAATGTGGAAGGAGCCCGCGGCAATTTCTTTGGCGTCCGATTCCGCGCACAAATAGCCCATGGCCACCGCTTCCAACAGCGAAGTGCTGGCCAAGCGGTTGGCACCGTGGTAGCCGGTGCAGGCCGTTTCGCCGATGGCGTTTAAGTGCGTGATGTTGGTGCGCCCGTCCGGCGTGGCATACACCCCGCCGCAGAAGTAGTGCGCCGCCGGCACCACCGGCACGGGCACTTTGGTCATATCAAAGCCTTCTTCCAGGCATTTTTTGTAAATCGCCGGGAAGCGTTCCTTGGTTTCTTCGGCCGGGTTGGCGGTGATGTCCAAATACACGCAATCGTGCGACGTTTTCAAGCGTTCTTCTTCAATGGCGCGGGCGACAATGTCGCGCGGGGCCAAGTCTTTTAACGGGTGGTATTTGGCCATAAAGGCTTCCCCGTTGCAGTTGCGCAAAATGGCGCCTTCGCCGCGCAGCGCTTCGGAAAGCAGGAAACTTTTGCCTTTGGCAAACACCGTGGGGTGGAACTGCAAAAATTCCATATTCATCACACGCGCGCCCACACGGTAGGCCATGGCAATCCCGTGGCCGTAGGCGTGTTCGGCGTTGGTGGTGTGGCGATACACCTGCCCCACGCCGCCGGTGGCCAAAATCGTTTTTTTGGCGGTGACGGCAAACACTTCGCCCGTTTTGTTGTCCAACACGTACGCGCCGAACACCGTCAGCGGGTAGTAGCGGTCCATCGGATCGGGCGAGCTGTGGGAAAGGGTCAACAAATCAATGGCCGAGGCAAATTCCCGCACGGTAATCAGCGGGTTGTTGCGCACCGCCTGCTGGATGGCGTTAAGCATGGCGTGGCCGGTGGTATCCTTGGAATAGATAATGCGGTTTTTGCGGTGAGCGCCTTCGCGCGTAAAGCGCAGGTGATGGTTCTCATCGCGGTCAAAAGGGACGGATAAATCTTTCAAAAAAACTTCTTCCACCGCTTTGCAGCCGGCGGCCGAAATTTCTTTTACCGCTTTGGTATTGCACATGCCGGCAGTGGCCATTTTTACGTCGGCCAGCAAATCGTCCATATTCAGGTGGGGTTCGTAAACAATCCCGCCCTGGGCCAAATCGCTGTTGGCTTGGGGCATTTCCCCGCAGCACAAGAGCATGGTTTTCAAGCCTTTTTTGGCGGCCTGATGCGCGTATACGCACCCGGCAATGCCGGCGCCGATGACTAAACAATCAGTATGCAGTACTTTCATATATATATTATATAAAAGGCCGGGGCTCCCGGTCAGGGCGAAAAGCGCAAAAAATACTTGCAAATAATTTTTATATTTGTTATTATATATCCCGTTAATTTACAACCATACACAAAATTTGTATAATATTTGTGTAAAGAAAAACCGGGGCTTGCCCCAAACAAAATTTAAACAGGAGGATAAAATGACCAAGATTCTGGAAAAGATGGCTGAAGCGTTGGCTAAAGTTGGCGAAAACGTCAGCGGCGCTCACTACATGATCAGCAAGAAATAACCGGGCAGCCGTAAAGACTACCCAATGTGCAGTTTGCAGCCGGCCAGACGTTCGCCGGCGAACAGGGGAAGAAAATTTCTTCCGCCTGTCTAAAACGGCCAAGCGGACCATAAAGTAAAACTTTATGGTTTTTTTATGCCCTTTTTCCCCATAAAAAAACGCCCGCCAAGTTACCCCGGCGGACGTATAGCAAAAACAATCTGTTAAGGCTTTTTGCACACCAAGTTGCTGCCGCTGCCCGAGCAGGAAGTGTAGCCCATACTTTTGCACAAATCCCCCCCGGCCACCGATATAGAACCGCACGTTTCCGTTTTCACACCCACCGGATAGTAGTAGAAGTAATAGTCTTTGGCTCGGTTCCCCTGCACGCGGGTGACTTTGATGGAACCGTCGCTTTGAATTTCCACTTCAAAATACTTGGTGCGGAAGCAATAGTCTTTTTGGCTGGATACGGTGCAGGCACGGTTATTGGCAAAGCCTACATCCAAATAGGCCGCTTTGGGGCGGTCTTCTTCGTAAGACGTATCCATATTGTCGTAATAATAGCGGGCAACCGCCTCCGCCACCGTAGCGCCGGCCACCTGCCCTTCGGCAAAGTGGCTGCGTTCTACGGCTTTTTTGTAGGAGCCAAAGGCAATCCCGGCCAAAATGGCTACAATGATGACTACCGCCATTAATTCGGTAAGCGTAAAACCGGTGCTGAATTTTTTATACATAAAAACCTCGTTATAAAATGGAATACTATATTTATTATAACCTTTTTTCCGGGTGTTGCAAGGAGTTTTCGTGCGGTTTTCATATTGAAAAAACTTCCAAAAACCGATATACTGTACAAAGAAAAGGAGAAATTTTATGAACTATACCAAATCCGGCTTTACGTTGATTGAACTGCTGGCCGTAGTGCTGATTATTGCTATTTTAACCTCTATTGCCGTGCCGCAGTACCGCCGTTCGGTGCAGCGGGCGGAATCTATGGAAGCGCTGACCAACCTGCGCACGATTTTTGATTCGGCCAAACGCTACCGCGCGGCCAATTCCGAAGCGCCTTTAAAATTGCACGGGTTAGACGTGTCGTTCTTTGACGCGGACACCCCCGGCAATTCGTCTTTCAACATCGGCAAATTTCATTACACGTTTACAACCAACGGCGTTTCCGCCTGCCGCATCAGTGCCGGAAGCTATGCCAACACCTACTGCTTTACCATGTACTACAACTACAAATCCGGCTCCGCCCAATACAAAGACCTGTTAGCCTGCACCAGCTCCACCTCCAAATACAGCTGGCTGTGCGAAGCACTGAGTACTTCTAAATTGGGCAGCATGTACGTAATCGGCTCCTGATTTGCTGCAACCGTTAAAAACCCCGCTTGCAAAAGCGGGGTTTTTTATGGTCGGATTGTGTAAAACTAGCGGCGCTTGCGTTTGAAAAATTTGGCAAACGCATTTTTGCCGGGTTTGCCGCGGCGGACGGGCTTGCTATCGGCTTTTTCCCGGCGGGCCAAGGCCTTTTTGCTGGCGCCCACTTTTACCGTACGAAACGGATTTTTATGCTCCGGGGTCGTCGGCGCCACGGGCCGCGGGGCAAGCGGTTTTGCCTTTCCTGGGTTTAACGTGTTAGCCTTCGGCTTGCTCGGCTGGGGCGTGGCCGCGTGAGGGGTTGGGTTGGCGCGGTTCATGGCCGTTTCGGGCGTTTGGGGCGCGGACGGGCGCGGGACGCGCTCTTTATGGCGGTTCTTGGCGTGCGCGGCGCCTTCTTCCTGTGCGACAAATTTGGGTTTGGGCAAGGGTTCTATGGTTTTTTGAATGGTTTTGACGGGGATAGAAAAACGGGTGACTTTGCAAATGTCTTTCCATTTTTGTCCGTCGTCCGAAATCAGCGACAGCGCCGCCCCCACCGAGCCCGCGCGGCCGGTGCGGCCAATGCGGTGGATGTAATCTTCGGGGCATTGGGGCAGGTCGTAATTAATCACGTGGGCGATGTGCGGCACGTCTATGCCGCGGGCGGCCAAATCGGTGGCGACCAAAATGCGCACGGTGCCGTTACGGAAAAATTCCAATACCTGGCGGCGGCGGTTTTGGCGCAGTTCGCCGTGCAGGGCGTTGGCTTTTTGACCGTAGAGTTTTAACTGTTTGGCCAAGCGTTCCGCGCCGTGTTTGGTGCGGGTGAAAATGAGGATAGACCCTTGGCGCGTTTTCAGCTCGTGCAGCAGCTGGGGCAATTTTTCGCGCACGTCCACATACACGATTTCCTGCACCACCAAATCGGCCGGCGTAACGACCGAACCGATTTTTACGCGCACCGGGTTTTGCAAAAACTCGTTGGCCAACGCTTCAATTTCCTTGGGCAGCGTGGCCGAAAAAAGCAGCGTCTGGCGCGGGGCGGGCAGGGCGGAAATAATCTGCCGCATATCGTCAATAAATCCCATATCCAGCATACGGTCCGTTTCGTCCAGCACCAGCAAATGCGTATTTTTTAAATTAACGCTCTTGCGCCCCATATGGTCCAACAACCGCCCGGGCGTGGCGATGATAACGCGCGGTTTATCGCGCAAGTCGGCGTATTGTTTGTGGATGTTGTCCCCGCCCACAATAAGCGCCGTTTGGAGCGAAAATTCGTCCGAGAACAGCTTTTTCAGTTCGTCGCGCGTCTGTTGTGCCAGTTCGCGCGTGGGCGACAAAATAAGCGCGTTTTCGGCCGGGTTTTGCACCAGCCGCACGGCCAGCGGCAGCAGGAAGGCAAACGTTTTGCCCGTGCCCGTTTGGGCCGTAGCCAGCACGTCGCGCCCCTGCAAAGCGGGCTCAATGGCGCCGGCCTGCACGGGGGTCGGCTCCGTAATATCCAACCGCTTGAGAGCGGTCTGCAAAAATTCAGGCAAGACAGAAAAATCGTTCATAGGGTTATGCGGCACTGGCCTGTTCGTATTCTTCGCTCAATCGTACCCAATCGTCTTCGGCTTTTTTCAGCTGGTCGGTCAGCAGGGCCAGTTCAATGCTGCTGTCGGCCGAGTACTGCACCGTCAGTTGTTCTTCCAGCGCTTTTTTGCGCGCGGAAAGTTTTTCAATTTTCTCGTCCAGCGCGCGGATTTCCTTTTTCAGCGGCGCCATACGCGCCCGCCGCTGTGCGGCGGCTTTGCGCTGGGCCTCTTTGCTGGTCATCTTGTCGCTGGCGAGGTCGTTGCGGTCGTTGTTTTTTAACAGCTGGGCTTTGTAATCTTCCAAATCGCCGGTGAAGGTTTGGCACGTGCCGTGGCGCACAATCCACAGTGTGTCGCACGTGTATTCAATCACGTGCAAATCGTGCGTGATGAGCACCACCGCGCCTTCGTAATTGTTCAACGCCTCCAAGAGTGCCTGGCGGGATTGAATATCCAGGTGGTTGGTGGGTTCGTCCAAAATCAGCAGGTGCGGCGCGTCCTTGGTAATCAGCGCCAACAGCAGGCGGGACTTTTCCCCCCCGGACAGCTTGCCGATTTCCGTGTCCGACTTGGCTTTGTTTAACCCAAACGCTCCCAGCTGGGCGCGGATTTGCGTTTCCGTGGCCAGGGGCATTACGGCGGAAAGTTGCTCGTAGGGTGTTTTTTCCACGTCCAGTTCTTCCGTTTGGTGCTGGGAGAAATAGGCGATTTTCATTTTTTTGGCCATCGTCATTTTGCCCGACATCAACAGCAGCCGGTGCGACAAAATTTTGGCCAGCGTGGATTTCCCGTTGCCGTTGGCGCCCAACAGGGCGATGCGGTCATCGGGTTCAATGCGCAAATTTAAATTTTGCAAAACGGGTTTATCGTCGTAGCCGGCCACGCCGTTTTCAATGGTGATAAGCGTGTTCTGCAGCCGCTCCGGCGACGGGAACTGAAAGTGGACTTCCGGGTCCTTGGGGATGGCGGGCGCGTCGCCCAATTTTTCAATCATTTTAATGCGGCTTTGCGCCTGCTTGGCCTTGGTGGCCTTGTAGCGGAAGCGATCCACAAACGATTGCAAATGCGCCACCACGCGTTCGTGCTTGGCGGCGGCCAGGCGGGCGCCTTCTATGGCGGCGGCACGGGTACGTTCGTACGTATCGTAATTGCCGTTGTAGAGTTTTAGTTGGGCGTCCTCCACGTGGATGATTTTATCGCACAAGCGGTTTAAAATGTGGCGGTCGTGGCTGATGATGAAAATGGTTTTGTCCAGGCGGACCAGGTAATTTTCCAGCCACATGGCGGTTTCCAAATCCAGGTGGTTGGTGGGTTCGTCTAACAGCAGGCAGTTGGACGGCGCATACAGGCACGCCGCCACATTGGCACGCACCTGCCAGCCGCCGGAAAATTCTTTCAGCGGGCGGTGGAAATCTTCGTTCACAAAGCCAAGGCCGCTTAAAATGGCGCTGGCGCGGGCTTCGGCGCTGTGGGCGCCCAAAAAGTCCAGCCGGTCAAACACTTCGGCCATCCGCTCGCCCGAGATATTGGGGTTTTCCAATTCTTTTTGCAGGGCGGAAAGTTCTTTGTCGCTGGCCAGCACATAGTCCAACAGTTTAACGGACGGGTCCGCAATGTCCTGTGCCACGGACGCAATTTTGGTCCCGCGGGAGACATCAATCTTCCCGCCGTCGGGCGAGAACTTTCCTTCAATCAGTTTAAAAAGCGTACTTTTGCCGCACCCGTTCGGGCCGACCAGGCCCACTTTCTGCCCGTCTTGAATCATTACGGAAGCGTCTTCAAACAGGGTGCGCAGGCCAAAATGGAAGGAAAGGTTTTTGATGTCTATCATAGATAGATATATTTTACTAAATTAAGACGGGCGCTACCTGCCCGTCCGATTGGCGGAAACGGTGCGATTATTTCCGCCGGGCTTCCGTCGGCCCGACGGAAGCGTTTTGCCCTGCCCTTTTCCGACGGAGAGGTCGCGTTTTTTCCGGCGGGCTTTGAAAGCCCCCCTCTACAAATTGACAAAACTCCAAATTTGATAAAATAGGGTAAGGAAGGACCCGTATGAACCGAAACATTTTATCGCTTGATTTTGACGGCGGCGAAATTATCGCCGCGTTAGCCGCCCAAGACGACGACACCGACACCCTGCGCATCCGCCATATTTTGCGCCGGCCGAGCCGGGCGTTTGCGGGCGCGTTCGTGCGGGATATGCAGGGCGCGCAGGAAGAACTGGGAAAAATTTTTGCCGACATTGCGCAGTATGTATCGTTTGACCCGTCCGTTGTGGTAGGGTTAAGAGGGAACTTTCTGTCCTTTAAGCACTCCAACGGGTTTGAGTCGGTCAACGCGCGCAACCGCATCATCGGCGACCGCGAAATAGAGGCCGCCGCCCAAAACTCCGTGCCCACTTCCTTAAGCGACACGCTGGACGTGGTGGACATTCTCCCCCTTTCGTATTCCATTGACGGCAATACGGACATCAAAAACCCGAAGGGGATGTCCGGATTTACCCTGGGGGCGGAAACATTTATTTCCTACGGGCTGGTCACGCATTTGGACAATTTAAACCACGTCTTTACCGCCGCCAACTGCACCGATTACCAGGTGTTGCCGTCCTCGGTGGCGGAAGGCGAAACGTTGCTTACGCCCGAAGAAAAACAAGCCGGCGTGCTGCTGTGGGACATCAGCGGGAGTTTATCTTCGCTGTTGGTGTATTACAAAGGCTCGCTGATGGACGGGTGGGAAATCCCCCTGGGCAAAGACAACCTGGCCGAATACGTGGCCGATTTATTGCAAAACGATGTGGAAACCACCCGCGACATTCTGCGCGACTACGAACCCGGCTCCGACGAAATTATGGACGACGTGCTGGAAGACGCACAGGAAAAACTTCTATCCGCGCTGACCAAAGAATTGTGCCAATCCGTTTCGTACTTAAAATACCCGGCCACGCGGCTGGTGCTGTGCGGTTCGGGCGCCGACAAGACCCTTTTGAAAACCGCCAAAAAGGTGTGGAATTTGCGCAAGGCGCGCATTGGCGTATTTGACGACCTCATCGCCGATTGCCCCGCCGACAACCCGGCCTACTGCGGCGCCGTGGCCCTTATCCGCCACGCGCTGGACCGCGAGGCCAAGCAAATGGGCGTGGCCAAAGCCAAAGAGCCCGGTATTTTAGACGGCATTTTGGATAAACTGGGGCTGAGCGAACTTTTTTAACCTTATCCGCACAAAAAACCGGGGTTCTGTTCGGAACCCCGGTTTTTATTTAGTAGTCGGTAACGTCAAACTCTTTGTCTTTAAAATAGAACTTGCGGTCTTTGTCGGTAATGGGGCGCAGCACCCGGCACGGGTTGCCTACCGCCACCACATTGGACGGAATGTCTTTGGTTACCACACTGCCCGAACCGATTACCGTGCCATCGCCAATCGTCACGCCGGGGTTTACCACCACATTGGCACCCAGCCACACGTCGTGGCCGATGGTGATGGGCGCGCCGTATTCGTAGCCGCTGCGGCGCGAAAGCGGGTGAATGGGGTGGCCGGCCGCCGTCAAACATACATTGGGGCCGAAAAAGCAATAATCGCCAATCGTAATAGGCGCCACGTCCAACATCACGCAGTTGTAGTTGATAAATATCCCGTCGCCCAGCGTGATATTTTTGCCGTAATCACAGCGAAAGGGCGGCAATATCGTCACGTTCCGTCCGCACTTGCCCACAATTTTGGGCAACATAGCGGCCCGTTTCTGTTCTTCGTCCGGGCGGCTTAAATTATAATCGTACAATTTGGTTTTGTTTTCCAACTGTTCCTGCGGCAGCCCGTCCAGCCAACATTTGTAGGGCAGGCCTGCGAGCATACGTTCTTTATGGTTCATAAGTTTATTTTAGCAAAAAGCCGCACGGGGTAATCCGTGCGGCTTAAATGGAGTGCTTGCTCGCTGATTAGGCTTCTTCTTCCTCTTCGGCTTCGGCGGCGCGCTCACTGCGTTTGCGCAGCAAGTGGGAAAGAATTTTCTTGCGCAAGCGCAAAGACGTAGGCGTAATTTCCACCAATTCGTCCGGCGCAATATATTCCACGGCTTGTTCCAAGCTCATTACACGCGGAGGCGTTAAGACGTAGGATTCGTCGCTCGCTTTGCTGCGCATATTGCTTAAATGTTTGGCTTTGCAGGGGTTGACCACCAAGTCGTTGGAGCGGGAGTTCTGCCCCACGATTTCGCCCGCGTACACCTTTTCGCCCGGGCCCAAAAAGAGCTCGCCGTTGTTTTCCAGCGCGAACAGCGCATAAGGCGTGGTTTCGCCGTCTTCCTTGGCAATCAGCACGCCGTTGCGGCGCAAATCGGGCAGGTTTACTTTGGGGTAGTAGCCCTTAAAGCTGTGGTGCATAATGCCCGTGCCGCGGGTGTTGGTCAAAAATTCGTTCTTAAACCCAATCAGCGCGCGGGACGGAATCAAGTATTCCAGGCGCAGGCGGTCTTCGCCTTCGGAAACCATATTTTCCAGCTTGGCTGCCCGCGTGCCCAACATCGTAAACACGGGGCCCTGGAATTCGGATTTAATATCCAAAATCAGGTATTCCATCGGTTCCAAAATTTGGCCGTTTTCTTCTTTATAAATTACTTCCGGAGAAGATACCGCCAATTCAAAACCTTCGCGGCGCATGCTTTCAATCAAAATCGTCAGGTGCAGTTCGCCGCGGCCGTACACTTTAAATTTGCCTTCGCCTTCCAGCTGTTCCACCCGCAGGCCCACGTTGGTTTGGGCTTCTTTTTCCAGGCGGTTTTTCAGGTGGCGGCTGGTGACAAATTTGCCTTCCCGGCCGGAGAAGGGGCTGTCGTTAACCAAAAAATCCATAGACATCGTGGGCGCGTCAATCGCCAGCGGCGGCAAGGGTTTTAAGGCGTCGGGGCGGCAAATCGTGTCCCCCACGTCCACCCCTTCTAACCCGGCGATGGATACAATATCGCCCGCGGTGGCGCTTTCCACTTCCACTTTTCCTAACCCCAAAAAGCGTTCAATCTTGGCGGCTTTGGCGTTGGTGGTGGTACCGTCGGGGTGGATGAGCGTGACGGGCTGCCCTTTGGAAATGCTGCCCGCCAAAATGCGGCCGATGCCCACGTGGCCCAAAAAGTTGTTGTAGTCCAGCATCGTCACCTGCATTTGCAGGGGAGCGTCCGGCATGGCTTCGGGCGCGGGAACGTGTTGCAAAATGGTGTCCAAAATGGGCGAAATATCTTTGCCTTTTTCTTCCATTTTCAGGCTGGCCCAGCCGGCGCGGCCGGAAGCGTAAATAATCGGGAAATCCAACTGTTCGTCCGTGGCGCCCAGTTCCATAAACAGGTTAAAAACTTCGTCCACCACTTCGCTGGGGCGGATATGGTCGCGGTCCATTTTGTTGATAACGACAATCGGCCGCAAACCCAGGGCGAGGGCTTTTCTTAACACGAAGCGGGTTTGAGGCATGGGGCCTTCCACGGCGTCCACCATCAAAATGGCGCCGTCCACCATGCGCAGCACGCGTTCCACTTCGCTGCCGAAGTCGGCGTGGCCGGGCGTGTCTACAATGTTAATGGTGTGGCCTTTGTAACCGATAGAAGTGCATTTGGACAAAATGGTAATGCCGCGTTCGCGCTCCAAGGGGTTGGAGTCTAAAACGGTATCTTGGGCTTGGTCTTCTTTTACTTTAAATTCACCGGCAAATTTTAGCATGGCATCCACAATGGTGGTCTTGCCGTGGTCTACGTGGGCGATGATGGCCACGTTGCGTACGTCCTCGCGGGTATTTTTCATATTAAGTCTGTTTCCTAAATAATCTTCATAAAAATACCCCTCTAAACAGCTGCGGGGTATTGTAAAAAGGCTGGTGCCTTTGTGTAAATTTCCTTTGCAGATATATATATTTTAGTATTTTTTGAGGGTTTCTGCTTATATTTTACGCATTTACCGCCAGCACCCAACCGCCCCGCCAGACCGCAAGGGCCGCCCGGGACGGTCGGAAAAGTACTATAATAACGATATGGAACGATTGCTTGGAATGCTGGGCGTGCTGGCGGTGATGTATGCCGCGTACGCGCTGAGCTTTAAAAAATGGGACTACACCTCCGAAGCCAAACGTTTGGAGCGGCGCGGCGTGCTGAAAGAAAAAGGCATGTCCAACACGTTTTATTTCATTCACGCCCGCACGTTGTGGGTGCTGAACGCGTTAAGCGGCGGGTTGTTCGTTTTCTATTGGCTGTACCGCCAATGGCAGGCCGTACTGTACGGGTTTAAACGCCTGGACGGCCGCCCGCTTTCCGGCGGGGCGCTGGTGCGCACGGTGGGCGGGTTTGGCACGTTTTTCCAACTAAACGCCATTATTTGCCGCACCTGCGAATACATGCACCACAAAGCCCCCCTGGCGCCGTGGGCGTGGGGCGTATTGTGGCTGGGCGGGCTCCTCACCGCACTGGCCGCACCTGATACAACCGCGCGGGTGATTGGCTATTTGTTTTTCTGTTCGGCACCCGCCGCCCTGCAAAACCGCCTGAACGCGTTGCCGAAAGAGCCTATCCCGGCCGCACCCAAAGCGGGCGAAATTATCGCTGCGGCCGCAGGGCTGGTGATAGCGCTTTTAATTATTATGCTGATGCGAATTGAATTGTAATCGGATACCAAACGGAAAACAGGGGCGGAAGAAAGTTCCGCCCCTGTTTTTTACAGACGAATCGTTATTTTTGTGCAGGTTTTTCCCCGTTCAGCTGATGTTTGACGGTGCGCGCCACCGCTTCGGCCGTTTTGCGCTGCACGTTAAACCGCTGTGCCCGGGCTACGGCCGCCTGCAGTTGCTGCGGCGTCATATTCAGCATATCCAGCACCGTTTGGAACATCCCCTGTATGCCGGACATTTCTTCGGGCGCTTGCGCCAGCGCCTGCTTGAGCGATTTATCCTCCACCTGCTGCATCAAGCCGATTTCCTGGTGATACTTTACCGCCGCCGCCAACAACACCGCCAACTGCCGCTCCCGCGGGTATTGTTGGTAGACCAACACCGTGGTAGCCACGGTATGGGCGTCCTCGTTTTGCGAGGCAAGCACTAAGGCCAAACGCAAATCCTGCCCGCCGGCTTCGTTTACACGGTCCCGCAGCAAATCCAGCTTTGCGGGCATTTGGCGGCGCATTGTTTCAAACGGAGATTGTTCCGCCGAAACGGGTTTGGTCCCCCACAACATCAACGCCCCCGCCGCCGTAACCAACGCCACTACCCAGCCATATCTGCCTAAGAGCTTTTTCATAACCCACCTCCGGGCCTGTCCTTACTCTAATCATACGCGGAAACCCTTTTTTTTCAAGGCCCACTAAAAGTCAAAAAATACTTATTTTTTAAGAATAATTTGTTATATAGTCCCAAAAAAGCCGCCCCCGAAGGAGCGGCTTTTTCCAAACATAATAAACAGCAAACTTTAATTCATCAAATAATACCCCGTCATCGTAGGGTCCTGCTGACCGTAAGTCTTGCAAATTTTCACCCCAGTTGAATTATCGGCTTTTGCCCGGCACCAATGTTTGCCGCTATGCGTGGCCGGGTAGGTGCTGGGAACATGCTGCATATGAAATTCAATAAACTCGGGCAAATTGTTGACTTTCGGATAAGCAAAACAAGTACGCTGTTCTCTGCAGAAAAAACGCCAGGTATTACTGTCTTTTACGCCGATATCCAAATCGGCTAAATCATTGGTATACGTTCCGTTGGCCATATAATACACTTCCTGCGCATCCGTAATGGCTTTTAAAATAGTCACGGCTTCCGCGGTGCGGCTTTTGGCTACGGCCACTTGATATTGCGGCAACGCTACCGCCGCCAGGATACCAATAATTAAAACGACCACTAATAGCTCTATTAGCGTAAATCCGGCGTTTTTCCCCGCCGGGTAGGGTTTTTGATAAATTTTGTTCATAGCCAAAATTTATCAAAAAAAAAAAACAAATCAAGGGGCGAGCCGCCCCTCCCCTCTCTATGCCCGTTAACACGACTGGTTGAGCCACACTGCTTTCGGAATGTCGCGCCCTTACGTAATGACCCCTTGCCGGGGGCAGGGCCTTCCAGGCCGCGGTGCTCTGCCTCGAACAGGGTTTCGCCAAATACGGTGCTTACGCAAGAGGGAATAACTTGTTGTGAACGTTTTTGCACAGGCGAGCCGGGCCAGCGGCTGGCCCCCCTTCCTTTACCCGTTAGCACGATTAGTTTGGGCCACACTGTTTTCGAAATGTCGCGCTATTCCAAAAGGAAAGTTGTTTCCGCTTATGTTGTTGCCGTGGCTGTTGCCGTAGCCGTGGCTGTTGCTGTTTATCCGCCCCTTTAGAGCCGTCTACAAAAAGCCTTTCAAACGGAGGAGAAATTTTATTGTTTGAGCGCGGGGCAAAGCCCGCGCGAGTTATAAAATTTCCCGTTTGAAAGTGATTTTTGTGGCTCCCTGGGGCGGCGCTCTTTTTCGCCCTTTTTCTGGCGCCAGAAAAAGGGCCCCTTCCAGGGGGTGGAACTCTATACCCATTAGCGCGATTAGTTTACGCCACACTGTTTCCGCACTGTTGCACCATAACGCAACAGCCTAGAGCCGGGGCTCCCCTTCCCTAGGCCCGCTGACACGACTGGTGGAGCCACACTGTTTTAGCAATGTCGCGCCCTTGCACAAGGACTCAGAGCCTGGCCGCCCTTCTTTGGTACTTTTTCCCGCCGGAAAAAGTACATACAGCACTGGAAAAAGGACTGTATACAAAAAAGCAACAAAAAAGCCGCCCCCAAAGGAGCGGCTTTTTACAGTCAAAACACTGTTATTTGGCTTCGGCTACGGCCACCGCAACGGCTACCGTCGCGCCGACCATCGGGTTGTTGCCCATACCGATTAAGCCCATCATTTCCACGTGCGCCGGCACGGAGGAAGAACCCGCAAACTGCGCATCGCTGTGCATGCGGCCCATGGTGTCGGTCATACCGTAAGAGGCAGGGCCGGCGGCCATATTGTCCGGGTGCAGCGTGCGGCCGGTGCCGCCGCCGGAAGCCACGGAGAAGTATTTCTTGCCGTGTTCAATGGCCCATTTCTTATAGGTACCGGCTACCGGGTGCTGGAAGCGGGTCGGGTTGGTGGAGTTACCGGTGATGGACACGTCCACCCCTTCGTGACGCATAATGGCCACGCCTTCGTTTACGTCGTCGGCACCGTAGCATTTCACTTTGGCGCGGTCGCCGTTGGAGAAGGCTCTTTCGCTGACGATTTTGAGTTCGCCCGTTTTGTAGTTATATTCCGTTTCCACGGAGGTGAAACCGTTGATGCGGGAAATAATGTAGGCGGCGTCTTTGCCCAAGCCGTTCAAGATAACGCGAAGCGGCGTTTTGCGCACTTTGTTGGCGGTGCGGGCGATGCCGATGGCGCCTTCCGCGGCGGCAAAGCTTTCGTGCCCGGCCAGGAAGCAGAAGCATTTGGTGCTTTCGGACAAGAGCATCGCGCCCAGGTTGCCGTGGCCAAGGCCTACGGCGCGCTGATCGGCTACGGAGCCGGGAATGCAGAAGCTCTGCAAGCCCACGCCGATTTTTTCGGCCGCTTCGGCGGCAGTTTTTACGCCGGATTTGATGGCGATAGCCGCGCCGACGGTGTAGGCCCACACGGCGTTATCAAACGCGATGGGCTGAATGCCGCGGACGATTTTTTCCACGTCAATGCCTTTTTTGGTGCAAATTTCTTTGGCTTCTTCCAAAGAGGCAATGCCGTTTTCTTTCAAAACGGAGTTGATTTTATCAATTCTTCTTTCGTATCCTTCAAACGTAATCATATTCTTTTATCTCCTGGGCTTACTCTTTGCGGGGGTCAATGGTCTTGACGGCTTCATCAAAGCGGCCGTATTTGCTGACGTTCTTTTCAAACGCGGCCTTCGGGTCTACGCCATTCTTAATGGCATCCATCATTTTACCCAGGTTGACGAATTTGTAACCGATGATTTCGTTGTTTTTATCCAAGCCGATTTCCAACACATAGCCTTCGGCCATTTCCAGGTAGCGGGCGCCTTTGGCTTCGGTACCGTACATCGTGCCGATCTGGGAGCGATGGCCTTTGCCTAAGTCTTCCATGCCGGCGCCAATCGGCAGGCCGTCATCGGAGAACGCGCTCTGCGTGCGGCCGTAGACGATTTGTAGGAACAGTTCGCGCATAGCGGTGTTGATAGCGTCGCACACGAGGTCGGAGTTCAAGGCTTCCAAAATGGTTTTGCCGGGCAGGATTTCCGCGGCCATAGCGGCGGAGTGCGTCATACCGGAGCAACCCAGGGTTTCCACCAACGCTTCTTTAATTACGCCGTTTTTGACGTTGAGCGTCAGTTTGCAAGCGCCCTGTTGCGGGGCACACCAGCCGACACCGTGGGTAAGACCGCTGATATCGGTAATTTGTTTCGCTTTGACCCATTTGCCTTCTTCAGGGATCGGGGCCGGATCGTGCTTGGCGCCTTTGCAGACGCAGCACATATTCTGTACTTCAGGGGTGCATTTTTCGCAGCTCATGAGAGTCTCCTATATAAAAATAAATCTTTCAATATATTTTACCAAATTTGCCCGGGCACATAACAACCCGGCCAAACTGCCTTGCCCGGCAAAAAACTGGGCTATTCTTTCCAGGCGGCAATCATTTTTAAAATGGGTTGTGTTTCAATATGGCAATAAAAAACCGCACCCGGAGTAACCGGATGCGGTTTTTAATTTCAAACAAGGTCAACACATCTTACAGAGAAACAACTTGATCGGCACTGCACGTATAACTGCCAGAACTCATATCTCGGGTCATCTACTAGGGCCAAACAACTTGATCGGCAGTGCACGTATAACTGCCAGAACACATTATTTTATCTACATAACCTTGTATAAAGGGACCGCCGCCAACAACCGGCTCGTTCGGGCAATTTGCAGCATATACGCAGGCATAACCGCCCTTAGAACCATTCATGTAAGTACCCGGTCGCACGTTAGAGGGACAGCGATTCGCTGCGTCCGCCACACATTGAGAGAAAGAGCCGCCCATCCCATAGTTATAATACTTTCTAGGTTGCGACGTCATCTTGCAACAGGTAAATTTACCTTTATCCGAATCGCCACCCTGGTCTTCCGAATCATCTCCGCTGCCGGAGGGGGGCACAACCGGTTTTTGGCCGGTGCAGGCATATTTTTTAAACCCGCCGGAAATCCAGTTAATGTTATTTTGGCGCAGCTGGTTGCAGCTTTTGTCTCCGGCTTCGCAGGTATTATTGGCCGCGCGCAAGATACAACCGAATCCCATCAGTTTATTGGCGCAGGCGGAAGCCCCGGACAAAGAACCAATTCCGGGCAAATATCCGATGTTTTTACCCGAAGCGCAGATATATTCGGTGGAGTTATCGCCATATTTTTCCAAAATACAAGCGGCGAAATCCGTCACACCCGCGGCGCAGCAATCTTCTTCCTCTTCTTTATTTTCTTCGTCGCATTCTTGCTGCGTTTTGCTGCACTGGCTCCAGGCGCCGGGGACCCATTCGCCCGTAGAGGTATCGCAATTCACGCTGCGGGTTTGCGTACCGCAGGAGTTGCACGATTGGGTTTCGGTCGGTTTGGTGCCGGTGCATTCGCACGAACAGTCACCGCTCCACGCGCCCGTTTCCCAAACGCCCGTAGAGGTGTTGCACGTTACTGTGCGGGTTTGCGTACCGCAGCCGTTGGAGCAGCTTTGCGTATTGGAAGGACGAGGTCCGGTACAATCTTTCACATCGGTATCTTCATCCGTATCTTCGCCCTGGCATTCCGCCCCGCTCAAATAATCTGCGCGGCTGCGCAGCGAAGAGCAAGAGGGATAATCTTTATTTAATTTGGCACAATCGGCGTCATCGCAGCACAAGCGGCCGTCCTGGTAGGAAGGCATTTGCAGCGTGTAGCCGTATTTCCCTTTACTGTGGGCCTTAATACCCGTTGCGGTGGCCACATAGGTAAAGTTTTTGGTGTCGGTATTCGGGATAATATCCGACATTTTGGACAAGTCCTGCAAGTAGTTCTTATCCAAGGCGCAGCGTTTTTCCTGTTCGGTGCGCACGGCGGCCATCATTTCTTCGGCCTCGGTCGTTTTGCGCGTTTCCATTACTTTATTGAATTTCGGCAACACAACCGCTGACAATACGCCTATCACCACGACGACTACCAACAATTCCGTCAAGGTAAAGGCTTTCTTTTTTTTGGTAACGGGTTTCATCCGCGTTCCCTCCTCACAATTTAAAGAAACCAACTTCCCTGCTGTTGCCGGTTATACAGTTCAAGCCCCTTTTTCACAAGTGCCCCTTTTAACCGCCAACGCTGCAAGCAATTTAAGCTGTCTTGTTCACTTTATCAAAACGAACTTGGCAAGTCAAGCGGGAAATTGCGTATTCGGGCCCGGCATCTTTCAAACACCTATTTATTAATATACGGTTTTTTTGCGTATTTTCCAGCATTTTTTTGCGGGAACGGATTTTGTTTCCCCCGCCGAAAAATCCCCCCCAAAATTAACGGCAACATATTCCGTAAACTTTGCTACAATAAATGAAATTATAAAAACGAAACGAAGGATATTGTTAGGAAGAAAGGAGAAAAATTATGAGCATTAAATTAGACGCAACCCAATTGCCAACCTCCACTTTTACGTGCGGCCCCAGCCAAGGGCACCCCGTCATCCGCGAGACGCCTCTCTGCCAAACCCT
>CALUYH010000004.1 GCA_944324965.1 Candidatus Avelusimicrobium gallinaceum
GCGCGGCTGCACGAAAAGATGAAGAATTATTTGATGCGCCTCCGGGTACGTCGGATATAGTTAGTGTAGGCGCAATCAGCCAAAAATCAACCCTGCCGCCCGAAATGTTGACGGCCTGGATACCGGCAAAAATAAAAATTGGGGAATATCCCGATGGTTTGAACAGGGAGAAAGGCTGGAGTTAAAAAATAAAAGAGGCGCAAAACGCTGAGGCACTGCGTGATGTCGTACAATGCGAGATGCGCCCCCTTGCGTCGGATTATTCATCCGCGCAAAAAACGTTTTGAGGTGCGGACGAGCAGATTTAACAAAACACCCCGCGCTCCCGCGGGGTGTTTTAAATCCTTTTATTTAGCGTTTACCATTTTAGCTCTGGAAATATCACCCTTCTTGTCCAAGAAGTAGAGATATCCTTTTTCTTTTTTGATACCGCATTTTTCTACTTTTTTCGGTTTGCCGCCTTTTTTGCCGCCTCTGGCCATTTGCACACGGGCGATGTCGCCGTCTTTGTCAATGTAGTAGAGGAAGCCGTCTTCGCGGTCCATTCCAACTTTCAGTACTTTTTCTGCCATGTAGCTAATCCTCCTTTTAAGGAAAACAGTCTTACCGAAAAAGTCTAATAAAATTTGCCGTGCTTTGCAAGGGATTTTTTTCGTCGGAGTCTCTTCGGACGGATTTTTGACAGTACGCGTAGGAGCGCCGACCGACGGCCGCAAGGGCGGTTTCCCTATATTGTATAGGGAAATGCTATAATCAAAATATATCTACCTGAGGGGACCTTATGTATCTGAAAGCTATTGAAATTATGGGTTTTAAATCCTTCGCCGACAAATCCCGCCTGGACTTTGAACCCGGCATTACCTGCGTTGTCGGCCCGAACGGCTGCGGCAAATCCAACGTGATTGATTCCGTCCGCTGGGCCATTGGTGAGATGAGCTGGAAGTCCCTCCGCTCGTCTTCTATGGTAGATATTATTTTTAACGGTACGGCCAAGCGCGCTCCTTTAAATATGGCGCAGGTGAGTATGGTGTTTGATAACGCCACCCGCCAGCTGCCGCTGGATTTTGACGAAATCACCGTCACGCGCAAAATTTTCCGCTCCGGCGAAAGCGAATACTATTTAAATAAGGTGCAGTGCCGCCTGCGCGACATCCGCGATTTGTTTTTGGACACGGGTATCGGCGGCGAAGGCTACGCCATTATTGACCAGGGCGGCGTGGAAAGCGTGCTTTCCGCCTCGCCGGAACAGCGCCGCGAAATGTTTGAAGAAGTCGCCGGCGTTTCCAAATACAAAGCCAAACGCGAAGAATGCATCAAGCGCTTGGAACGCGTGGATTTGGACTTGGCCCGCCTGGCCGACACGGTGGCCCTCATTGAAGAACAGATTAAAAAATTAGACAGCGAAGCCAAAAAAGCCCGCCTGTACCAACGTTACCGCGACGAACTGAAAGAAAGCGAAATTGCCATTTCCGTCTGCTCCATTAAAGAGTCGGACGCGTTAATCGCCAAGCACACGGCCGAGCTGGAACCCGTTTTGCGCAAGCTGGAAGATTTGGAAGCGCGCATTTCCGCGCAGGAAGGCGCCGCCGCGGCGTTGGATTTAAATTTAACGCACAAGCAAAAAGAAGCCGCCGAATTTAACGAAAAAATTTCCGCCAGCAAATACCAGGTGGGTTTATTGGAAGGCGCCATTAAAAACTGTGACAATTTAACCGCCGAATTGACGGCGCAAATCGCCTCCTCCGGTGCCGAGGCCCAACGCGGCCAAAGCCGCTTGCAGGAGCTGGCCCCCGCCATTGCCAAACTCAAGGAACAGTTGGCCGCCGTGGCCGCCGAGCTGACGCCCTTGCAGGAAAATTACAACACCCAGGTGGCGCAGGCGCAGCAATTGGAAAACGACCTCCGCCAGGCGGAAGGGGAAATGCAGCGCGTGTCCAACGAGCTGATGACGCTGGTGCGCAAACAGATGGAAGTTTCCAACCGCATCTCGTTGGAAGAATCTTCCGCCCAGCGCGAAAATGAAGATTTAATCACGGCCGAAAAAACCAGCCAAACGCAAACGGAAGGCTTAAGCGCGCTGCACCAGGCGCTGGAAGAAATCGCCGGCCGCCTGCAGGCCAAGCAGCACGAAGCGGACGAAGCCCGCCGGGCCATCACCGCGGGCGAAGAAACCCTGCGCAATTTGCAAACGCAGCGTACCGCGCTGAACGACAAGCTGTCCGCCGTCAAATCGGCCCGCGCCGCGTTAAACGCCAAGCTGGAAATGATTCAAACCCAGGGCAAAAACGACCCGTACTGGGTGGGCGCCAAAACGGTGGCTCAAAGCAATTTGCCCGGCGTGAAAGGTACGCTCCGCAAAGCGCTTAAATACCCGGCCGCGTTAAGCGTGGCGGTGGAAGAAGCCTTCGGCAAATACCTGGACGCCGTCTTGTGCGCGGACGAACAAACGGTGCAGCAGGCTTTGAATTTGTTAAAACAGCACGGCAAAGCACGTGCCAAATTTATCATCTTGTCTGCCGTGCCGCAAACGGCGGACGCGGGCGCGGAAAATGCACTTAAAAAGCAGCTGACGTACGCGCCGGAACTGGAAAATTTAATTAACTGCCTGATCGGCGGGTATTCTTACCAAGACGGGGCCGTAAAAGGCGGATTTTTTGTGGGCGGCGGCGCGGCGGACGTACGCGCGCCGGAAGCCTACTGGGGCGAAGAAGAAACCGTCCGCGGCGAAATGGAGGCCAAGGCGGCCGAAGAAGACGCCGTGTCCAAAGAAATCATCGCCAATTACGACGCCCTGACCAAAGCCGATGAAGCCCTGAAAAACCTGCGTGCCAAATCGCAGGAAGCGGTGGTGGCGCTCAACTCCGTGCAGAACGAACGCGCCAACAAAGAACGCGAATTAAATACGGCGCAGGAAACGCTCAAGCGCGCCGCCGCGCGCAAGCAGGAAATTTTGCTGCGGGTGGAAAGCCGCAAGAAAAACGTGGAAGGCCTTAAAAAACAACTGGAAGACCTGAAAAACACCCACGCGCAAACGGCCGCCAAAGGCGAAGAACTCAAAACCAAACAAGCCACTTTGCGGCAAAACGCGGAAAAAATCAAAAGCGACATCAACGCCCTAAGCGCCAAGCTCTACGAAGTAAAAATCAAAAAGAACAACGTGGAGTTGGATTTAAAATCCACCGAGTACGAATTTAACAGCTTAACCGACAGCGAAGGCAAACGCAACGAAAAAATCGCCTCTTCCAACCTGCGCTTAAAAAGCCTGGCGGAAGAAAAACTTTCCACCCAGGCCAAGCTGTCTGCCGAGCGTGACACGCTGGCCAAATTGGAAGTGGACGAACACAAAATGCGCGCCGACCTGGAAGCCCTGAAAAAGGAATACAGCGACAAAACGGCCGCGTTAAACGCCTGCAAAAAAGAATCGTCCGAGCTGGCCATTAAAAAGAACGATTTGGAAAACGCCCTCACCAATGCCCGCCGCCAGCGCACCACCGTGGTGAACAATATGTTTGAAAGCTGGAACATCACCCCGGAAGAAGCTCAAATGAACTACGGTGACAAAACGGTGGACTACGAACGCGTGAAAATGATGCGCAAACGCATTGAAAATATGGGCGCCGTGAACATGACCGCACCGGAAGAATACGACGCGCTGACCGAACGCCACACCTTCCTGCGTACGCAAATTGCGGACTTGGAAGGCGCCAAGAAAGATTTAAAATCCGCCATCAACAAAATCAACCAAACCACGCGCGAAAATTTCAAATACACGTTTGAACAAGTGCGTATGCATTTTAAAAACATTTATCAAACGCTGTTCCGCGGCGGCGAGTGCGATTTGGTACTCACCCAGCCCGAAAACCTGCTGGAAACCGGCATTGAAATCTATGCACAACCCCCGGGCAAAAAACTGCTGAACATTTCCTCTATGTCCGGCGGCGAGAAAACGCTTACCGCTATGTCTTTGCTGTTTGCGTTCTTTACGCACAACCCGTCCCCGTTCTGCATTATGGACGAGGCCGACGCCGCCCTGGACGAAGCCAACGTGGAACGCTATGTGAACCTGATTAAAGAATTCTCCAAGACCACGCAGTTCATCGTGGTCACGCACAACAAACGCACGATGGAAGCCGCCCGGATGCTCTACGGGATTACGATGGAAGAAAGCGGCGTGTCCAAGGTGATGTCCGTCAACCTGGAAGACCGCACCAACCCGGAGGCCGCCAAAAAGAAAGAAGCCATCGAGGCCATGGCGGAGGCGTAATGAAAATAGGCGTATTTTCGGACGTGCACGGCAACCTGGAAGCGCTTACCGCGTGCCTGGCCCGCTACAAAAAAGAAGGCGTAAAAAACTTTATTTATTGCGGCGATATGATTGGCTACGGCCCAGACCCGGAAAAATGCGTGCGCAAAATTGCCGACCTGCACCTGCTTGCCTGTGTGTTGGGCAATCACGATGCGGTGTTTGTGCAGCCCGAATTGGAGGCCTTTTTTAATTACGACGCCAAAGCCGCCCTGGAAGAAAACAAAAAAATCCTGAGCGAAAAATCCATCCGCTATTTGTCTTCCTTGCCCAGCGTGGAACACGGCACCGATTTTACCGTAGTGCACGGCACGCCGGCGGATCCTATTAAAGAGTATTTCTCCAGCTGTTCGCAGTTTCAGGACAATTATCCGCTGTGGACGGGGCGCGTGTGCTTTGTGGGGCATACGCATTTGCCGTTCTATATGAAGGGCACCTCCCGCTCCTGCCTGATTTATTTAAACAAAAAAGAGGACGCCACCGTGCGCCTGACGGATAAATTCCGCTATGTCATCAATCCGGGCTCGGTAGGCAAGCCGCGGGACAACAACCCGCAGGCCTCCTTCGGCATTTGGGATACGACCGCCAAAACGTTTCGCTTTTTGCGCCAATCGTACGACTTCCGCCCCACGCAGGAAAAAATGCGCCAGCAAAAAATGCCTTCCTTTCTGGTGGACAGTTTGGCCCTCGGCTTATAAATTTAACATAAAAATGCCCGCCGTAAGGCGGGCTTTTTAACGGTTATTTGGAACGGCGAAACAGGCATTTTCGCTTTTGCCACAGCTGCGCCGCGGCAATCCCCGCCAATATGCACAGCACAAATTCAAACGGCGCCCGGAAGCGCGCATACGCCCCGAAAAACGTGGAGCCTATCATCCAAAAATAGAGGCAGTAAACGCCCAAAAAGAACGCCTCCGCCCGTTGCTTCTTCCATACCAGCCACCATCCCGCAAGGCTCAAAAGGACCGTCACAAATACCTGCCCGGCGGCCAGGCAAAACAAGATTTTGGCTTTCCAGCCTTGCAGCCACCCCGCGTGCACGGCCGCCGTTTGGTTCAACATTTGCGCGTCCAAGGCTTCTTCGGTGGCCGTACCGCCGTTTAGCAGGCGGGATAAATGCACAAAATTGGCTCCAAACAGCGTTTTGGCCGCCCACAGCGGGGCGTGTGTCAGTTTATACCAAAAGCCTTCCCAAATGAGCGGTTTGGCCAGCGCTTTGTAGAGCCGCACCTGTTGCGCCGCCGGCAAATCGTGGAACCCGGGCGGGAGCGCTTGCTGCAACGCTTCGTGCGCCTGTGTGACGGATACATTTCCTTTGTGGGCCAGGTAATCTTCGTTCCACATATACAGGTTGTAGGCCCCCACGCTGGTAAACCCGCCGAACCCGGTTTGGACGGCGTTGCGAATTTGCCACGGGACGATACATAAAACCAGCGGCACGACAAAAAAGAGCAAAATTTTGCGGACGGGAAAACGTATCAACTTGCCCGCGCTGAAACACGCCAGAATGACCGCGGACGCAAACATCCAGTAGTAAGCGGCCGGACGCACATAAACGGCGGCGGCCAGCAGAACGGCGGCGGCGGCTAAATCGCGCCCGCGGGGGTGTGAAAAAAAACGGATGATAAAATATACGCTCCACGCCAGCAAAAACACGCACAGGGTTTCGGTCAGCACCGCAAAGGACAGCGTGAAATACAGCACGCTTACAGCGCAAAAACCGGCGGCCCAGCGGGCGGCGTTTTGGGTGGCTAATTGGCGGGCGATGAGATAGACCGGAATAAGCAGCAAAAGCGACAACAGGTTTTGTACGATTGTCACCGCCCACGTAAGGTTGCCCGCCAGCGCTTGGATAAGCGCCAGGAAAAACGGATAGCCCGGCGTGCGTAAGAGCATCGGGGCGACGGATACGGCCTCCCACATTTGTCCGTATTGCAGCAGCGTTTGCGCCGGATACACATATGTAAGCGAGTCCGGGAACGCCAGCACGCTTTCCCCCAGCGGGTTGCAAAAATACACGTATGCGCAGGCCGCCGCTTTCAGTGCGGCCAGCGCAATAAAAATCCGGCGGAATACGCGGTCTTTAAAAAGAGGCATATCTTTATTGTATGAAATTGCGGCGGGAAATTTGGCGTTGGGGGAATAAAAATTGCCCATAAAAAAACCCCGCTTTACGCGGGGTAAAATAAAAAATGGTGGACCTGACAAGGATCGAACTTGCGACCTCCTGCATGCCATGCAGGCGCTCTCCCAGCTGAGCTACAGGCCCTTCTCACTACCTAATTATTATAACAGTTTTTAAATAAAAGTGCAACTTTTCCTCCTAACAGAAAAGGCCCTTGCGGGCCTTTTCTGGAGTGGTTAAAAACCGGGAGATTAGAACTGGAACGAAATGTTCACTTCTCCGCCGAACCCTTCGCGTTTGCCTACCTGGCCGAACACCGTCATGACCGTGTAGAGCGGCAGGAAGGAATCGTGGTTCTGGTAGATGAGCGAGAATTCGCCGCGTCCGCTCATGCCTTTCATGGAAGCGTCGTCGTTGCTCATTCCGTCTACGGATACGGTGGACTTGCCGTCAAATTCGTAGAGGCCGCTTACGCCCAACGAGGGGGTCAACCCGCCCAGATCCAGCGAGCGGAACACATAATCCGCCCCGAAGCGCAAGGCTAAACTCTGCATCGCCGAGAACTGAATTTTCTGGTCCAAGCTGTCGGAGATGTCTTCGCTGGCTTTGCGGTACCATTGGATATTGGCGAACAAGTCCAAATCTTGGATTAAATTTTCCACAAATCCGGCGGAAGCCCCGTAGTACATACCGTTGCTGTCAAACGCGGAAAGCAATTCGCTGGAGTTGAAGTCCATATCCATATAGCCTACTTCGGCGCTCAATTCCAAGCGGCCGGTGTCGCTGTAACGCAGAGAGGTCATCAGACCGCCGCCGCCGGCATTGGCATCACCGGAAACTTTAATCGGGAACGTATCGTACGAACCGGTGGCGTATTTGGCAAAGAAGCCCAACACCCAATCGTCCGTAAATTTCTTCCAGGCACCCGCCTGCACCAGGCCGGAGTCCAAGTCAAAGCCGCTGCCGGTTTTGTAGCGCAGGTTATGATACGCCCCGTTTAAGAACGTGTTTTGCTCGGTGTCGCTTTGCCAAATATCGTTCATCGTTTGGCTGATCATTTCCGGCCCATCGCTGATCAAAGCCAACCCCACCAGCGGCAGCTGGCCGTACATTTCCACGTTGGCTTTATCTTTAACGGAAGAAAGCGTCCATTCCAAGGTATCGCCGTTTAATTCCGGCGTCAGGGTAAAAGAATAAGCACCCAAGCGGTTGTTCGCTAACGACACGTCCGAAGTGTATTTAATACAATTCGGATCGCCGTTGCATTCCACCGGGCCGTAGCCGTCCAAAATTTCACCGGGGGTTAAGATGATCTTCTGGGAATCTTCTTTCATCGCCGTGGAATCCAAGGTTAAGCTGGCGTGAATGTCTCCGCCGGTGATTTCCAGGCGGGTGTCAAAGTCGCCGTAGATAGAAACCAGCGAGTTGAAATTTTTGAAGTTCGTCATATCGTAGGAAACGAAGTTGTTTCCGTCGGCGATATGGCTAAATACCAATTTATTGGTATCCGCATAATAAGGATTAGAACCGCCGTAAACCATCCCGTTGATTTGGGTGTTTCCCGCCAAAATAACGGTATTGTTTTGGGCGAGCATATTTTCTTGTTTCAGCTCGGCTCCGTCTACATAGCCGCCATACACGTTGCCGGTTAAATTGACGTCGGAAAGCAGAATCGTGTTGCCGGAGGCGCTCAATTGATCGTCAATTTGTTCAGCCGTTTTGGTAGAGGTTTCCGTTTCAGTGGTTGCCGTTCCTGCATCATCATACGTATAAGTGGTAGTTACCGTGGTGGTTACCAAGCCGTTTTTAGATACTTTTTTCTCTTCGGTTATACGGCCCTGGTCGTCCACTTGCTGGGTGGTGTAGTTGACCTCGCGAACGTATGAAGCAAATCCGCCCACAACGTTTGCGTTAATTGTGCCGTTTTGCAATACGACTGTATTATAGTCAGAAGCCGTTCCAAACCCTTGAATGATTTTTTCCGGTTCCGTATCGGTAGGTATTGTATTGGTTTGGCTGATATAATCCGAGGTGGCACCGCCAAAAATATAGCCGTTGGAAGTGCTTAATACAGGGGAAATCTGGTTGCCTAAAGCCGTTTTTGTGCCCAGCAGCGCCTGGTTGGTAAGTGAGGCGATGTCCATCACGCCGCCCAAGGCTTCGTCGCTGTTGTAATTGAGGGTAATGTTGGAGCCGCTGATATTGACGGCGTTGTTGCTGGGGCTTCCGGTAAAGTTAATTGCCCCGCCGATTTCATAAGCTGTCATCGGCGTATTGGTGATGTTTAACGTGTTGTAATCGGTAGTGCCGCCAATGGTGGAAGAATTGTCTTCCTGCCCGTGAAGCATTTTAACGGCATATAAGGTGCCGTCGGAAACCGTGGAATTTTGGATATTCATCACGTTATAGCTGGCGTTGTTGTTGACCGCGGATACCGCAGCGGCGGAATTAACGCTAGAGCCATTTAATAAATCCAGGCGGTTGTGGTCAAATGTGCCGGTGGATTGTTCTCCGTCGTAAAGAGAGAACCCGCTCTGCGCCGCAAACACGCTGCCGTTTACGGTTGCTTTATTTAAGATAACGACGTTGTAGTCGCCGGATACGCCGCCCAGCGAACCATATATATCGCCGTTCACGGTAGAATTGGTGAGGTTGACCGTATTATTATTGTTGTCACGGTCGGCGGTAATATCGGGGTGGTTATCCACTTCCTCTTGGGTGGTATTTACATACGACAATCCACCTACGATGCCGCCGGTGATGGTGGAGTCCGTAATGTTGACGGTGTTTCCGGCCGCGTTCCCGACGAAGTATTGGGTTGCCCCGCCGGCTACGGCAACAGGATTTCCATTGATATCAAAAACGCTTTGTCCCGTTTGCGGATTGACATTAATGGTAGCGCCCGTAATGTTTACGGTATTGTTGGTGGCGTTGCCGGTGTCCCATTTTTCGGCATCTACGGCATCGGCCCGATTGGTGCGGGCCAAACCGCCGGCGACTGCTCTACCGGAGATATTCGCATCGGTAATGTTTACCGTGTTGCCTGTGGCGGTATTGTTATACACGGCACCGCCTGCGATATAATGGTTGTACTGTCCTTCCGGAATGGTGGTGTCCGTCTCCGTAATATCCGTAGAAATATTAAGGGTGTTGTTTGAGGCTGTGTTGTTTATAGAAGCACCGCCTGCAATCATCATATTGGTAGCCTCTTGGGTGAGAGGTTTGCTGATTGTTACGGTTTCGCCTTCTACCGGACCGACTTTTTCAATCGGAATCCAGGTTTGTGCATTCGCAATAGAAGCGAAAGAAAGCGCAAGGATGAGTCCTGCAGTCAAATTCTTCATTTGTCCTCCGGTCTGAATTAAAAATCTTATATACAACCATTATACAGAATTTACGACAAAAAGAAAGGGGTTTTTAGAGGGAAATTCCGCCCAAGCCTCCGGCAGGCGTTTTTGCTCCGGGGCCGCGCGGCGGGCCCCGTCGGGGGAAAATTAAAGTATAATAACAAAATGGA
The DNA here is from genome assembly GCA_944324965.1 of Candidatus Avelusimicrobium gallinaceum. Taxonomy (GTDB): domain Bacteria; phylum Elusimicrobiota; class Elusimicrobia; order Elusimicrobiales; family Elusimicrobiaceae; genus Avelusimicrobium; species Avelusimicrobium gallinaceum. Next base: position 9,946 of record CALUYH010000004.1, read on the forward strand.
CGCTATTTACACCGATGGTTCGTATTTAAAGGCCAACCCCGGCTGGCACAAGCAGGACGCGGCGTGGAAACTGGCCCATGTACAGCGCGCACTGGCGCAGGCCCGAATGGCCCCCCAAACGGTTTGCGATATAGGCTGCGGCAGCGGGGAACTGATTAAAATTTGGGCGCGGGAGCAGCCGCACATGCGGTTTGTCGGGTGCGACATTTCCCCGCAGGCGTATGCCTTATGCGTGCAGGACGCGCCGCAAACGGTGCGTTTTGTGCAGGGGAAGGAACCGGACGGAGGGCCTTTTGACGTGGCCCTGGCCATAGATGTATTGGAGCATGTGCCGGAGCCGGAAGCCTTTTTGAACGTCTTGCAAAAACAAGCCGAGGCAGCGGTGCTGCACGTGCCGCTGGATTTGGCTTTTCGCACCTTGATTAAACCTGAAATTTTGGAAGAAGAACGCCGCACCGTAGGGCATATCCACTCCTATACGGCCGCCTATTTAAAGCGCGTGTTGCGCCGGCAAGGGTACGAAATCGTCAGTTGGCACTATACCAATAAGTATGTGGAGTGTCCGCCTCCGCAGCTGCACGGGCGCAGCCGAATCGGCATGTTCATCCGCCGGTTGGCGCATTACGGTTTGCCGCGCGCATGGGCGGCATGGTGGGTGGGCGGATACAGCGTAATGACGGTGGTCCGCCGCGTACGTTCGGTTACGGCCGGTAAAGCCGGCGCATGAGGGCAATTTCCCGCGCGTAGCCGGCCAGGTCGTTCGGCGTTTCCAGGCAGAAAGGCAAGTGTTTGAGCGCCGGATGGTTGATCGCGCCCGCCAGCACCTCGGTGCCGATGGTGCCTTGCCCGATGGGGGCGTGGCGGTCTTTGTGGGAGCCTGGCGGGTTTAAACTGTCGTTTAAGTGGACGGCTTTCAGACGCGAGAGTCCGATTTGCTTGTCAAAGGCCGTCAGCGTGTCGTCCAGCTCCGCCAGCGAGTAGCCCGCGTCGTGCACGTGGCACGTATCCAGGCAAACGCCCATTTTGTCGTTTTCTTTTACGCCGTCCAAAATCTGTTTGAGTTCTTCAAAACTGCGTCCGATTTCACTTCCTTTCCCGGCCATGGTTTCCAACAGCACCGTGGTGTGCAGGTCCGGGGTCAAAATTTCATTTAACGTATCAATAATCAGGCGGATGCCCGCTTCCGCCCCTTGGCCGACGTGGCTGCCGGGGTGAAAATTGTACAAGTTGCCGGGCAGATATTCCATGCGCTGTAAATCGTCGGCTAACGTTTGACGGGCAAATTCCCGCGTTTTGGAGTCGGCCGAGGCCGGGTTGAGCGTATAGGGAGCGTGGGCAATCAGCGGGGCAAAGTGGTGTTCGGCCAGCAGTTGGCGCAAGGCTTGGACGTCTTGCGGGTCAATGTCTTTGGCACGGCTGCCGCGCGGATTGCGGGTGAAAAACTGGAACGTGTCCGCCCCGATTTCCAGCGCCGTGCGGCCCATGGCCTCAAACCCTTTGGAAGCGGATAAATGGCAGCCGATGTGCAGCATATTACAGCTCGGCCGCATATTTGCGGATGTCGTTGGCCAGTTGGCGGGCGTCTTCTTCGCGCGTGGCCCAGCTGGTGCAAATGCGGATGGCAATCATCCCGCGGTCCAAGCGTTGGGTGTGCGCAAAGGCGTATTCTTCTTCCAATCGTTTGACCAGTTTTTGCGGCATAATGGGAAATTGCTGGTTGGTGGGAGAATCGTACAAAAAGCGGAAGCCGGCTTCCTGGCAGGCCTGGCGGATGATTTGGGCCATATCGTCGGCGTGTTTGGAAATTTTAAAATAAATATCGTTTTCAAACAACGCCAAAAATTGCAGCCCCAGCACGCGGCCTTTGGCCAACATGGCGCCTTTTTGCTTCATAAAATAACGGAAATCTTTTTGGAGTTTCGGGTTGACGATGACGACCGCTTCCCCTAACAGTGCACCGATTTTGGTGCCGCCGATGTAGAACACGTCGCAGCAGGCGGCAATATCGGCCAGGGTAAGGTCGTTGCCCGGGGCTTCCAGCCCGTAGCCCAGGCGGGCGCCGTCCATAAATAAATATAGGTTGTTTTCGTCGCAGGCACGGCGAATGGCGGTCAGTTCCGCCTTGGAATACAGGGTGCCGTATTCGGTCGGGAAAGAGAGGTAAACCAGTTTGGGCTGGGGGGCAAATTCCGGGTTGTCATCCTGCCAGTGGGCCTGGCAGCAGCGGGTGATTTGTTCGGCCGTAATTTTGCCGTTTTGCTCGGGCACGGCAATCACGCGGTGGCCGGTGGCCTCTATGGCGCCGGTTTCGTGCACGTTGATGTGCCCGGACGTGGCCGAAAGGACCCCTTGGTACGGGCGCAGACAGGCGGCAATCACCGTCAGGTTGGTCTGGGTTCCGCCGGCCAAAAAATGTACTTCGGCCTGCGGGGTTTTGCAAAGCGTTTTGATGAGGTCCGCCGCGCGGCGGCAATAAATATCCTGCCCGTAGCCGGGCGTTTGTTCCAAATTGGTCAGCGCGAGCTTTTCCAAAACGGCGGGATGGGCTCCTTCGCTGTAATCACAGTTAAATCGTATCATACGGTTCCTGGTTGCGAAAAGGAAATTTACTCTATTATACTTTTTCTGTCAAAAGCCGCGTGCGTGCAATTACGAGCGGGCGGCACGTCTTCTGGCGGCGCGCAGCTGGGCGTGGCGCTGGCGGAACACATCCAGCTTGGTGTAGCGGATCATCAGGCACAGGTCAATCAGCACCATCACAAAGTTCAGCACGTACAGCCAAAACACCAAATCGTAATTGTACAGGATTTTGTGAATCATCCCGCAAATATAGGCAAATTCAATCGTAATCATAAACAGGAAACTTTTCCCTGCGGCGGTTTTGGTGCGCAGCGAACGGCTGATATTAAACGGCCACGCCAACCCAAAGCCCAACATCATCAGCGCTTCAAAAATACTCATATCCAGGCTCCTCCTGCCGCGGGATTGCGGCTTATATCTATATTTTACTTTTTTTGAAGACGTCCGGCTGGCGGACGGGGCCCCTGTAAAACGGTCCATGAGGCCTAGGCATTTTTGGGCCTAAAGGCCCTGGCAACGTGCGCGCAGATGCGGTAAGATAACAAATAACCGGTTGTTCCCAAACAAACGGTGAACGGGAGCGAGCTTATGATACATACATCCGGATATAATCCCAAAAAACGCGTGTGGTTGTTGCTGGTGCTGGCCGGCATTTTGCTGCTGGGCATGCAACCGGCCTGGGCGGGCAACCCGCTGAAAACGGTGTTTAAAGGCGCCAAAAAAGTTTCCGCCCCCCGTAAATTTTCTTCCCAACAATTAGAAAGAATTTTGGCCAACCGCGCGCAAATAAGCCGCCAGAAATTTCCGCCTTTATCTGCCCAGCAGCGGTTACGGGTATATGATACAGACTTGCCGGTGAAAAGCATTTTGAGATGGGACGTATCCCGCGGGCCGCAAGTGTCTTACGAAAAACTGCCTTTTTGGCGAAAACTTTCCGAACAGGGCAAATATAATTATTTCTTGGCCGCCAACAACCGCGCTTCCAAGCGGGCCGTTGCCATGCGTTTGCGCGCAGTGGAAAACATTCAAAAAAATGTAAAAGAACTGTGGAATAAACGCCAAACGATTCCTGCGGAATTGCCGGAACAAACCCTGCTGCGGGCGATTAAACCGCAAGACCGGTATATTTTGATTGGGGAAGAACACGACACCCCGGAAGTGCAAGATTTTTTGATTCGGTTTTTAAAAACCTATCAGGCCAAATACAGCGGACGCAAAATTGTGCTGCTGACGGAATTTTTGCCGGCCGGTAAAGACAAAACCTATATTGTGCAGGAAAAGCGTTCCATGGACCCGGCCTACGGCAATTTCTTCGTGTGGGCGCAGGCACACGGCATCAATATAAAAGGCGTGGAGCCGCGGTATGTGTTCTTCCAAAATGCGTTTGCGGCGGCGGACCCGGTGTTTAAAACGGAAGAAGCCACTCAAGATTTATGGATTTTGCCGGAAAGTATGCGGCTGCGCAATACGTTTTGGGTAGAGCAAATCCAAAAGTGGCGCGAGCAGTATCCCGATGCGGTATTTATCCTGTATGCCGGTGCGGAGCACGTGGCGTACAATGCGCCTTTTTCGGTGGCCGATATGCTCCCTGCCGAAAGCACATTCGTCGCGCATGTGTTCGGGCCGCGCGGGCCTGGCGAAAACCCGGGGTATGACTTTTTGGATGAAATCGGCGGTCTTCAGTATCCGTTCTGCAAACAGCGGATTCTTTCGTGGGACAGCCCTGCGTTAAGGCGGATAGCCGGGTTTGATATGCGCCTGATTGTGAAAGGGACCCAATCCAACAAATAAAAACGGGCGCTGCCCACCCCGGACCCGGATGCACGGTTTAAACCGGCGCCCCGATGGGAGAAAACGAATGAAAAGGAAACCGAACACTATATTTTTATTTTCTGCCGTTGCGCTGGCGGGCCTGTGTGTTTGGGGCGGGCAGCCGGCGGCGGCGCAGCGCTTTCCCAAGACGGCGCTGAAATGGAAATTTTCTTTTTCCCACCAATTGACGGCGGCGAAAGTGGAACGCATTTTGGCGGAGCGCGTAAAACGCACGGCCAAACAACTGCCGCCCATTCCCAAACAGTATTTGCGCGCTTGGGGCGCGGAAGAACTCCCTGCCGAGAATCCCGTTTACTGGAAGGCGCGGCGGCCTTTTGCAGGGCCTTATGATGAGGTGCCTTTTTGGGATAGGCTTTCCCCGCAAGCCAAGCAGAACTATTTTCTGTCCGCCAATAACCGTGCTTTGCAAACACTAATCCGGGACCGCACGCGCGCGTTGGACAATGTCCGCCGTCTGGGCCCCGATTTGTGGAAGCAGCGCGTTCGCTTTCCGCAGCGCACGTGGGACATAGCCGCCCTGAGCCAGTTTATGCTGCAACGCGTGCCCAAAGACGTAGATTACTTATTGTTGGGCGAAGAACACAACCAGCCGGTTATTCAGGCGCTGGTACTGCGCTTTTTGCGGCAGTACAAAGCGCAAAACCCGGAGCGGAAAATTTTTCTGTTGACGGAATTTTTGCCTAAGGGCGGGGTTAAAAATTTGACGTTAAAACAAGAGGAACGACTCTTCCCGCGCTACGCGCGTTTATTGGCCTCGGCACAAAAGGCGGGGCTGTATGTGCGCGGGTTGGAACCGCCGTTTGCCGTTTATTCGCAAAGTGGTACGGTAGTGGACTCCCGCGTGCTGGATTGCGGGGAAGATGTATCGGTAGTGGACACGTTTTCCATGCCCGAAGGGGTGCGCTTGCGCAACCGTGCGTGGCTGGAAGAAATAAAATCTTTGCGTAAACAATATCCGGATGCCCTGTTTATTATTTATGCGGGGGATATGCATTTAAATTATGAATCTTCGCAGTCGGTGGGCGTCCAGCTGCCTCCAGAAAAAACATTCTTCATCAGCGTGTTGTTCCGCACCAAAGAGGAACGCCCGATTATGCATACGCTGGACCTGCTGCCTCAATCCCGCTACCCGTTTTGGAACCAAAAAGTGCTGACATGGGAAGATCCTGCCTTGCGCCGCGCGGCCGGGTTTGATATACGCATCCTCCTTACGCCGGAAGACGCAGTGCGGCCGGCCAACGTCCGAAAGCCTTTGCCCGGGGGAAATAGCAACAGGCGATAACGCCACAAGTATTCATTCTTCAAAACAAAAACCCGGCGCAAAGGCCGGGTTTTTGTGCCGGCAAAGGATTGTTTACAAACGGCCGGCCGTTTGTAAAGACTATTGTAGCTACACTTCCGAATTTTTCTCAAACAAAAATCCCCGCCTTTCGGCGAGGATTTAAATGGTGCCCAGTATAGGGATCGAACCTATGACCTTTCCCATGTCAAGGGAACGCGCTACCGCTGCGCCAACTGGGCTTAAATCGGTTTGAATACCTATTTATTATAGCAAATTGCGGTTTATTTACAAAAGCCCCGCCGCGGAAATCCGGGCGGGGTTGTGGTGGTTATCAATAAAACTTTATGATCAAGGAGCAGTGTTTGGGCCCGTATTTCTGCAGCAGACGGACAATATCCGGGTGGTCATTTTGTTCGGCCAAAAATAAAGCAGTTTCTCCCTCTTCGTTTACGCGGGCTGGATCTGCCCCGGCTTTAAGCAACAACTTAGCAATTTTTGATTCACCCTCTTGGCTAGCGCCCATTAAGGCGGTGAAGCCGTTTTTTGTTTCTGTGTTGGGGTTGGCCCCGGCCTGGAGCAAAAGTTTAACGATAGCGGTGTAGCCACGAAAACTGGCACTGATTAAGGGCGGATAGCCCCAGCAGTCTTCTCCGTCTGTTTTGGCCCCGGCTTGCAGCAATAATTTAACGATTTTTGTGTGTCCGTTCATGATGGCCCCCATTAAGGGTGAATTTCCCAAGGGGTCTTTTCCGTCTGTTTTGGCCCCGGCTTGCAGCAATAATTTAACGATTTTTGTATGCCCGTTCATGCTGGCAACTAGTAAGGGGGTCAGGCCGGTGCCCTGGTCCGGGTCCACGGTAAATCCTTGCCGCGGGTTCGCCCCGGCCTCTAACAATAATTTAACCGTTTTCGTTTGCCCCGCTGTGGAAGCCAGCAGCAAAGCGGAATTATCATCCGACGTGGTTTGATTGGGGTCCGCTCCCGAACGGAGCAGTAATTCCACAATTTTGGTATAGCCGTGGTTGCTGGCTGCCATTAACGCCGTAAAGCCCGTGGAGTCTGTTTCATTGGGATTAGCCCCTTGGGCAAGCAGCTGGCGTACCGTTTTCAAGTCGTTGGCGTCGCTGGCTTGTATAAGGGGTGGCGTGGCAGCTGCCGAATTTTCGGCCACGGGTTGTATAGAGTCAGGAACAGGTTCGGCGGCAAGGTTTGGGGCGACGGACAACAAAAAAGGGACCAACAAGAGCGACAGATATTTTCTCATAAGGCCTCCCGATAGCGCCCGAACATACGGGCCCCATCAGATAGTATAAGAACCAAACGCCAAAAAACAATTGGTTCCTTCTCTGAGTTATTTAAAGCTCCAGGTACTGCCCAGGGTGTCTTCAATAAACTCCAGCAGGCCTTTGTGCAGCAAAATGCGTTTGTTGGTGCGGATGCGGTGGATTTTGCCCGGGTTTTCTTTGGAAGGCACTTCCAAAACCACCACGGTGGTGCCGCGGGTCATATCCAGGTAGCTTTTGAGTTTTTGCAAAGTGAGTTTGGAGCAATTGGCCGGAATGCGGATGGTGAATTCCTTGGCGACGTTGGAAATCAAATCCGTTACGTTGTGGGCGTCTTTTAAATTCAGTTCTATGCGGGCGCTTTCGTCGTCCACGCGGATGTCCCCCACAAAGTTCAAAATGGCGTTGGGCGCTAATTTGTGGGATAAATTTTTGTAGGAACCCGCAAACGCGTTAACCATAATGGAACCGGTGCAATCTTCTATCACCATTTGGGCCCATTCTTCCTTCTTTTTGTTTTGGCGTTTTTTAAACAAAGTGATAATGCCCAGCACATTCAGCCGCCCGCTGGCGCGTCCTTCCAGAATGTCAATGATGGGCGTGCAGTGCAGCTTGTCCAAGTACGGCTGGTATTTGGCCATCGGGTGCCCGCTGAAGAAAAGTCCCAGCACTTCTTTTTCGTAGTTCAGCAGTTCGCTTTGGGTCAGCGGTCTGGCCGTTACCGGGGCGCTTTTTTTGACGCTGAGCACGGCGGAAAAATCATCGCCGAACAGGTTGCCGGTGTTTTTTTCTTTTTCTTTGGCTACCAGGTGGGCCATATCCACGGCGTTGTCAATGTTGGCCAAAATGTTGGCGCGGGTGATTTTGGGGTCCTGGCCCGGGGCGGTGCTGTCCAGCGCGCCGGCTTTGGTTAAACTTTCAATGGTTTTTTTGTTGGCCTGGAACAAATCAATGCGGTTGCAAAAATCTTCCAGCGATTTGTACGGACCGTTTTTTTCGCGTTCGTGCACGATGGACAAACAGCCTTCTTCGCCGGCGTTTTTGATGGCTTCCAGCGCGTAGCGGATGTATTCCTTGTCGCCGATTTTTTCCACGGAAAATTCCGGTTGGGATTTGTTGATATCCGGCGGCAGGGTTTCAAAACCCATACTGCGGGCTTCCCCCAAGTAGGTGACGATTTTGTTTTCCTTGTCGTCTGCGCCGATGGCGTTGTGGCCGATTTCGTTGGTCAGCGCGGCGCACATAAATTCAATGGGGTAATTGGCTTTTAAATAGGCCGTTTGATACGACACCAACCCGTACGCAAACGAGTGCGATTTGTTGAACCCGTACCCGGCGAAGGCTTTCATCTGTTCGTAAATGTGGGTGGCGGTTTTTTCGGAAATGTGGTTTTTCAAACATCCGCCCACGAATTTTTTACCGAACTTTTCCATCACGTCCAGTTTCTTTTTACCCATGGCTTTGCGCAGGGTATCGGCTTCCCCGGGGGTGAAGCCGCCCAGACGTTTGGAAATTTCCATAATCTGTTCCTGGTACACCATACAACCGTAGGTGTCCTTCAATACGTCTTCCAACAACGGGGTTTCGTAGACAATCTTTTCCTGCCCGTTTTTGCGGCGCACGAACATATCCATCATGCCCGATTCCATCGGGCCGGGGCGATACAGCGCCACCAAGGCCGATACGTCGCTGAATTTGGTGGGATGCAGCTTTTTGATCAGGTCGCGCATGCCGCCTCCTTCCAGCTGGAAGATCCCCAGCGTTTTGCAAGCGCAGAGCAAATCGTAGGTTTTTTTGTCGTCTAACGGGATTTTGTTGATGTCAAAATTGGGGTCGTGGCGGGCGCGAATCATCTTTTCGGCGTTATCAATAACCGTTAACGTGCGCAGACCCAGAAAGTCCATTTTCAGCAACCCCAGGTTGGAGCAGGGTTCACCTTCAAACTGGGTGGTAATGGCGTCGCGCGCGCCGCGGGCCAGCGGCACGTATTCCGATACGGCCTCTTTGGTAATCAGCACGCCGGCCGCGTGAATGCCCGTGTGGCGTTTTAAACCTTCCAGCTTGCGCGCCATTTCAAACAGGCGTTTGCTTTGGGGGTTCTTTTCTACCTCGTTTTTCAGTTCGTTGATTTCCAACGCTTTTTCCAACGTCATTTTGGGATCGTTGGGAATCATTTTGGCGATGCGGTTGGCTTCGGCCACCGGGATGTCCATCGCGCGGGCCACGTCTTTTAACACCAGTTTGGCTTTCATCGTGCCGAACGTGATGATTTGCGATACTTTATCGTGCCCGTATTTGTGGCGCACGTAGTCAATCACGCGTTCGCGCCCGGCGTCGGACATATCAATATCCAAATCCGGCATGCTCACGCGGTCCGGGTTCAAAAAGCGTTCAAACAACAGTTTGTTTTGAATGGGGTCCACGCGCGTAATATCCAGGCTGTACGCCACCAGCGAGCCGGCGCCCGAACCGCGGCCGGGCCCTATCGGAATGCCGTTGGCGCGGGCCCAGTTGATGAAGTCCTGCACGATGAGGAAGTAGCAGTCAAACCCCATGGTGATGATGACGTTAAATTCGTATTCCAGCTGCTTCCAATAGTTATCCGGCACGTGGCCGTTCATTTTTTTGGTCAGGCCCTTGCGGCACAAATCTTTAAAGTATTCGGCCGAGTTGGGAAACTCGGGCGGAATATCAAATTTAGGCAAAATAAACCCGTGCTTGGGAAATTCCAAATTGCACTTTTCGGCAATTTCCAGCGTGTTGGTGCAGGCTTCGGGCGTGTGGGAAAAAAGGGCGCACATTTCTTCGGGCGATTTGAAATACAGCTCGTGGGACATTTTCATCCGTTTCGGGTCGTTAAGCGTCTTTCCCGTGGCGATGCACACGTGTACGTCGTGCGCTTCCCAATCTTCTTTCTTTTCGTAGTGGCAGTCGTTGGTGGCCACCACGGGGATGCCGGTGCGTTTGGCCACGTCCTTTAAAAGGGGCAGCGCTTCTATTTCTTCGCGGATGCCGTGGTCCATCAGCTCAATGTAGTAATTGCCTTTGCCGAAGATGTCCTCGTATTCTTTGGCCAGCTGGCAGGCTTTTTCAAAGCCGCCTTCTTCGCGCACGTATTGGGACAAAAAGCCTTTCAAACAGCCCGACAGGCACAACAGCCCGCCGCTGTGCTGGGCCAGGATTTCTTTGTCTATGCGGGGGTGATAGTAATAGCCGTCCACCCACGCCATAGAGTTCAGCTTCATCAGGTTTAAATAGCCTTCGTGGTTGCGGACCAAAATCGTCAGGTGCCCGGTGCGGGATTTGTCTTTTTCGTTGTATTTGCCTTCGGTGATGTAGAACTCGCAGCCGATGATGGGCTTAATGCCGGCGGCGCGGGCCGAATCGTAAAAGTCCAGCGCGCCGTACATGTTGCCGTGGTCGGTGATGGCCATGGCCGGAATGCCTTGGGCCGCCAAACCTTGCAAAAAGGGGGAAGGTTTGTGGTTGTTGGAGATGCGCAGCATACCGTCCAACAGGGAGTATTCCGTATGGTTGTGCAGTTGTACAAATTGAGGCATAAAACGAAATCCTTACAAGGTTGCTGGGCGCGGCGGCCGCGCGGGACCGGGAAGGTCCAAAATGTTATAAGATGTATATATGAAACATTATAGTAAATTAAAAGAAACAAAAATTTCTTCCAAAACGCTCTATCGCGGCGTGCTGGGGGTAAAGCTGGACGAGGTAAAATTGCTGAACGGCCGTACCTCTACGCGCCTGTATTTTGACCACCGCGGCGCCAGCGGCATTTTGCCGGTGGAAGACGGTTGTGTGTACCTGGTGCAGCAATACCGCTACCCCATTCACCAGGCCACGTGGGAAATTCCGGCCGGCAAGCGCGAAAAAGGGCAAACCTTTTTGGCCTGCGCCAAGGCGGAACTCAAGCAGGAAACGGGGCTGACGGCCAAATCGCTGAAAGAAATTCTGGTGTTTCACCCGTGCAATGCGTTTTCCAACGAGGAACAGCACCTCTATCTGGCCACGGGCTTAACGCGCGGCAAGGACCAGCCGGACGAAGACGAATTTTTAAATTTGCAAAAATTTCCGCTGGAAAAAGCCTATAAGATGATAGAAAAGGGGGAAATCACCGACGCCAAAACGATTATCACCCTGCAGTGGTACCGTATCCACGGCAAAAATTAGTTCCAGCTTTTTTTGGTCCCGCCTTCATAGGCATAGCCCAAGCCGTGGCGGATGAGCTCTTCGGCCAAATCCTGCCCGCCGGCATTGGTTACGCCGCAGAGCAGGCGGAAGTATTTATCCCGCCCGCAATCCGTCAGGGTGATGGGTTTTTGGGACAGAAATGCTTTGGTAAAAGCCTTGGCCTCTTGGGCCAGGGCTTTTTCTTTGGCGGATTTTCCTTTTATTTCCGGGCAATCCACGCCGCGCACGCGCACGGGTACTTTTTCGCAGTACACGGCCAGGGAGCAGTTTAAATTGATTTTAAACGTGTCCCCGTCGTAGATGGACGCAACGGACACGTTGCGCAGCAGGTCGCCGTCTTCCACGGGGCCGGTTTGGGTAAGCGGTTTGCCCCGCTGCTGCAGGAAAAACAGCACGCACGCCGCAATCACCGACGCCCAAAATTTGGCGCGGCGGTTTAAACGCAGGGTGTTTTTTCGTCTTCTTCGGGTCATATTACAGGCACGGCAGCCACACACGCAGGGCGGCCGGTTCCACGGCAATGTCCAGCCGGTCTTGTGTTTTGCGGGGTTCGCCGTCTATGTGGTAGACGATTTCGCCGGGTTGGATAATGCGCGCCTGTTTGACCCGTTTGGTTTGCGTAATGCCGAACGGGCGCCAATGGTCCGTAAAGAACGACGGTGCCGCCAGCGCGAGCTTCCATTTGGGGGCGTCGGCCACGGCTACCATATCCAGTTCGCCGTCGGTCAGGCTGGCTTCGGGCGCGATTTTAAAGTTGCTTCCGTACTGGCGGCCGTTGGCAAACACCAAGGTCAGCGGTTCCATAAATTCTTCCGGCTGGCCGTCCGTTTGCACGCGCAGCATATGCGGTTTGTAGGTAAACGCCGTTTTGGCGCCGATTTTAAAATACGGCCACATTCCGCGCGCGCCGTTTTTGCCCTGTTCCATAAACTGCCAGGCAATGTCGGCCTCTATGCCGACGCCGGCCAGATTTAAAAAGAGTTCCCCGTTAATTCGTCCGACGTCGCACATCGTGGGGCGCGGTTTTTGCAGGCGGGCCAGTGCTTCGGGCACCAAAAGCGGCATGCCCAGTTCCCTCGCAAACCCGTTGCCCGAGCCGTGGGGAATGACCGCCAGGGCTGTAGCGGTGCCCACCAGGCCGCGGGCGGTTTCGTTGATGGTGCCGTCGCCGCCGATGGCCACGGCCGCGTCGCAGCCTTGCTGGGCGGCTTCGCGGGCCAGTTCCGTGGCGTGGCCGGGGGCTTGGGTCAGGCGCATATCCGCCCCGGGAAAGTTGAGCTGTATGGCCGCGGCCAGCGCGGAAATTTTGTCCGTGTTTCCGTTTAATTTGCCGCTGTGCGGATTTAAAATAAAGCGAAGTTTCATAATTTGCTCACCTGGTCCTTGTTTTGCAGGGCGGAGGGATTTTCCCGCAGGGCGTCGTAAATCCGTTCGGCTTTGAGCAGGCCGTTGCCGGTGCCCGCCAGCTTGGCGCCTACGCTTAACACAAAGGCCATAAATACCGCAAAAAGCAGCAAATTAATGACCTGGGAAATGCTTTTCATCGGCACCAATACGGGGCCGTACGCCGTGTTTAACTGCATATCGGCCAGTTGAACAATGGGCATGACGGCGTTGCCGCCGGCAAATACTTTGTACATACCGATTAACGCAAAAAACGCCAGCAAAAGCCCGGCGCAAATCAGCAAATAACCAAAAATTTTATTCATAGAAAAACGCTCCTTTCCCATTATAACAAAACAGGCAGCAAGTCCGGCAACGCGGCAATTTTCAGGTAGGCCGGTTGTTCGGGCTCGTCGCTTTCTTCGTGCTTCCAGTTGCACGCACAGGGCAAATACGCGGCCTGCGCGCCGGCTTCCATCGCCGGGAAAACGTCGGACTTGAGCGAATTGCCCACCATCAGCACTTCGGCCGGTTTGGCCCCCAACCGCACAAACAGCGCGCGGTAGGCGGCGGGCGTTTTCTCGCTGACGATTTCCACATGGTTAAAAAGCGGCAGCAGCCCGGAATTTTTTAATTTGCGTTCCTGGTCCAACAAATCCCCTTTGGTAATCACGGACAAATGATACTTGCCGGCCAGTTTTTCCAAGGTGGAGCGCACCCCGGGCAGCAGTTCCACCGGGTGCAGGATGAGCTCCCGGCCGATGCGCAAAATTTTCTGCACGGCGGGCGCCGCCTGCTCGGGCGGCACAATTTGCAGGGCCGTTTGCACCATAGAAAGCATAAAACTTTTGGCCCCGTAACCGAAAACGGCCAAATTGTCCATTTCGGTGTTAAACAGCGCCTCTATGGCTTGCGCGGGCGGCATTCGGCCTGCCGCCAGGCGGGCAAATTGTTGTTCGGCTTGGCGGTAAAATTCTTCGTTTTTCCATAACGTATCGTCCGCGTCAAAGCACACATAGCGGACGTTTGCAGCGTGAATCGGCATGGCCACTCCTGCGGGCGGCGCGCGGAGCGTCCCCCGTATTTGATATACTTTATTATATATGTTTATTTGGTAACAAGAAGGTTTTATGAAAACAAGCACAGAAATTAGAAACGGTTATCTCCAATTTTTCCATTCCAAAGGGCTGCCGATTATCGCCTCCAGCTCGCTGATTCCGCACTCGGACCCGACGCTGTTGTTTACTTCGGCCGGTATGGTGCAGTTTAAGGCCAACCTGCTGGGGATTGATAACTCCCTCAAAAACGCCACCACCTGCCAAAAATGCGTGCGCACCACGGATATTGACAGCGTGGGTTTTACCGAACGGCATTTAACGTTTTTTGAAATGCTGGGCAACTTTTCGTTCGGCGATTATTTTAAAAAAGAAGCCATTGATTGGGCCTGGGAATACCTGACCAAAGTGCTGGGTATGCCGGCCGACAAACTCTACGTCAGCATTTACAAAGGCGGCATTGCCCCGCGCGACGCCGAAGCGTACGAAGAATGGCTGAAATACGTGCCGGCCGAACGCATTTTTGAATTGGACGAAGCCGACAACTTCTGGACGATGGGCCCCACCGGCCCGTGCGGCCCGTGCACCGAAATTTATTACGATTTCGGTCCCAACGGCTGCAAAAATCCGCATTGCGACATTACGTGCAACTGCGGGCGCTTTGTGGAAATTTGGAACATCGTGTTTGAAAGCTACAACCGCCAGGAAGACGGCACCTTTAAACCCCTGCCGCACAACAACATTGATACGGGCATGGGCCTGGAACGCTTGTGCATGGCGGTGCAAGGGGCCAAAAACGTGTTTGAAACGGACCTGTTCGCCCCGCTGATCCGCCAGGCGCAAAAAGATTTGCACATCCAGGGCAAAACCAAAGAAGAAGTTTCCGCCCTGCGCATTATTGCGGACCATGTACGCAGCTCCAGCTTTTTGATTGCCGAAGGCATTTTGCCTTCCAACGAAGGCCGCGGCTACATCTTGCGCCGCTTAATCCGCCGCGCCGCGCGCTACGCCAAACTGATGGGGAACGATAAACCCTACCTCTACACGCTGGTGCCGGTCGTGCAGCAGATTTTTGCGGGCCTGTACCCGGAAATTGACAAAAACATGTCCCACATTCAGGACGTGTTAAAGCAGGAAGAAACCACCTTCTTAAAAACGCTGGTCACCGGCGAGGAAAAACTCTCGGCTCTGCTGGCTTCCTGCGGCAAAACCTTGCCCGGCGAAGAAGCCTTCCACCTGCACGAAACGTTCGGTTTCCCGCTGGAATTGACGCGCGAAATCGCCGCCGCCAAGGGCGTGACCGTGGACGAAAAGGGCTACGAAAAAGCCAAAACGTCTGCCCAGGCCAAAAGCCGCTCGTACGCGGATGAATTCAGCAAAGAAAAAGCGATGATGATGCAAAAGCTGGAAAACGGCTACCCCGCCACGCATTTTACCGGCTACGAAACCTTGCAGGACCAGGCCGAAGTGCTGGCGTTACTCAACGACAAATTTGAACCGACGGATGCAATTTGCGGCGAAGGGTATGCAGTGTTTAACCAGACGCCCTTTTATGCCGAATCGGGCGGCCAGGTGGGTGATAAAGGCGTCATCCTGGCGGGTGGCAAAGAAGCGGCCCGCGTGGAAGACGTGCAAAAACCGCTGGGCAAAGTGTACGTGCACAAGGTAAACGGTACGCTTAAAAAAGGCGAAAAAGTCACCCTGTCGGTGGACGCGGCCCTGCGCAAACGCTGCATGGCCAACCACAGCGCCATCCACTTGGTCAACGCGGCCCTGCGCCAGGTGTTCGGTACGTCCGTGCACCAGAGCGGGTCTTACGTGTCGCCGGAGCGTTTCCGCTTTGACTATACGCTTTCCAAAACCCCGTCGGCCGAAGAATTGAACCGCGCGTGGGCGATTGCCAACCAGGCGGCCGAAGCGGCCCTGCCCGTTACGTGCCAGGTGCGCCCGCTGAAAGACGCCGAAAAATTAGGTGCCGTTACGCTGTTGGGCGAAACATACGCCGACCCGGCCCGCTTTGTGCTGATGGGCGGCGATTTTGACCACCCGGAACAAAAATACAGCCTGGAATTGTGCGCCGGTACGCACGTGAAGAACACGTCCGAAGTCATCACCGTCCTGGTGCTGAAAGAAGGCTCCGTGTCTGCGGGCGTGCGCCGTATTGAAGGCGTGGCCGGTTATGCCGCGCTGGACTATTTAAAGAACGTCAACCGCCAGGCCGACGAATTGGCCGGGCGCTTGGAAGTGCCGGCCAAAGACGTGTTTACCCGCGTGAGTGCGATTATGGACGAGCTGAAAGAAGTCAAACGCCGCTATACGCAATTCCGCGAAAAAGCACTGGCGGCCGGCGGCATGGACGAAATTTCGTTCACGATGAAAAACGGCTCCGTGCTGGTGCTGCGCCGGGCGGACGGTGCCGAACCCAAAGAACTGCGCACCATTGCCGATACAGTGGCCCAAAAGCACAAACAGGCGTTGGTTATTGTTACGTGCGATAAAGACGGCAAACGCTCGTTTGTGGTCAAGATGGCGGGCAAACTGCCCAATGTGAACGCGGTGACCGTGGCTAAACAAATCGCGGCGGACCTGAACGGCCGCGCCGGCGGTCGGCCCGATTTTGCCCAGGGCGGCGGCGAAGCCAAGCGCCCGTGGCAGGATGTCATCGGCCAACTGAAAGACACGCTGTAATTTACGCAGAAACTAAAAAACGCCCCGGGTTGCCCCGGGGCGTTTTTTGTCGGATAAAATTTACTTTTGGCGGGAGGCGTCCCTTGCTTTTTGCAAGGCTTGTTTGTTCTGTTTTACAAAAGAAATCAAATCCTTTATTCCTTCGGCCCGCCGTTTGGCTTCAGGCAGTTTGGCGGCGTCCAGCTGGCCCGCTGGGACGGCCTGAAACGGGTCAAACGGGTGGGTGTGCTCAAACACCAGCGCCCGCTCCATTTGGGCCACCCAATTATCCATATTGCTGCCGGCGTACCCGTTAATGGTTACGCCCAGGCCGGATTGGATAAAATGGTACAGCTGCTCCCTTTTTATGCCGCGGCCCAGTACCACCATTTTGCCCAGTACCGGGATGCCGGCTTCGGCCGCCAGGTGTTGGTAGAGTTCGGGCGACAGGGCGCCGTTGCCTTTTTCCATAATGCTGATTATCAGGGCGCGGTATTGCGCCACGTAAAACCAAAAAACCGCCTCGTCTTTTTGTCCGCTTTTAAACAAATCGTTGGCGTAAATAAACAAATACGCCGGGTCCAGTTGGTTCAGCCGGGTGGCGTGTTGCTCGTACTTGGCGTTTACAAACTGTACGGGGCGTCGGGCCTCCTCGTCTTGGGGGGCCGTGCGCCCGCAGCCGAGCAGGAGGCTGCCGGCCAAAACAAGCGGAAAAAGGGCGTTGCGTATGCGCATGAATACACTCCTGAAATCAAACGGAATTATTTTATTCTAGCTTAATGCGGGGGGCTTGTCTAATAAAAAAAAGAGTATTTTGCCCTTGAGCGGTAAAGGCACGACCGGGCGTTTGGCCGGCCGGTGCCACAGATTTTTCTGCCGCTTATAACAAAACCCCGCGTTTGCCGGTAGCATCCGCGGGGTTTAAATGGTGGTAGGAATAGGATTCGAACCTATGTAGGGCGTAGCCCGACGGTTTTACAGACCGTTGCTTTTGACCGCTCAGCCATCCTACCAAACAAATTTTTGCCGAGGCATTCGCCCCGGCTTTACTTAAACAACTAGGTACAAATATTATAACAAAATTTTTATTTTGTGTCATCAGCCCGTGCGGGCGCGCGGGGCGTTGTTCGGCTGTGTTTTCCGTCGGGCAATAAGTCCGCAAAATTGCTAGAATATCACTATGCCAAAGACCTCTCTTACCCCTTTAATGAAACAATACTACGATATCCGGGCCCAACACCCGGGCATTGTGTTGTTCTTCCGGCTAGGTGATTTTTATGAAATGTTTGACGAGCAGGCCCGCGAAGTAAGCGCGCTGTTGGGCCTTACGCTCACCGCGCGCAACGGCACCCCGATGTGCGGCATTCCGTACCACGCGGCCAACAACTACATTATACGGCTTCTTAACGCCGGGAAGAAAATCGGCATTTGCGAGCAAACCAGCTCGGTAATGGACAAAAACACCAAACTTTTTGAACGCAAAGTCATCCGCGTCATCACCCCCGGCACGCTGATGGAAGACACCCTGCTGGACGCCAATCAATCCAACTATCTGGTGGCGCTAAGTATTGAGCCCAACGGATGGGCGCTTTCGTGCGTGGAGGTGTCCACCGGCGAATTTTGGGTCAACCAAAACGATAAAGACCCGACTTTAACCAATTTAGCCGCCGCCCTGGCGGCCATCAACCCCTCGGAAATTCTGGGGGACAAAAACACCCTGCAAGCCCTGAAGGCCAAAGTGGTGCTGCCCGGCAACTTAACGCTTACCGAGCAGGAGCCTTTTGACGGGGACTATACATTGCCCGCCGATTGGCCCGCCCTGGGCGCGTGGGGCAACAAACGCAAAGCCCTGGCCTGCGCCTTGCAGACGATGAAGTATTTGAGCGTTACCGAGCCCAGTTTTAAAACCGTTTTAATCCCTTCCTACCGCGAGCTGAAAGAATGCTTACAGGTGGACGAGAATGCCGTTTCCGCCCTGGAACTGGTAAAAAGCCAGGAAGGCGGCCGCAAGGGCAGCCTGTGGGCGCTGTTGGACAAAACCAAAACCGCCGTGGGCAGCCGCAAACTGAAAGAATGGATTTTGCACCCGCTGATGGACCCCGGCGAAATTGCCCAGCGGCAGGATTGTGTGGAAGGGTTTGTAAAGAACCAAGCCGCCATTGCCGATTTAACGGCCCTGCTGGAAAACATTTCCGACGTGGAGCGCATTATGACGCGCACCGCCACGGGCACGGCCTCGCCGCGGGATATGTCGGGGCTGCGTCAGTCGCTTTTGAATGTGGACCCGCTGGCCCGCTGGTTTGAAACATACGGCGCGGCGGTGGCCCCGCATTTGCAGGCGCGTTTTGCGGCCATCCTGCCGGTGCTGCAGCAAATGGCCCGCGTGCTGTACGACGCCATAGACGAAAACCCGCCCATCCGCCTGTCGGACGGGCACGTCATCCGCAAAGGCTACAATGCCGAGCTGGACGAACTGCGCTCGCTTAAATCCAACGGCAGCAAAACGATGGAAGAGCTCTGCGCCCGCGAACGCGAAAAAACGGGCATTTCCACGATGAAGGTGGGGTACAATTCCGTATTCGGTTACTATTTTGAAGTGACCAAATCCCACATCAGCAAGGTCCCTTATTCGTACGTGCGCAAGCAGACGCTCGTCAATGCCGAGCGTTTTATTACCGAAGAGCTCAAAGCCTTGGAAGACAAAATTTTAAACGCGGAGCAAAAAATCCTGCGTTTGGAAAGCGCCCTTTTTGACGAGGTGCGCAAAACCTTGGCCACGCAAATAAACGATTTAAAAACGTTTGCGCAAATCGTGTCCGAGCTGGACGTATACGTTTCGCTGGCGTTGTGTGCCATGCAAGGCAACTGGGTAAAACCGGTGGTGGATAACGGCACCGAAATCCATTACGAAAACGGCCGCCACCCGCTGGTGGAAGCCACTTTGCCTGCCGGCAGCTTTGTGCCCAACAGTTTGGACATCGGCACCCCGCAAACCCAAATTATGCTCATCACCGGCCCCAATATGGGCGGCAAAAGCGTGTTTTTAAAACAGACGGCCATTCTGGTCATTCTGGCGCAGATGGGCAGCTTTGTGCCGGCCACTTCGGCACGGGTGGGCGTGGTGGACAAAATTATGACGCGTATCGGCGCGCACGACGCGCTGGGCCGCGGCAATTCCACTTTTATGGTGGAGATGAACGAAACCGCGCACATTTTGGCGTCTATGACGCCGCGCAGCCTGATTTTGCTGGATGAAGTCGGCCGCGGGACGTCCACTTTTGACGGCATTTCCATTGCGTGGGCGATTGTAGAGTATTTGTACAAGCCGCACGGCGGCCCCAAGGTGCTGTTTGCCACGCACTATTTTGAACTGGTGGATTTGGAAAACAAATACGAAAGCGTGCGCAACTACCACGTGGAGGCCAAGGAATACAAAGACGCCGCCGGCAACAGCCGCCTGGCCTTTTTGTACCAAATTTTGCCCGGCGCGGCGGACCGTTCCTACGGTATACACGTGGCCGAAATTGCGGGCCTCCCGGCGGCGTGCACGCTGCGCGCCAAAAAAGTGCTCAAAGACCTGGAAGCCAAAAAAGGCGCCAAAATTTCCGCCAAAGAAAAAGATATGGTCAAGGACTTGTTCTCCTCGCCCATTGTGGAAGAAATCAAAATGGCTGACCCGAACAAACTGACCCCGATGGAAGCCTTGCAGTTAATTTGCGAATGGAAGAAACGGATTAATGAGTAACATACACGTACTGGACGAAAAAACAGCCGGCAAAATCGCCGCGGGCGAAGTGATTGAACGCCCGGCGGGCGTGCTTAAAGAACTGCTGGAAAACGCCGTGGACGCCGGCGCCACCAGCATCAACGTGGATATTGAAGGCTCCGGCCGGGATTTAATCCGCGTAAACGACAACGGCTGCGGCATGAGCGCGGAAGATTTGGAATTGTGCGTCCTGCGCCACGCCACCAGCAAAATCCGTGCGTTTGGGGACTTGGCCCACTTGCACACATTCGGTTTCCGCGGCGAGGCGCTTTACTCGGCGGCGGCCGTTTCGCGCCTGACGCTCACCAGCTGCACCGGGGACGGTTCCGGCCACCGCCTGGAACTGCACGCCGGCAAAGTCGTGGCCAAAAGCCCGGCGCCGGCCATCAAAGGCACTACGGTGGAAATACGCAACCTGTTTTACAATGTGCCCGCCCGTTTGAAATTTTTAAAAAGCGACGCGTACGAACGTGCCTGCCTGCTAAAAGTAATAGAGGAAAGCGCCCTGGCCAATCTGTCCGTCAGCTACCGGGTGCACGTCAACGGCCGCGCCGTGTACGACCTGCCCGCGCAAACCGGCCCGCTGCCGGACGCCGTCAAAGCGCGCGCCAAACAAATTCTGGGCGACGAAGTAGCCTCCACTTTGCTGTTTAAAGAATTTGACGAAATGGGCCTTAAACTGTTTGTCACGCCGGTCGACAAGCTGGTCACCGTGCGCGATATGCAGTATGTGTTCGTCAACCGCCGCCCGATTGATTCCAAAACCGTCCAACAGGCCGTGTACAAAGCCTATCAAAACGTCCGCCCCAAGGACCGCCACCCGGCGTTCTTGGTGTATCTGACGCTGGACCCCGCGGATTTTGACGTCAATATCCACCCGCAAAAGCGCGACATCCGTTTTGTAAACGAAAATAAAGTGTTTGCGTTTTTAATGCACGCGGTGGGCGAAACGGTGTTTTCCAACGCCCGCCCGGTGGATGTGTCCGTTCCCGCGCCGTCCGTCACGCTGCCGCCGCCGGCACAGCCCGCGGCCGAGCAGCTGTTTAAACCGGCCGTTCCCGCGCCGTCCGTCACGCTGCCGCCGCCGGCACAGCCCGCGGCCGAGCAGCTGTTTAAACCGGCCGCTCCCACGCCGATGGAAACGTACGCCGCTTCCTGCCGGCCGGACAAAACGCCGCACGGCGCCTTTGCCCCCAAACCGCATTTTGTAGCCAAGGAAACGGAAGAACCCGTGGAATATGTGGCCCGCGCGGCCGCCTTCGCGCCGGCCGAACCCGCGCCCGAAGCACCGGTGCAGCCGGCCGATTTGCATGCCCAAGGGGACCCGGCCTGGTATCACGGACCGTACCATTATTTGGGGCAGTTGCAGCGCAGCTACCTGCTGTTTGAAAATCCGGAAGGCCTGGTGGTGATAGACCAACACGCCGCGCAGGAGCGTGTGCTGTTTGAACATTACCTGGACGCGTTTGACCGCCGGGACGTAAAAGTGCAAAAGTTGCTTTTCCCCGTGCACGTAGATTTGCCGCCGTCCAACGCCGAGACGCTTTTGTCGTGGGCCGATTGGCTGGAAACAGCCGGATTTGAATTGGAACCTTTTTCGGCCCATACCGTGCTGGTGCGCACCATGCCGCATATGATTCGCTTTAAAGAAGACGATATGAAAGCGTTTATTGTTTCGCTTTCGCAAGTAGTTGGGGACCCGTCCAAATCCACCGAAAGTCTGAAGCGCAAAATGGTGGCCATGCTGGCCTGCAAAAAAGCCATCAAAGCGCACGACGCCATTTCACCTGCCGAGGCCGAGGCGCTGCTGGACAATATGAAGAAGTGCAAAGACGGTATGCACTGCCCGCACGGGCGGCCCTGTGTGGCGCAGCTGAATATGAAACAGCTGGATAAATTATTCGGAAGATAATATGAACATTACTAAACTTTCGGTCGTATTTTTCAGCGCCACGGGGCGCACGCACAAAGCGGCGGAAGCTTTCGTCAAAGCGTTGCCGCTGCCGGCCCGATGGATAGACGTAACGGCCGCCAGCACGGCGGAGCAGGCCCATACGTTCGGGCCGGAAGAACTGGTGGTTTTCGCCGCGCCGGTGTACGGCGGGCGCATCCCGGCCCAGGCGGCCCAACGCTTTGCCCGGCAGAAAGGCACCCAAACGCCCGCGGTGTTGCTGGCGGTGTTCGGCAACCGCGATTATGACGACGCCCTGCTGGAAATGCAAGAAGTGGCCCAAGCGGCCGGATTTGTGCCGTTTGCCTGTGCGGCGCCGGTGGCGGAACACTCGCTGATGCCCGGCGTGGCCGTTGGCCGCCCGGACGAAGCGGACGCGCAAAAACTGGCGGAATTTGCCGGGCGCGTGTGGCAAACGCTGGCGGCGGCTCCGTCTGCGCACGCGTTAGCGGTGCCCGCGGTCAAAGGCAACCGCCCGTACAAAGCCTACCCCTCTATTCCGTTTAAGCCGATGGCTTCCAAAGCCTGCGTGCAATGCGGTGCGTGTGCCCGCGCCTGCCCGACGGGAGCAATCCCCTTGGATCACCCCAACCAGACCGATAAAACGCGTTGCATTTCCTGCATGCGGTGCGTGGCTGTCTGCCCGCACGGGGCGCGCGGCGTGAACAAACTGTTGCTGGAGGCGGCGGGGAAAGTGTTTGCTCTCAAGTTTGGCGCGCGCAAAGAACCTGAATTCTTTATCGGCAAATAAAAAACAAACCCAATAAAAACTCCGGGTAATCGGTTTACCCGGAGTTTTTGGTTTGTATAGGGTGTTAAATGTACGAGTCGCCGTAGCGCAGGCTGTCCCGGTTTTTGAGCCTGGGGGACACTTTCGGCAATCCATCTATGGATTTAGGGGCGACCGGGCGCAGTTTTTGGGGCGAAGCGGCGGGTTGCTCCTGTTGCGGCCGGGAAGCATTCGGCTCCTTTTTGGGCTGCGGCTTGATTTCGGGCATTTTTACGCCGTCCAACGGCAGGTAAATAAGGACCTCTTTGCCGGGGATATTTTTGTTGTATAAGGGGAAAAATGAGTTGGTCTGCCCCCAAAACGGCTTTTTAGGGTCGGTCCATTCTCCCGATATTTCCGTTTGATCTAACAATACTTGGTCTGTTTGGTCTTTCAGTTCATAGGATTGGTCAAACGCCCCCAGATTTTGCCGATAAGTGCTTTCCGCGACGGATATGTACGTTTGTTCTTCGTCGGGATTGGTGTCTTCTGTCGGGACAAAAACCAGGTTAACAAAGTCCGGCGTATCCAACAAGGCGGGCAAATCGTTAGATAACGTGTTTACTATATGCCCTTGGCCGGCGTATATTACAATGATGTCATAAAACGGCTGTACTGCTTTGATGTAGCGCACCCATTGGCGGTTGCGTTCCAAAATGCCAAAAGGAGAGGACCCCACCGTCATTTCAAGGACGGGATATAATTCTTGGATATTGGCTTCTTCTTGACGCGTCAGGTAGCGCTTTACAAGGTATTTCCCGCATTGGATAAGCAAAAAAGACCCGTGGCCGTCTTCTTCCCAGCTGACATAGCGGCTGTCTAATCCCAGTTGGTCAATGTTTAAGGCATCGGCGGCTTGGTTTACTTCTGGGTAGAGGTTAGCCATGAGGTGAATCTCATTGGCTTGCACCAAAGGAGAGTCGTTTGGTTTCTCTGTCACAGAAAATTCCGACGCCAACAAAATGCGCTTGTCTGGGTGCAGCTTGCGCAGGGCCTGCAAGAGGCGAACTGTTTCCGCCGGGGTGGACGTAGTGCCATGCTCTTCCCCTATATAGATGTGGGTAAACCCTTTTAACAGCTCTGTATAATCCGGCCAAGAGTTCTGAAAAGCTATTTTGTCTTTGTCCGCGGCAGACTGTTGCTGCGCTAATTTTAAATCCATTTTCAGGGAAACGAGCTCCCGTTCTTTGGCCCGGTTGTTTAAGGCTTTAAATTCTTTCCAGGAAATAGTTTTTATCGGGTTTTTTTGCATCACATCCTGCAGCGCTTTTTGGGCACCGGAGAAGTACGAATCCTGGCGTGGGGCCTGTTTTTTTATTTGTTCTTCAATTTTTGAGGCAATTTTGCCTGCAGGCCCTTTTGGTGGAACGGAAGGCAGGCCCGGGAGAACTTGTGCTGCCGCCAGAATAGGGCAGAGGGACAGTAATAACAGAAGGGTAATGTGTTTCATACTTATATGATAGGTAAAAAAGCCTATCAAAAACAGGGACGAAAGACCCAGGGCCTTCTGGGCCCGGGCAGCGGGGGGAGCCCGGGGCGCCGGGCGGCTTTATTTTCGGGCGAAAAAAAGGTATCCTTTATGTATATTCTCTATTGGAGGGCTTATGCCTGAAAATCCCATTTTGGAACGTGTATTATTTTCGGAAGAACAACTCGCCAAGCGGGTGTCTGAACTGGGCCGCCAAATCTCGGCCGATTACCGCGGGAAAATGCCGCTTTTTGTGGGGATTTTGCGCGGATGTATTTTGTTCTATTCCGATTTGATGAAGAACATCAGCGTGGATTGCAATATGGATTTTATGTGTCTGTCGTCGTATTCGGGCACTTCCAGCACGGGCCAGGTGCGCACGATGCTGGACTTGCGCGAAAGCATCAAAGGCCGCCATGTTGTGGTGGTGGAAGACATTGTGGATACGGGGCTGACGCTTAATTATTTATTGGGCAATTTAAAAAACCGCGGTGCTGCCAGCATTGAAATTTGCTGTCTGCTGGATAAGCCGTGCAACCGCAAAGCGGACATTCACCCCAAATACGTGGGGTTCACCGTGGGGGATGAGTTTGTCATCGGATACGGGTTGGATTACAACGAACTGTACCGCAACTTGCCGTTTATAGGGGTATTTAAGAAATAATGAAGAACAACAAAAATCAGAACAACCGCCGGATTGTTTCCGTTGGGCAAATTGTAGGATGGGTGGCTGTGTTTGCGCTGGCTGTACTTTTGTTTAACAAGCCGGGCGCCAAGCAAGTAGTGCTGGACTATTCCGAATTTAAAGACAAAGTGGCCGCGGCCGAAGTGTCGGACTTAACGGTCGCCCCGGGCGTCATTTCCGGGATGTACAAAAACGAGAAAGGGGAATTTGCGCCGTTTAAAACCGTGCGTATGGAAGACCCGGAACTCGTCAACCAGCTCTCTGCCGCCAAAATCAAATACAAAGCCGAACAAGATAACAGCTGGCTGGGAAACATTCTGTTTAATTTGTTGTGGATTTTCCTGTTAATCGGGTTGTGGTGGTTCATTTTCCTGCGCCCGCAAAGAAGCGACGGCCGCAGCGCGATGAACTTTGCCCGCTCCAAAGCCAAAATGCAGGACCCTTCCCAGCAGACGGTAACGTTTAAAGACGTGGCCGGGTGCGAAGAAGCCAAAGAAGAACTGCAGGACGTGATTAAATTTTTGAAAAACCCCAAAAAATTCCAAAAGCTGGGCGGCAAACTGCCCAAAGGCGTGCTGCTGTACGGCGCGCCCGGCACGGGCAAAACGCTGCTAGCCAAAGCCGTCGCGGGCGAAGCCGGCGTGGCGTTTTTCTCGGCTTCGGCTTCCGAATTTGTGGAAATGTTCGTGGGCGTGGGCGCCGCGCGCGTGCGCGATTTGTTTGACCAGGCCAAAAAGAATTCCCCGGCCATCATTTTTATTGACGAATTGGATGCGGTCGGCCGGCGCCGTTTTGCCGGTATCGGCGGCGGGCACGACGAACGCGAACAAACGCTCAACCAATTGCTGATTGAGCTGGACGGTTTTGAAAGCAAACAGGGCATTATTTTGATGGCGTCCACCAACCGCCCCGACGTGTTGGACCCGGCGCTCATCCGCCCCGGCCGTTTTGACCGCCACATCTCCGTGCCGGCGCCGGACTTAAAAGGCCGCGAAGACATTTTGAAAGTGCACGCCCGCAAAGTAAAACTGGGCCCGGATGTGGACTTGAAAGTAGTCGCCAAAAGCACGCCCGGTTTTGTGGGGGCGGATTTGGCCAACGTCGTGAACGAAGCCGCCATTTTGGCCGCCCGCGCCGATAAAGACGCCGTGACCAAAAGCGATATGGACGAAGCGGTGGAACGCGTGATTGCCGGCCCGCAAAAGAAGAGCCGCATTATTTCCAAAAAGGAACTGCGCATTATCGCCGCACACGAAGTGGGCCACACCGTGGTTGCCCGCTTGACGCACCATTCCGACCCGGTGCACAAAGTGTCCATCATCCCGCGGGGCCAGGCGTTGGGTTACACGCTGCAGCTGCCGCTGGAAGACAAATTTTTAACCAGCAAGTCCGAACTGTTGGACAAGCTGTGCATCTTGCTGGCCGGCCGCGCCGCGGAAGAAATTGTGTTTGGCGAAATTACTTCCGGCGCCAGCGACGATTTGAATAAAACAATGGCTTATGCCCGCAAAATGGTGATGGAACTGGGCATGAGCGAAAAACTCGGGCCGATTGCCCTCCCGACGGGGGACGACGGCGAAGTATTTTTGGGGCGCGATTTGTCCCGCCACAACACGTACTCGCAGGAATTGGCCCGCGAAATTGACGAAGAAATTATGCATTTGATTAAGTCGTCCTATGCCCGCGCGAAAGACATCATCACCAAAAACCGCGCCGCATTCGACAAATTGGTGGAAAGGCTGCTCGAAAAAGAAGTGGTCGACGCCGCCGAGATTGACGACATATTGGGCTTAAAACCCGCGGCAAAAGAGGACGCTTTGCCGCAGCCCGCGGCGGAAGAACCCGCAAAAGAGGAACCGAAGGCGCCGAAAGCTCCCCAGCCGGAGGCACAACAGGCGGAACTCTTTTAGGGCCCTCAACGCACGAAGGGAAATTGCCGCGCCGCGGCCGGGGCAGTACGGGCCCGCGTCCGGCGCAAAAGGAAGTTTGTATGGGAAAATACTTCGGAACCGACGGGGTACGGGCGGTAGCAGGCCAGTTCCCGTTGGTGGATGATTTCATCCAAAAATTGGGCTATGCCGCCTTGCGCGAATTGCAGGAATATGCCAAAGACGAGCATTTAAAGCCCCAAGTCATCATCGCGCAGGACTCCCGCGCGTCCGGTCCGGCCATTTTGGCCGCGCTGGAAAAAGGCATCCGCGCCAGCGGCGCGGACGTCATCAGCGTAGGCATCGCGCCCACCCCGGCCGTTGCCTATTTGGTTAAATACACCGGCAGCTTGTGCGGCGTGGTCATTTCCGCCAGCCACAATCCGGCCGAATTTAACGGCATTAAATTTTTTACCAACCACGGCACCAAGCTCCCCGAAGAATTGGAAAATTCCATTGAAACGGAAATTGAAACGCTCAAAACCGTCCCCGCCCCCAAAGGGACGTTTAAAGAGGATGTATCCTTGGTCAAAGCGTACGAAAAATTCCTGATGTCTACGGTGGACGCGTCTTTATTAAAAGGGACCAAAGTCGTGCTGGACTGCGCCAACGGCGCCAGCTCCAAAGTGGCGGTCAACGTGTTTGCCGGGTTGGGAATGGAAGTCGTGGTGACGGGCGCCAAGCCGGACGGCACCAACATCAACAAAAACGTGGGCGCCCTGCATACCGAATTTATGCAGCAGCTGACCAAAAAGGAAGGCGCGTTTGTCGGGTTCAGTTTTGACGGCGACGCGGACCGCGTGATCGCGTCCGACGAAAACGGCCGCCAGCTGGACGGCGACAATATCATCGCTTCTTCCGCCTTGTGCATGAAGCAGGCCGGCCTGTTAAACGGCAACAAAGCCGTGCTGACCATTATGGCCAACCTGGGCTGCATTAATTATTTAAAAGAACACGGCGTGGATGTGGAACTGACCACCGTGGGCGACAAATACGTTTCCGAAGCGTTGGAAAAAGAAAACCTTTCCATCGGGGGAGAAACGTCCGGCCACATTATTTTCCGCCGGTTTGCCAACACGGGGGACGGCATTTTGTCCGCGTTGCAGTTTTTGCAATTTGTCAAAAAATCCGGTCATCCGGTCAGCTGGTTTGCCGACCGCTGGAAAAAATATCCCAGCAAACTCAAAGCCGTGCACGTCACGCAAAAAACGCCGCTGGACAAGCTGGACGGTTTTTTGCCGGGCGTAGCCGAAATTGAAAAGACCATGAACGGCCGCGGGCGCGTAGTCGTGCGTTACAGCGGCACCGAGCCCAAACTGCGCATTTTGGTAGAGGGCGACGACGAAACCGTGGTGGACCGCGTGATGAACCAAGTGGAAACGCTGTTCCGCCAAAAAGCGGAGGTATGCAAATGAGTTTGAAATTAGGGGTAAATATCGATCACATCGCTACGCTGCGCCAAGCGCGCCGCGCGCCGTGGCCGGACCCGATAGACGCTGCGGCCGTGTGCCTGGCCACCGGGGCGGACTACATTGTGGTGCACTTGCGCAAAGACGCGCGCCACATCAACGAAAAGGACGTTGCCCTGCTGTGCAAAACGTTCCCGGGCAAAATCCATTTGGAATGTTCCTACACGCCGGAATTGGAAAAAGCCGCATTGAAGTACAAACCGTTTTCCGTGTGCATCGTGCCGGAAGAACCCGGCGAAGTAACCACCACGGGCGGCCTGAAGTTTACGCCCAAGGTAACCAAACGGTTGCTGGAAATGATTGAACACCTGCACAAAAAAGGCATTTTAGTCAGCCTGTTCATCAGCCCGGACGCCGACTCTGTGCGCACCGCCGCCAAATTGGGGGCGGACATTGTGGAGTTGTGCACGCGCGATTACAGCGAGGCGACTTCCGCCAAGCAAACACGCAAGCTGCTGCAGGATTTGGCGCTTTCCACGCTGCTGGCCAAGGAGCTGGGGCTGGAAGTGCACGCCGGGCACGGATTGGATTACCACAACGTGCTGGCGGTGGCGGACATTGGCGGAATGGCCTGTATGAACATCGGTTTTTCCATCATCACCCGCTCGCTTTTTGCGGGTCTGCCGGCAGCCGTCAGCGAAATGAAGGGCTTGTTATAAGGAGCGTTTATGTGCGGAATTATCGGATATGTAGGTAACAACAACAGCGTTCCTTATATTATAGACGGGCTGAAAAGATTGGAATACCGCGGGTATGATTCCGCCGGCATTTCCATTTTGCAGGACGGCAAATTAGTCACCGTCCGCTCCGTCGGCAAAGTAGCCGAGTTGGAAAAAGCCACCCTGATTGCCAACCCCAAAGGCAACACCGGCATCGGCCACACCCGCTGGGCCACCCACGGCAAACCCAGCGAAGAAAACTCCCACCCGCATACGGATTGCACCGGCGACATTGTGGTGGTGCATAACGGGATTATTGAAAACTATTTAACGCTGCGCAGCAAGCTGGAATCGCGCGGCCACCGCTTTAAAAGCGAAACGGACACCGAAGTCATCGCGCACTTGATTGAAGAAAACCTGCTGCACGTCCGCGCCGCCAACGACCAGGACCGCCTGTTGAAAGCCGTACAAAAAACCAATAAAGAAATTGCCGGTGCGTATGCCTATGGCGTTTTGTGGGCGCGCACGCCTGGATTTTTGATTGGCGTCAAAAACCAAAGCCCGATGGTGGTGGGCCTGGGCAAGGACGAAAATTTCCTCGCGTCCGACGTGCCCGCTTTTTTAAAGCACACCAACAAAGTGCTGTTTTTGGAAGACGGCGAAATCGCCCTCTTGCATGTGGACGGCGTGACCGTGCTGGATAAAGACGGTCACGAAAAAGCCGTCAAACCCGTCAAAATTTCCTGGGACCAGCAAACGGCCGAAAAGGGCGGCTACCCGCACTTTATGCTCAAGGAAATTTACGACCAGCCCCAAGCCATTGAAGACACCCTGCGCACCGCGCGCACGGACTTCGGCAAAATTTTAGGGTTGGATACACAAGGCATCCGCGATTTGCGCAACATCCACATCATTGCCTGCGGTACGGCGTATCACGCCGGGCTGGTGGGCAAGTATTATATTGAACAGCTGGCGGGCATTCCGGTCAGCGTGGATTTGGCGAGTGAATACAAATACCGCGCCGTACCGCAGCTGCCCCACACGCTGGCGATTGCCATCAGCCAATCCGGCGAAACGGCCGACACGATTGGCGCCGTCAAAAAAGCCAAAGAACTGGGCTTCCGCACGCTGGCCATTTGCAACGTGCTGGGCTCCACGCTCACCCGCACGTGCGACAGCACGTTCTTCACGCACTGCGGGCCGGAAATCAGCGTAGCCTCCACCAAGGCGTTCACCAGCCAGATTACGTCTATGTATGCGCTGGCGTCCTTCCTGGGGCAGGCCAACGGCAATTTAAGCATCGCCGCGTTTGAAAAAGCCTACAAAGTGCTGATGACGCTTTCCAAAGCGATGAGCGAAGTGGTCAAGCTGGAATACGACGTGCGCCACCTAACGCGCAAAATTTACAAAGCGGACCGGTTTATCTTTTTGGGCCGCAACGTGAACTTCCCGATTGCGCTGGAAGGGGCGCTGAAACTAAAAGAAGTTTCCTACCGCAGTGCGGAAGGCTTCGCCGCGGGGGAAATTAAACACGGGCCGATTTCCATTATTGATAAAGGTACGCCGGTGTTTATGCTCATGCCGCACGACAGCCTGTTTGAAAAAATGCTTTCGGCCTGCCAGGAATGCCGGGCGCGCGGTGCGTTTGTGGTGGCGATTACCACCAAAAACGGCGTCAAACAAGCGGGCGACGTATCGGACAAAGTCATCGTCGTGCCGGAAACGGACCCCTTGCTCCAGCCGGTGCTCAACGTGGTGCCGCTGCAATTTTTGGCGTACTGGATTGCCAAACGCCTGGGCTGCGATATTGACCAGCCGCGCAACTTGGCCAAAAGCGTAACGGTGGAATAATGCGGATTATCGGCTTGGGGACGGATATTATAGAAGTAAAACGGATTGAACAATTCGCCCAAAAGCCGGGTGCGCTGGAGCGCATTTTTACCCCGCAGGAAATTGCCTACTGCCAGGCGCGCAAGAACCGGTACCAGCATTTGGCGGCACGTTTTGCCGCCAAAGAAGCCGTGTACAAGGCCTTGCCGTTTGGCGGGGTGGCGTTTACAAACATCCGGGTCACCAACCTGGAGGACGGCCGTCCCGTCGTGTCGGTAGCCGACGAACGGTGCAAGGACTTGCAAGTTTTGCTTACGCTGTCGCATACGGACACGTATGCCACGGCTACGGCGGTGGTGCAACAATGAAACAAATCACACGTGATATTTTCCGCTCGCTTTTGCCCAAGCGTCCGCGCCAGGCGCACAAAGGTTCGTTTGGCCGGGTGCTGGTGGTGGCCGGTTCGCGCACGATGTGCGGGGCCGGGTTTTTGTGCGCCAAAAGCGCCTTGCGGGCCGGAGCGGGCCTGGTGTTTTGGGCGTTGCCGGAAAGTATGCAGCCTGCGTTTGCGGCCGCGTTGCCGGAAGTCATTACGCTGCCGATGCCGCAGAACCGCCGCGGGGAAATCGCGGCCGAAGCCTTTGGCCTGTTGGCGGATTTTATTCGGCTGCGCCAGCCGTCTTTGATGGTGCTGGGGCCGGGCATGGGCGAAAGCCCGCTGCTGCCCCCGGTGCTTACGCAGGGGACGCTGCCCCTGGTGGCGGATGCCGACGCACTGAATGCGCTCGCCAGGCAGAACGGATGGGACCAAACGTGGCCCCGCCAACGGCCGTGCATTTTTACGCCGCACCCCGGCGAAATGGCCCGCCTGTTGGGCACGCGCACCGCAACGGACGAAGCCGCCCGCAAGGAACAGGCCGAAATGCTGTGCCAACTGACGGGAAGTGTGAGCATTTTAAAAGGCGCCGGCACTTTGGTGTGCGCCCAGCGGGAAGGACAGTTATACCTGTGGCAGAACACGACCGGCGGTCCGGCCTTGGCCAAGGCGGGCTCCGGTGATGTGCTGTCCGGCGTGATTGCCGGGTTGTGGGCGCAACTGGGCACCGCGGAAGGATTTAATACGCAAACCGCCCTTAAAGCCGCTTTGTGCGGGGTTTATTTGCACGGGCTGGCGGGCGATTTGGCCGCCGTCAAACGCACCGATTACGGCGTGTTGGCGGGCGACACGGCCGATTCTATACCGCAAGCGTTTTTGGAAACGCTGGCGTAATTTGGTTGGGAAGGAGCAGGTATGAACCCTATCTTGTATGTGATTTTGGCAATTGTATGTGCGTTGGCACTGGTGGCGCTGGGCACGGTCTATTTTTGTATGCGCACGGCCAAAAAGGTGCTGCACCCGGCGTCCAAGCGCAAACCGTTAGACGCCTGGCCGGACCAGTTCGGCCTGCCGTATGAAAACATTTATTTCAAGACCGAAGACAAAGTGCAAATCAAGGGTTGGTTTATCCCCAGCGAACAAGAATCCAACAAAACCATTATTTTAATGCACGGTTGGGGGATGAACCGCGCGGATATTTTGAAAAATACCTACTTTCTGCACGATTTGGGTTTTAACTTGATGTACTTTGATTTCCGCGCGCTGGGGGAAAGCGGCGGCAAGACGAGCTCTATCGGCTACCT
This sequence comes from Candidatus Avelusimicrobium gallinaceum, assembly GCA_944324965.1. Lineage (GTDB taxonomy): Bacteria > Elusimicrobiota > Elusimicrobia > Elusimicrobiales > Elusimicrobiaceae > Avelusimicrobium > Avelusimicrobium gallinaceum. The sequence goes on from CALUYH010000004.1 coordinate 42,437, forward strand.
GGAACTGAAAGACGTGGCCGCTGCGGTGCGGTTTTTAAAGGAAACGCGCCCGCAGCTGTGCGAGCGCATCGGCCTGTACGGCCTGTCCATGGGCGGGATGGTGGCCATTTGCGAAGCCGCCCGCAACCCGGAAATCGTGTGCGTGGTGGCGGAAGCGTCGTATTATTCGTTCCGGCGGGTCGTGTCCCGCTGGGCGTGGGTGCACAACCGGGTACCGTATTTCCCGCTGATTCCGATTATCTTGCACTACATCCGCAAATACCTGCGCGTCAATCCGGAGCGGTACAGCCCCAAATACAATATCCCCAAAATCGCGCCGCGGCCGGTGTTTATCATCCACGGCCGTTACGACAATTTAGTCCCCGCCGCGCAAGCCAAAATGCTGTTTAAAAAAGCCGGCGAACCCAAGGAAATCTGGCTCGTGCCCGGCGCCAAACACAACAAATGCGCCGAGGTGGGCGGGTTTGAATACAAACAGCGGCTGGCGGATTTTTTCCGCAAGTATTTATAAATTTATTCACCCGCCGCTTTGGGCGGGCCTTTTGTAAGAGGAGTGAAGTATGGCAGGAACAGAGTTAGTGATTTTTGATTTGGACGGTACGTTGCTGGACACCATTTCCGACTTGGCCGCCGCCGCCAACGCGGCACTGCAGGCCAACGGGTTCCCGGTCCGCACGCAGGAAGAATGCCAGCAATTTGTGGGCAACGGCGTGACCAAACTGTTGGAACGGGCCTTGCCGGAAGGGCACAAAACGGCGCAAGAGGTGGAAAAAATCCGCCCGGCTTTTTTTGCCTATTACGACCAACATTTAACGGACGTCACCCGCCCCTATCCCGGTATGCCGCAATTGCTGGAAAATCTGCAAAAGCGGGGGGTAAAATTGGCGGTTGCGTCCAACAAATACCAAAGCGCCACCACGCGGCTGGTCAAGCATTTCTTTCCGAACATTTCCTTTTGTGCGGTGCTGGGCCAGCGCGAAGAAATTGCCGTAAAGCCGGACCCGGCCATTGTGGACGAAATTTTGTGGACGTCCGGCGCCGCGCGCGAAAACACCCTGTACGTGGGGGATTCGGACGTGGATATGCAAACGGCCCACAACGCGGGCGTGCGCGTGTGCGCGGTGCTGTGGGGGTTCCGCACGCGGGAAGAATTGGTTCCCTACAAACCGGATTTTTTGGCCTCCCAACCGGCCGACATTGCCGAGATGGTGGCCTGAAGATTGGTCTGCTAAAAACAAACGGGAAACGTCTAAAAACGTTTCCCGTTTTTGTTTTTAATGGAAAAATTTTGCCGATTGACAACCGGTTACAGGGCGTTGACCAGGCGGCGCAAATATGCGGCCGTGTGTTGCATACACGCGGCGGCGTTAGGCGCAAAATCCGTCAAAACAGCCAGTTGCGTCGGTGCCAGCGGTTGGTTGGCCAGGGCCTTTTCTTCCACTTGTCCGCAAATAAACAGCACCGGCTTTTTGTGTTTTTTGGCCAGCTTCAATACCGCCAGCGGCGCCTTGCCGTAAAAAGTTTGGCGGTCCAGCTTTCCTTCGGTCGTAATGACTAAATCCGCCCAATCAAACTGTTCTTCCAGGTGCGCTTTTTGGAACAGGAAATCCGCGCCTAACAATAATTGCGCCCCGAAACATCCGTACAGCCCCGCGGCAATGGCCCCGGCGGCCGCCGTGCTGGGGGTGTGGGCCATATCCCGCCCGCTGGCTTGCTTTACGACGCGTGCCCACCGGGCCATGACTTTATCCAAAATTTTCACTTGTTCCGGCGTCGCCCCTTTCTGCGGGCCGAACACTTTGGCTGAACTTTTGGGCCCCAACAGCGGGTTGGTTACGTCTGCCACGGCGTAAAAGCGGACGGATTTTATTTGTTCTTGTAAGGGGGTTAAATCTACGCGCGCCAATTGCAAAAGCGGCTCGGCCCCGAGGGGAATTGGGCGGCTGGTTTTGTCCAGCAAGTGGGCTCCGCACGCCGCGGCCATCCCGGCGCCGCCGTCGTTGCAGGCCACGCCGCCAAGCCCCACATAAATCGTTTTGGCGCCTTCTTGGACGGCGCGCAAAATGGCTTGCCCTACCCCAAAGCTGGAGGCGCCCAGCGGGTCCAGTTCTTCTTTTTTGGCCGTTCCCAGCCCGCAAATGCGGGCGGTTTCTATAATGGCGGTTTTTCCGTCAGACAAAAGCAAAAAAGACGTGCGGCGCGGTTTTAAAAAGGCGTTTTTGGCGGTGAGAAAAATCGGTTTGGCCTGCGGGTCCAATGTGCGGAAAAAATCGGTAAATCCGTCCCCTCCGTCCGAAAGCGGATAGGCCCGCACGGTGTGTTTTTGGGCTAATGTTCGGGTAAGGGCCTGTGCGGCCGCACGCGCGCTTAAAGAACCTTTAAACGCGTTGGGCAAAACGAGTATGTTCATTAAAATTTCCAGCTAAACTGGGCCTGCACCACGGTGTTGGACGCGGCGGATTCTTTCAGCTCATCCTGCCGTGCGGCAAATACCTGGCGCACTTCCAACCCCAGCATTAAATCGTCCACCCATGTTTCCACACCAACACCCACCGAGCCGGCAAACGTGTTGGAAGATATGGTATCGCGAAATCCGGTAGTGGTCGGCTGCGCGGTAGAGGAATCGGTCACGGTGCCGCGGTAGTTCAGCGTCAGCATTTCGTACGCGGCGGAACCGGTTAAATAAAACGTAAAGCGGCTGGCCGGATTTAAATAGTAGTTCACGTTGGCGCCGATGGTCAAAATGTTGCCGCTGCTGCTGGCGTCCAAGGTATTGGTTCCTTTCGTACCGGCAAACGAGTGGTTGGAAATGCTTGCAAAGGAAAGCGTCGGCCCCAGCCAGAAGTTGCTTTCCTTGATGCGCCATAAAAATTTGGAAGATATCACCGCGCTCGTGCCGCCCACGTCCACGGTTTTGTCGCCCAGTTCTACGGTATACAAATCACCCAGTTTAATGGTCCCGCTGAGGTTTAAGTCCAGCGGCATGGCGCCGGCTTCAATGGCAAAGTATTTATCAAAATTTTTTTCTTTGTAGTTTTTCTTCGGGGTTTCTTTTTTGGCCGGTTTTTTGGAAGCCAGTTCCTGCTTGGCGGCCGCGGCGTAATCCTGCTGGCTTACTTCGCCGGTTTTTACGCTTTTTACAAAGGCTTCTTCGTCCGTTGCGGTGCGCGGGGCCGGCACTTCTTTTACGGCGGCAGATACGCCGGGCGTGACCACCCGGCCGTTTACCACGGTAGCTTTTTGCGCGTCAAACACCTGGTCAATATCGGAATCAAACGTCAGCCCGCCGGCGGCTTGTACCACGTTGTCCTGGCCGGATTGCGCGGCCGCTTGCGCCGCGGCTTGGGCGGCCTGTTGCTGCTGGATGTTTTGCTGGACGAACTCCTGCTGGGCTTTGGCGCCTTGGTCGTAGTCATATGTTTCAATGGATACGATTTGGGGCATATCAATGTTGACGGTGGCGCCGTCATCGGTTTGGAGTTTTAAGTTAAATTCGTCCAAGTCCAAAATCACGCCCACCAGCTGCGTGCCGCCTTTTAAAATAATGCGGTGCTTGTCGGGCAGGATTTGTTCAATTTCGCGTTGGTTGAGCGTGATGTTGCCGTACGAGGTGGCCAGGTTCAGCGTGTATTCGGTCTGGGATAAAATAGACCCGCTGATCAGTTCCCCGGTTTTCATTTTAATCGTTTCCGCCGACGCCGCAACGGCCGCCAGCAGCAAACATACGGCTAACACACTTTTTTTCATACAACCTCGCATGGATAAAAACAAAAAGGGGCGGCGCGGGGGTTCCGCGCCGCGCAACATTATTTGGATTCTTGTTCTACAACTTTTTCGGTTTCGGATTCGGCGGGTTTTTCTTCCGCTTCTTTCATCGCGCAGCCGCACGGAGCTACGGTTTTTTTAATTTTGCGCAGCACCTGCAGGATTTTGGCAATGGTCAGGAAACCGATGGCGGTAAACACGTCGGTCAGCACGTACACGGCCGCGGCCATCCACATTTCGCTCCCGGAAAGCTGCGGATGCGTGAAGATCGCATACGCCTGGAACACCGCATACGCCAACGCGATGTAGAAAAATACGACAAACAGCACGTACAACCCTTTCAGGCAAAGCCAGTTGTGCGGCCACCATTTACAAGATTTGCAGCATTTAGACATAGTTCACTCCTTTTTATGGGGAAAAACGCCTTACCCCCTATGTTCATATTGTATCAAAAGAAGATGAGTTGTGCGCTAGTTGCGCGGGTCGGCTTTGGAAAGGATTTGCGTCAGGGTGCCCAACAGACAGATAAACAGCGACCAACCCACACACGCCAGCATGGCCTGCAGGGCGGCCAGCCCGTAAATGCGGCGCAGCGGGGCGGATTGAGCGGCCAGCGTGGCCGGGTCCGTCCAAAAGGTGGCCAGCCAATTGAAGGCCGCATATACACCCACAAACAACGTGGCGTAAAACAGCACCGTAAACAACCGTTTCAGACTGGTGAGGCCCAGCCAGTTGTGCGGCAGAAAAGCATGAAAATTTTTAAATCCGTTTGGCATCGTGCAACAGCTCCTTGGCGTGTGAGAAAGCGGCGGAATGTTTGTCCGCATTGCCGCCCAGCATACGGGCAATTTCGGCAATTAAGCCTTCGCCCGAGAGCGGCGTAATGGAAACGTCCGTAGCGTTTTGGGTGGCCTTTTTGGCCACGTGGAAGTTGTGGTCCGCCTGGGCGGCCACTTGCGCCAAGTGCGTGACGCACAATACTTGGCGCCCTTTGGCGGCCGCGTGCAATTTTTGCCCGACCAGGTGCCCCGTTTCGCCGCCGATGCCCGCGTCCACTTCGTCAAACACCATGACGGGCACGGTGGGGGCCAATACGGTTTTTAAGCCCAGCATCACGCGGGAAATTTCCCCGCCCGAAGCGATGTTTTTAAGCGGCCGCAAGGATTGGCCCGGGTTGGGCGAAAACAAAAATTCCACTTTGTCCGCCCCGGTGGGGCCGAGGTTTTCCTCGTCCATTTCCACCGCTACGGAAAAGCGCACCGCGTTAAAGCCCAGCGGGCGGATTTCTTCGGTAATGCGGGCGGAAAGTTTTTGGGCGGCCTGCAAGCGTTTTTCATGCAGTTCGCGCGCCAGTTTTAAAAGGGTTTGGTGGGTGCGGTCCACTTCGGCCAGCAGTTCCTGTTCTCGTTCTTCGCCGTGTTGGAGCTGGTCAATGCGGGCGCGCAGTTCTTCTGCCGTGCGCAGTACGTCTTGGATGTCCGGGCCGTATTTGGCTTTTAAGCGTTTGATTTTTTCGTGCCGGGAAAGCATTTTGTCCAAGGCGTCGGGCTCCAAATTGATGTCGTCTTTATACGAGGAAAGCGTGGACGCCGCGTCCTCCAGTGTTAGCAGCGCGGAATTTAAATCTTGCGCCAGCGGGGCCAGGTTTTCGTCCAGCTCTGCCATATTTTGCAGTTCGCGCAGCGCTTTGCCCGCGCGGGACGTGGCGGAATCTTCGGCGGCGTACAATTCGTAGTAAGCGTTTTCGGCCCCTTCCAACAGCCGGCCGGCGTGCTTCATTTTGGGCAGGGCCTGTTCCAGTTGCAAATCTTCATCCGCCGTCGGGTTGACGTCTTCTATTTCCTTTAGCTGATATTGGCTCATATCCAGCAGGCGTTCTTTTTCCTGTTCGCTCATGCGGGCGGCGTTTAATTTGGCCAGTGCGTCCTGGTGTTGGCGGTAGGCGTCTTCGGTTTTTTGCACGAGCGCGTCGTGCTTGGCAAATTTGTCCAATAGCGCCAAATGCACCGAAGCGTGCAGCAAGCTCTGGTGTTCGTGCTGGCCGTGAAAGTCCACCAGTGCGCGCCCGATGCGCGCCAAGGCCGCCACCGTGATGGCGCGCCCGTCGGCCGAGGCTTTGCTTTTGCCTTTGCGGTCCAATTCGCGCTTGAGGGTAAACGCGTCGCCCGTCAGTTGGTATTCGCGGCGCAATTCGTCCGGCAAATCGGCGCCCGAAAACACGGCCGATACGCTCATTTTGTCGGCGCCGTCTTTGATGACGGACACGTCCCCGCGCGCCCCCAGCACAAAGCTGAGCGCTTCTATGACGATGGACTTGCCGGCGCCCGTTTCGCCCGAGAATACGTTGAGCCCGGGTTCAAAATCAAGCGACAGATCCGAGATAATGGCAAAGTTTTGTACGCGCAGGCGCAAGAGCATCAGCGGTTCCCCCATTTGAGTTTGCGGTTTAAAATTGAGAAAAATCCGCGCTCCGGCAAGCAGAATAATTTGGCTTTTACCGGGCTGCGGGTAATTTGCACGCGCGCCTGTGCCGGCAGGGTAAGGTTGATTTGCCCGTCTATGCTGCACAGGGCGCGGTCGGTTTCGTTTTTAAAAGAAGGCGTCATCGCCAGCGTCCCGCCGGCCGACAGCACCAGCGGCCGCTGGTTGAGCGTGTGCGGACAAATCGGGGTGATAATAAGTACGTCCACCCCCGGCTCCACAATCGGCCCGCCCGAAGCCAGCGAATACGCCGTAGAACCCGTGGGCGTGGACACGATCACCCCGTCCCCGAAATAAGACGGCATTTCCGTTCCGTTCCACGCGGCTTCCACCAAAAACGCCCGCGGCGCGGCGGAGCGGAGCACGCAATCGTTAAAAGCGATAAAGTCGCGCGTGTGGGCGCCCGGCGCAGATACCTGCACGTGCAGCATAAACCGTTCGTTTAGGGTGCACTTACCGGCGAGCAACGTTTGCAAGGACGGCAGCGCATCGGCCTGTTCGCACGCGGCCAAAAAGCCCAGCGTGCCGCAGTTGATGCCGAAAATCGGTATGCCCAAGGGGGCTGCGGCGCGGGCGCAATAGAGCATGGTGCCGTCCCCGCCCATACTCACGAGCAAATCGGTTTCGGCCGTCAGGCCGTTTAAATCGGTGATGAGTTCCGTCTGCACGCCGTGTTGGCGCAAAAAAGCGCACACTTCTTCCCCCAGCGGGGCGGTGCGGGTTTTGCGGGCATTGTAAAAAACGGAAGCGTGCTTAAAATTCATCGTATCTTTATTTTAGCAAAAAGCGCTGGGGGAAGAACGCCCCACCGCGGGCTAACCGCCCAAAGGCAAAATGGTATAATTAATATATATAGGAAAGGGGGTCCAGTATGTGGGACTATACAGACAAAGTAATGGATCATTTTAGAAATCCGCGCAACGTGGGAGCCATTCCCAACGCCGACGGCACGGGCCAAGTCGGCAGTCTGGTGTGCGGCGACGCGCTGAAGCTGACCATCAAAGTAAACAAAGACACCGATGTGATTGAAGACGCCAAGTTTGAAACCTTCGGCTGTGCCAGCGCCATTGCCTCCTCTTCCATTTTAACGGAAATGATTAAAGGCAAAACCATTGCCGAAGCGTCCAAAATTACCAACCAGGATATTGCCGATGCGTTGGGGACGCTGCCGGCCGAAAAAATGCACTGCTCCGTGATGGGCATGGAAGCCTTGGAAGCGGCCGTAAAAAGCTACCGCCAGGGCGGGCAGCCGGTCGTGTTTGAACAACAGGAAGAAAAAATCGTCTGCCATTGTTTCAACGTGTCCGAAGAAACCATCATCAAAGCCATCCGCGCCAACCATTTAAAAACGGTGGACGACGTAACCCACTTTACCAAAGCCGGCGGCGGCTGCGGCCGGTGCAAAGGGGAAATCCAAAAGATTTTGGATAAAGTAAACGGCGCCAGTGCGGCTCCGGCCACCGGGGAAAAGAAACCGTTTGCCCAGATGACGGTGGTGGAAAAAATCAAAACCATTGAACTCGTGCTGGAAGAAGACGTCCGCCCGAAACTGAATATGGACGGCGGCTCGGCCGAGCTGGTGGATTTGGACGGAACGACCGTAAAAATCCGCCTGACGGGTATGTGCAGCGGCTGCGCCGGTGCGGCGGGCACGCTCAAGAATTTTATTGAAAAAACGCTGAAGGAAAAGGTGGATCCGTCCCTCACCGTGGAGCAGGCTTAATATGAAAGTGATTTACTTGGATAACAACGCTACCACCCAATGTGCTCCGGCCGTGGTGGAAGCGATGCTGCCGTATTTTTCCGAAAAGTACGGCAACGCCTCCAGTATGCACACATTTGGCGGCAACAACCGCCACGTGATTGATCACGCCCGCCAGCAGGTGGCGGATTTTATCGGCGCCGCACACGCGGACGAGATTATCTTTACTTCCTGCGCCACGGAAAGCGACAACACCGCCATTTTTTCCGCCGTGCGCACCCAGCCCAAAAAGAAACACATCATTACGTCCGCCGTGGAACACCCGGCTATTATGGAACCTTATAAATACCTGGAAGCCAAAGGTTACCGGGTGGATTTTATCGGGGTGGATTCGCTGGGGCGTTTTGATATGGAACGCTTTAAAAACGTGCTGGATGAGGACACGGCCCTCGTATCCGTGATGTGGGTCAACAGCGAAACGGGAACGATTTTCCCCATTGCCGAGATTGCCCGCCTGACGCACGAAAAGGGCGCGCTCTTTCATACGGACGCCGTACAGGCTGTGGGCAAAATTCCGGTCAACGTGCAGGAAGCGGGGGTGGATATGCTTTCGCTCTCCGGGCACAAATTCCACGGGCCGAAAGGCGTGGGCGCCTTGTACGTGCGCCGCGGCACGCTGTTTATGCCGTATTTGATGGGCGGCCACCAGGAACGCCACCGCCGCGCCGGCACGGAAAACGTACCGTATATTGTGGGATTAGGCAAAGCGGCCGAACTGGCCCAAAAACGCCTGACGGACGGAACGACCGAGCGGATTGCCGCCCTGCGCGACAAGCTGGAAAAAGGCATTTTGGCTACGGTGCCGGACGTGAAAGTAAACGGCGACCCGGAACACCGCGTGCCCAACACCACCAACATCAGCTTCGGCTACATTGAAGGCGAATCTATTTTGATGTACTTAAACGATTTGGGCGTTTGCGCCTCGTCCGGTTCGGCGTGCACGTCCGGCTCGTTGGAGCCTTCGCACGTGCTGCGCGCGATGGGCGTGCCGTTCCAATTTGCGCACGGGTCCATCCGGTTTTCGCTGTCGGACCAAACGACCGAGGCCGATATTGACCTGGTGCTCAAAGAATTACCGGCGATTATTGAACGGCTGCGTAAAATTTCGCCTTTCTCGCGTTTGGCCGCTTGATTTGACCGCGCTCCTTTGGGAGCGCGGTTTTGTTTTATACCGCGTATGAAGAAACTTCTTTTGCTGCTGGGGTGTTTGTTTTTCGGCCTTGTGTTGCAGGCCAAAACCGTCACGCTCTATCACACCGGGGATACGCACGGGTTTTTCTATCCCCAAAACGGCACCGGCGGGGCGGCCGCGCTGGCGGCGGTGCTTGCCCGGGAGAAAGCGCCTTACCTGCTGCTGGACAGCGGGGACTTTGCCGAAGGCACCGTGGAAACCCAGCGTTCCCAAGGGTTAAAAGCCGTCCAATTAATGAACTTTCTGCACTACGATGCCGCCACCGTGGGCAACCACGAATTTGCCTTCCAAGACAGCGGTTTTGACGCCTTGCTCCATGCGGCCGATTTTGCCGTATTGGCCGCCAATTTAAAAGATGCCCAAACGGGCCAATATCCCCCCGATGTGCTGCCGTACAAAATGTTTACGGTAAACGACGTAAAAGTGGCGGTGATAGGGCTGGCCCATCAAAATCCCACCCGCAAAACCCGCAAGTATATTCTTTCCGCGCCGTTTGCCGCGCTGAAAAAAGCGCTGGCGGAAGCCGAAAAAAAGCACCCGCAGGTGGTCGTGGTGTTGGCGCACGATTCGCTGGCGGAGGACCGCCCCGGCCATCCCTTTTATATGGGAAACATCGGGCGGAAACTGGCCGGCCGCGTGCATGTGGTGTTGGGCGGGCACGCACATCAGATTTTGCAAAACGAACACCGCGGCGGCGTTTTGTTTGCCGAAAGCGGAAGCAATTTCCAAAACGTAACCAAAGTAACCGTGGAAACGGATGATAAAACCGGCCGGGTGGTGAAAGCGCGGTCTGAACAGATTCCTTTGGATATTTCCCAAACCGGCGAAAATGCCCGGGTGAAAAAATACGCCGAAACGCTGCGGGAAAAAGACGCGGACGAAGTTGTCGGCCGGACCTCCGCCGCGCTTTACAAACGGTCGTGGGTACCCGGACAAATGGATTCCCCCGCAGACAATTGGGTGGCCGACGCCACCTGCCGCTACGCTCCGGCCGATGTGTGCATCCACAACACGGGCGGGGCCCGCACGGGGTTGCCCAAAGGCAACATCACCCGCCGCGATATTTTTGATTTGTATCCGTTTGATAACACGGTGGTTACGGCGCAGGTCAGCGGAGCTTTTTTAAAAAAGCTGGTGGCGGGGGGACTCGTGCCGCGGAACCGGCTGGCGTATGCAGGGCTAAGTGTGGCGTACTGCAAAACCAAAAGCGGCAAAATCAAAAACCTGCAAATTTGGGTGCGCGGCGAGCGGTTGCAAGAGGATAAACAATACACGGTGGCCGTTAATTCCTATGTGGCGGGCCGCGGGCGCGAAGGAAAATTATTTAACACCCTGCCCAAAGGGGCGCTCCGCTCGGCCGGGGCCAAAACGGTGCGCCAGGTGTTGGAGGATGACTTGAAAAACGGCGTGCTGGTTCCGCCCGCCACGGGACGCATCACGGAAAAATAAATTTTTGCCGTTTGCCTTGAACGGGAAACGGCGTTTTTGTTACCATACAAGTATCCGTACGGCAAGGAGAAACGGCTTATGAAAAAAACTTGGTTGCTATTAGTTGCAGTTTTACTTGCGCCGCTTATTTTAACGGCCAAAACGACTACGATTTATCACACCAGCGACGTGCACGGGTTTTTCTACCCGCAGCACGGGCAGGGGGGCTACGCCGCGTTGGAAGCGGTCATCAAGTCCGGCCCGGCCAGCTATATGCTGCTAGACAGCGGGGACTTTTCCAACGGTACCGTGGAAACCCGCAACTCCAAAGGATTAAAAGGCGTGCAAATGATGAACCGCATGAACTACGATGCGGCCACCATCGGCAACCACGAGTTTGATTTCAAAGGCGAAGGCTTGGCCCCGCTGTTGGCCAATGCGCAGTTTGCGGTGCTGGCGGCTAACTTTTTTGAAGCCGCCACCGGCAAGTATCCGCCGTCGGTACTTCCGTATAAAGTGTTTGACGAAAACGGTGTGAAAGTGGCCGTGATCGGGCTGGCCAACCGCGAGCCGACGAATCCTTCCAAACTCTACACCTACGGCAAACCGCTCGTAGCGCTGGAAAAAGCGTTGACCGAAGTGGAAGCCAAAAACCCCAACATTGTGATCGTGCTGGTGCACGACTCCTTGCAGGATGAAAAACACGGCACCAAATCCTACGTGCAGGACATCGGCCGCAAGTTCGGCGGGCGCGTGCATGTGGTGCTCGGGGGGCACGCACATCAGATTTTCCAAAACCAATACATCGGCGGTACGCTGTTTGTGGAAAGCGGCTGCAATTTGCAAAACGTCAGCCGCGTGACGGTAGAAACCGACGATAAAACCGGCAAAGTGGTGTCGGCCAAATCCCAACTGATTCCGCTCGTGGTGGCCCAAACCGGCGAAGACGAAGCCGTCAAAGAATATGCCGACTCCCTGCGCGAACCGGGCGTGGATGAAGTGCTGGGCGAAGCGGCCGAAACGCTTTCCCGCACGCCCCAACAAGCCGACCGCCAGGACGCGCCGCTTAATGATTGGATTGCCGATTTAATCCGCTCCTACGCCGGCACGCAAATTGCCGTGCACAACAATGGCGGCACCCGCGTGGATATGGTAAAAGGTCCGGTGACCAAACGGGATTTGATTGAAATCCACCCCTTTGACAATACCGTTACGCTGGTGACGGTGGACGGCAAATTTTTGAAAAAATTTATCAAAAAAAGTTTCGCGCCCGACAGCTTGTATTCGTATTCCGGGCTGACGATTACGTATAAGAAAAACAAAAAAGGCAAAATCAAGGATTTGAAAATTTTTGTAGACGGACAGCCTGTCCAAAACCGGCGCAAATACACGCTGGCCACCAACACGTACATCGCGGGCGGCGGCAGCGAAGGCTGGATGTTTAAACGCATTTCGGACAAAGACAAAAAAGCCGTCGGTTCAAAAACCATCCGCGATTTGATGGAAGACGCCTTACGCCAAGGCAAGGTCTCCGCGCCGGAAACCGGGAGGATTCGCCAGCGGTAATATGCGTGCAAAAAGTTTTTTGGGAGTGTTGGCCGGGTTGATTTTATTGGGTGCGTGCGGACGGGATGCGCGCACCCATATAGACGTATTTTTTACGGCGGACGTACAAGGCTTTTATTGGTCCCGCCCGGAGCCCCGCTGGGATAACCGCGAAGCGGGCGGCTACGCCGTTTTGAAAAACTTCCTGCAAAAACACGAAGGAGCGTTTTTGCTGTTTGACGGCGGCAACTGGTTCGGCTCCGCGCCCGAAGGCACCATGACCAAAGGCGCCTACGTGGCCGAGCTGGCCGATACTTTGCCGTACACGGCGGGCACCATCAGCGACAAAGATTTGGTGTACGGTTGGCCTTCGCTGCGCAATATCGTGGAGAAGCTGCCGTATCCGTTTGTCGTGTCCAACCTGCGGCTGGAAAACCAAATCCCATGGCCGATGCACGACTATCAAATCCGCACGGTAAACGGCATTAAAATCGGTATCTTCGGTTTGATAGACCCGCAAACCGTCAACAAAAACAAAGCCCGTCTGCTGGGGTTGCAAGCCTTGGACCCCGTGCAGGTGGCGCAGGAAATGACCGCCCTGCTGCGGGAAAAGGGCGTGGACGCGGTCATCGTGCTCAGCTCGTTGGCAGCCTCGCAGGAAAACAGCGTGAGCGAAACCTCCATCGCCGAAGAAACCCCCGGCATTGATTTGATTTTAAGTTCCAATAAAGACCGCGAAAACGCCGAAACCGACCAAATCAACCAAACGCTCATCGTTTATCCGGGCTCCAAGTTGGACAGTGTGGCCCACATCCGCCTGTCCTTTGACAAAAACAAACAGCTGCGTGAAATGACGTTTGAAGATGTCGCCCTCGTCAAAGAAACCTACGGCGAGGACGCCGACATCGCCCAACGGGCCGCCACACTGCGGGCCGGAACACGCCGGAAGATGAACGCGCGCGTGGCCGAATTGCCGGCGGAAATCACCACCTCGCTCACGCAGGAATCTGCGTTGGGGGACCTGCTGACGCAGTGCATGTACAAATGGTCGCGGCTGGACGGCGCTATTTTAAATTCGGACTCTATCCGCAGTTCGCTCCCCGCCGGCAAACTGACCGAATACGATTTGTACAAAGCCTACCCGTACGGGGACAACATTACGTTTATCACTATTAAGGGGGAAGCCTTTTTAAAAGCGTTGGAATCTTCGTTAAACGCCAAGGACAACTTCCCGCAGATTGCGGGTTTTTCCGTGACGTATGCCGACACGCCCCGCGGCCGCAAAATCCGCCGCGTCACGCTGGACAACGGCCGGGTGATTCGCCCGCAGGATACGTACCGCTTTGCCGTGACGGACCATATTTTGGCCGGCGGTTTCGGACACGATGATTTTATTGATTCGCTGGAATTTAAAAACACTTTTGTGGAAGCCCGCCAGATTATGCGTTCCTGCCTGGTCCGCCAAAAAACCGTAGTGGCGCCGGAAACGGGACGCTGGAAAAAAGTACCATGAAATACATCCGCCCGCTGACAATCGGCTCGTTCACGGCGGCCAACAATTTGCTGTTGGCGCCGATGGCGGGCATTACGGATTCGCCTTTTCGCGTGTTGTGCCTAAAAGGCGGGGCGGGGATCGTCTGTGCGGAAATGGTGTCTGCCCACGCATTGCACTACGGTAACGCCAAAAGCGGGCGTATGCTGCGCGTCAACCCGAAAGAGCACCCCGTTTCTATGCAAATTTTCGGCTCGGACGAAGCCACCATCGCCGAGGCCGCCCGCAACGCCGAAGCCCAGGGGGCCGATATTGTGGATTTAAATGCGGGTTGTCCCGTTAAAAAAATCAACAAAGCCGGCGCCGGCTGCGTACTGATGAAGGACGAAGCCAAACTGGGGCGGCTGGTAGAGGCGGCGGTAAAAAGCGTCAAAATTCCGGTCACGCTCAAAACGCGCATCGCGCTGACGCACAAAGAAATTTTAAGCGTACGGTTGGCTAAACTGGCCGAGAACGCCGGCGCTTCGGCCGTAATTTTGCACGCGCGCGCGGCGGTGGACGTTCATTCCGGGCCGCCCAATGTGCCCGCGGTGGCCGAGGCGTGCGCAGCGGTCAAAATTCCGGTCATCGGTAACGGCGGTATTGTGGACGCGCAAACCGCAAAACCTTTTTTGGACGCCGGCTGTGCGGGCGTGATGATTGGCCGCGGCGCGGTGGGGAATCCGTTTGTGTTTCGGGATATTGCGGACGCGTTTGCAGGCAAAACCCCTTCGTCCCACACGCCCATTAGCCGCCTGCGCATTTACCGGGACCTCATCCGCGAAAACGTGGCCTATTACGGCGAGCGCATTGGCGTAAACCGCAGCCGCAAGACGGCCGGCTACTGGATACGGGATTTCGCCGGCGCGGCGGATGTGCGCGGCACGTTTGTGCGGTTGGACACCCTGGCCGATATAGAGGCCCTGTTTGCCCAAACGCTGGCCCGGCTGGAACGCGACGAAGAAAACCTCCCCGGCATTTCCGTGCAAAAAAACAGCTAAATTTTGATATAATATATAGGAAACCACGAGTCATTAAGACAGCGGCCACCACTCCGCTGCGCATTAATTACACAAGGTAGAAACAAAAATTATGACAAAAACTTTTTTGCCTTCCGTCAAGGAAGTTGAAACCACCCGCAAATGGCATCACATTGACGCCACGGGCCAGACCCTGGGCAGATTGGCTTCTCAAATTGCCGTTTTGCTGATGGGCAAACACAAAAAAACCTATACGCCGAATATGGACTGCGGCGATTTCGTCGTTGTGACCAACGCCGGCAAAATCAAATTGACCGGTAAAAAAATGGAACAGAAGGTTTACTTCTCTCACTCCGGTTACGCCAAAGGCGCCAAAGAAACGCCGGTAAAAAGAGTGTTGGAAAAGAACCCCACCAGAGTATTGGAATTGGCCGTTAAGAGAATGTTGGACGAAAACAAACTCCGCGCGCCCAGAATGAAACGCTTGAGACTGTTCGCCGGCGAAGAACATGCCTTCACCGAACGCTTTGGTAAATAAGAGGGATAGAAATTTATGAACAATATGAAAGAACTCAAAACCGGAAGAAGAAAAACCTCCGTCGCCCAGGTAGAATTAGTAAAAGGTAAAGGCGTCATCACCGTCAACGCCAAATCCCTGGACGAATACTTCGGCAACCACGCCCGCTGCAAAGCCGCCGTTAAGGCGCCGCTCGTGGTGACCAACCTGGAAAAAGAATACGACGTCAACGCCAAAGTAATGGGCGGCGGCGTATCCTCTCAGGCCGGCGCGTTGCGCCACGCGATTGCGCGCTCCTTGGCCGCGATCAGCGAAGATCTTAAAAAAGCCGTCAAGAAGGCCGGTTATCTTACCCGCGATCCTCGTATGGTGGAAAGAAAGAAACCCGGTCAGCCCGGCGCCCGCAAACGCTTCCAGTTCTCCAAACGTTAATCGTTGGCTGGAAACTTGCAGGAGATGTTTTACAAACCCCGCTCTTTGGAGCGGGGTTTTTTGTATAATAAATAAATCTTATACCTGGGAGCAATTATGAAAAAACTTTTTTACTGGTCTGTGCCTTATGGTTGGGCGCAACCTGGGCGGCGGGACAGGAATACCCCGAATGGGTGAGCGAGGTGCAACAAACGGCCCGGCAGGCACATCAGGGCCAACTGCCCACCGATTTGTACCGGGCGCGGGCCGCGCGGGAAAGCCTGTACATCGGTTTGTGTTATGATTTTTTTATGCAAGAAACCAGCCCTTTTGTACAATATGTAAAAACCGCTATGCCGGACCGGGCGGACAATTATTTGCAGTGGGCGTATACCTTGGCCAAAGGGCGGCGTGAATGGCTGCAATCGGACGCCGCCGCCGGCCCTTTGTTTGCGCACTATGCCGTGATGGCGGCCCGCCCGTTGGACTTGGTGGATATGAGCGAAGAAGGCTTTTTAAAACTGCGGGAACTGCTGCGGGGGGAATTCCCTGCGGCGCGCATTTTCCGGGCGCCGCGCACGGAGCGGCAGGGCAGCACGGTGATGGTATGGTTTACCAATTGGACCAACCGGGACAAAGTGCTCCGGCTGGCGTTTAATACGGATCTGTATGTATTGGACGTCTGCCGCAACGATTGCGAGGAAAATCCGTTCCGGTAAAGGGAATACCTGCCGCGGACAGCGTCGGCTGAAGGCGGCGGTACGGATGGCGGAGATAATAAGCTGTAAATAATTCTTATTTAAAAGGGAGAAATATGAAGAAAGGATTTACGTTAATAGAATTGCTGGTAGTGGTGTTGATTATCGGTATTCTGGCGGCAGTGGCGTTGCCGCAGTACGAAACCGCGGTGCTCAAATCGCGCTTTGCCACCATTCGCACCGTAGCGGAAAACCTGAAAAAAGCGGAAGAAGTGTATTATCTGGCCAACGGGTATTACGAGGCCAATTCCAGTAAATTGGATTTTGATTATGACAATGTCTGTTCCGGCACGGACGTCATTCAGTGCGAAAACTATTTTTATGTGGACATTATCAGCGGTTCCGGGGTGAGTACTACGCCGTCTAGCAACTTTATTGCGGTGTATTACTGCCCGGATATATCCTGGGAGACTTGCAGAACCCAATGGGATTTTTCCTATCAGATCTGGCTGGACAATTCTTCCCATCCCGGGGAGCGCAACTGCTCCTCCCGCACCGATAAAGGCGCCAAAATGTGCAAAGTGATTCAAGCTTCCAATTAAGGATTTTGAAAGGCAATAAAAAACCCCGCTCGTTGGAGCGGGGTTTTTGTTTAAAAGCACCTTATTTGGTTTCTTTCTTTTCGTCCAGCGCGCAAGGCACTTTGGGGCTTTGGGCCACCAGGTCCTTAATCGGCTTAATGACGGCTGCCTGCTTTTTGATTGTGCAGGGCCCGCCAATGCATCCGCCTTTGCAGCTCATCACTTCCAACAGTTGGAAGTCGCCCGCGCCTTTGGCATACGCGTTTAACAGCATCATCGTCTTTTTATCCAAGCCGTTGATGGCCATTTTCTTGAACGGACGTTTGCCGGCGATGGCGTTTTCCACCGCTTGGGCCACGCCGCCCGTTACGCCGTAGTAGCGCGCTTCGCCGGAGATTTTGGGGTCCAGCGGGGTTTCTTCGCATTCGGCCGGGTTGATGCCCTTGGCGTCCAGCATGGCGCCGAGTTCTTCGTAGGTCATCACAAAGTCAATGTTCGGGTCTTCCATTCCTTCCACGCGTTTGGAAACGCACGGCCCCACAAACACGGTGACGAACCCGTTTTTCTTTTCAATTTCGGCCGTATAGCCCGCCGGAGTCTTGGTGTTGGACACAAATTCTTTCAGCGCCGGCAAGTGCTTTTTGACGGCCTGAATCCACGCCGCACAGCAGGAAGTGGTCATAAACCGGGCGCCTTTTTCCAGGCGTTCCACCAGTTCGCGCGCTTCGTTGGCGGTGGTGATGTCGGCCCCTTCGGCAACTTCGGTCACTTTGTCAAAGCCGGCCTTTTTGATGGCGGTAATCAGCTGCGGGAGCGTGCAATCAAACTGCCCCACGATAGAAGGCGCAATCATCGCGCAGACTTTGTTGCTGCTTTCCATCTGGCTTAAAATATCAATCAGCTGGCTGCGTTCCATAATGGCGCCGAACGGGCACGCGTCCATGCAGTGGCCGCAGGAAATGCATTTGTCAAAATCAATTTGGGCAAACCCGTTGTCGCCTTTGTGGATGGCGTTTACCGGGCAGGATTGTTCGCACGGAACCGGCACATACGTAATGGCGTTGTACGGGCAGACGGCTTTGCACTGCCCGCAGTTTTTGCATTTGTCCGGGTCAATGTGGGATCTGCCGTCCGCAAACGAAATGGCACCGAATTTGCACGCCTGCTGGCACGGACGCGCCAAGCAGCCTTGGCAGGCGTCGGTGACGATGTGGCGCGCCTTGATACAGCCCTTGCAGGCAATGTCCATTACGGTCAGCGGCACTTCCGGCACCGCTTTGCGCAAGAGCGCCTGTTTGGCGTAATCGTTTAGCGAGGTGGCTTCGTCGTCCTTTTCTACGCTGCAGCCCATAGCGGCCAACGTGCGCGCACGGAAGACGGCGCGTTCTTTATAAATACAGCAGCGCACCGCGGATTTGGAATCCGGGGGAATCACTTCAAAGGGAATACGGTACGCACTTTTTTCCAGCGTGCCTTTGTCAAAAGCCTCTACGACTTTTTTTAAGGCTTCGCGTTTAAAATACACGGCTTTATTGTCTGATGTGTTCATAATTACCTATATTCTACCATATTAGGCGTAACGTTCGGGAAGGGCGGCTAGCGGATTTCCAGCCGGGCCAGCAGGGGGTTATGGTCCGAGGCGTCCGTCACGCGCACGCCTGCCGCCAGCACTTTTAATCCGCGCACGAACAAGTAATCCACCGGGCGGCCCCAAAAGCGGGTGCGGGCGTCCGGCTCAAAGGCTACTTCGCTTAGTCCTGCCGTTTTGGCCGTGCATTGCAGCAAGCGGCGGCGTTTGCTGCTCCAGGAATTGAAATCTCCGCCCAATAACACCGGGCCGTTAAACCCCAGCAACAGTTCGGCCGCGCAGCGCAGGTTTTTTTCAAACGTTTTTAAACCGGTAAAGTTGATGGCGTGCACGTTGATGACCAACAGCGAATGTTTGCTGTGCTGTAAGGGGACCAGGGTGGCCAGCGTCATTTTGGGCATACGCAAAATGGGCTCGCGCTGGGCGGCCGAAAAGGCCACTTGCGCGGGTTTTGCCGTGCAGCCGGTGGCCACGCCGATGGGGCTGTTGTCTTTGAGTGAAAAGAAACTGACTGCGCCCGTCCAATAATACGGGGCGGCATCCATAACCGTTTGCACTTTGTCGGTGCGGTGCACTTCCTGCGCCAGAAACAAATCGGCCGCGGCAGAAATTTTTTGAAAGTCCTCCGTCCAGCTTTTTTGTTTGCACTTTTGCCAGTTCCAAATGCACACGGTAAACCGCCGCGGCAGGGCGTCCTGCGTGGGGCGGCCGTGTGCGGTGAGAACTTCTGCCGGGCGGGGTTGTTTGTAAAGCATATTAATAATAAGGCGTCAGCAGGCGCAGCGTATTGTCCGCCAGCGTGCGCCACAGGGACGGATGGAGGTGGTCCTCCAGTTTTTCCATACGGGCGTTTTCTTTTTTACGGGCGATAATCTGGCCGATTTGCTGGGCCAGCGTTTTATCAAAGCATTCCAAATTGCACTCAAAATTCAGCTTAAAGCTGCGCACGTCCCAGTTGGCCGAACCGACGAACACCCACACGCGGTCCACCAACATCATTTTGCTGTGGTCAAACGGCGGCTGCGTGCGGTAGATTTTAACGCCCTTTTTAAGTAACCGCGCAAAATTGGCGCGCATGGCGCCGTCCATCCCCAAGATGTTGCTCTTGGACGGCAAAATAATTTCCACATCCACCCCGCGCATGGCGGCCAGCTCCAGGTTGACCAGCATTTCGTTTTCGGGCAGGAAATACGGCGTAACGATTTGCACCGTTTTTTGCGCGCAGGTTAAAGCGCCCAACATCATCTGTTCAATTTTGCCGTAATCGGCATCCGGCCCGTCCGGGATAATACGCGCGGGCATTTTGCCGGGCAGCGGCCCTTTGGCACGGAATGAAGCCGGGATAAAGTGTTTCTTGCCGGAGAAAATCCAATCTTCCTCAAACACGCGCGACATTTGGTCCACCACCGGCCCCTGCACGTGGAAGGTAACGTCTTGGATGGGTTCTTTGGGGTTCGTGCTGACCAGGTTTCCCTCGGCCACGTTCATCCCGCCAAAGACGGCTTCCTGCCCGTCCACGATTAAAATTTTGCGGTGGTTGCGCAAATTGACAAACGGCAAATCAATCGGTTTTTTGGAAGGCAAAAAGACCGAAAATTCCACTCCCGGCAACCGCTTGAGGGCGGCGGCAATCGTGGGTTTGGAATAGTTGAGCCCCACGCCGTCTACCAGCACTTTCACTTTGGCTCCGTTTTTGGCGGCTTGCCGCAGGGCGTCTGTAAACATTTTTCCGGCGCGGTCGTTATTAAAAATATAGCTTTGCATCAGCACTTCTTTTTGGGCGCCGGCAATCAGCTTGCACATGGCGGGGTAGGCTTCGTCCCCGTTCACGTACGCGCGGGCCGTGTTGCCCAAGGCAAAGCGCTGGGGGTGCACTTTGTAGCCCAGGTGCATTAATTGCAAAAAGGGGCGGGGAATTTCCTGCTGGATTTCTTCTTCCGTTTTGCCGGTGAGGGTAAAAATATCCGGCCCTTTGTTGCGCAGGGAAAGGGCTTTGCGGCGGATACGGTTGATGCCGAACACGACGTAAATGATACTGCCCAAAAGCGGGGTAAGCCACACGAGGCCAATCCAGCCGAAAGAACTTTTTACGTCGTCCTTACGGCAAATGATATGCCCGGTTACTACAATTTGCAAAATTAAATACAGTAACCCGGCTATTCCAAAAGAGGACATTGAAACAGGATCCATATGCATATTTCCATTATAGGAAATACAAGCCCCTTGGAAAGGAGAAAATTTAGGTTAGCTGCTTTGCGGGTTGATAAGCGGCGTGCCCGCCGGGATTTTGCTGGGGGTTAAGGCCGGCAACGGCGTGGCGTTTACGGCGCGGGGCATATACATTTGGTCTTCCCCCGTGCCGCCGGAAACGAGCGCTTTGCGCACGGGGCGGTTGGCGCGTTCCAAGGCTTCCTGGCGCTGCTTTTGCAGTTGGGCCTGGCGTTGCTGTTCGGCCGCTTTTTGTTGGGCGGTCAGTTTTTTGTTGCCGGCGGAAATCTGGCCCACAAACGCGTAGTAGGCGTCATCCCCGGCAAAGGTGCGCACCAGCGTGTCCTGGTCAAACATAAAATAATGCGGGGTGGGTTTTTTGTTGTTGATATCCGAATAGTTCATTTGGTAGACGGTGTATGTCTTGCCGACGGTATTATCCACCAGGTTCATCAGCGTGGCTTGTTGTGCGTAGGCTTGCAAAAAATCGTTCCGGTCCACGCCCAGGTTCACTTTGTATTTTTTGTTTACGGCCAGGACGTCTGCAATGTTGGCGGCGCAGGCTACAAAGGTTTGCGGATCTTCGGCCTTGAACAAAAATTTGCGGTAACTGCCGTCGTCACTGCCGTAGCGGACATAGGCATATTCTTTGCCGTCTTCGGAAGAGAGAATATCGTCTTTGGTGGATACGTTTTCCACGTGGTAAAGCACGTAGGTGCGGTCTTTGCCGCGGAACAGACGCGTGAGCTGCGGGGCGGTTTTGTCCCAAATGGACACGGACGGCCGCGCAGCCGCCGGTTCCCCGTGCATTTCAATCACGATTTCATCTTCCGCATTTTCGTAATGCTGGGCCGCAATGGGCAGACACACTGCACACGCCAGCAGCCCGGCTGTCAGCCATTTGTTCATACTTGTATTGTAGCAATCGGCGGGCAATTATTCAAATAAGTCCGTGCTCAAATACCGTTCCCCGCTGTCCGGCAATAACGTAACAATGTTTTTCCCCGCGTTTTCGGGCCGGGCAGCCACTTGCATAGCGGCCCACAGTGCCGCCCCGCCGGATATGCCGGCCAGCACGCCTTGGCGCGCGGCCAATTGGCGCGCTGTTTGAAAGGCGTCCTGCGTTTGAACGGGGATGATTTCGTCCAATAAGCTGCGGTCCAATACCGCCGGCACAAAGTTGGCCCCAATGCCCTGAAGGCCGTGCGGCCCCGCTTTCCCGCCCGATAACAGCGGCGAGTCGGCCGGTTCTACGGCGATGATTTTGACATGCGGGTTTTGCTTTTTTAAAAATCGCCCCGTGCCGGTGATGGTCCCGCCCGAACCGACGCCCGCCACAAAAAAATCTACACGTCCGTTTAAATCGTTCCAAATTTCAGGGCCGGTGGTTTTTTCGTGCGCCCGGGCGTTGGCGGGATTGTCAAACTGGCCGGGCATAAAAGCGCCGGGCGTTTCATCCAGTATTTTTAACGCCGCGTCTATGGCGCCCTGCATACCGGCCTGGCGCGGGGTAAGCACCAGTTGGGAGCCCAAGGCTTTTAACAGCTTTTGGCGTTCCGCGCTCATATTTTCGGGCATGGTTAAAATGAGCTTGTAGCCGCGTTCCGCCGCCAAAAATGCAAGCGCAATCCCGGTGTTGCCGCTGGTGGGTTCCACCAACGTGGCGCCCGGGGCCAGGCGGCCTTCCTGCTCGGCCGCGTTTAGCATAAACAGGGCGGCGCGGTCTTTTACGCTGTACGGGTTGCACATTTCCATTTTGGCCCACACATGCCCCGACCCGACGGGCAGGCGCGTAATTTCCAGCAGCGGCGTATGGCCGATGCGGTCTTCCCATTTTTGTATTTTCATAAATTGATATTTCTCCAAAAAGAATTTCTTTTATTATAGTGTTTCGGGGCCTTTTTGTCAGCGGGTGGTTGGCGCCCGGCTAAAATTTTATACAATGCAAGAACACGCCCCCAGGGGGGTATTATGATAAAGGGGATTTACGAATGAAAAGAAAACTGCTTGTCCGGGCGTTTTTGCCCGTCTTTGTTTTGCCGGTTTTGTTTTTTTGCGGATGCAAGAAAGCGGACCAATCCGGTGCTATGCCGGTGCCTACCGTCAACGCGATTACGGTCATCCAGCAGGATTTGCCGTGGAATATAGAATATCCGGCCCAGGTGGCGGGCTCGCTGGAAATACAAATCCGTGCGCAGGTGGGCGGTATTTTGCAGGCCCGTTTGTATAACGAAGGCGAATACGTACAAGAAGGAACGCAGCTTTTTCAGATTGATGACAAATCCTATAAAGTAGCGCTGGAAAAAGCCCAAGGCACGCTGGCCCAGGCCCAGGCCGAAGAACGCCGCACCCAGCGCACCTATGCGCGTATGAAACGCCTCCGCGCGGACAATGCCGTCAGCCAGCAGGACTACGACAATGCCCTCTCCGCCTACGAGACCGCCCAAGCCAACGTGAAAGTGGCCAAGTCCGGCGTGAGCGATGCGGAAATCAATTTGGGCTACACCAAAGTAACGGCGCCGATTTCCGGTATCGCGGGCAAAGAAGCCCAATCCGTGGGCAGCTTGATTTCGCCCACCGGCGAGTCCGGCTTTTTGACCACGATGGTGCAAATCAACCCGCTGTACGTCAATTTTTCTATGCCCAGCCGCCAGTTTGAAAAATTGGCCGCGGGCTTTGTGTCGGGGCAGATTTCCATCGGCACGGCGGAGCAGCAGGACAAACTGGCCGCCGACCAATACCGCAAAACGGCCGCGGCGGACGCCCCGATTTATGTGGAAGTGCTGTTAAATAACGGCAAGATTTATCCCGAAAAAGGCAAAATTATTTTCTTTGACAGTTCCGAAAATACCCAAACTTCCAGCTTGGCGATGAAGGCCGAATTTGCCAACCCCAACAACTCCCGCGCTTTAATGCCGGGGCAGTTTGTGCGGGTGCGGCTGGTGGGCGCGGTGTACAAAAACGCGATTTTAATTCCGTCTTCCGCCCTGCTTAACACGGCCCAGGGGTTGGTGGCGTACGCGGTGGACGCGAATGACACCATTGCGGCCCGCCCGGTGCAGGCCCAGTTGCAGGACGATATGTACATCGTGACCGACGGATTGAAAGCGGGGGACCGCATTTTGCGCGAAGGGTTGATTAAAGTGCGCCCCGGCCAGCAGGTGCAGGTGAAAATGCAGGATTTTAAAGTGGGCGAGCAAAAAGAGGAAGAAGAAACCCTGTCGCAGGACGGGCGCAGTGTCGCCACGCTGGAAGAAGAAATTGAATCTTCCGAAGCGTCCGATGAACAAGCCCTGCCGGAAGAACAATCGGTCCCGGCGGACAATACGCAACCGGCGGACGCTGCCCAAGCCACCCCGGCCGCAGATAAACCCGCCGCTTCGGCCCAACCGGCCCCGGACGCCAAAGCGGACGCTCCCGCCGCGGAAACGGCCCAATAAGGAGTGGGTATGTTTTCTAAATTTTTCATTAACCGCCCGATTTTATCTACGGTTATTTCATTGCTTATTTCGCTGGCGGGTATCGTATCCATTACGATGCTTCCCATTGAGCAATACCCCGATTTAACGCCGCCCACCATTGAAGTGTCGGCCAGCTATCCCGGCGCCAGCCCGGAAGTGATTGCCGACACCGTGGCCGCCCCCATTGAGCAGCAGGTAAACGGGGTGGAAGATATGCTGTATATGAACTCCACTTCGTCGGCCAACGGGGATATGTCTTTGACCGTATCGTTTAAGGTCGGCACGGACCCGGACCAGGCGATGATTAACGTCAACAACCGCGTCCAGGGCGCCACGGCCACCCTGCCCGAAACGGTGCGCCAATACGGCGTGCAGGTAAACAAAAAATCTTCCGCCATTTTGCAGCTAATTGCCCTGTATTCGCCTAACGGCCATTCGGACACGACGACCATCGGCAACTATGCACTGCTCAACATTGTGGACGATTTAAAACGCATTGAAGGCGTGGGCGACGCGCAGGTAATGTCCGCCAACGACTACTCCATCCGCATTTGGATTAAGCCCGATGT
This sequence comes from Candidatus Avelusimicrobium gallinaceum, assembly GCA_944324965.1. Taxonomy (GTDB): domain Bacteria; phylum Elusimicrobiota; class Elusimicrobia; order Elusimicrobiales; family Elusimicrobiaceae; genus Avelusimicrobium; species Avelusimicrobium gallinaceum. Next base: position 67,154 of record CALUYH010000004.1, read on the forward strand.
CCTTTCCCAGCGCGGCCTGTCCGTCAGCGATTTGGTGGCCGCCGTGCAGGCGCAAAACAGCCAGCGTTCTGCGGGCAAAATCGGCCAGCCTCCGCTGCCCGTGCAAGTGGACCGGATGTATTCCATTATTGCCCCCGGCCGCTTAACGACGCCCGAAGAATTTGAAAACATCATTTTGCGTGCCAACCCGGACGGGACGACCCTGCTGTTAAAAGATGTTGCCCGCGTGGAATTGGGCAGCCAAACATACGAATTTAACGGCCGTTTTAACGGCAAGCCCGCCGTGCCGATTGGCGTGTACCTTTCGCCGGGGGCCAATGCCGTGGCTACCGCCAAAGCCGTGGACGCGCATATGAAAGAAATTGCGCAAAACTTCCCGGCGGATTTGGATATAGACTATAAAGTTGCCTACGACACCACGCTGTTTGTTACCGCGTCTATCGAAGAAGTTATCCACACGCTGATTGAAGCCATGATTTTGGTGTTCTTGGTGGTGTACATCTTCCTGAAAGACTGGCGCGCTACGCTCATTCCGTGCTTGGCGGTTCCGGTATCCATCATCGGTGCGTTTGCCGGAATGCTCCTTTTAGGGTTTTCCATTAATACGCTTACACTATTCGGGTTGGTGTTGGCTATCGGCATCGTAGTGGACGACGCCATCGTGGTCATTGAAAACGTGGAACGCATTATGCACGAGGAAAACCTGCCCGTCAAAGAGGCCACGATTAAAGCCATGGACGAAGTGTCCGGCCCGGTGGTGGCCATTGTGCTGGTGTTGTGTTCTGTGTTTGTGCCGGTGGCGTTTATGGGCGGATTGACGGGGGTAATGTACCAGCAGTTCGCCATTACGATTGCCGTGTCCGTCATTATTTCGGGCCTGGTTGCCCTGACATTAACGCCCGCGCTGTGCGCGCTCTTGCTTAAAAAGCAGGAACACCCGACCCGCGGCTTCTTCTACCAGTTTGACCGCTTCTTTGAAAAATTAACCCGTAAATACGGTTCCTGGGTGGCGTTTTTCATGCGGAAGCTGATGGTGTCCGTCGTGTTGATTGCACTCATTTTTGCCGCGGCGCTAGGGCTGTTCAAAATTGTGCCCGGCAGCTTGCTGCCCGATGAAGACCAGGGCGTAATTATGGTGGCGGCCCAGCTGGACCCTTCCGCCTCTTTGGCTAACAGCGACGCCGTAGCCAAACAATTGGAAGAATTGATTTCCGCCCAGCCGGCCGTTTCGCAGGTGCTGACGTTCTCGGGTTACGATATGCTTTCCAGCACGCAAAAGAGCAATGCCGTAGCTTCATTTGTGATGTTAAAACCGTGGGACGAACGCAAATCCAAGGCGTTGTCTTCGGCGGCGCTGGTGGGCAGTTTGTATGCCCAGGCGCAAAGCAAAATTCCGGCCGCGGTGGTCATGCCGTTTAACCCGCCGCCCATTATGGGTATGAGCACCACCGGCGGTTTGGAAGGCTACATCCAAAACCGCACTTCCGGCGGCAGCAAAGCGCTGGAAGCCCAAACCCAAAAATTTATTGAGGCCGCCAAAAAGCGTCCCGAACTCTCCAGCGTCAGCACGACGTTCTCGGCCGCAGTGCCGCAATACAAAATGGACGTGGACGAAACCAAAGCCCTGGCGATGGGGGTGAGTTTGTCCGAGCTGTACACCACCCTGCAAGGCACGTTCGGCACACTGTATGTGAACGACTTTACGTACTCCGGCCGCAGCTTTAAAGTGATGATGCAGGCGGACGGCCAATACCGTGCCCGCCCGGAACAAATTTCCGGCGTGTATGTGCGTTCCAATTCGGGCGCGATGGTGCCGCTGTCGGCCCTGGTCACGCTGACGCCTTCGTTGGGGCCGGATATGGTGGAACGGTTTAACGTGTTTCCGGCCGCCAAAATTTTGGCCAACCCGGCCGCCGGATACAGCTCCGGCGACGCTATCCGTGCCGTGGAAGAAACCGCCAAGGAAGTGTTGGATTCCGGTTTCACCCTGGCCTGGACGGGTACCACTTATCAGGAAAAACTCTCCGGAAACTCCTCGGCCGTGGCGCTGTTGTTGGGGATGCTGGTAGTGTTCCTTATTTTGGCCGCCCAGTACGAAAAATGGAGCCTGCCGCTGGCGGTATTGCTGGCGGTTCCGTTTGCCATTTTCGGCGCGTTGGCCGGCACGTGGGCGCGCGGTTTGTCCAACGATATTTACTTCCAGATTGCGCTCGTCGCGCTGGTGGGGTTGGCCGCCAAGAACGCCATTTTGATTGTAGAATTTGCCGTTATGCTTAAAGAACAAGGGATGGAAACAACCCAAGCCGCCCTGGAAGCCGCCAAACTGCGCTTCCGCCCGATTGTGATGACTTCTTTGGCCTTCATCTTGGGCTGTGTGCCGCTGGCGATCAGCTCCGGCGCGGGCGCAGCCAGCCGCCACGCAATTGGTACGGCGGTAGTGTTTGGTATGCTTGCTGCCACGCTGATTGCACCGTTGTTTGTGCCGCTGTTCTTTAGTTTGTTAAGCGGTTGGAAAAAGCCGCAGCCGTCCGCGGCCGAAGAAACCCAAAAGGAGAATTTATGAAACATATGCGTCTAGCGCTTTTGCTGGCGTCCGCCGTTTTGTTGGGCGGGTGTCTGTTAGGGCCCAATTACAAACAGCCGGACTTGGATTTACCTAAAGGTAAAGCCGCCGACAACTTCAGCATTTTCACCCAGGCCAACTGGTGGGAAGTGTTTGACGATCCCGTGCTGAACCAATTGGAAAGCGAGGCTTTGGCTTACAACAAAGATTTGCAGGCCGCCATCGCCCGGGTGGACCAGGCTCGCGCTTCGGTGGGGATTGCCTCCGCCGATCAGCTGCCCAGCCTGTCTGCCGCGGCGGAATCGGGCCGCGCCGGCAATGATGTCACATCCGGCGAAAGCCAAAGCACGGCCAATGTGTCCGTGTCGTACGAACTGGACTTGTGGGGCAAATACCGCCGCTTGAGCGAAGCCGCCCGTGCCCAGCTGCTTTCCAGCGAGGCTGCGCGCGACACCGTGCGCTTAACGTTGACGGCGGATGTGGCCAAAAACTACTTTACCTTGGCGATGTTGGACGCCCAACTGGCCATTGCCCAGCGCACCTTGGAAGCCCGCAAAGAAAACGTGCGCATCTATACCAGCCGCTACAAAAACGGCTACTGCACGGAAGTGGATTTAAAACGCGTGGAAGCCAATATGGCCAGCGTGCAGGCGCAGGAACAACAGCTGCGCCTGAAAATCGCCCAGACGGAAACGGCGCTTTCCGTGCTGGTGGGCAAATCCCCGCGCGAAATTGCCGCCAACCAAACGCCCCGCGGCAAAACGCTGGCGGAAATTACGCTCATTCCCGATGTGCCGGAAGGCCTCCCGTCCGATTTGCTCGCCCGCCGTCCGGACGTCCGCTCGGCCGAAGGCCAGCTGATTGCCGCCAATGCCAACATCGGCGCGGCACGCGCGGCGTACTTCCCCAGCATTCCGCTGACGGCTTCCGCCGGGTACGCCAGCGGCGCATTGAACAATTTGTTCACGGGTTCGTCCGGCGTGTGGGCGGCCGGCGGGCAGCTTTTGGCGCCTATTTTTGAAGGCGGCAAAATCCGCGCACAAAATGAAAAGGCCGAAGCCCAATACCGCGAAATGCTCGCCTCGTATGAAAAAACGGTGCAAGGCGCGTTTAAAGAAGCGCTGGACGCGATTGCCGCCAACCGCATCAACCGCGAAATTTTTGACTCGTACAAACAGCAGACCGAAGCCATGCAGCGCAGCTACGAACTGACCAAAAAACAGGAGGACGCGGGCCTGATCGGCGTGACGGACCTGTTGGACGTGGAAGAAAACCTGCTGTCTGCCGAGATGAACCTGGCTTCCGCCCGCAACGACGAATTGGCCGCCGTGGTCAACTTGTCCAAAGCGTTGGGCGGCGGCTGGAACGTGCAGGACGGATTCGGCCCGTACGAAGATTTGGTAAAAACCCAACAAGCCGAACTGAAACAGAAACCAGCCGCAAAGTAAACGGAATAATTTATTCGGGAAAGCCCCGGTTTCGGCCGGGGCTTTTTGTTGCCGTTTGGGAGGCTCTGCCGCAGCCGGGCGTGCTTGCGTTCTCTTGGCGGGGCCCAGCGGAAATTTGCTAAAATATGCTTATGAAGATTTCGGCGCTGTGCCCGTTGGACGGCCGCTATGGCGGCAGACTGGGCGCGCTCAGAAGTGTGATGAGCGAAGCCGCCTTCACTGCATCCCGCGTGCGCGTGGAATGCACGTGGCTGGAAATCTTATCCGATTTAAAACTCCCGCATTTTAAGCCGCTTACCCCAAAAGAACGCCAACTGCTGGCGGACGTGTGCACACTGTCCGACGCCGATTTGGAAATTATCCGCGCACTGGAATTTGACGGTTACCAACACATTCCCGCTACCAGGCACGACGTAAAAGCCGTGGAGTATTTTTTGCGCCTGAAACTAAAAAACACTTCGTTGCAAGACCGTTTGCAGTGGCTGCATTTTGCACTAACGAGCGAAGACGTAAACAGTGCTTCCTATGCGGTGTTGCTGGCGGACGGGTTGGAAAAAGCCCTGCTGCCGGCGCTTGTTGCACTGCAAAAAGACCTGGCCAAACTGGCCCGCAAAGAGGCGCGCTCCGTTTTGTTGGCGCGCACCCACGGCCAGCCGGCCGTACCGACCACTTTTGGCAAAGAAATCCGTGTGTTTGCCTATCGTTTGTCCCGCCAGCTGGAAGCGCTTAAAAAGCAAACGCTTACGTTTAAATTCGCCGGCGCGGTGGGCAATTTTAACGCGCACTTGGCGGCTTTCCCCACGGTCAACTGGCCGCGTGCGGCCCGGCAAATGGCGGTGCAATTAAACCGCGGGCGTAAAATCAAATTGGCGCTTTCGCCCGTCAGCACGCAGGTGGACAACCGCGACAGCTACGCCGAACTATTTGACAATATCCGCCGGGCGGATGTGATTTTGCTGGATTTTTGCCGCGATATGTGGCAGTATATTTCGGCCGGGCTGGTGCACCAAAAGACCGCCCTGGGCGAGGTGGGCTCCTCCACCATGCCGCAAAAAGTGAACCCGATTGATTTTGAAAATGCCGAAGGCAATTTGCAGTTGGCGGACGCGTTGTTGGAGCTTTTTTCGCGCAAGTTGCCGGTGTCGCGCCTGCAGCGGGACTTGTCGGACTCTACGGTGCTTCGCAATATGGCGGTGGCGTTTGGCTATGCGCTGGTGGCGTACCAGTCGGTTATGAAAGGCCTGACCAAAATTTCGTTTGACCGCGCGGCGGCCCGGGCGGAACTGAAAAATCACCCGGAAGTCCTGGCCGAAGCGGCGCAAACCATTCTGCGTGCGGCGGGGTATCCCCGCGCGTATGAACAACTGCGCGACTTTACGCGCGGGCGCGCGTTGACGACCGCCCTGTGGAAAGAATTTATAGAAGGGCTGCCCGTAGACGGCGCAACCCGAACCAAACTGCGTGCCCTGCAGCCCGAAACGTATACGGGCCGGGCGCGTGAAATTGCGGAGGAAAAGTATGATTGATATTGTCTGCGGCGGCCAAGCCGGCGACGAAGGAAAGGGGAAGATTTCCGCTTATTTGTCTTACAAAGGGCACTACGATTATTGCGTGCGCGTGGGCGGCCCCAACGCGGGCCACACCGTGGTGCAGGACGGCAAATCCTACACGCTTAAAAACATTCCGTCCGGTTTTTTAAACCCGCACACCAAGCTGGTGCTGGGGGCCGGTGCTTACACCAAAACCCAGTGGCTGTTGGACGAGGTAAAACTGACGGGCACGCAGGACCGCCTGATTATTGACCCGTATGCCGTGCTGATTTCCGACGAGCAAACCGCGGCCGAAAAAAATGCCTCGCACTTTATGCAGCACATCGGCAGCGTGGGCACCGGGCTGGGCCAGGCCGTGCGCGACCGCATTGAACGGCGCGATATTAAATTTGCCAAAGACGAGCCGTTACTGAAAGATTTCATCCAGGACGTGCCCGAACTGCTAAACGATTGCCTGGATAAAGGCGGCGAAATTTTGCTGGAAGGCACGCAGGGGATTAAACTTTCCCTGCTGCACGGGGAATATCCGTTTGTTACGTCGCGCGATACCACGGCCAGCACGTTTTTGGGCGAGGCCGGTTTGGGCCCCAAGTCCGTGCGGGACGTGTACGTGGTGTTTAAACCCTACATCACCCGCGTTGGCCCCGGCCCGTTGGAAAAAGAGTTGACCGACGAGAAAAAGCTGGAAATCTACCACACCAAAGGGCACGAAATCGGCAGCGTCAGCAAGCGCCTGCGCCGCATCGGCGCGTTTGAAACGCGCTCCGCTTCCCGCGCGATTATGATTAACAACTGCACCAAAATCGCGCTGACGCATATGGATATGTTCCCGGGCAACGATTGCATTAAATCGTATGCGGATTTCACGCCGCAGGCGCAAGCGTTTTTGGAAGATTTAAAAAAACTCTGCGCCCGCACCTATCCGCACCCGAAAATCGCCCTCATCTCCACCGGCCCGGATATGGAAGACACGCTGGTTTTATAGCCGTACAAAGCCCCGCTTCGGGCGGGGCTTTTTTATGGCGTGTTGCACGTTTTGGCGCCGAGGGGTTATAATAAAAAAAGGGGGAAGTTTATGAAAGACATTATTTTTGATTTGGGCGGAGTACTGATTGATTGGAACCCGCGGAACTTGTACAAAAAAATTTTTGCATCTACCGAAGAAATGGAATGGTTTTTGAACACGGTGTGCACGACCCAGTGGAACACCCAGCAGGATGCCGGACGTCCGTTTGCCAAGGGGTTGGCGGTCATTAAAGAAAAATACCCCAAATATGCCGCGCAGATTGACGATTATTTTAACCGCTGGGACGAAATGCTGGGCGGGCCGGTTAAATCGGCCGTGGCGGTGCTGAAGGATTTAAAAGACAAAGGCTACCCGCTTTACGCGCTGACCAACTGGTCGGCCGAGACCTTTCCGATTGCACGCGCCAAGTACGATTTTTTGAACTGGTTTGACGGCATTGTCGTTTCCGGCGAAGAACGCTTGGTAAAGCCGGACCCGGCCATCTACGCGCGGTTGCTCAAGCGCTACCAGCTGCATTCGTCCAACTGCTTGTTTATTGACGATAACGCGGCCAACGTGTCCGAGGCGGCCCACCTGGGGTTTGAAACCATTTTATTTACCGGGGGCGACGCCTTGCGGGCCGAGCTGATACGCCGCGGTATTTTATAAAATTAAAAAGCCCCGCTTGCCGCGGGGCTTTTTTATGCGTTGCAACTAAAACCGTTTGGCGGTTTTGTGCGGCAGGTTGGTTATTTGGCGGGGCGAATTTCGCTGTATCCGTTCCAGGCAAACAACGCCTGTTCCTGCTCGTTGCCGTACACTTGTTCCACGTCGCAGATGTAGAGGTAGTGGTCGCCCACTTCGTGGTATTCTTTCAAGTGGCAGACAATGGCCACGCGGCTGTGGAGCGGGATTTTGATGTCGCTTCCGGGCACGTCGGTCAGCTCAACGTTAAATTTAGACGCCTTGTCCGTATCGCGCCCGCTGGTGCAACCGCAGCCCAGCACGGCCGGAGCAATTTCGGCCCCGGGGACCGTCAAAATCACTTTTTTGTTTTGGCGCACCATTTCCCCGCTGTACGACCGCTTGGACATGGCATACGCCACCATATTGGGATTGAACGACAGGTACGTCCACCACGATACGGTGGCCAGGTTGGTGGAGCCGTCCGGCTTTTGGGTGCACACGACCGTCACCGGGTTGGGCGACGTAAGTTGGGAAGATTTTACTAACGTAATTTTGTCCATTTGTTGCTCCTTATTTTTTCAGCAGGTCCGCGCCGCTGTGCCAGGCCTGTCCGATTTTTTCGCCAATGGCGTAATAACCGTTTTGCATTTGGTCAAACACAAACGCGTTTAATTTGCCGGCGTCAATTTTGCCGGCCGCGTCCAAAATTTTTTCGTCCGCGAGCACGTTGACGATGGTGCCCAGTACGCGCAACCCGTAGGGCTGGTCCTGTATTTCGGCCACTTGGCATTCCAACGTCAGCGGGTATTCCGTAATAACGGGCGCGTCCACCCGCGTGCTTTTTACGGCATGCAACCCCGTACGGGCAAATTTATCGGGCACCTGGTTGGCGCTGGCCGTTCCCAAAAAATCGGATTGGCGTAGCGTGTCGGCCCCCGGTACCGCCAAGGTGAAGGCTTTGCGTTCTCGCAGGTTGGCCACGGTTTTGTGGGTGGCTTCCAGGTTCAGCGCCACCTGGTTTTCGGCACAAATGCCGCCCCAGGCCATCATCATAACGTCCACGGTATTGTCGTGGTTGTAGGTGCCAATCATATAGGTCGGCATCGGGAACAAAAAGGGTTTTACTCCCATATCTTTCATATCAGTTACTCCTTTTACAGCACGCATTGACTTTTGCTTGCTTTGATACTACAATTATAAGCAAAGAATGCAACTTAAAACAAGTACGCACATTTAGGTAGTATACTTACATTTAGGAGAGTGTAAAAAATGAGTTTTGCCTGCATTAAAGACGCCAAACTGGAGGAAACCGGCTTTAATTATACCATGTCGCTTATTCAGGGTAAATACAAAATGTTTATTTTGTATGCGCTGATGGGTTTTAAGGTAGTGCGGTTTAACGAACTGAAAAAATACATTAAAACCATTTCGTACAAAACGCTGAGCCTGACGCTGAAAGAGCTGGAGGCGGACGGCCTGGTGAACCGAAAGGAATACCCGCAAATTCCGCCCAAGGTGGAATACAGCTTGACCGAAAAGGGTAAGTCCCTCATCCCGATTTTGGACCAACTGTGCACGTGGGGGGAAGCCCACCGGCCGTAAGTTTGGAGACCGTAAAAAACCCCGCTTGCCGCGGGGTTTTTTGTGCCGTTTAGTCGGCTTTACTTACCAAAACTTCCATCAGCTTGTGGCGCCGGAATTTGCGCGGGTCCACCAGCAGCCCGTCCGCTTTTAATTTATCGTTTTTATCCAGCGTGCGCCCCAGCTTTTGTTCCGTCCACTGGGCTACGTTTTGGGTGGGGGGCAGGCCGGCCGGGACGGGCAGATTGAGCTTGGCAAACACATCGGCCATTTTGGCGGTGGCGCTGGCCACCAGCGAAGCCCCGAACGGGCGGATGTAGGCCGGGAAGAAATCGTACTCGTCTTCAATCTCGCCCACCATTTCTTCAAAAATGTCTTCCAGCGTCAAAATGCCGGTTATTTTGCCGCCTTCCGTCACCAGGCAAATGTGCTGTTTTTCTTTCATCATTTTTTCCAGCGCGGCCGAGATAATCGTGTCCGCTTCCAGGCGCAAAATGGGGCGTACGATGGTGCGTGCGCACGTGGGCGAACCCGCGGCCATTTTGGTGGAAAGGAAAATATCTTTAAAGTTCAAATACCCGATAATGCTTTGCGGGTCCTGCGGGTGTTCCCGCACCGGGAAACGCGTGTGCATATCCAGGTGTGCTTTTACAAAGGTATCTGCGATAGAGTCCCCTGCGTCCAGCATATACACCTGGTCCAGCGGCACCTGAATTTCGCGGATTTTGCGGATGCAGAACATCGCGCTGGAAAGCACAATTTTTTCTTCCGTCTTGCCAAACAGGCGCGAGGAAGACGCAATCGCCGCCGCCGTGCGCAAATCGGCCATGGCCGCTTTTTGGGCTTCTTTGGGGTCGGGCGTTTTAACAAACGTTTTTTTGGTGCAAAAGCGGACCAGCATTTCCATCACGTGCACAATGGGCGACAAAACGGAATACATCACCCGCATCACCGGCGAAAATTTAAGCGTTACAAATTCTTTGTTCTTAATGGCGAAGGTCTTGGGCGTCAGTTCGCCAAATACAATGGTCACAAAGCTCAGCGGCACCACCACCACCGCTACGGATACTACATCCGCCACCCGCTTGGGCAGCGCCAGCCACTCCTGCAACACGGGTGAAAACATTTCGTCCGCCCCTGCCCCGCCGGCCGCGGCAGCGATGGCGCCCACCAGCGTAATGCCTATCTGCACTACGGCCAGGCTGCCTTCCATATGGTCTTTCATAAAGAGGGCCTGCTCGGCGCCTAAGCGTTTTTCCTGGGCTAAAATGGATAATTTGGTGCGGGAAATGGAGGCCAGGGCCATTTCGTACGCCGCCAACAGGGCGTTTAGCACCAACATAAAAAGGATGATTAATATAGTCATGGGATATAGTGTAGCAAAAAACGGGGTAAAACAAAAGGGCGGCTCCGTCGGGCGGCCGAGAGGCAAACCCCGCCCGGCTTGACAACGCCCGACGATAAGCATATCCTTTAATAATAGGGGATTAGGCAACTATGAAGAAAAAATTTAACGTTACCGGTATGACTTGCTCTGCCTGCCAGGCGCATGTGGAGCGGGCCGTCACCAAATTGCCCGGGATGCGCTATGCGTCGGTCAATTTGTTGCAAAACACACTCACCGCGGAGTACGATGAAGAACGTCTGACCGCGCAGGACATTATTGCCGCCGTGCGCGGCGCGGGGTACGACGCTTTCGCCCCCGGCGAGGAAACGGGGTTCCTGTCCCCGCAGCGCGCCGCAAAGGACGAAGCCCGCCGCTTGAAATACCGTTTTATTGCGTCGCTGGTTTTTTTGCTCCCGCTTGCGTATGTGGCGATGAGCGGTATGTTTGCTTTCCCGCTTCCCAAAGCCATCAGCGAGAACCCCGGCATTTTTGCCCTGACGCAGTTTTTGCTGGCGTTGCCGGTCTTATCCATTAATCGCCGGTTTTTTACCAACGGGTTTAAACGCCTGGTGCAGGGCGGGCCGAATATGGACAGCCTCATCGCCTTGGGCGCGGGGGCGGCCGTATTGTCCGGCCTGTGGGGGATGTTCCGCGTGTTGGCTTTGATGAAACACCCGGATTGGACTTCCGCTTTTGATACCGTGATGCACGGGCTGTATTTTGAATCGGCCGCGATGATTTTGACGCTGGTCACCCTGGGCAAATGGCTGGAAGCGCGGGCCAAAGTAAAAACGTCCGACGCAATTTCCGCCCTGGTTCGGCTGGTGCCGCAGGAAGCGTCCGTACTGCGCGGCGGCAAGGAAGTACGCGTGCCGGTGCAGGGGCTGGTGAAAGGCGATATCGTGGTCGTGCGCGCGGGCGAACGCATTGCCGCCGACGGTGTGATTGTGGAAGGCGGCGGCGCGGCGGATGAGTCGGCCCTGACGGGGGAAAGCGTGCCGCAGGATAAACCCATCGGTGCGGAACTGGCGGCCGGAACCTTATTGGCCAGCGGCTATGTGGAGTTGCGTGTGGAACGCACCGGCAAAGATACGGTGCTGGCGCAAATTATTACGCTGGTGGAAGAAGCCGCCGGCAGCAAGGCGCCGATTGCCCGCTTGGCCGACCGCGTGAGCGCGGTGTTTGTGCCGGCCGTGATGGCCATTGCCCTGCTGACGCTGGTGGTGTGGCTGGCGCAGGGAACGAGTTTCAGTTTTGCGTTGTCTTCGGCTATTTCGGTGCTGGTCATTTCGTGCCCGTGTGCACTGGGGTTGGCCACGCCCACGGCCATTATGGTGGGCACCGGCAGTGCGGCCCGGTTGGGCATTTTGGTCAAATCGGCCGCCGCGCTGGAACGGGCGTACAAGGTGACCACCGTGGTGCTGGATAAAACCGGCACCGTCACTTCCGGCCAAATGCGGGTGGCCCGCGTGTTGCCGGCCAAGGGTGTAAAGGAAGAAGAACTGATCAGCCAGGCGGCCTCGCTGGAGCATTTTTCGCAGCATCCGTTTGCGCGGGCGCTGTGTACGTATGCCGAAGAAAAGAAAACCCCGCTGTTGCAGGCGGCCGAGTTTGAATTGCTGCCGGGCCGCGGCGTGCGCGCCCGCGAAGGAAAAGAAGTTTTGGCGGGCGGCAATTTGGCCTATATGCAGGAGTTGGGCGTAGCGGTGCCGGAAGGGGAAAAACAACTGGCATCAGAAGCCGCCGAAGGACGGACGCCTCTTTTCTTTGCGCGCGGCAAACAGTTTTTGGGGACGGTGTCGTTTTCGGACACGATTAAACCCACTTCCGCCGCGGCGGTGAGTATGCTTAAAAAAATGCGGCTTAAAGTCATTTTGCTCACGGGGGACAACGAACTGACCGCCCGCCGTGTGGCACAGGATACCGGCATAGAAGACGTGATTGCCGGGGTACTGCCGCAGGATAAAGAAGCCGTGGTGCGCCGCCTGCAAAACGAAGGCGCCGTGGTGGCCATGGCGGGGGACGGCGTGAACGACGCACCGGCCTTGGTGCGCGCCGATGTAGGAATTGCGCTAGGAGCCGGCACGGACGTGGCGGTAGAGTCGGCCGATATCGTACTGATGAAGGACGATTTAACCGGCGTGGCTACGGCCTTGCAGCTCAGCCGGGCCGTCTTGCGCAATATCAAACAGAATTTGTTTTGGGCGTTTATTTACAACGTGCTGGGCATCCCGCTGGCGGCGGGGGTATTGTACCTGCCGTTCGGGTGGAAATTAAGCCCGATGTTCGCGGCGGCCGCGATGAGCTTAAGCTCCGTGTGCGTGGTAAGCAATGCGCTGCGGCTGCGGTTCTTCAAGCCGGCGCGCTTGTCCAAAAAACAAAAACAGGGGAAACGTATGCATAAGACATTAATTATTGAAGGAATGGTTTGCCAGCATTGTGCCGGCCGCGTGGAGCGCGCGTTAAATGCGCTGCCCGGCGTGCAGGCCAAAGTGAATTTAAGCCAAAAATGCGCCGAGGTGGAAAGCGCCGGCGCACTGGATGACGAAGCCCTCAAAAAAGCCGTGCAGGACGCCGGCTACGAAGTCGTGGCCATCCGCTAAAAGGCTTTGCAAACCCAGGGCCGGGTTCCTGCGGGAATCCGGCTTTTTTTATGCCAAAGGGACGGGGCGGATTTTTCTTTGCGCCAGAATTGATAGAATAAAAGAAAGACCCCGTAAGAAGCAAGGAGCGATTTATGAATGATTTTGGTTTTGTAAAAATAGCCGCGTGCGTGCCGTCCGTCAAAGTGGCGGACCCGGCCTATAACGCCGCCCAATTGGAAGCCTGCCTCATCCGTGCCGCGCAGGAAGGCGTGCGCGCGGTGGTGTTCCCGGAGCTGTGCGTGACGGGTTACACGTGCGGCGATTTGTTTTTAAAGCCCTTGCTCCTGGACGCGGCCGAACGCGTGTTGGCCGCCCTGCTGCGCCGGACGGAAAGTTTGGATGTGGTGTTTATGGCGGGGTTGCCGGTGCGGGCGGGCAGTGCGCTGTTAAACGCGGCCGCCGTGTGCTACCGGGGCGAAATTTTGGGAGTCGTGCCCAAAACCCATTTGCCTAATTATAAAGAATTTTACGAACAGCGCTGGTTTACGTCCGCCCTGGAATGGGGCGGCGGAGAAGTGGAACTGTGCGGACAGACGGTGCCGGCGGGAACGGATTTGTTGTTCTCGGCGGGCGGAATGAATTTTGGCGTGGAAATTTGCGAAGATTTATGGGCCGTGGTGCCGCCTTCTTCGCGCCTGGCGTTGCAGGGGGCGGATGTGATTTTTAACCTGTCTGCCAGCAACGCGTTGGCGGGCAAACACGCGTACGTGCGCCAACTGGTGGAACACCAATCGGCCCGGTGTTTGTGCGGGTATGTGTACGCCTCGTGCGGGTTTGGCGAGTCCACCACCGACGTTGTCTTTGGCGGCAATGCCTTGATTTACGAAAACGGCACGCCGCTGGCGTTTTCGGAGAGGTTCTCGCTGGAGCCGCAGCTTGTCTGTGCGGAAATAGACGTGGAACGGCTGCGCACGGAACGCACCGTCAGCACCACGTTCCGCTCGGATGCGGCACTGGAAGCCGCGGAACCGTACGAACGGATTGAAACGGGTATGCCTTCCGTACCGGTGATGCATTTGTCACGCTATATTTCGCCGCTGCCGTTTGTGCCCAAAGGCAATACGCTAAACGAAAACTGCCAGGAAATTTTTAACATTCAGGTAACGGGCTTGGCCACACGCCTGACGGCTGCCCGCGCCAAAACGGCCGTGGTGGGTGTTTCGGGCGGGTTGGATTCCACGTTGGCGCTGCTGGTGTGCGCGCAAACATTAGACAAGCTGGGCCTGCCGCGCAAAAACATCATCGGCGTGACGATGCCCGGTTTCGGCACGACGGACCGCACGTATCAAAACGCCCAGGCGCTGATGAAAAATTTAGGTATCACGCGGCGGGAAGTGAACATCAAAAAAGCCTGCCAACAACACTTCAGCGATATCGGCCACGACGAAAACCAAAAAGACGTCACGTACGAAAACACCCAAGCGCGCGAACGCACGCAAGTGCTGATGGACATTGCCAACCAAACGGGAGGGATTGTCATCGGGACGGGCGATTTGTCCGAACTGGCGCTCGGCTGGGCCACGTACAACGGGGACCATATGTCCATGTACGGGGTGAATGCGGGAGTGCCCAAAACGCTGGTACGCTCGCTCGTGTCGTGGGCGGCCCAGCACGAAACCGGCAAAAAAACGCAAGCCGTGCTGGCCGATATTGTAGACACCCCCATCAGCCCCGAATTGCTGCCCGCCGCCAAGGACGGCAAAATCGCCCAAAAGACCGAAGACCTGGTGGGGCCGTACGAACTGCACGATTTCTTTTTGTTCTACTTTTTGCGCTACGGGTTCGGCCCGGCCAAAATCTACTTTTTGGCCCGCCAGGCATTTGACAAAAAATTCACGCCGGCCGTTATCAAAAAATGGCTGCAGGTGTTTTTCCGCCGCTTCTTTGCTCAGCAGTTCAAACGCTCCTGTCTGCCCGACGGACCGAAGGTGGGCTCGGTGGCACTTTCGCCGCGGGGCGATTGGCGTATGCCCAGCGACGCCAGCGCACAAGCCTGGCTGGCGGAGGCCGAAAGTTTGCGTTAGCTTTTCCCGCTGCGCCGGAACGCGGCGGATTTTTTAGGGGGAGAAATGTTTGAGGTAGCGATTATCGGTTTGGGCCCGGCGGGCAGCACGTTGGCGCGGTTGTTAAACAACCCGGATGTGCTGTGCCTGGACAACAAAACCTTTCAGCCCGGCGGGTTTGAAAAACCTTGCGGCGGGTTGCTGGCGCCCGACGCCCAAAAAGCGTTGGCCCGGTTTGATTTGACGCTCCCCAAATCCGTATTGGTGGACCCGCAGCTTTTTGCCGTGCGCACGCTGGATTTAGCCTCGGGGCTTACCCGCCACTATCAGCGTTTTTACATCAATATGGACCGCCAAAAATTTGACCGCTGGCTCCAAACGCTTATTCCCGCTGCGGTCACGGTGCAGCACGGGGCACAGGTTACGCGCCTGGCCCGCCGCCCGGACGGCTGTTTTGAAATTATCTACCGCCAAGGCGGGCAGGAACATACCGCCCTGGCCCGGCGCGTGGTGGGGGCGGACGGCGCAGATTCGCTGGTGCGCCGGACGTTTTTCCCGCGTCACCGGGTGCGCAGTTATGTGGCGGTGCAGCAGTGGTTTGCCGAAACGCACACCAGCCCGTTTTATTCCTGCATTTTTGACCCGCGGGAAACCGATTGCTATTCCTGGTCCGTATCCAAGGACGGGTATTTTATTTTTGGCGGGGCGTACCCGGCGGCGGATTGCCGGGCGCGGTTTGAACGCCAGAAAAAAGCGCTGGAACAGCGCGGCTTTCGTTTTGGGGCGCCGCTTAAAACCGAAGCCTGCCGCGTGTTGCGCCCGGCGGGGTGGAAAGATTTTTGCCTGGGGAAAAACGGCGTGTTTTTAATTGGCGAAGCCGCCGGGCTCATCAGCCCCAGCAGTTTGGAAGGCATTTCCAGCGCCATGATTAGCGCACAAAAGTTGGCCGCTGCCCTGGGAACGGCACCGAGTGCGGCCGAACACCGCCGGTATGCACGCGGCACCCGGGGGTTGCGGCTCAAGCTGTGGAGCAAATTAATAAAATGCCCGTTTATGTACCAACCGTTTTTGCGCCGCTGCGTGATGCAAAGCGGGTTGGCCAGCATTTCCATTATTCACTAAAATCGGTTGAAAGACCAAACAAAACCCCGGGGTTGTTGCCCCGGGGTTTTTAATGGTCAATCGTTTAAAAAACTTTGACCGAACTTAAGCGGCGGCAATTTAAAGTAGTCCGCCAGGGTTTGTCCCAAGTCGGCGTACGTATCGCGTCCGCCCAGCGCCTGCGGCTTAATGCCGGGGCCGAACAAAATGACCGGCACGTGTTCGCGGGTGTGGTCGGTGCCTTTGTAGGTGGGATCGCAGCCGTGGTCGGCCGTGATGAAGGCAATGTCGCCTTCCTGCATTTGGGCGGCCAGCTCGGGCAGGCGGGAGTCAAAATACTCCAAGCCTTTGGCGTAGCCTTCCACGTCGCGGCGGTGGCCCCAGGTCATATCAAAATCCACAAAGTTGGTAAACACCAGGCTGAAGTCCGGCGCGGCGGCCGCCTGGGCCAGCGTAACGTCCCACAATTCTTCCAGGCCGGAGGCTTTCACCGCTTGGGTGATGCCCTGCTTGGCAAAAATGTCCGAAATTTTACCGACGGAGATGACCTCTCCGCCTGCTTCTTTTATTTCGTCCAGCACGGTTTTCATCGGCGGTTTGACGGAATAATCGTGGCGGTTTTTGGTGCGTTTAAATTCGCCTTTCTTTTCGCCTTCAAACGGGCGGGCAATCACGCGGGCGATGTTGTAGGGCGCCACGTGTTTGAACGCAATTTCGCACACTTTGTACAGGCGGTCCAGCCCGAAGTGCTTTTCGTGCGCGGCGATTTGGAATACGCTGTCCGCAGACGTGTAGCAAATGGGTTTGCCGGTTTTGATGTGTTCTTCGCCCAGTTCGTCAATAATCACGGTGCCGGAAGCGGCTTTATTGCCCAAGATGCCGGGCAGGCCGGCTTCGGCACAGATTTTTTCAATCAGTTCCGGCGGGAAGGAAGGGTAGTCGGGTTTAAAATAGCCCCATTCAAATTCCACCGGCGAGCCTGCCATTTCCCAGTGGCCGGAGGAAGTATCTTTGCCGTGGCTGATTTCGCGCATAAAACCGTATTTGGAAGGCAGTGTTACTTTGGCACCGTCCTGCGGGCCGGCCAACGGCATTTTGCCGCAGGAAGCCTGCGCGGCTTTGAGCAACCCCAAAGCGGCCAAGTTGGGTACTTTCAGCCCGCCGCGTACGGCGGCAATGTGCCCCAGGGTGTTGGCGCCTTCATCGCCAAAGCGGGCGGCGTCTTCGGCGCCTCCCAATCCAAAAGAGTCCATCATCAAAATTACGGCGCGTCCTTTTTTAGTCATAAATCCTCCGGGCTTTTCTTTTATTATACCCCAATTTGGGGCGGTTGCGTCTAGTGCATTTCGGGCGCGAACCGCGGCCGGTAAAATGTGATATGATATATCCACAAGGGGGACGTATGAAACAAGCGTATTTGAATATGCGGAATTTTTGGCTGGATGTCAAAAATTTGGAAAACCGCAAAGGCGTAATTGAAATCGGCCCGGATAAAATTTCCGTCGCCGGCATTGAAATGGCCATGCAGGACGGCGCCGACGTGAAACATTTGTTCCTGGCGACCAACTCGCTGGGGGACAGCAGCCTGTATTTTGAAAACAACAGCAAAAGCGGCTTGGGCGGCGTCATCGGCGGGCACGGGCATGAAGCCCTGCAAAACGCCGCGGCCCATATGTTGGCTCACGCCAGCAAACTGACGGGTGAAATGACCGCCGTGGGCGCAGGGGGGGAATTGCCTCCGCCCTCTTCCACCGAGATGGTGCGGCTGTTTGCCGTGTCCAAAGAAAAGCTGTTCTACACCGAACTGCCCGAGGCCGTGCTGCGCAACCCGGAAAATAATTTTTATCCGTTCTTTGCTTATTCGCAGCAAACGTTGGGTTTGTTTAAACAACAACAGGAGGACGCGTCCTCGCCGCAGGCGCATTCGTAAGCATTTTAAAAGCCGCCCGGTCGGGCGGCTTTTTTGCGGGGTCAGCAATTTATTTTTTCGTCTATCAAATACAGCGGCCGTTGTTTCACTTCCGTAAACACGCGTCCCAAATACTCGCCGATAACGCCCAGCGAAATCAGCTGAACGCCGCTGAAAAATAAAATCGCCACCATAAGGGACGCATACCCGCTGACGGGGTTGCCGTACAACATTTTTTTGGCGGCCACCCACACCGCGTACACAAAGGCAAACCCGGATACCAAAAACCCGCAGTACGTCCATAACCGCAGCGGCAGCGTGCTGGAGGCCGTCAGCCCTTCCAAGGCAAAATTCCACAGTTGCCAATAGTTCCATTTGGTTTTGCCCGCGCGGCGTTTTTGGCGCGTGAACGGTACGCCCGTGGTGCGAAAGCCCACCCAGTTGAACAAGCCCTTCATAAACCGTTCCCGTTCCGGAAGCAGCAGCACCGCCTCGGCCGCGCGGCGGCTTAACAGGCGGCAATCGCCGGCGTTTTCGGGCAGGCGGCGGCTGGCAAGCGCGTTGTAAAATTTATAAAAGCACCGGGCCGTCAGCCTTTTGGCAAACGAATCCTGCGAGCGGTCCGCCCGCTGGCCGTACACGACGTCAAACCCTTCCTTAAATTTTTGCACAAACGGAAGAATCAGGTCCGGCGGGTCCTGCAAGTCGGCATCCAGAATAATCACGGCGTCGGCTTTTGCGGCTTCGGTCAGGCCGGCGCTTAAAGCGGCTTCCTTGCCGAAATTGCGCGAAAGCGAAATCACTTTTACATTAGGGTGTTGCCCGGCCAGGGTTTTAAGCTGGGCGAGCGTGCCGTCCGTACTGCCGTCGTTTACAAAAATGTATTCAAATGTTTCCTGCGGCAATTTTTGCACAACGGCTTGCGTTTCCTGCCACAAAAAGGGCAGGACGGCTTCTTCGTTATACATGGGTATAAGCAGGGCGATTTTCATATATAGGATTATAGTATTTTTCCGCAGAAAAAACTGCCCTTTATGCAGGGAGTTCACAGGCGGATAAATGGTATAATAATACCCAGCGGCCCGCCCCGCTTGGCGCGTGCCGGGAGGATTTTGTGCAGCGCATTTCTTTCCGTGCTTTTATTTTTATGTTTATGGCGGCCGCGCTTGTGATAGGCGCGGGCGTGGCGCTGTATTGGCAGCAAGTAAGCCATATTTTGGAGCGGGACGTAAAAACCCACGTGGCTGCCGCCGGCGAAGAAGCCGCCTCCGATTTTAACCGTTTAATCCAAACCGACCAAAAAGTGTTGGAATCCATCGCCATCACGGTGGAAGACACTTATCCGTGGGCCAACCGCACCCGGCTGACCGAATTTTTAAAACGCCAAACGCAGCACAATTATTTCAAGTTATTGGGCGTCATTACCGAGGACGGAAAAGTTTTTCTGTCTGCGCCCGCCCAGCTGGACCCGGCGTTTGTGGCCGATGTGAAGGCCAGCACGCTGGAGGAGGGGCATTATCTGTCCGTCCGGCAGGCGGACCCGGTGGACGGGGAGGACGTCCTGGTGCAATCCGTGGCGCTGATGAAAGACGACAAGCCGGTGGGCGCGTTGTTTGCCCTGCAAATGCCGGAGCGGTACCGCCCGCTATTGGCACTGTCGGCCATGGGCAACCGCGGGTATTCCATGGTGGTACAGCGCAGCGGGGTGCCGGTGCTGGGGTATTACAAAACGTCGTTTTCCAATGTGTTCGGTTTATTGTCCCATGCAACTTTTGATGATAAGGACATGACGCTGGACAAACTCCGCACGGCGGTGCAGGAAGGCAAACATTTGCTGGTGGGGTACAAAGGCTCGTCGGAACACCGCTTTCTGCATTTTATTCCGCTGAAAATTAACGATTGGTATTTGATTTCCGCTTTACCCACCACCTACGTGGCCCAACAGGCCCAACACCTGACGTGGCTTTCCATCTTACTGGTGGGCTCGGTGTTTTTTATTTTCTTCGGGCTGATTTTTTACATTCTGCATATGCGCGCGTACAGCAACCGCCAGCTGTTTACCACGGCGTTTGTGGACCAGCTGACCGGCGTGGATAACTTTAACCGCATGTGCGAACAATTCCCCGAAAAACTGGCCGGGCTGAACGGGCAGGCGGCGTTGGTGGTGTTTGACATCAATAAGTTTAAAGTCATCAACGACCTGCACGGCTACGAACGCGGCAACCAGGTGCTCCAGCGGGTGGCACGCGTCCTGCGCGAAAACATTACCCCGCAGGAATGTTTCTGCCGCTCCACGGCGGATAATTTCATCCTGCTTTTAAAATACACCGACCGCAAATCTTTCCTGGCGCGCATCAAAGCACTGGCCACCCAGCTGCGCCGGGATTGCACGGTGGAAGATTCCTGCCTGATGATTGATGTGGCGTTTGGCGTGTACGAAGTAAAGGAAAACATCCCGTTCTATATTATGTTGGACCGCGCGCACCTGGCGCTGGAAAACGCCAAAAAAATGTCGTTTGACAAATGCCAATTTTACGACGAAGCCGACCGCAAACGCATCGTGGCCGAAAAACAAATTGAAAACACGATGGAAGCCGCCCTGGACCACGGCGATTTTACCGTCTATCTGCAGCCCAAGTGCGATTTTACCACCGGCCAAATGCGCGGGGCGGAAGCCCTGGTGCGCTGGAACCGCCTGTCCGAAGGCATTGTGCGGCCGGACGACTTTATCCCGATTTTTGAAAAGAACGGTTTTATCCTGCGCCTGGATATGTTTATTCTGGAAAGTGTAGCGCGGCTGTTGGCGGCGTGGAAAGTAAAAGGTCTGACGGCGGTGCCGGTGGCGGTTAACTTTTCGCGTCTGCATTTGAACGACTCGCGCTACATTCCGCAAATGCTGCGCCTGGTGGACAAATATAACGTGCCGCACGAAATGATTGAAGTGGAACTGACCGAAAGCGTGATTTTTAATAACCTCACCCGCGCGCAGGACGTCATCAACAGCCTGCACCGGCAGGGTTTTTCGGTGGCGATGGATGATTTCGGTTCCGGGTATTCGTCGCTTAACGTGTTGAAAAGTTTGCAGTTTGACAGCATTAAACTGGACAAAGAATTTTTGGCCGGATTTGAAGGGAACCCCCACGCGGATAAAGTGATTGAGGGGGCCGTGGCTATGATTAAATCACTGGGGATCCAAGTGGTGGCCGAAGGCGTGGAAACGCGCGAACAGGCCGATTTCCTGCGCCAGACCGGGTGCGATTTGGCCCAGGGCTATTTCTTCTCGCGCCCGCTGCCGGCGGATCAATTTGAAGCACTGCTCAAAACTTCCGCCCCGCCCCAAGCCTGATGTTTTTACCGCTGTTTGCCAAAGGAACGCGCATGCGTTCCTTTTTTATGTCGGAATTCTTCCCGTGCGGGCGGGGGCAAATATGGTAAAATCTACGAATGTAAAACTGATTTTGGAGGACCCGGCATGAAGCATACCATCTGGATTGTGGACGTTACCAACCGCGACGGGGTCCAAACCTCCCGGTTGGGTTTGTCCAAACTGCAAAAGACCATGTTAAACTGCTACCTGAACGAATTGGGGGTGGCGTTTTCGGAATTTGGTTTCCCTACCACGAACCACGAAATTAATTACCTAAATGCCAATTTGGAACTCATGCAGCAAGGCGTGATTGACAAAACCCGCTTAAGCGGTTGGCTGCGCGCGGTGGAAGGGGACGTGGAACTGGCGTTTAAAAATGTGCCGGGGCTGAAGTATTGCAATTTGTCCATGTCCACTTCGGACCAGATGCTGGCCGGCAAATTCGGCGGCAAATTTAACCGCAAAGACATTATGGACAAAGCCGTCCGCGCCGTACGCCTGGCCAAAGAAAAAGGCGCCTTGGGCATTGGCGTAAATGCCGAGGACGCTTCCCGTACCGATTTGGATTTTTTGATTGAATTCGCCGGCGCCGCCAAAGAAGCCGGCGCGGTGCGCTTTCGTTATTGCGACACGCTGGGGTACGATACGCCCGACGTGATTTACGAACGTATCCGCAAAATTGCCGAAGCTACGCACATCGCCATTGAGCTGCATTGCCATAACGATTTGGGCATGGCGGTGGCCAATTCCGTCATGGGCGCCAAAGGCGCGGTGGACGGCGGATCGGAAGCATTTATCAACACCACGGTAAACGGTTTGGGCGAGCGCGCCGGAAACGCCGATTTAGTTTCCTGCCTGCTGGCTATTGTGCACGGCAGCGGAATGAAGGATTATAAACTAAATCCCAATATTCAGTTAAATAAAGCCTGGCAGCTGGCCAAATACGCTTCGTACGCTTTTGGCGTGCCGATACCGATTAACCAACCGGCCGTGGGCGCCAATGCGTTTGCGCACGAGTCTGGCATTCACGCCGACGGAGCTTTAAAAGACCGCCGCAACTACGAGCTGTATGATTTTGAAGAACTCGGCCGCGGCGAACCGGAAGTGATTGAAACCGGCCGCGTGATTACCACCGGGGAATACGGCGGCATTAAAGGGTTCCGCAACGTGTACGAAAAGCTGGAACTGGAATTTAAGAACGACGCCCACGCCCGCGAAATTTTGGAACTGGTGCGTTATGCCAATGTGCACAACCAGCTGCCGCTGGTGGAAAGCGAGCTGCGCTTTATTTACCACCACCCGGATATCGCCGCCAAGGTGATGACGATTACCCCGCATTATTTGGGAGAAGAAAAAAATGCTTAAACAGACGTTAGCCGAAAAAATTATTTCCGCCCATACGCCCGCGCCCGTGCGCGCCGGCGATTTTGTGGTGGCGGATGTGGACGTGACCGCCGTGCAGGACGGTACCGGCCCGCTGACGGTGGCCCAGCTGGAAAAAGCCGGCTTTAAAACCGTCAAACATCCGGCCCGCACCATTTTGTTTATTGACCACGCCGCCCCCAGCCCCCGCAAGGAGCTGTCCAACACGCACATCGTGCTGCGCGAATTTGCCAAACGCACCGGTGCGGTGTTAAGCGAAATTGGCGAAGGCGTTTGCCACCAGCTGCTGGTGGAAAAATACGTCAACCCCGGCGAAATTTTAATCGGGGCGGACTCGCACACGTGCACGTCCGGCGCGCTGGGCGCGTTTGCCACGGGCATGGGGTCTACGGACGTAGCGGTGGGGATGGCCATCGGCAAAACGTGGCTGAAAGTACCCGCAACGTTTAAAGTGGAAGTGACGGGCAAATTCCAGCCCGGCGTAGGTGCGAAGGATTTAATTTTGCATTTAATCGGACTCATCGGCGCGGACGGCGCCACCTATAAAGCGCTGGAGTTTTGCGGCGACACGATTGAAAATATGGAAATGGCCGACCGGTTTACGCTTTCCAATATGGCGGTGGAAGCCGGCGCCAAAGCCGGGCTGATTGCGCCGGACGCAAAAACCAAAAAGTATTTGCAGGAGCACGGCCGCGGCGATAAATTTAAAGAAATCAAGGCCGACGAAGGCGCCACCTACGAACGCGTGATAAAAATAGACGCGTCCCAACTGGAGCCGGTGGTTTCCTGCCCGCATACGGTGGACAATGTTAAAAAAGCCAAAGAGCTGGCGGATGTGAAAGTGAATCAGATTTACATCGGCACCTGCACCAACGGCCGCATAGAAGATTTGCGCGTCGCCGCGCAAATTTTAAAGGGCAAACACATTGCAGACGGCGTGCGGCTGTTTATCACGCCCGCTTCGCGCGATGTCATGCTTCAGGCGCTGAAAGAGGGCCTTATTGAAATTTTTGTGCAAAGCGGTGCGTCTGTTCAAACGCCGGGCTGCGGCCCGTGCGTGGGCGTGCACGGCGGCATTTTGGGCGATGGCGAAGCGTGCCTGTCCACCCAAAACCGCAACTTTCAAGGCCGTATGGGCAACACCAAAGGATTTATTTACCTGTGCAGCCCCGCCACGGCCGCGGCCAGTGCGCTGACCGGACACATCACCGACCCGAGGGGGATTTAATATGCAATTAAAAGGAAAAGCCTGGAAATTCGGCGATAACATCAGTACCGACCACATCGCACCCGGCCGCCTGTTCCACCTGCGCAGCAACCTGCCGGAACTGGCCAAACACGTGTTGGAAGACGCGGACCCGAACTTTGCGTCCGCCATGCAAAAAGGGGATTTTGTGGTAGCGGGCAAAAACTTTGGGCTGGGTTCGTCGCGCGAACACGCGCCGACCATCATCAAACTGGCGGGCGTGAATGCGGTGCTGGCCAAAAGTTTTGCGCGCATTTTCTTTCGTAACGCGATTAACATCGGCCTCCTGCTCGTAGAATGCGACACGGACAAAATCAACGCCGGCGATGAACTGGAAGTGGACGTAAAAGCCGGGGTGGTGCACAACCTGACGCAAAAAACAGACATTCCCGTCACGCCGCTGCCGGACGTGATGATTAAAATTTTAAACGAAGGCGGCCTGATGGCGCACATCCAAAAACACGGCGGGTTTGATTTGGTATGACAGCAAAACATTTGGTTACGTTAATCCCCGGGGACGGAATCGGCCCGGAAATTACCCGCGCGGTGACGGCTGTTTTGGCGGCCGCCCAAGCCCCCGTGGAATGGGAAGAACAAACCGCCGGTGCGGCCGTGCTGGAAACGGAAGGCGCCGTACTGCCCCAGCGTGTGCTGGACAGCATTGCCAAAAACAAAGTGGCTTTAAAAGGCCCCATTACCACGCCCATCGGAAAAGGATTTCGCAGTGTGAATGTGGCACTGCGCAAAGCGCTGGATTTGTACGCGTGTGTGCGTCCGGCCAAAACGCTGCCCGGCGTAAAAAGCCGATACACTAACGTGGATTTGGTCATCGTGCGCGAAAATACCGAAGATCTGTACGCCGGTATAGAACGCAAAGTGGATGACGATACTGCCGAGTCCATCAAGCGCATTACGCGCGGTGCGTCCGAACGGATTGCGCGCTACGCGTTTGACTATGCCGTCCAAAACCGCCGCCACAAAGTAACGGCCGTCAGCAAAGCCAACATCTGCAAATTTTCGGACGGGCTGTTTTTGGACGCGGTGCGCACCGTGGCCAAACTGTATCCGCAAATTGCCTACGACGAAGTGCTGGTGGACAATTTATGCATGCAGTTGGTAATTAACCCGGAAGTGTATGACGTGCTTGTACTGCCCAATTTGTACGGGGACATCGTGTCCGACCTGGCCGCCGGTTTGACGGGCGGTTTGGGCGTAGCCCCGGGGGCCAACATCGGCACCCACGCCGCCGTGTTTGAAGCCGTACACGGCAGCAGCCCCGCGCTGGCCGGGCAAAACAAAGCCAACCCCACCGCGCTTTTGTTAAGCGCGTGCCTGATGCTGCGCCACTTGGGCGAGGCGGCCTGCGCCGAACGGGTGGAAAGCGCGTTGCTTTCCGTACTTCGGGAAGGAAAAACGCTGACGTTTGACTTGGGCGGCACCGCCACTACGGACGACTTTGCCCAAGCCATTATCCGCCAACTGAAGTGAATTTTATAAAACCGCAATCCGCCGTTTGCGTACAAAGAAACGGCGGATTTTTTGCGCTTGAATGTTCCCTTGCGGGCTTCAAACAGACAATTTTTTGCGGATGAGGAGGCCCGCCTTTGCGTGGGACCTTGACGCAGTTTTGTTCTTTTTAATAAACTTTGGCTATGAACAAAATTTATCAAAAAACCCACCCGGCGGGGAAAAACGCCGGATTTACGCTAATAGAACTGTTAGTGGTCGTTTTAATTATCGGCATTTTGTCTGCGGTAGCTTTGCCGCAGTACCAAAAAGCCGTAGCTAAAAGCCGCACGGCCGAAGCCGTCACCAACCTGAAAGCAATTACGGATGCGGAAGAAGTATACTATATGGCGAATGGCGCATATACAGACGACTTGAGCCTGTTGGATGTGCAGGTCAACCCCACCGGGAAGTACTTCCAATTCAGATGCAGTGATGGCGGCTATGCAAATGGAATCGTACGCACTTGTGCGGCGTATCCGCGTCAAGACAATTTGCCTTTATATATTGAGTTTCACCTTTTAAATGCGGGACCAGAAAGCAACCGCGGAAAAAAGTGGTGCGTAGCCAATACGAGCAAGGAAATACAGGTAAATACCTGTAAAACCTACGGGCCGTTGGATTGGGAATCCAACGGAAGGGCTTTTTATAAGATGAATGGATAAATAAAAATCCCCGGTCTTCGGACCGGGGATTTTTTAGTTGGACGGCAGTAAAATTTATTCCAACACTACCGGGTGGATTTGTTCGGATTCTTTATCCAGCGGCAGTACCTGTGCTTGGATGCCCGCAAAGTTGATGGCCGTCAAATCCACGGAGCGGATTTGGCTGTTGTTCATCGTGCGGTAGTAAAACGCCGGGTGCGTTAAATTGCTTACGCTCGTCCATTGGGTGGCGCTGGGCAAATCCGGTATTTTTTGGCCGGCGGCAAATTCCACGCCAATCGGAATATCAAAGTTATTTAAAATGTGGAACGCTTGCAACACGCCGTCGTGTGCGGTGGCCGGCACGGGGGCCGTGTGCAAATAGAAAAACGCCCGCACAAAGCGCGAGGGGGGCGTAATATCGCCGGGTAAACCCCACATACCGGCGCCGGCGCCAAAGGCGGAAAGTTTTGTTTTGCCGTATTCCGCGGGTTTTACGTCGCCCGCCTGCATATGCACGTAGTTGTTCAAATGCGTCACTTGCCACGGGAACGACGGAGAGTTGGTCAGCACGCCCACGGTATTTTCGTAAATGTGGCGCTGGCCGTTATTTTCAATTTCCAGCACGACGCTGCGGCCGGTAGCGTCCGAAATGCGCCAGTGCCCGGTGGACGCGGTTTGCTGCCCTTCCTGCGGCGGATAAATGGTGACAATTTCTATCTTTTTAAGCCCTTTGATGACTTCTTCCACCGTGGCAAAGTTCGTCAGCATCCAGCGCACCAGCTCTACATCCGCCACGGATTTTTTGGCTTTTTTAGGGTTAAACGGCGCCAGGCTGCCGTAACCGGAGAAATAAAAAATCCCCGCGCCTAACCCCTTTTCGTTTACGCCTTCGCCGATGAAATCATCTTTCACTACGCTGATGCCCACCGCGCCGTATTTGTTCGTCCAGCTAAGGCCGTTGGGACCTTGCGGCGTAAGGGACGTGTTCTTCTGCCCGCGCGGCAGAATGACGAGTTTGCTGTCCAAGGAAAATCCGCCCCATTCAATCGTGCGCGCCTGCAGGAAAGACTTGTCCTGCGTGGTGAAGGAAATCCCCGTGCACGCGTCTGCCGGCCACGCCGGCGCCAAAGCCAGCAAGCTGGCCAGTAGACTAGAAAATAGTTTTTTCATAAATCCTCCTAAGCCCATTATAAAAAAGAAACGGGCTTTTTAGCGGCACAAAAATAGGTTAGACCAAACGCCGGCCGACCCGGGGAAACCGGGGCGCAGCGTTTAGCGGGCGGCAGGATGCAGCAGTTGTTTTTTGACTTGTTGTTGTATCGTTTCCGATACGGGGAGCGCTTTGCCGTTTTGAATGACGGTTTTGTTGGAGCAAAAGCTGGCAAAGGTGCGCTGTACGCCGGAAAAGCGGTCCAAAAGCGTAATCATTCCGTCTATTTCGTCGCAGGATATCGGGTTATAAAGGCGGAGCATAATGCCTTGCCCCGGCGCGGGAGAAGCGTATTCTTGCGGGCGGTCCTTTAAGTATTCATCCCCCAGGCCAAATGCGTGCCCCATCTCGTGCACCAGGACGGAAAAATAAGTAGGGCCGTCCCAGGCGAACATACGGTTTATCTGCCATAGCTGGTCTTGCACGTCGGTATCGTATGTGCCGGCCGCGGCTTGCGCAAAAATTTGGTCTGTCTGTTTTAAAAGTTCGCGTTTTTGCGGGTCGCTGGCGGCAGGGAAGTAGTCTTGCGGGGCGGGCGCGCGCAACGGGTTGGCGTAATTTTGCGTCAGGCACATAAACGGTGCGGCGTTCTTGTATTCAAAGGCAAAGAACGAATTAACCGACCCCAACACTTTGGCGCAATAATCCGAGGAAAGAATAACGGTCAGATCGGAAGATAGACCGGCCGGGTTATAAGAAGGATGCACCGCAAGAAACTGCGGGTGGGACGTCAGATTGCAAGACGACAGACGAATCAGCCGAAGGGGTTTGTCCAAAATTTTTAAAATGTCGGCCATTTCTTCTTCCCGCCCGGCGGCCCGTATGCGCACGGCTATCCCGTGGGTCCATTCACGCAGGGCGGCTTGCACCAAAATGTCCAACTGGTCGGCCGTGGGGGACGTAGGCGTTTGGGCCGGGGTGGCAATACAATACGTAATCTCGTTTTTATACAACAGTGTCGGTACCAAGAAACGGCTCTTAGCCAGCGAGTAGGTTTCTTCGGTATGGCTGAATTTAACGGCCTGCGCCGGGAGCGCGCAGAGCAAGCATAAAACAAATGTGAGCAACCCGTGCTTCATACTTTAGTATAACGGTTCTGGCCATTTTTAACAAGGGCCTTTGTGCCCGTATGCAAGTGGGTCTGGAAGGCCAGCGGGACAGAATCGTGTGGTGGCGCCGTCCGCCGGACGCCCACAAGAGGCGCGCTTGTAGAAAATAAATCTGACAGCAGGCAAAGAAAAGTACTATATTATAATTTTATTTTTCGCGCTGGGGGGCTGATGAAAATGAAACACTGCATCCGAAACCAAGGGGCGATGGCAAGCGCCCTTTTTCTTTTATTGGCGGCACCTGTGTCCGCCCAAAAAATCTCCCAAAAGACTTTACAAGCGGCCGAACTGCTATTCCCCAAGCGCGCTCCTTTTAGCTCCGCCATACAAGGCAAGCTGCCGGCACCGAATGTGCCCCAATTGCAACGCCGCATTCATGCGGCTTTGCAGCAAAAAGCGGCCTTACGCATCCCAACCGGGCCAATACTTTTGAACCGGGCGGACATCGTTGACTCGGCCGACGAAAAACACTTTCAACCGGCGCCCGGGTATCCGGCGTCGCCCGGGTTGCTGTCCGACCATACCAAAGTGCTGCGGCAAATCCAACAACTGTTGGAACAGGACCCGCGGTTGTTATCGCACGCGGTATTCTTGAACCACTATTTGCCCGTTACCGTGCCTTCTGCTTTTGCGGTGAAAAACAACCAAATGGTTTTAAAGGCCGCCAAATACTTGCTTGAAAAAATACAGTGGTTGGAAAAACGCCCCAAACAAGGCCGCCCGCAGCTGCAAAGCCTGGCGGGACCGGACGCGGTACTGCAGCTGGCGGAAAAATTATCCGGCGAAAAATTGATTCTGCTGGGAGAAATGCACTATGTAAAAAGCATTCAAAACGCCGTGCAGGACCTCGTGCTGGAGTTGCACCGCTTGCAGCCCGAAAGGCGCATTGTGGTGTTTACGGAGTTTGTGGATTTGCCCGAGCATACGGCCGCGCCGTCCGCCACGCTGGACACCTATTTCCGTAACCTGGCGGATGAACCGCTTGAAAAGCTGGGCGATGAGGACCTGTATCTGCGGGTAGAATATGCCCAGCCCCTGCTGGCCGCGCTGGTACGCAACGGGGTGGAGGTGTACGCGCTGGAGGACCGCACGTTGTGTGACTTGATACGGCGCGAAGAAAGCCCGCTGCCTTCCGAAAAAAACACCGCGCGGGCCATTATGTACCGCAACCAAACATGGGCACGCGTGATGAAACGCAAAATGGCGGAAATCCGCCGGACGGACCCGGACGCTTTGTTTATTGTGTATGCCGGGATGGGGCATACGTCTTGGCTGGTGCCGTATTCCATGCCTAAATTTTTTACCAAAGAAAAACCGGCCGTGGTGGAAATTTCCCCCTTGGTGCCCAGCCGGATGAACGCGCTGGCGGTCACGTGGGGGGATCGGGACCCGTACTTTACCCCGCGCAAAGAAACGGCGTTGTATTATTGGTCCGGGCCCGAGGCCCGGGTGTTCGGCCGGAAAACCGGGTTTGATTACGCCCTTATTTTGGCCGGGCGGAATTTGCGCTGGAGTGCGGACGGATTATAAAAACCACCGACCGAACGAAAAAGGTTCATTTGCCGGGGCCCGGACGAACAGGAGTTATAAAGAAAAATCGATTCTAATTTGCTACTATTTTAAAACGATTTTCCCGATTTTCTTGATTGACAAACATCGCGCTTTACTCGGAATACATAGGACATATGGAAACGCTTGTAAAAAACATTCAAGTAAAAAGTGTTTTAACCAAATCCAATTTACCCGTAGCGGATTATTCCGTTAACCCCTATGTGGGGTGTGCCCACGGGTGCAAGTATTGCTATGCGTCGTTTATGAAACGCTTTACCAACCACCCGGAACCGTGGGGCAGCTTTGTGGATGTGAAGTATTGGCCGGAAATTAAAAACCCGCAGCGCTATGCCGGGAAAGAGCTGTTTATCGGTTCGGTGTGCGATCCGTATCAGCCCTTGGAGGAAACCGCCTGCCGCACGCGTGCGTTGCTGGAACAAATGCAGGGGAGCGGCTGCACCATCAGCATTGCCACCAAGTCGGACCTGGTATTGCGGGATTTGGATTTAATCAAAACGTTTCCCCGCGCGCGGGTGTCGTGGTCCATCAATACGCTGGATGAAAACTTTAAAAACGATATGGACCAAGCCGTCAGTATTGAACGGCGCTTGGCCGCCATGAAGGCTTTCCACCAGGCGGGCGTGCGCACGACGTGCTTTATTTCGCCCATTTTCCCGGGGATTACGGATGTGCCGGCCATTATTCGGCGGGCCAAAAAGCAGTGCAATTTGGTGTGGTTGGAAAACTTGAACCTGCGCGGGGCATACAAGCCGGTCATTTTGGATTATATTCAGGGAAAATATCCGCATCTGGTCCCGCTGTATGAAGCGATTTACCGCAACGGGGACCGAAGCTATTGGGCGGAGTTGGACGCGCAAATGCGGCAATTTTGCAAAGAAGAAAACTTGCTGTATGTGCGGGATGACGATTCTATCCGTCGCCCGTTTGATGCGCCGCCCATCGTGGTAAATTATTTCTTTCACGAAGAAATTATCCCCTCTGCCAAGAAAAAGAAACAAGCGGCCTAATCCGTC
Source organism: Candidatus Avelusimicrobium gallinaceum (assembly GCA_944324965.1). GTDB lineage: Bacteria > Elusimicrobiota > Elusimicrobia > Elusimicrobiales > Elusimicrobiaceae > Avelusimicrobium > Avelusimicrobium gallinaceum. Next base: position 98,087 of record CALUYH010000004.1, read on the forward strand.
TGCCCGCTACGGGCGGCAAGAGGGTATATGTGTTTGCGTGAGGGTGCTGTTTAGACCCTCTTTTTGCAAAGACTTTAAAACAGCTTGGACGAACTACCGGGCCGTGCATTCGGCCGTGGCTAGATGTGGCACAGCGTGCGGATATCTTTTAAAAATTGTTCGGCCGCCTTGGAAAAAATGGGGTGTTTCTTCCAGATCAAATACAGGGGCGAGTACACGGCCGGTTCCAACGGACGGAAACACAAAGGGGAGGCTCCCGTCGTGTTGACTAATTTGTCCAGGGTCAGGGCGCAGCCGATGTTTTCTTCCACCAGTAGCGCGGCGTTGTAAATCAGGTTATAAGTGGCCACGATGTCCGGCTTTTGGGCCGTTTGGCTGAACCAGCCGGACAGCTCGTTGTACCGTTCGGCCTGTTGGGAAACCAACAGCGGGACGCCTTCTAAATCTTGCGGACGTATAACCTTGTGCGCCGCCAGCGGGTGTTTGGCAGGCATTAATACACCCCAGCGGTCCTGTTGCGGAAGCGTGATGTAATCATACCGTTCCAGTTTGGCCGCTCCAATCAGCAGCGCAAAATCCAATAATCCTTTATCCAGCCGTTCCGTCACATCGGTGGCGTTGCCGCTGAACAGGTGGTAGCGCACCAGCGGGTGCTGCCGCTGCATCCGGCGGACGGCCTTGGCAATTAAACGCATCCCGTCGGTTTCCCCGCCGCCAATATACAAATCTCCCGTAATTTGCCCCACGGGGGAGGAAAACTCCGCCTTGGTTTTGTTGGCCAGCGTAATTAATTCTTCCGCCCGTTTGCGCAGCAGCTCCCCTTCTTGCGTAAGCGTCAGCCGGCGGCTTTTGGTACCTCGTTCAAACAGACGGGCTTTCAATTCTTTTTCCAGCGCTTTAATTTGACGCGAAAGATTCGGCTGCGAAATGTGCACCGTCTGTGCCGCCCGCGAAACATTCCCTTCCTGTGCCACCGCCAGAAAATACCGCAAAACACGCAAGTCCATAAGGCCCCCTAATTATATGCATTTTATACATATAATATCATAAAAAATAAGTATTTGATATACTATTTTGTTTTTCCTAAACTATCCTTACGAGGTGAGTTTTATGAAACAATATACAGATTTGGTGTTGGATCAGGAACGGGCGTTGTATGGCATTAAAAATGCCGAAGTACGCCATTGTTTATTTGACGGACCGGCCGATGGGGAATCCGCCTTGAAGGAAGCCGGCTCGTTGCATATATCGGATTGCGACTTTCACTTGCGTTACCCGTTGTGGCACGTGGACCACAGCACGGTGGAATCCTGCCGGATGAACGAAAACTGCCGGGCGGCCCTGTGGTACAACCGGGATATCCGCCTGTTAAAGTGCACCTTGGGCGGCATTAAAGCCGTGCGGGAAGGGCGCGGCGTGCAACTGGAAGATTGCCAAATTAATTCGTCCGAATTCGGCTGGAAATGCCGGGATTTGTCGTTAAACCGCTGCAGTTTGGTGTCGGAATATCCGTTTTTGGATTGCCAGGACGTCAAAATCAATCGGCTGGATATGAAGGCCAAGTACTCCTTCCAGTATGTAAAGAATTTGTCCATTCGCCACAGTGTGCTGGATACGAAAGACGCCTTTTGGCACAGTGAAAACGTAACCGTAGAGGACAGCATCGTTAAAGGCGAATACTTGGGCTGGTATTCCAAAAATTTAACGTTTATCAATTGCAAAATCATCGGTACGCAGCCTTTGTGTTACGCCAAAAATTTGGTGCTTAAAAATTGCGAAATGCAAGACGCGGATTTAGCGTTTGAATACAGCGAAGTACAGGCGGATGTGATTACGGATATCGTCAGCGTGAAAAACCCGCAAAAAGGCTACATCCGCGCCCCGCACATCGGCAAAATTATTTTGGACGAAAACCGGCTGCCGGGTTCCGATTGCCGGATTTTGCAGCAACAGCCGGTAGCCGCATAGGAGAACAAATGGAATTAAAAAAGTTTTTAAATCACGTAAATCAAGGCCTGCCGGTGGAGGGCGGGTCCCCGGTTCACCAATATATGACGCAGCTTGCGCACGATGCGATGCGCATCACCGCCCGGTTAAACAACAGCTATCACGAACCGGAGGAGATACGGGCTTTGTTTTCGGAATTAACGGGGAAGCCGGTGGATTCTTCCTTTTGTTTGTTTCCGCCCTTCTACACCGATTGCGGGAAAAATATCACGGTAGGGAAAAATGTGTTTATTAATTCCGGGTGTCGCTTCCAAGACCAGGGCGGTATTTACATTGATGACGGGGCTTTAATTGGCCACAACGTGGTGTTGGCCACGCTGAACCACGCACTGGACCCGCAAACGCGTGGTACCACGATCCCGGAGCCCATCTATATCGGCAAAAATGTATGGGTGGGCGCCAATGCCACGATTGTGCCCGGCGTAAAAATAGGGGACGGCGCGGTGATTGCCGCCGGTGCCGTTGTGACAAAGGACGTTCCGCCGCGGGCGGTGGTGGGGGGCGTGCCGGCCAAGGTATTAAAATTTATTGAAACATCCGAGGGAAAAGTATCCGTTCGGGAACAGGTGGCTCTGGCGAGGAAATAACCTTCGGTTGCGTGGCTGCACCAGGTGATTACAGCTAGGTGAGAAAATGTTTCCTTACTGCCACCAGGGGCAGTAAAGATTAAGAAACAAGCAGGACTTGCATAAAAGCGTAAAAACACAATAAGGGCAAAAGGATACAAAGATACCTTTTGCCCTCGCTTTTGGGGCCCAAATGCGCCGTAGGCAAAAGTATCTGATTGGGATTGTGCTGCCCAAAATAAAAAATCCCCGACGATAGCGGGGGATAAACAAGCTAAAAAGGCATTAAAAAATCCCATCTAAAGTTCGATGGGAGTAAATATGGGGTGCTAACCAATTGCCGGTACCTCATTTCTATCCAAATTCCGTCAAAAAGATATCTTTTTTCCTGCGCGAAACAGGGAATATCTCTCTTTATCCAAAAGAGTGTTTATATCTGTTTTGTATCCGGATACAAAGAGAATAAGAGAACGTATTCAAAAACTAGATAAATTCCCTGATAAACAGGGAAAATACAGGGAATTTGTGCGTTTTTAGCCCTATTACATAAGGAAAGGGATGGCCTGCTGTATAGTGCTGTCCCTGTATAATTTTCCCAAATTCCCTAAAATAATAACAGGGAATTTATATAGATTATGAATATGTTTTTTGATAAAATATAGTAATTCTAATGCAAATATAATGGGAAAATAGATGAAACCAATTAATTTTTACTATGCTACAGAGATCAACAATAGGATGGATATCCCTTGTGAATATGATTACACCTTGAATCTTTCTTTGCAAGATGGACAACCAATAGTAAATCGGCCGGAATTGTCTTTAATGAGAACCGTGACAGATGTGGCAAGGGAAAGTACGGATGAGTCATCCCTACCGCAGGCGATTTGTGCATTGCTTACAAAAACAAATGCTTGCAGAGAAACTGATGACACGGAATTAGGCATAGGTCATTATTTGTTAAATAGTAATTAAATTTTTTATGACTCCATCAATTTTAATAATAACCTCCAAGGAGGATTTCTCTGTTGATTATATTGTAAATAAGTTAAATTCTCAAAAGATTCCTTATTATAGGTTTAATACGGAAGATATTGGTAGAGGCCTTGATATTGAATTCCTTATATCAGAAAATAGTTTTATATTACATGATAAATACAAAAATCTTTCGTTGAATCTATTAAGTTTTTCTGCAGTTTATTATCGGCGTCCTGTGATAGCTCCATTTCCGAGGAGTTTAACGACAGAGGAAGGAGTATATTTTTATAATGAACACTATACCTTGTTGGAATTTATATATCACTTGTTACAGAATCAATTTTGGTTGAACGATGTGTATGATATTCGTTTTGCAGAGAACAAACCTTATCAACTTATGTTGGCACAGAATATTGGGTTTCGAATTCCAGAAAGCATTATATCGAATATTTCTCGTCCTGTTCGTTCTCTCCATGCTAAATATTCAAATATAATTTTTAAACCTCTAAAAATGGGCTTAATCAAAGATGGAGAAAAATTTTCTTCTGTACTATTTACAACCAGGGTCGATAATATATTCTTAGAGGCTTTGGATTCTATTGTTTCATTACCTACGTATTTTCAACAAGAGATCAGAAAAAAATATGATGTAAGAGTTACTGTTGTGGGCCAGGAAGTATTTGCTGCTTTTATATGCTCTCAAGAAAAAGTGGAAAGTCAATTAGACTGGAGAAGAACCAAGCAATTATTGCCACATAAACAAGTCAAATTACCTCTGGAAATAGAGCAAAAATGCTTAACCTTGTGTAAAGAGTTGAATTTACAATTTGCGGCTATTGATTTGATATATGATCTTTTAGGAAATTATTGGTTCTTGGAAGTGAATCCGAATGGTCAATGGGTTTGGATTGAACAATTATTAGGATATCCTATTTCAGATAGAATTATAAAGATTTTATGCGAGGGGAAAAGAAATGCTGAAGCGAATTAGAGAATTCTTTTGGCCTATATTAGAAGCGGTAAAAGATACTTGCCCTTTATATAAGGGAAAAGAAATTAAAAAAAGTAATTTAGATATAGCACTTAAACTTGCCTTACAAATGTACCAAGACGAACGCGAACGAGTTCAACGTATCGAAACTAAAGCGATGTGCTTTATTGCTTTTTTTGGGGCATTAATGAGTTTTGTGTTATTTGTTATCAAAGATGTTGTGATGGTTTCTCGTATCACCTTCGGTAACATTTTTTTAGTAATATGGGCTGTTGTCATTTCTATATATTCTACTAAGGTTATGATATTTGCTGTTAAAACTTTAGAAAAAGTTCCCACTCAAGTTATTTCTGAAGATGTTTTTTGTGGAAAAACATGTGATACACAAGATATTATTGAAAAAATCGTATTGATTGTGCGTGGAAATTATGCAATTATTAATCGTAAAGTTGATAATATGGCAATGACTCATTTATATGCTAATCGTGTAATTATATCGATGTGTGTGGGTGTTTTGCTATATTGTGCCGGTTATCTTGGGCGGGATCTTCTTCCTTTCTTTTATTTATTATTTTAGATATATGATTTTTTTATAATCAACAATCATATTGTAAAAGTTTATTTTCTTGTTTATCCTATATCAGCTTAAAATTCTATTTAATCTAAAAAGATTGTTTTTTCTCTATCAGAGCAATTTTTCCACTTGTAATAGAAGGTTGTAATGGCTTTTGTTGAACGATAGTCCTTCTCATCGAGATCTTGCCATTCCGAAGAGATAGAGCGAGGAGAAGCATAGGAAGCTAGAGAATTATAAATACTATTTATCTTATTCTTGATGTCCTGCTCAAATAGAGTTCTTTCTTCTTCGGATTTAAAAAGAATTGTATGATTAGAAAGAGCTTTATAGTAGAGGTCTTGCCCTTGGCGTTCATTAAAATATCGTATAAACTTATAGAATTTATAAGGCAATGATTCTTCTATAAAATACAAATATTTTATGTAGCAATTCTCTTTTGGGACCTCTATGTAATCCCTGTTGGGAACTGCTGTATGAAAGCGATACTCATCTAATCCTACATGGTATAAAGAAATAATCGTATGATTGTATATTTTAAATTTTGCTTTTTCCCAAGAAGCATTTTTATTAGGAAATAGTTTTGATAAAAAATCAATCTTTCCTTCGTTATCATTAGAATTCAGAGTTAAAGAATATTCGGGGGCAAATTCATAATAATATGTTCCATTATGTTCGTTCGTGAGTTTCCAATTTTGGGGATAATCTAGATAATAAGATAATTTATTTAATGGGGTTTCATCAATGCGAAAACGCTTTTTAAATAAATACTCAGTTTTATCGTTATTTGCTGTGCTATTTATTGGGGTGTTCGTATCCACAATGCGTGTGTAAATATTTCCATTTCGAACATGAATATTTCCCTCACAAAATGATTCTTTAAGGATAAAAGGTGTTTTGTTAGAATTTTTAATTATGATTACGTCAATCTCTTTTTGATTTAAAAATAAAGTCGCACAATAAACTTCTGGTCTAAAGTCTCCGACAAATTTTTTATTACGTAAAAAATCATTTAAATTTTGGGTGTTTTTTCTGTTTTTTTGATCACAAATACCTACAATTTCTGCATTGTCATCTACCCCAATAATAATATAGGCGTCCCGATTATTTAAATTATTAGCTAGACATAAAATATCGTGGAGTAACTTTGCGGAATTGTCGTGCCACTCTTTTTTGAAATCCCAATATCCACCCTCATAGCCTTTTTGTATCAAATCTTGAATGATTTCTTCCAAATTCATGATATTATTCTCCAAAAAAATTCTAACAATTATAGAACGGACCTTCAATGTTCTGCTATTTTACTTACAATTCGTGCTTCTTGGTGTTGTTTTAACGCGATACATTTTAAAAAGCCGACGATGTTGGCTTGTTTTCCAAACTATAACAAAGATTTTTGCAACAGGTTTGATAAATACAAAATCAGTTATTGTGCCAGATCACTTTTTACTATTATAAAAATCATTATTCAAGGATCTCTCAAGAAAGTTTCCTAAATACGGCCAGATCGCCGAGCATATTCCTGTAGCATCAGATATTTCTGTTGAAGTGCTTTAAAAATATACTTTGTAAGTATCGTTCTGTTAGTTTTTGATGTAAATCAAAAGGAAGTACTGTAAGAGAACCATTTTTATCTTCTAGCACAGATAAGCGCTTATAGTTTTTCTGATAGATCGGATAACATAAAATAATGTTGCGGCGGTAAAAAAAGCGATTATAGGCCAGCATTTGATAAATGTCAGCCTCAGATGGTTTATTATCGGGTAAGTCTAAAATTTTATATTTGGTATCAAT
>CALUYH010000005.1 GCA_944324965.1 Candidatus Avelusimicrobium gallinaceum
CTGGTGTGTGTGAACAGCTCGGGTATGCCGACCTCCATGGGGGCGGACGTAAAAGCCGCCATGTCGCCGGCCGCTTAAAAGGCTGTGATATTTTGTAAGCACAACCCCGGGTTCGCCCGGGGTTTTTGTTGTCCGTGCGACGGCCACAGATACCCGAATGGGCGCAAAAAGCGGGGTTTTGAGAAACCCGCTTTTTAAAAGGTTGCCAAGCAATCAGACGATTTTTTTGGCTTCTTCCTGCGCTTTGGCAATTTCTTTGTCCAACTTGGCGGACAGGCGTTTTAGCGCAGCCTGGGTATTGCGTTTCCACTCTTTCAGCGTGCGCAATTCGCTTTCGGTTGCTTTGAGTTTTTCCACGCTGTCCTCCAGCGTGCGCACCTTGGCTTTCAGCGCGGCATTTTCGCCCTGCGTTTCCTTCTGCCGGGCGAGCAATTGCGTAACCAAAAGCTCCAGCTGTTTGAGTTTTTCCTGCATATTACCTCAGTTCCGCCCCCACTTGCGTGTGCAGTTGTTCCACAATGCGGTTGAAGGCGGCGTCCACTTCCTTGTCTTTCAAAGTCCCCTTGGGGCTGGAAAACGCGAGCGAGAACGTAACGCTCTTTTTGCCTTGCGGCAGGTGTTCGCCCTGATACAAGTCAATCAAGTGGTACGTCATATCCACATCCAACGGCGTTTTGTCCAGCGCGCTCGTAACGGCCGCGTACGGCACGGTTTCGTCCAACACGACGGACAAATCGCGCAAAGACGGCGGGAACACCGCCACGTCTTTGGCCGGTTTAAAATCCTGCGCCGAGAACGCTTTTTCCAGCAGTTTGGTGGTAAATTCAAACGCCCACACGTCCTGCGTTTTAATGCCGAAGGCCTTTAGCGTCAGCGGGTGCACTTTGCCAAACACACCGATGACTTTGCCCCCGAATACAATGTCCATACAAATTTTGGGGTGCATATACACCGGCGCGGTTTTGGACGGCACGAGGGAGACGCCTTCCACGTCTGCAAATAACGCTTCCATCAAGCCTTTCAGCCAGTAGAAATCCACCGGGCGCAACGCGCCGCCGAAGAATTTTTCCTGCTCCAGCGTGCCCGTCAGCACCCCGGCTACGGCATAGCCTTCCACCGGGAAGCCCTTGATGGATTGGAACGTTTTGGTCGTTTCAAACAACGCCAAATTGTGGTTGCCGAAGCGGAAGTTGCTTTCCACGTTTTTCAACAGGGCGGGCAGCAGCACCGGACGCATATAGTCCCACCCTTGGGCCAGCGCGTTTTTGATTTTGATGCAGAATTTGGGGTCCACGCCAAAAGCTTTGAGTTCCTTTTCACCTAAGAAATCGATGTTTTTGCATTCGCAGAAACCCGCGCCGATTAATGCCGCGGCGTATTTCTTGCCTACATCAATGCCTTTGGGGTTATCGGCAAAGGCCAGGCTGGCTTTGGTTTCGGAAACAGGGATCATATCGTAGCCGGCAAAGCGGGCGGCTTCTTCGGCCAGGTCCCATTTGTGGTTCAAATCGCGGCGGTGGGTGGGCGCTTTAAAGGTCCACTTTTCGCCGTCCGCGTGGAATTCCGCCGCCAGGCGCGAGAAAATTTCTTTCAGCCGTTCTTCCGGAATTTGCGCCCCTAAAATGGCGTTGATTTCGGCCGGCGTGAACGTAACGACCGGGCTTTCGTAGCGGGTGGGATACACGTCCACCACTTCCGAGGCCGTCCCGCCGCACAGCTGCAAAAACAGATCCGTCGCGCGCTGCATGGCCAGCGTTACGCCTTCAATGTCCGTACCGCGTTCAAAGCGTTGGGAAGAATCGGACGAAATGGCAAATTTTTTGACGGTCTTGTTCACGGTCGGCGCGTCAAAATAGGCGGCTTCAATAAAAATGTCCTGCGTGTCGTCCTTAATACCGCTGTCTAAACCGCCCATAATGCCGGCCAACGCGGTGGCTTTGTGCGCGTCGGCAATCATCAGGCAGTTGGCATTCAGCGTCAGTTCGCGCCCGCCCAACACGGTGAATTTTTCGCCTTCCTGCGCGTTGCGCACGATGATTTTGCCGCCTTCCACTTCGCGCAAGTCAAACGCGTGCAAGGGGTGGCCCAGCTCAAACATTACGTAGTTGGTCACGTCCACTAGCGCGTTTTTGGGGTTGAGGCCCATCGCGGCCAAACGCTGCTTCATCCACTCCGGGGATTCGGCGTTTTTCACGCCGCGGATAATGCGCCCCGTATAGCGCGGGCAGCCTTGCGGGTTTTGGATTTCCACTTCCAGCGCTTTGCCTTCGCCTTTTACGTTTTTGACTTCCGGCAGTTTAACGGGTTTATTTAACAGTGCACCCAGTTCGCGCGCCACGCCCAGGTGGGAAAGCAAATCCGGGCGGTTGGAAGTAATTTCCAAATCAAACAGCGAATCGGGTTTGCCGTACAGGCTGGAAACATCCGTCCCCAGCGGGAGGTTGTCGTCCAGCACCATAATGCCGCGGGCGCGGGTCTGCGTGAGGCCCAGTTCGTCCGAGGAGCAAATCATCCCTTCCGATTCCACCCCGCGGATGACGGCCGCTTTCAAAACGGTTTTGCCCAGCCGCGCCCCTACGCGCGCCAAAGGCACTTTTTGGCCCACGGCCACGTTCGGCGCGCCGCACACCACGCGCTGTGTTTTGCCGCCGCCCAGGTCCAGCGTGACCAGGTGCAGGTGGTCGGAATCCGGGTGGTCCTCAATTTTAATAATCTGCGCCACATGCACGCCTTCAAAGTCCGCCCCCGTCGTTTCCACGGAAGCCACTTCAATGCCCAGGTCGGTTAGTTTTTTTACCAGTTCTTCGGGCGTTAAATCCAGGTCAATAAAATCTTTCAGCCAAGAATACAATATCTTCATTTGTTACATTCCTTAAAATTGTTTCAGCACGCGCAAGTCGTTTTCGTAGAACGTGCGGATGTCTTTGATGTTGAGCATCATCATTGCCAGGCGTTCCACGCCCATGCCAAAGGCGTAGCCGCTGTACACTTCCGGGTCAATGCCGCAGTTGCGCAGCACGTTGGGGTGCACGACGCCGGCGCCCAGCATTTCAATCCAGCCGCTGCCTTTGCAGACGTTGCAGCCTTTGCCCTGGCAGAACACGCATTTTACGTCCACTTCCACGCTGGGTTCCGTAAACGGGAAGAACGACGGGCGGAAGCGGATTTCGGCCTTGTTGCCGAACAAGCCTTTCATAAAGGCGGACAGGTCGCTTTTCAAATCGGCCAGGCTGACGTTTTTGTCCACATACAACCCTTCAATCTGGTGGAACACGGGGCTGTGGGTGGCGTCTAAGCTGTCGTTTCTAAACACGCGGCCGGGGGCCATAATGCGCAGCGGCGGTTTGTGTTTTTCCATATACCGGCTTTGCACGTTGGACGTATGGGTGCGCAGCACAAGCGGCATTTTGCTGTCCACAAAAAACGTATCCTGCGCGTCGCGCGCCGGGTGGTGCAGCGGAATGTTAAGCAAGTCAAAATTGTGTTTTTCGTCCTCCACCCACGGGCCTTCGGCCCATTCAAACCCCAGGCGGGAAAGAATGGTGGTCATCCGGTCCTGCGCCACGGAAAGCGGGTGGCGGTGGCCTTTGGCCACGGGGTAGCCGGGCAGGGTTAAATCCAGGTTTACTTTGTTGAGTTCGTCGTTGATTTCTTTGGTGGCAAAAAATTCGGTTTTTTCGTCCAGCGCCGCGGCCAATTTGGCTTTGAGCGCATTGCCCAGCGGGCCGGCTTCTTTCTTTTCTTCAATGGAAAAATCTTTCAGCCCTTTTAACAGTTCGGTCAGTGCGCCTTTGCGCCCCAGGGCGGCTACGCGCAATTCTTCCACGGCGGCCGAATCGGCGGCTTGGCCGATTTTGGCCTTATATTCCTGTTCAATGGCAGAACAGGCGGATTTAAATTCGTTGATAGTCATATACTTTATTATATCTTTTTAGGCGGCTGTATAGGGAAATTTTCTTATTTTTTAGGGTTTTTTGCGCACCCGCTCCCAAAAGCCCCCAAACACGCGGCAAAAAAGTTACAATACCTAATATATGCCCAAAGACATTGTTCAAGTGGAAATTAAGCGTATCCCGCTGGATATAGAAGCCGCCGGGCTGGGGATGGTGGAGCTGACCGATTTGGCCGCCACCGTGGAAAAATACATGCTCCAGCTGCAGGAAGAAGGCGAAATTGACACGCTAAAACAAGCCCTGATGGCCGCCCTGCACTTTGCCGCGCAGGCGTATCTGCAGAGCCAAAACGAAGGCGGCAAACGCAAGGAAGAAGAATCCCGCGTGGACGATTTAATCATCAAATTAAAAGCGTCGCTGGACGCTTCGCACAAATAGCACTATGACCGACGAACAGGACACCATGCCGCTGGCCGCGCGCCAGGCACCCAAAAAGCTGGAAGATTTTGCCGGCCAGCCCCATTTGCTGGGGCCGGGCAAAATGCTGCGCCGGCTGTTGGAAGCGGATATGATTAAATCGGCCGTGTTTTTCGGCCCGCCCGGCTGCGGCAAAACCGCCACGGCGCGCTATATTGCCTCACGCACCCAATCCTACACGGTGGAATTAAACGCCGCCTCGGCCGGCGTAGCGGACATCAAAAAAGTGCTGGCCGAAGCCCAGGAACGCGCCCGTACGCCCTCGTTTGAGCACAAGCGCACCCTGGTGATTTTGGACGAAATCCACCACTTTAACAAAACCCAGCAGGACGTACTGCTCCCGTCCGTGGAGCGGGGCGACATTATTTTAATCGGCATTACGACCGAAAACCCGTATTTTTACATCAACACGGCGCTGTTATCCCGCTTTTCCGTATTTGAATTTAAGGCGCTGGGCGAAAAAGATTTGCTCAAAATTCTTACCCGCGCCGCCGAAAACGAAAAAGCCCAAATAGACGCCGACGCCGCGGACTATCTGATCACCCAAGCCAACGGCGACTCGCGCAAAATGCTAAACGCCGCCGAACTGGCGTTTGTTACCACGGAGCCCGGCAAAGACGGGTTAAAACACATTAGTTTGGACATCGCCAAAGAGTGCATCCAGCGCCGCCATTTAAATTACGACAAAAAAGGCGACGAACATTACGACATTATTTCCGCTTTTATTAAATCCATGCGCGGTTCGGACCCGGACGCCGCCGTTTACTGGCTGGCGCGTATGCTGGAAAGCGGCGAGGACCCGCGTTTTATCGCGCGGCGCATTCTCATTTGCGCGTGCGAGGACGTGGGGCTCGCGGAACCTTACGCTATGATGATTGCACAGGCCGCCTTTGCCGCAGCCGAAGAACTGGGTATGCCGGAAGTGCGCATCCCCTTGGCGCATGCCGCCATTTACGTGGCGTGTTGCCCCAAGAGCAACTCCGCCTACCTGGCGGTGGACGCCGCCCTGAAAGAAGTGCGCGAAGGCAAATACCGCCCCGTGCCCGACAACCTGCGCTCCGGCGGCAAGAACCGCGGCTACAAATACGCGCACGATTTTCCAAACCACTACGTCAAACAGCTCTATATGCCTTCGCCGATGCAATTTTTCAAGCCGGGCGTGTTGGGCAAAGAGCCCGCCATTATAGAGCGCCTGAAAAAAATCAAAGGAGAATAAATGGAGCCCGAAGCCCCTTTCCGCGGCCAGGTGTTTACCGTCACCGCCATTACGCTGGCCCTCAAGCAAATGATTGAGGGCGTGTTCCGCGACGTGTTTGTGGAAGGCGAAGTGAGCAACTTGCGCGAAGCCGCCAGCGGGCACATTTATTTTGATTTGAAGGACCGCGAATCCCTCCTTTCCGCCGTAATGTTTAAATGGGACGCCCGCAAATACGGCGGCCAATTGCAGGAAGGCGTACAGGTGCGCGTGTGGGGCAGTTTGTCCTGCTATGCCAAACAAGGACGGTACCAGATTGTGGTGAAAACGGCCGAGGCGCTGGCCAAAGGCAACCTCTTCTTGGAGTTTGAAAAACTCAAAAAGAAATTGGAAGCCGAGGGATTATTCGCCCCGGAACACAAAAAACCCATTCCCGCTTACCCCCAGCGCATTGCGGTCGTCACGTCGCCCACCGGGGCGGCGGTGCGCGACATTTTATCCGTCCTAAAACGCCGCAGCCCGCATTTGGAAGTACTCATCGCGCCCGTTTTGGTGCAAGGGGACGAAGCCGCCCCGCAGATTGCCCAAGCCATTGCCGATTTGAACCACTTTAAGCCCGCTCCGGACGTAATTTTGGTGGGCCGCGGCGGCGGAAGCATAGAAGATTTATGGGCGTTCAACGAGGAAATCGTCGCGCGCGCCATTTTTAAAAGCAAAATTCCCGTTATTTCCTGCGTCGGGCACGAGGTGGATTTTACCATCGCCGACTTTGTGGCCGATTTGCGCGCCCCCACCCCCTCCGCCGCGGCGGAACTGGTGGTCCAAAATTCCCAAAACACGCAGGAACATATTTTGCAGCTGCAAAAACGGCTGCTGCAATCGGTCAGTTTATTTTACGAACGCGCCAAACGCCGCTTTGATTTGGCCGTCAACAGCCGCATATTTAAAACGCCCGAAACGCTGACGCTGGCCCAAGAACAGGAACTGGACGATTTGACCTTGCGGCTGGAAAGCGCGTGGAAAGAACGCCTGGCGGCCTTTGAACACCGTTTTGCGCTGGCCCAAAACCAACTGCAGGCGCTGGGGCCGCAGGCCGTGTTAAAACGCGGGTACAGCATTTCCCGCCGCGCGGACGGGTCCGTCGTCAGCCGGGTGAACCAAACGGCCCCCGGCGAAACGCTTTTTATTCAAGTACAGGACGGGATGATCCGCTCCGAAGTTAAGTGAGGTTTGATATTATGCCAACTAAAATCACCTTTGAAAAACAACTCTCCCGCTTGGAAGAAATTGTTTCCAAACTGGAAGAAGAACAAACCGATTTGGACGCTTCCGTAAAATTGTTTGAAGAAGGGGTAACGCTGTCCAAAGAGCTTTCGCAAAAGCTGGAAACGGTAAAATTTAAGGTGGAAGAACTCAAAAAGAAAGGGGCCGAAATGATGACCGCCCCGTTTGATACCGACTTGGCCGAGGGTGACAATGCCCAATAAAAAACTGCGCCTGGATATGGCCTTGGTGGAAAAAGGGTTTTTCCAAAGCCGCAACCGCGCGCAGGCCAGCATTATGGCGGGCGAAGTGGTCGTAAACGGTGAGGTGGACACCCGCGCCGACCGCACCGTCCTGCCGGAGGACGTAATTGCGCTCAAAGAAAAATCCTGCCCGTATGTATCGCGCGGCGGGCTGAAACTGGCAGGCGCGATGAAAGCGTGGAACATCGACGTAAAAGGCAAAGTGTGCGTGGATATTGGCGTGGCCACGGGCGGATTTTCCGACTGTATGATACAGGCCGGTGCCAAAGACGTGTACGGCGTGGACGTGGGCAAAGGGCAATTGGCCGACGAAATGCGCCGTTATAAAAATTTCCATTTTAAGCCCGAAACCAACGCCCGCTATATGACGCCCGATTTGTTTGAGCAGGCCCCGCAGTTTGCGGCGGTGGACGTGTCGTTTATTTCCTTAACGATGATTATGGAACCGTTGTTTAACGTGATGGCAAACGAAGCGGAAATCGTATTTTTAATTAAACCGCAATTTGAACTGACGCCCAAACAAGTGCCGCACGGCATTGTAAAAACGGAAGAAAACCGCCAACTGGCCATCAAGCGCGTGCAGGATTATTTTGAAGAAAACCTGAAAGAGAAATACGGCGGCACCTCGGGCGAAGTGATAGAAAGCCCCATCAAGGGAACCCACGGCAATACCGAATACCTGTGGCATGTAAAATTAAATAAGCCTGCGTAAAATTTATTTGAAACTTTTTCTATTCTACAATTGGCCAACGGGGTTTGCCTGTTTCTGGATCTTGTTTATTTACATCTGCCCCCAAAGAAATGCAAAGTTTTCTTCCAAAGGCATAATTTTCCGTGTGGTAACCGGCATCTGTTCCGCATACGATACTGTATCTTCCCGTAGAAGCATAACGGTACGCTAGTACATATTGTCTTTTCTTGGACTTAACTCCTACTGAAGTATTAGGTGCAAGAATATAATCAAAATTTTTACTTTCCGGCACTTCTACATCTAACTCATCAAAATCAGCAGCATAAGCGCCATTCGCCATATAATAAACTTCTTGTGCGTCGCGTAAACTTTTCAGCACACTCAGCGGTTCCGCCGCACGGGCTTTTTCTACCGCCAATTCATATTTGGGCAGCGCCACCGCCGCCAAAATACCAATGATTAACACCACCACTAATAACTCTATTAGCGTAAATCCGGCGTTTTTCCCCGCCGGGTGGGTTTTTTGATAAATTTTGCTCATAGCCAAAATTTATCAAAAAAAAAAAACAAATCAAGGGGCGAGCCGCCCCTCCCCTTCCTTTACCCGTTAACACGACTAATTGAGCCACACTATTTCCGCCCTGTCGCTCTCTCATGCAACGGCCCTTCCAGGCCCCTTGCCGGGGGCAGGCTTTTTGGCCCCGGCCAAGGGGTTGCCTAATACGGTGCTTACGCCATAGGGAACAACTTGTTGGAAATGTTTACGCAAAAGAGCCAGCGGCCGCCCCTCCCCTACCTTGCCAGGGGCAGGCGCTCTATGCCCGCCAACACGACTAGAGGGGCCACAGTGTTTTTGGAATGTTGCGCCTATACGCAACGGCCTTCCATGCCCGGGAGCTCTTCCTCGAACAGGGTTCCGCCTAATACGGTGCTTACGCCATTAGGGAACAACGGGTTGGGGATGTTTTTGCCAAGGGCCAGCGGCTGGCCTCACCCGCTAGCGCGCTATTCTTGCCTGTATTTTGGGGCATAAATTTTACAACAAAAAGGGCGGAGAATTTTTCTCCGCCCTTTCTATATAAAAATCTCAAATCAGTTAAACGTATTCATCGCTTTTTCCAGCCCTTGCGATAAAATCATTTCCAATGCGTCCACCGCGCGCGCCAGCGCGTCGTCCAGGGCGGGCTGATCCGCCTTGGGAAAATTGGACAGCACAAAGTTGGCCAGGTCAAACTTTTCGGGCTTGGGGCCGATGCCCAGCCGCAAGCGCGGAATGTCCTGCGTGCCCAGCTGTTCAATCACGCTTTTCATCCCTTTTTGGCCGCCGGCCGAACCGCTTTTGCGGATGCGCAGCTTGCCCACCGCCAGCGAAACATCGTCAAAGCACACCAGGCAGTTTTGCGGCGGGATTTTATAGAACCGGGCCAAGCTGGATACAGCTCGGCCCGATTCGTTCATATAAGTAGAGGGTTTGATGAGAAAGACATCGTGCCCTGCCACGGTAACTTTTGCATACACTCCCAGGTTCTGCCAGGTTTTCCATTCGGCCCCCCATTTGCGGGCAGCGGCGTCCAGCACCATAAATCCGGCGTTGTGGCGCGTATGCTCGTATTGGGAACCGGGGTTACCAAGCCCTGCCAGGAGTTGCTGCATACGTTATTTCTTCGGGGCTTCCTTGTCTTTGGTAAGGTTGCCTTCTTCGTCTTTCTTGCCCTTGGTAGAGGAGCTTTCCGGCTGGGCGGCGGCAGCATCAGCAGCCGGCGCAGGAGCAGGAGCTTCTTCTTCTTTCGGGATGGCCAAGTGCACCACCGGGGCTTCCGGATCGGTCACGAGTTCTACCCCTTCGGGCAGTTTGATGTCGCCCGCGACCAAACCTTTGTTGATGGTCATCGGGGTGATGTCCAGCACGATTTCGTGCGGGATGGCGCTGACCAGGGCGCGCACTTCAATTTCGCGCAAAATGTGTTCAATAATAGCGCCATAGTTGGCCACGTCCGCCGGCATACCTTCCAGTTTGAGCGGAACAACGACGTCCATTTTGTCTTTCATGCTTACGCGCTGAAAATCGGCATGGATCGGGTTATCGGTTACGGCGTGGTATTGGATTTCTTTCACCAACGCCAGTTCTTTGGCACCGCCCAGGTCCATTTCCACCAGCGTGTTTTTACCGGCTTTTACGATTTTATCCAAATCTTTTACGCTTACGGTAACGCTAACAGGTTCTTTGTGTCCGCCGTAGATAACGGCCGGAATTTTCTTTTCGGCTCTGATTTTAGAAAGAGCCCCTTTGACGCCAATCCCTTCGCGGGCAGCGGCAGAGATAGTTACTTTTTCCATTGTTTCCTCCAAATTTCCTTATAGAAAATTTTTGAAATTTCGTTAATTAAACATATCGCTGATAGAGCGGCCGTCGTGGTTGCGTTTGATGGCGTCCGCCAGTAAGTACGAAACGGACAGCACGTCCACCTTGGGCCCCAAGTCGCGTATCGGCAGCGAGTCCGTAATGACCAGCTTTTTGATGTCCGACTTGTTGATTTTGTCAATCGCGTTGCGGGAGAGCAACCCATGCGTGCACGCCGCATAAATTTCCCGCGCGCCTTGTTCTTTGATTTTCTGGGCCACGATGGTCAGCGTGCCCGCCGTGTCCACGATATCATCAAAAATAATGGCTACTTTGTCCTTCACGTCCCCGATGACGTTGTACACCACGGCTTCGTTGGCTTTCGGGCGGCGTTTATCAATAATCACCAGCCCCGCGTCCATCCGGGCCGCAAATTTGCGGGCGCGTTCCACTCCGCCCACATCCGGGGAAATGACCACCAAATCTTTGCGGTCAAAATCTTTAAAATAATCCAAAAACACTTTGCGGGCGCGCAAATGGTCCACCGGGATATCAAAGAACCCCTGGATTTGGCCCGCGTGCAGGTCCACCGTCATAATGCGGTCGGCGCCGGCTTCGGTAATCAGGTTGCAGGCCAGCTTGGCCGTAATCGGCACGCGCGGGGAGGCTTTGCGGTCCGCCCGGGCATAACCGAAGTACGGAATAACGGCCGTAATTTTGCCGGCACTGGCGCGTTTGAACGCGTCAATCATAATCAGGAGCTCCATCAAATTTTCGTTGACGGGCGGGCAGGTGGGCTGAATGATATAGCAGTCGTGCGCGCGTACGCTTTCCAAAATCTGTACGTCAATTTCTCCGTCTGCAAAGCGCTCTACGCGCAGTTTGCCCATCTCCATATTCAGGTGATTGCAAATCTTCTGCGCCAGGGCAATGTTGGCATTGCCGGAGAAAATTCTCAAATCGCCGTTTACGCTTTTAGTCATTTTTCTTTACACCTTTTTTTTCCAGAACGACCTGACGCGAACGGGCAATCGCCAGAGATTCCGCCGGAACCTCTTTGGTAATCGTTGACCCCGCGCCGATTTTTGCATATTCGTGCACCGTTACCGGCGCTACAAAATTCACGTTAGACCCTACAAACACGTGGTCCCCAATGACCGTTTGGTGTTTGTTTTTGCCGTCATAGTTGCAGGTGATGGTTCCGGCGCCCACGTTCACCCCGGCGCCCATTTGCGTATCGCCGATGTAGCTTAAGTGGTTGACTTTGGAACCTTCCCCGATGACGGATTTTTTAATTTCTGAAAAATTGCCCACTTTGGCGCCCGTTTTTAAAACGGATTTCGGGCGCAAATGCGCGTACGGCCCCAGCTGGCAGCCGGCTTCCACTTCCGACTCTTCAATATACGTACCCATTTTGATGGTGACGTTGTCGCCGATGACGGAATCTTTGATGTAGACGTTGCCTTCAATTTCGCAATTTTTGCCGATGACCGTATGGCCGCTGATGTAGCAGCCGGGGCAGATTTTGGTGTCCACCCCCACTTTGACCCCCGGGTCTATATACACTTCATGCGGGCGCACCAGCGTAACGCCTTCGTCCATCAGTTCGGCGACTACGCGGTCGCGCATGATTTGCTCGGCCTCGGCCAGCTGCGCTTTGCTGTTTACGCCCAGCGCCTGCTTGTAATCCGTACCGGCCAGCACCAATACGGGCTGATTCATCTGGTTGATAAGGGCCAGGGTGTCGGTTAAATAGTATTCGTGCTTGGGGCCTTGCGGCGTGAGTTGGGAAAGCGCGGTTTGCAGCGCTTTGGAATTAAAAATGTACATGCCGCTGTTGATTTCGGCAATTTTTTTGGTTTCTTCGTCCGCGTCGGATTCTTCCACAATGGTTTCAAACGAACCGTCCGCCGCGCGGATAATGCGCCCGTAGCCAAACGGGTTCGGCACCGTTACGCCCAGCACCATGGCGCCGGCTTCGTTATGTTCAAACACGTCGGCCATATGCGCCAGCGTCTGCGCCTGCAAAAGCGGCGTATCGCCGTTTAACACCATGACGGTTTCAAATTTTTTCAAAAGCGGTTCCGCGGCTTTGACGGCCGAAGCAGAACCGGACAAATCCGTTTGGCGCGCAAACACCACCGGGGCCGTAATGCCCCACTGGGCAAGCCCCGCTTTGACGGCGTTTACCACCGTGTCGGCCTCGTGGCCGACTACAATGCCGATAGCGGCCGGACCCAATGCTTGGGCCGCCTTTAAAATATGTGCGAGTATCGGGATTCCGCAAACGACGTGCAGCGGTTTGGGAAGGGGAGATTTCATCCGGGTGCCTTTGCCGGCCGCCAGGATGAGAACACACAGATTTTTTTTGGCTACCATTGTTTTATCTACTCTTGCCTAAAAAAGAATCTAACTTGTTAATGACGAATCAGGAACAAATTATATATATATTATACCAATAATCCGCCCAACCTGCAAAGCGGAAATGTTGGCACTTCCTGCCTTAGGCGGGGCATTACTTACATTGTAGCATTTTAAGCCGGCCGGCCAAAGCACAGGGGGCCTTCGGCCCGCGTAATCACCGCGCGCACCAGGCCGTGGGCGCCGGAGGCGCCTTCCAGCACGACCTGCTGGAAATTGGACGTTATCCCGTGCGGCAGGCCGGCTTTGTGCTCCTCTATAAATACTTCCTGTTCCGTGCCTACCAAAGACGCGGCAAAGGCCGTGCGCAGCTCTTTATCCAGGGCACGCAGCGCGTCCGAGCGGCGTTTGATTTCCTCGTGCGGCAACTGCTTGAGTGCGGCCGCCGGGGTGCCGGGGCGCGGCGAATAGCTAAATACGTGCAATCCCGCCAGGCGGACCTCGCGGATGAACGCGGCGGTAGCCTCAAAATCGGCCTCGGTTTCGGTAGGAAAGCCCGCGATAACGTCAGCAAAAATGCCGATTTGCGGCACCCGGCGGCGCAGGTCTTCCACGCGCGCCCGATAGGCGGCCGTATCGTAATGGCGGTGCATATCCTTTAAAATTTTGTCACATCCGGCTTGCAGGGGCAAATGGAAGTAATTGCAAAACCGGTCCGGGCGCAAAGCCATTTGGTCAATAATGCCATCCGTGACGGTTTGCAGCTCTATGGAAGAAAACCGCACGCGGAACCGACCCGGCAGGCGGGCGATTGCGGCGCATAAACCGGCCAAATCCGTCCCCGTTTGCGGGCAGAGGTAGTTGCCGATGTTAATGCCGGTCAAAACGATTTCGGCAAAGCCCTTTTGCTGCAACACTTCAATTTCGTGCAACACATCCGCCAGCGGCTTGGAGCGTTTGACCGGGCGGGCATACGGCACAATGCAATACGAACAAAAACAATCGCACCCGTCCTGAATTTTGATAAACGCGCGGCTGTGGCCTTCGTGCCCGGATACCGTCCAGCAGACGTCCGGCACGTTAAAAAGGGTTTTGCCCAAGTCGTATTTGCCGATGATTTCGGCCTGCGGGAATTTGTCGCGCACCATTTTTTCGTGTGCGGCGGCGTAGCAGCCCGTCAGCACAAGGCGCGCCCGCGGGTTGCGACGCAAAATTTGGCGGATTTGCTTTTCCACGTCTTTATCGGCCTGGTGCGTGACCGTGCAGGTATTGAGCAGGCACACATCGGCGGTTTCAAACGAGTCCGCCGGCACATAGCCCTGCCGCAGGAATTCCTCCCACAGGGCTTGGCTTTCCACCTGGTTGACGCGGCAACCGAACGTTTTGATAAAAAAAGTAGTCATTATAACAGTTTGGCGGCTACGGCAATACAGGCCGTTTCCGCACGCAAAATGTTTACACCCAGCGTAACCGGCAGGACGTTGTATTGCGCGGCGATAACCACCTCTTCGTCCGTCCAGCCGCCGGCCGGCCCCACATACACGCGCAAGCGCTTGGGGTGCCCGAGTTTTTCCTGTCCCCAGGCCAGGGTGTGGGTTTCTTCGGCCTCGTAGGCCAAGAGGGAAGGCACTTCCTGGCGGAGGGCTTCCGTAAATTTGACGGGCGGCAAAATGGCCGGGATGAACGGCGTGTCGCACTGTTTGCAGGCGGCCACCATCACTTGGTGCCAGCGGTCATTTTTCCCGTTCCACTTTTTCAGCACATCGTATTCGCTGCGCTGCGTAACAATCGGGCAGAACGCAGCCACCCCCAGCTGGGTGCCTTTATCCAGCACTTCTTCCAGCCCCGTGCGGGAGTTGGGCGCAAAAAACAGTTCCAGTTCCAGCGCCGGGCGGCGCACCAGGCACGGCTTTAACAGGGTGCCGCGCACAAACTTTTTTTGCACGCGGTCAATGCGTGCCATATACTGGCGGCCCGTGCCGTCAAACACGCGGATTTCGTCCCCTTCTTTGTGGCGGGCGACTGCCGCCGCGTGATGCGCCTCGGCATCCGTCAGGAAAAATTCGGTTTCTTTGATATCGGCAAAATACTGGGGCATAGGGTTATTTTACTTTTTTACGGGGGTAAAAGTAAAAACGCCGGCAAAACAGGCACAAAAAAGGGGAACCTTTTCGGTTCCCCTTTTGGATAAGGCGTTGTGCGGAATTATTTGTCTACGACTTCGGCTTCCACTACGTCGTCCTTGCCGCCGTTGTTACCGGCCGCTTGCGCTCCGGCCGCAGGGCCTTGCTGTTGTGCGCCAGCCTGCGCACCCGCTTGAGCCTGCTGCTGAGCTTGCGCGTTTTTGTACATCGCTTCGCCCAGTTTCTGGCCGGCCTTCAAGGCTTCGTCCGTAGCCGCTTTGATGCGGGCCACATCTTCGCCTTTCAAGGCGTCGCGCAAGTCGCCCAGCGCGCGGTCAATGGCCAAGCGGTCGTCCTGCGACACTTTATCGCCGTATTCTTTCAGCGATTTTTCCGTTTGGTAGAGCACGCTGTCGCCCTGGTTTTTGGCTTCAATGACTTCTTTGTGTTTCTTGTCTTCTTCCGCGAATTTTTCCGCGTCTTTGACGAATTTTTCCACTTCCGCATCGCTGAGTTTGTTGGGCGAGCTGATGGTGATGTGTTGCTCTTTATTGGTACCCAAGTCCTTAGCGGATACGTTCAAAATACCGTTCGCGTCAATATCGAAGGTGACTTCAATCTGCGGTACACCGCGAGGAGCTGGCGGAATGCCGTCCAGGTCAAATTTGCCCAGCGGTACGTTGTCCTTCGCCATCGGGCGTTCACCCTGCAGGACGTTAATCGTTACAGCCGGCTGGTTATCCGACGCCGTAGAGAAGATTTGCGTCTTGCGCACCGGGATGGTGGTGTTGCGTTCAATCAGGCGTGTGCACACACCGCCCAAGGTTTCCAAGCCCAAGGACAGCGGCGTAACGTCCAACAAAAGCACATCTTTTACATCACCCGTCAAAATACCGGCCTGTACAGCCGCACCGATAGCCACGCATTCCATCGGGTCAATCCCGCGTTCAATTTTCTTGCCCACGAGGTCTTCCACGTATTTCTGCACGATCGGCATACGGGTCGGGCCGCCGACCAAGATGACGCGGTCAATCTGCGACGCAGTTAAACCCGCATCGGACAAGGCCTGGTTGACGGATTTACCGCAGCGTTTGACGATGTCGTCCACCAAGCTTTCCAGTTTGGCGCGGGAAAGTTGCAGTTCCAAGTGTTTCGGGCCATCCGCACCCGCAGAGATGAACGGCAGGTTGATGTCCGTTTCCATGGTGGTGGACAGTTCGATTTTGGCTTTTTCGGCCGCGTCTTTCAAGCGTTGTTGCGCTTGTTTATCTTTGGACAAATCAATACCGGTCTGTTTGCGGAATTCGTCCACCATCCACTGGATGATGGCGTTATCCATATCCGTACCGCCCAGTTTCGTATCGCCGGAGGTGGAAAGCACATCAAACGTGCCTTCTTTACCCATTTCCATAATCGTCACATCCAGCGTACCGCCGCCCAAGTCGAACACCATTACTTTCTGTTCCTTGCCGGCTTTATCAATACCGAAGGCCAACGCAGCAGCCGTCGGTTCGTTTACCAAGCGCACCACTTCCAAGCCTGCAATGCGGCCGGCGTCTTTGGTGGCCTGGCGCTGGTTGTCGTTAAAGTAAGCAGGCACGGTGATAACGGCTTTTTCCACCGGTTCGCCCAAGAAAGCCTCGGCATCTTTTTTCACTTTCTGCAAGATGAAAGCCGACAGCTGTTGGGGCGTAAATTCCTGCCCGCGCAAATTGTATTTATAGTTTTCCCCCATTCTGCGTTTGAAGGCGGTCACGGTGCCTTCCGGGTTGGCAATGGCCTGACGGCGCGCCGGTTCACCCACCAAGCGTTGGCCATCTTTGGTGAAAGCGACGTAAGAAGGGAATGCCTTCCCGCCGATGGAGCTACCTTCGGCAGACGGAATGATGGTTCCTCTGCCTCCTTCCATTACTGCCGCGGCAGTGTTGGAAGTTCCTAAGTCAATACCAATAATCTTAGCCATACTGATGTTTCTCCTTTAAATTTTAAAATGTTTATACCGAATAAGCGGAATCAACTTACCCTTCCGCATGCTGGCCGACAATCACCCGCGCCGGGCGCAGGACTTTGCCGTCCATCGTGAAACCCATCTGCACTTCTTGCAATACCATTCCGTCCTGGGCTTCGGACGACGGAATCATCGCCACCACCTCTTGGGTGGCCGGGTCGTAGGGCTTGTCCAACACATCCATATGTTCAATCCCTTCGGCCTTGAAGGCTTTTTCCAGCTCCGTAAAAACCATATTAAGACCATCCTTAACGGCTTTTAACGAGGCGGAACATTCTTCGTTATTTTGTTTTTTTGCTAACTCCTCGCGCTGCCGCAATAATACTTCGTACGCCGGCAGCAATTTTTCGGCAAATTGTTTTTTTCCGTAGGCCAGGAAAGACGCTTTTTCGCGCTCGGTCCGTTTGCGGTAATTTTCAAAATCAGCACTCAAGCGGACCAACTGGTCGTAGTATTTGTTCTTTTCGTCTTTGGCGGGGGCTTCTTCCGGTTTGGGCTCCTGCGGCTGGGCTTGCGCCTGCGCTTCTTCCACTTCCGGCAGATCCCGCTCTTCGTCCTTTTCTTCTGCGGCGGCTTCGGCGCCGTGTTTCTGCGGATGTTTCTTACTCATAGTCTTTCTCGTCCTCGGCGGGCAACGCCGCCCAATGATTCATGGACTCCTGCAAGAGTTCCCCAATGTAATTGACCAGGGACATCACTCTTGTATATTCCATATGTTTGGGCCCGATAATGCCCAACATTCCCACCGTTTTATCCCCCACACGGCACGCGGTGGAAACAATGCTGAGGTTCTTCAGCTCCTGCAGCTCGTTCTCGCTGCCGATGCTGACATTTACTTTTTGGTTGGATTTCTCCATATCCGTCATTTTCTCGTTTAACAACGAGGAAAAACGTTCGCGCTCCTCAACTACGCGCATCATTTGTTTCAAATCTTCGTAATCGGCTTCGGTCGTGTTTTCCAGCAGGCGGCCAATGCCTTCCACGTACAACTCGTCCGCTCCCGTTTGGGGGCGTTCAATGTCTTTGAGCACCTGGGTGGCCAGGTCGGCCAAGTCCGAAATCTCGCGGTGGCCGGAATGGATGTGCTGCCACAGTACCTGGCGGGCTTGCGCCAACGTCAACCCGGCAATTTCCTGGTTGATGAACCGGCTGAGCACCCGCAGGCGGGCCGGGGCAATCACGTACCCGGTGCGCACCGGCCAGTGCCGCACGGCGCCGGCTTGGGTAACGAGCACAGCCAAAATCATCCCCGGAGCCACCGGAATGAAATCCAACCGCTGGATGCGCTGGTCATCCACGTGGGCCGCATACACAAACCCCGCCGCGCCCGAAAGCATAGCCAGCAGGCGCGAAGTCTGCACGAGCATATTGTCCACCTCGTTTACGCGCGCATCATATTGTTCTTCAATGCGCTGGCGTTCGCGGGCGGCCATTTTTTGCACGTTGGCCAGGTAATCTACATAAAAGCGGTAGGCTTTGTCCGTAGGAATGCGGCCGCCGGAAGTGTGCGGCTGGTAGAGGTAGCCCTCTTCCTCCAGTTCTTTCATAATGTTGCGAATCGTCGCGCTGGACACATCCGGCAGCGCACTCTGCGCAATCATCTGCGAACCCACCGGCCGGCGGGTTTCCACAAACTGCTGGATGACCCACCGCAGGATTTTTTCTTTACGCGCTTTGGCAATTTCCGGTTTTAGGATTCTCATACTTTCCTGGAGGTTCCTCGGAGCGTTGGCTTTATTTTAGCACTCTTTGACTCTCACTGCTAATAGTATATGCAATTATTTCATTTTTGTCAACCCCTTTTTTAGAGTGCTAATTTTGAACCCGCTTTCTCCGTCGAGGAAATAGCTTTCAAAGAACTGCCTTTTCCTCATCATAGTAAGGTGCGCGCAGCCGCACAAGCGTTTTTTTGGGTTAGTCTTGGGGGGCTCTGCCGGGCGGCCTTTAAAAAAGATACAATATCTCATATGCAACTTATTGATTCTCACGCCCATCTGAACGACCCGGCCTTTGACGCCGACCGGGACGAACTCCTTTCCCGCACGCTGCCGCAAGCGGGCATTATATTAAGTGTAGAAATCGGCTGCTCGCCCGAAGAATGGCAGCCGGCCTTGGATTTAGCGTCCCGTTACCCCGCACTGGTGCGGGCGGTGCTGGGCGTCCACCCGGAATACGCCGTTAAAATGGACCCGGCCCAGTTGGACCGTCTGGCCGCCCTGCTGCCCGACGAACGCAACGTAGCCGTGGGCGAAATCGGGCTGGATTACACCTGCCTGGACATTACCCCCAAGGATAAACAGCAGGAAACCTTTTCGCAAATGCTGGCACTGGCCAACCAAACGCAAAAGCCGCTTGTTTTGCACGTGCGGCGCGTCGGCGACGATTACGCCGCCTACGACGACACGTTCCACGCACTCAAACACGAATGGAAGGGAACGTCCGCCACGGCACACCCGGGCGTGCTGCATTGTTTTTGTGCCCGGTACGAAGAAGCCAAGCGCGCACTGGATATGGGCTTGTTGCTGGGGATAAACGGGTGCTTTTCTTATAAAAAGAATGAATACATCCGCGAAGCCGTCAAAAAAGCCGGAGCCGATAAACTGGTGCTGGAAACGGATTGCCCGTATTTGTCCCCCCAGGGCAAACGCGGCCAACGCAACGACCCGTCCAACATTCCGCTCATCGGGCAGTTTGTGGCCGATTATTTGAACATCCCGCAGGAAGAATTGGCCGAAATTACCACCCGCAACGCAAAAGCCCTGTACGGACTATCGTAAATTTGTTATATTTTGAAAACAGAGGATACCCTATGAAAAAATTTATTTTGTTTCCGCTAGCCGCCCTGTTGTTGTGCGCGTGCACGACCGAAGAACAATCCCAGCAAATCCGCTTGTTTTGGCTCAAGCAATATGCTGCCGTAATGACCCAGAAGTTGGCCAATATGCAACCCCAAGCCAACGGGCAAAGTCTGCAAGCGCTCTTAACCGAATTTCAAAAGAGTCCTTCGGTTTCGCAATCGGCCGCCGCCCAACAGCGCCAGAAACCGGCCCCGCAAATTATGGAAGTAACCCTGGATACGGAAGCGCTGCCCGGGCGCGCCCCGAAAGAAGAACGCGTGAAAATGAAACACGCGCTGGAAGCCGTACAGCTTTCCAACCAAACCACGCTGACCGACATCGCCGCTACGTTTGGTGATAACGTGAAATACCAAGCCTTTTTGCTCACCGCCGAGACGGAACGCCAGCTGAAACAGGCGGCCGCCCAAAGCGCCGATTTTAACGCCTATTTAACCGCCCAGCAAAAATTGCTGGTAGAGCAAGACAAGAAGTTAAACCAATTGATGCAAAAGAACGCCGGCAGCATCAAAAAAATCCGCCGCTAATCAGACAGGAGAAAAATTATGGGCCGCTTACGCTTTGTTATCTGTTTACTGTTGTTGGCCGCTTTTTTGATGGTCTTTGCGCAATCTTTAAAAGGGGTAATCCCGTTTCTGCAAGAAAATCTGCCGTTCCGCCCCGCCGTGGCAACCGCCAAACAAAAACCGCAGCCCGCAGCCGGGGATGTGCTGACCGGCGCCGCGCAGGAAGCCAAAAATGTTTCCGGCCAACTGCTCAGCTGGAAAAACCAGATTGCCGAGTTCTCCCAAAAACTCACGCTGGCCAACTTCCCGGAATTGGCGGCTTTGGCTACGTCGGAAGAAGAAAAACCGCTTCCTTCCGCCAAGCCGGCCGCGGCTCCGCAGCCCAAACCGCAAAAGCCGTCCGTGTTGGATATTATGATGGAAGACCAACGCCCCCCGCTGGAAAATAAACTGCTGGGGCCGGAAATTTCGGCCTTGTTGGATGACTTTTTAGCCCGCCGCCGGGAATATAATACCCAGCTGGCCCAAACCACCCAAACGCTCTTTGGCGACGACGCCGCCCAGGAAGCCATTTATGTGCTGTTTACGGACGAAACCGCTTCCTACGCCAACGCCGCCACCTGCCAAACGCCCAAAGCATTTGCCGCCAACCAAAATAACATTGATCAAAATACCGAAAAGAACATGCTGCAAATCTTTAAGCGCTACCAAAAACAGTTGGGCCGCCAGCACGACGGCGTTTCCCCCGCGTGGAAAGCCTTTTTTAAGCGCGTAAAAGATTACGAGCGCGTGGTGGCCAACGGGCAATCGGCCGCCGAACCCCAAAAATAAGGCACTTTCCCTGATTTGCCAAAATCCCCGGTTTATGCCGGGGGTTTTTGATGGCCATAAAAAACCCCGCTTTTAAAGCGGGGTTTTACTTGCAAAGCAGAAACGCTTAGGCAGCTTTGACCACGTCCACCAATTTCTTGAAGGACACCGGGTCTTTAATCGCCATTTCGGACAACATCTTGCGGTTAAGCGTGATGTTGGCTTTGGCTAAGCCGCTGATGAATTTAGAGTAAGACAAACCTTCCTCTCTCACCGCGGCATTGATGCGGGTAATCCACAACTGGCGGTAAGTGGTTTTTTTGTCTTTGCGGCCAACGTAAGCATGCACGCCGGATTTATCCAGCTGCTGGGTGGCCATGCGCAAGCGGCGGGATTTATCTCCGTAGTAGCCGCTGGCTCTTTTCAATACTTTTTTCTTTCTTGCGTGTCTGGGAACGCTGAATTTAATTCTCATGTTTCTAACCTCTTATTTGGCCATCGGGAGATATTTTTCCAAAATCTTCCCTTTGTTGGACTCGGGCGTAATCACGCCGGTCTTTCTGGTTTCGTGCTTCCGGGAGGCAGAAACAGGCGTAAGCAAGTGTTTTCTGCCGGCTTTTCTGTGGGTGAATTTACCCGTGGCGGTCTTTCTGAAGCGTTTTTTGCCGCCGCTGTGGTTTTTCAATTTAGGCATTTTTATAGTACCTCTGTTTAATTAGTCCTTTTTCCGAACAACCTGCGCCGGGAGCCGGTCAAGCCCCGTACGCAGTACACTAAAAAGGACCTAAAAATCGTTTAGTTTTTGGGCACAAACGTCATGGACATCCGGTTGCCCATGGACTGCAATCCGCCGTCCACGTTGGCGATTTCGGCCAAGCGTTTGGCCGTATCGTTCAAAATCTGGATGCCGATGTCTTTGTGCTGGTTTTCGCGGCCGTGGAACACCACCACAAAACGGACCATGTCTTTCTTGCGCAGGAATTCTTCAATCTGCCGTATTTTCACGTCCAAATCGTGCGGAGCGATGCGCGATTTGATGCGCAACTCTTTCAAGGTTACTTTGGTCTGTTTCTTTTTGGCTTCCGCCGCTTTCTTTCCCTGTTCGTAAACGTACCGGTTGTAATCAAGTATTTTACAGACAGGAGGTTGGGCGTTGGGTGAAATTTCCACCAGGTCCAACTCTTGTTCTTTGGCCAGGGCGATGGCTTGCGCCACCGGCATGACCCCGATCATGGTGCCGTCGGAGTTAATCAAGCGCACTTCCGGCACGCGGATATTCTGGTTTCTGCGATAGAGATCTTTTTTGTATTCTCTTCTGTTATCGTATCTGGCCATTTAAATGTTCTTTCAAAAAAATAGTTCCCCTTTTGGGAACACTTTTATTATACTAACTTCCTCTAAAAACTGTCAATCGGCCGAGGGGTTAGCCGCCGTGTAAACCAGGCGGCCGTTGTGCCAGCCTTCCCAGCCGTGGGGCAGGCGTTTTAACAGCCAGGTCTGTTGGCTGTCGGCCCAGTACGGGCCTTCCGGCGTGAACGCGCGCACCAGCAGCCGCGGCTTGGTTTTGACGGGCTCAAACAGTTCGGCTTGCGTCCCGTCTTTGGAAAGCACCACATACGCAGCCAGCGCTTCGTCCGTTCCGTCCGCGGGGCTTAAACGGATGCCTTCTTCCCATAAGCGCACGCACGCGGCGCGGGCTTCGCTCCAGGTGTATCCGGCCGAGCCTTTGCAGCCGTAGGCGTCACGGTCCGCCCCTGCTAATTGCTGCTCGGGTACGGACGCACACGCACCTGCAAGCAGGGCCAAAAACGGCCAAAACAGGATTTTCTTCATACCATTATTATAGTGTTTTTTGCACCGGTTGGGCATAAAAAAGCCCCGCCGAAGCGGGGCTTGCAAAATTAGTCGTCGTAATCTTCATCGCGGTCGCGGCGGATTTTTTTGTAATTTCCGTTCGTTTCCAGCGTGGTCGGGTAGCCTTTGTATTCAATTCTGCCGCGGCCGTTGGCCGTAGCATACAAGGCTTCGGTCGGGAATACTTTGATAGCACCCGAGGCATTGCCCGTAGCGGTGACCGTCACGGCGCGCAAATCTTCGGCATCCACATCGCCGGAGCCGTTGTTGGTCAGTACGGCTTCTTCCACATCGCCGGACAAGTCCACTTCCGCCCGGTTATGCGCCACGGCTTCCACCCGGTCCGCAGACACGCGGCCCAAATCCACATCCGAGCGGTCCGACGCTTCAATCGTCACGGACGTTGCCTGGATATGATCCGCCGAAATTTCACTGTCCAAGTAGGCTTTCAGCGACAGCGTTTGGGTATCCAGCGAGCCGCGCACTTCAAATTCGCCGTTTTGGTCCACGGTCACCGCCGCCAATTCCGGCGCGCTGACCGCCACTCTCAAATTCCGTTCGCCGCGCACACGGATTGGCTGGGTGTATTCCACCACCAACACACCGTTTTCCACATACACGTTGGACAAGCGGACCAGGTTTTCCGGCCCGCTTACGGTCACCGCCGCATTCGGCCGCTGCATAAAATCCACTTCAATGTCACCGCGGACTTCCACCGCGTTAAACGCGCCCAATTCCTGCACCGCGCGGGACATATACCGCCCCTGACCGGAGACGGTTTTCATTTTCTGCGCCGCCGCCGGCAGCGCCAAAAGTAGGGCTAGTACGCCCGTTAAGATTGCTTTTTTATGGTTCATATTTTCTCCCTTGGTTTAATTTTAGCAATATATAGTAGCACAAAAAGCAAACAAAAAACCAGTATAAAAATTTATTACCCCCCTTTCGCCAGCCAAGCCCCCTGCAGACGGCACGCAAATTTGCTAAAATCTATATGGCTTTTATGACAATTTTTACGTTTTAAGGTGGCAAATATGAGCAACAGAAGAATGGCCCGGGAATGCGCCCTACAATCGCTTTACTATGCCGACAGCGCCAAAGACGCCAACGAAACCGACGTCACCCGCTATGCGGCCGATTTTAAAAAAGAACTCGGGGACTGCTTCCCCTTCTGTGAAGACCTGGTAACCGGCACGACACACCATTTGAAAGAAATTGACAAACTCGTGTCCGCCTACGCCAAAAACTGGACGGTGGCCCGTATGTCCGCGGTGGACCGCTCTATCCTGCGTATGGCCACGTACGAAATGGTGTTCAGCCCGGAACGCACGCCGGTGCCCGCTATTATTGACGAAGCCATTGAACTGGCCAAAAAATACTCCACCGAAAATTCCAGCAAGTTTATCAACGGTTTGTTGGATCAGCTAAAAAAAGAACGTAAATAAAAGCTATGCATCCCAAAGAAGAAATTGAACGGCTTAAAAAGCTGATCAATTACCACAACAACTTGTACTATAACTTGGACAACCCCATCTTGTCCGACACGCAGTACGACGAACTTTACAAACAATTAAAAGACCTGGAGGACCAATACCCCCAGTACCGCACCAAAAATTCGCCCACCCAGCGCGTGGGCGGCCAGGCGGGCACGCTGTTTGCGCCCGTTAAGCACGCCACGCCCATGCTGTCGCTGGACAACTCCTACTCGCCCGATGACATCCGCGAATGGTACGCCCGGGCCGAAAAAACCCTCCAACGCAACGATTTTGAAATGGTCGTGGAAGCCAAAATAGACGGCGTTTCGTGCTCGCTTACGTACGAAAACGGCATCCTGGTCACCGCCGCCAGCCGCGGCGACGGCAAAACCGGAGAAGACATCACCGCCAACGCCCGCACCATTAAAAACATCCCGCAAAAACTGGAAAACGCCCCCGCCGGACTGCTGGAAATCCGCGGGGAAGTGTACCTGGAAAAGAAAGATTTGGAAGAATTAAACCGCAAACAGGAACTGCTGGGCGAAAACATCTTTGCCAACACCCGCAACGCGGCGGCCGGTTCCCTGCGGCAGAAAGACCCGCAGATTACGGCCCGGCGGCCGCTTAAATTTTTTGCCCACTCGTTCGGCGCGGGCGACATCGCGGCGGACAGTTTCAGCGGGTTTATCGATTTGTGCAAACAATGGGGTTTTTCCATTTGCCCCGTACGCACCAAAACCACGCAAATTGCCGACGTCATCCGTTTTTATAATCAATTTGATTCTTCCCGCCACCAGCTGCCCTTTGACGTAGACGGCCTGGTGGTGAAAGTGAACCGCTTTGACCAGCAGCGCATTTTGGGCGTAACGGCCAAAAGCCCGCGCTGGTCCATTGCGTTTAAATATCCGGCTCCGCAAGCCACCACCACGGTGCACCATATTCTGTTTTCCGTGGGGCGCAGCGGCGTGATTACGCCCGTGGCCCAGCTGACCCCGGTGGCGGTGGGCGGCGTGACGATTTCCAACGCCACGTTGCACAATTTTGACGAAATCGGCCGCTTGGGCTTGCGCGTAGGGGACCGCGTGATTATTGAACGCGCGGGGGAAGTGATCCCGAAAGTGGTAAAAGTCGTGGAACATTTAGGGAAGGAAGAAGTGCTCCCGCCGACGGTTTGCCCGTCCTGCGGCGGGCCCGTGTACAAAGAGCCCGATGAAGTGGGCTACTACTGCATCAACCCCGCCTGTCCGGCCCAGCTGCGCGGACGATTATTGCACTTTGCTTCGCGCGGGGCAATGGACATTGACGGCCTGGGCGATGTGGTGATGGACCAGCTGTTGGAAAACCGCTATGTGGCCGACTTTGCCGATATTTACAATTTGACCTTTTTGCACCTGCTGCACTTGGAAAATTTTAAAGACAAGAAAGCCCAAAACCTGCTGGACGCCATAGAAGCCAGCAAGCAAAAGCCGCTTTCGCGCCTGCTGTTTGCGCTGGGCATTGCGTTTGTGGGCGCCAAAACGGCCGAAATTTTGGCGGACCGCTTCCGCACGTTAGACGCACTGAAAAACGCCACGCTGGAAGAATTGCAAAGCGTTCCGGACGTGGGCGAAATCGTGTCGCACAGCATTTATGATTTCTTCCGCGACCCGCACGCCTTGGAACAAATTGAACGGCTGCGTGCGGCGGGGCTGAACTTTACGCAACCCAAAAAAGAACAGGCCGGCAATGTGCTGGAAGGCAAGACACTGGTGTTTACCGGCGAGCTGAAAACGATGACGCGCACCGAAGCCGAGCAACTGGCCAAAGAATACGGCGGCAAAGCCAGCGGGAGCGTGTCCAAAAAAACGGCCTATGTAGTGGCCGGGGCCGAAGCCGGCAGCAAGCTGAAAAAAGCGCAGGAACTGGGCGTGCCCGTGCTGACGGAAGAAGAATTTTTGCAGCTGATTGGCAAGAAAACCGCCTAAACCACTTTGTCCCACAAAAAAAGCGGAGAGGAAATCCTCTCCGCTTTTTTGATGTTTCCAAAAGTTACTCCAACAAATCGCCGTCATCCAAACACACGGTGTAGCCGTAAAACGCATAGCTTTCCACCAACGAGTTAGACGGTACTTTGATGTTCGGGTTGCGTTTGGCGCGCGAGGCCATCAGGTAATAATACGGCACGCCTTTTTTGGGGTCGGCCGTTTTGCGCGCCAGCACAAAATAGCGCCGGTCGTTCTTGGTGACGTTAAGCACATACACGCCCAATTTGGTGACCAGGGTTTCTTCGGAACATTTCGTCTGGTTTTGAATCATCTTCAAATCCGAACGCGTAATTTCCACGTAGCCGGCGTCTTTTAATTGCTTCACCCGTTCGGCCACCTTGGTCAAAAAGGCCTGCGTAGGGGGCACGTCTTCTTTGGGCAGCAGGAAGGCTTTGCGTCCTTTGAGCGCCTCGGTATAGACATAAAAACCGCTTTCCGTAAGGGTGCTTTGCGGGGTAAAAATTTTCTTTCCCTGCATATCGCGCAAATCAAACACGTCCCGTATCGGCACGCCTACTTTTTGGAACACGGCAATCGCGTCCTGGCCGATGCTTTTGTCCAGCGCGTTGTAGCCGTCCAGCGTCAGCATATCGCGGGCGAAATCGGTGTCTTTATTAATCGTCACGATGTATTCCGCCGGCACGCGCTGGTATTTGTTTTTCAGGTAGTCCAAGCCGCCGCGTTCTTCGGCGCTGTGGATTTTTTCAAACAATTTGCGGTCGTCTTCCGTCAGTTCCGTGGCGTCGGGCTTTACGGCATAGCGCTGTTTGAGCGCGGTCAAAATTTCGTCATCCGTCAGGTAGTACGGCTCCAGGCTGATTAAGCGTTTGCGCGCAATCAGGTTCAGGGGTTCCACCGCCAAGGCCGAGCGGTAGTATTCCGCCGCGCCCTGTTTGTCCCCCTGGTACTCCACAATTACGCCCTTACCCACCAGCGAGTTTACGTTGGCGGCGTTGTACTCCAGCGATTTGGTGTACATTTTTAAAGCGGTGTCGTTCTGCTGGCGTTTAAGGGCAATGTCCCCCAACATAGAATAGGTGTAGGAAAAATACGGCGAGGTACGCGTCATATTGCGCAGGGCGGCGTTGAAATGTTTTTCCGCCCCGTCCAGATCGTCCTGCGTTAAAAGCACGCCCGCCAAAGACAGGTGCGCGTCCACGTTATCGGGGTCCAGCTTTAAACAGCGGGTAAACGTATCCTGCGCCTGCAAATACGACTTGGCGGCAAAGGCTTGTTTGCCGCTTTCCAGGCACGAAGCCACCGTCTGTTTGCCGCCGGCCGCATACGCGGGGGCCGCACACAGGCAAGCCGTTAACAAAGCCAAAAAACAATCAGCAGACAGTTTTGAGTAGTGCATAAAAAATACAGTTCAGTTTTTCGCCTTTGGTCAATTTGACGGGGCGCGTAAAAAGAAAGCCCGTTTTTCTTATTTTAGCAAGATTTTTTAAATATACATACCCCATCACCCGGCAGGGGAGCATTTTAAGCCGCGGGAACGCTGCCATACAGGCAAACGCGCGGGCATATTCCGCCTGCGTGCGCGCGTCCAATTCTTGCAGTGCGGCGGCCACCCCGCGGGGGTTGCGGTTTTCCAGCACGTCGGCCCGCGTTAAGCCGAAGCGGTGCAACAAATCTTCCGGCAGATAAACGCGGCCCAAGCGGGCGTCGTCCGGCAGGTCGCGGATGATGTTGGTCAGCTGGACGGCCGTGCCTTGGTGCAAGGCCAGTTTATCGGCCTCCGGCCCCTGCAAGCCCAAAATGTCCAGCGTGGCCAATCCCACGGCTACGGCCACGCGGTAAATATACCAATCCAGTTCCGCTCCCGTTTGATACGTGCGGCCCTGCAAATCGGCCTGCATGCCTTCTATCAGCAGCAAAAAACGGTCCTGCGGAATGGAAAATGTTTGCACGTCCTGCGCCAGCAGCCGCCCCAGTTCCGTCTGCGCCTGGCCGCGGTACATCCGCGCGATTTCGTCCTTCCATTGGGCCAGCTGTTCGGCCGGGTTTGGTACGTCCGGCTCGTCGGCCAGGTCGTCCATCAGGCGGCAAAATTCGTAATAATGGGCCAGCGCTTCGCGCTGACGTTTGCCCAAAAAGAAAAACGCCGGACCGAAACTGGATTTTTTGTACGACGGGCTGTTAGTCAACATGAATTTTACCGTGCTTGTATAAGTACGAAAGCGCCGCGCCCGTGGCCGTGGCGTAAATGGCGTTGGGCGGGATGATAAAATTAACGCCGTGCATTTTGTGCAGCGCTTCAAACACGCGTTTGGCAAACGGCACCTGCGTCAGCGTGCCGGTGAGCACCACGTCTTTTACGGAATCGTTACGGCAGGCAAACACGGCCATCATACCGATGGTTTGAAATACCATATTCAGCACGCCCACCGTTAAATCCTGCGGGGAAACACTGTCCTCCATTTTGCCGAAGTTGGACGCGGTCGTGTCGGGCGTGAGGGTGGAAATGACGCCTTTGCTGATGTCGCAAATGTTCAAGTCCACGCGGTCCAGCTGGCCGCCTTCGGCCATTTCCACCACGGTTTTAAACGAGGTAGCGCCGCACAGTTTTTCGCACAGACCCAGCACCGTGCCGCCGCCCACGCCGGAACCGCCGATGTGGCAAATGCCTTCTTTGCCGGCGCGCACAAACGCCGTGCCGGTGCCCATACTGACAATTAATCCTTCCTTCTTGCCGGACAGCGCCAGCCCGCCCGAACCGATGGCCACAAATTCATCCACCGACGAAGTGGGAATGCCGTAAATGTCTTTTTTAAAGAGCGACGACCCCACCCCCGTCAAAATAATCTGCGCCACATCCGACAGGGCCAGGCCGTTTTCGTTAATAAATTTGCCCAACGCACCGTAGGCGCTGGTCAGAGGGTCGGCGGCTTCTACTTTTAACATAGAAACCAGTTTGCCTTCGTCCGTATACCCCACGATTTTGGTGGTGGAACCGCCTACGTCAATACCGATGACGACGCTCATAAATCCTCCCGGTTTAGCCCGATGGACTCCAGGAACGGCCCGATTTGCGCCGGGCGGCCCAGGAAGTTTTCCACCATTTTTTCTTCGTCTATCGTGCCGCCTTTTTCCAAAATTTCGCGGCGGAATTTTAAGCCCGTTTCGGGGTTAAAAATACCGTTCTTTTTAAACTCGCCGAAGAAATCTTCCGCGATGACTTCCGACCACAAATAGCCGTAGTAGCCCGCATCGTACCCGCCCATAATGTGGCCGAACGACGCCTGCGGAATGGTGCCTTTGGTAAGCGGCAAGCCGCGGATTTTTTTGGTTAAATCAAAGTAGAGTTTGGTGGAGTCGGGCGTCGTTTTGGCGGTGTGGAGCGTCATATCGTACTGCGCAAAAAAGTCCTGCCGCAGGTACGTGCCGCCCGAACCGAAATTTTTGGCCGCAATCATCCGGTGAATCAAATCGTCCGGCAGCGGTGCGCCCGTTTTGTAGTGCTTGCTGATTTTTTTAAGCACTTGCGGGTCCCACGCCCAGCGTTCCAGCATTTGGCTGGGGGCTTCTACAAAGTCCCAGCTGACGCTGGTGCCCGAAAAAGCCGAGTATTTGGCCTTGGTCAGCGCGTTGTGCAGCACGTGGCCGAACTCGTGGAACAGGGTTTCCACTTCGCTGTGTTTTAAAAGCGAGGGCGTCGTGGCGGAAGGCTTGTTCATATTGGCTACGATTGCCACAAACGGCGTTTGATAGGTGCCGTCTTTCTTTTCTTCCCCTTCCACCAGGCCGAAGCAGGCGGCGTGTTTGTACTTGCCTTCGCGCGGGTAGAGGTCCATATAAAAGTAGGCCAGCAGTTCGCCGCTTTGGCGGTCTTTGATTTTAAACGCCTTTACGTCCGGGTGCCACACGGGAATGTCCACCGGTTCAAACGTAATGCCGAAGACGCCGCCGAACAAATCCAGCATGCCGTCAATCACTACCTGGGACGGGAAGTATTCTTTAATTTTTTCACTGTCCAGCTCCAGGTTTTCTTTGCGGTACTTGTTGCTCCAGTAGCCGCTTTCCCACGAATAAAGCGTGCGGCTTTTTTTGCCGGTTTTGCCGTTTTTGTAGGCAATCATTTCTTTGTCTTCTTTTTTGGCAAGCGGTTTTAATTTCTTTTGTAAATTTTTCAAAAATTTCATCACCGTTTCGGGGTTTTTGGCCATGCGGTTTTCCAGCTTTAGCTGGGCGTGGTTTTCGTACCCCAGGAGGTGAGCAATCTGGCGGCGGAGGGTTAACGTTTTTTCCAAGAGTTCCACGTTTTCCTGCCCGCCGCGGCGGTTGTATTTAAATTCCAGGGCTTTGCGGGCGGATTCGTCGTCGGCGTTTAGCATAAAGGGCACATAGTCCGGGTAGTCCAGCGTAACGAGGTATTTGTCGTCGTCGGTTTTTTCCAATTTTTCAATATAATCGGGCCCCAAGCCTTTTAACTGTTCGGCCGTCACGGCAAGAGGGTCCTTATATTCTTGGATATTTTTATCAAATTTAATAATGTATTCCGCTTTTTCTTTATTTAAGGCTTTGAATGTTTCCAAGTCTTCGTCGTTTAAATCCATACCGCTGTTTTTAAAACCGATGAGCATTTCTTTTACGAGTTTGGCCTGCACCGGGTCCAGCTGCGGGTTGGTGTCGGTATATTCGCGGATGGCGCGGTACACATCGCGCCGGGTGGCTACGTCCACCATGTATTGGCTGATTTGCATTTGCAGGGCCAGGGCCGCATCGCGGAATTGTTTGTCCGTGGACACGTAAGACAAAAACCCGCTCATTCCCAGGGCGTTGCTGTAATCGTCAAACGCACGTTCATACGCCATAATGGTATTGTCAAAGGTGCGCTGGTCTTTGGGGATGGCCACCAGGGCCGCCAGGTCTTTTTCCAGCTGCACGCGGGCAGCCGCCTCGGCCGGGGCCAATTCTTCGGCCTTGTAATCAAAATGCAACACACCGTTTTTAAACATATCTGCCATACAATACGCTCCCGTCGCGGTAAAAAGGATTGCCGTAACCAAAAGAAATTTTGTTTTTTTCATAG
This sequence comes from Candidatus Avelusimicrobium gallinaceum, assembly GCA_944324965.1. Lineage (GTDB taxonomy): Bacteria > Elusimicrobiota > Elusimicrobia > Elusimicrobiales > Elusimicrobiaceae > Avelusimicrobium > Avelusimicrobium gallinaceum. Next base: position 31,169 of record CALUYH010000005.1, read on the forward strand.
GAATATATTACACTTTTATTGTATCGGTTTTTGGCCCTGCGGGGCAACCGATAGCGGTACTGGGATTACAACAAGAAACAACAGGAACATTCCTTTTGTTATTTGTTATAATTAATATTATATTAATTCACATCAAGGAATTAGTGGAAAAATAAAAATGTACGAAGCGTTTGTACCCAAAGAGATATTCCTTACCAAAGGAATCGGCAGACACAAAGAAAAACTGGCCAGCTTTGAAGAAGCGTTGAGAGACGCCAAAATCGCCAGCTTTAACTTGGTGCCTGTTTCCAGTATTTTCCCTCCCGGCTGCAAAACCGTGCCGATATCCAAAGGTTTGCAAGAATTGCACCCGGGCCAAATTCTGCATTGTGTCATCAGCAGAAACACGAGCAACGAATACCGCCGCTTGATTTCCGCTTCCGTGGGTCTGGCGATCCCGAAAGAAGGAAAGAAAACGCACGGGTACATTTCCGAGCACCACAGCTTTGGCGAAACCGACAAACAAGCCGGCGACTACGCGGAAGATTTGGCTGCTTTAATGCTCTCCACGACGTTGGGCATTGAGTTTGACAATAACACTACTTGGGACCAGAAAGAAGAAATCTGGAAAATGAGCGGCAAAATTGTCCGCACGACCAACATTACCCAGTCCGCCATCTGCGTGGAAGGTCTTTGGACCACCGTCGTGGCTGCGGCTGTGTTTGTAAAATAACTCCGGTACCATTGTGAGCGATAACGTACAAACCGATAAGTTTATGGGGCTAGAGAGCCAATACAGCTCTCTGCCCCTTTGTAAATTCGTGGTAGTGCCCGTGCCGTTTGAAAAAACGGTCTGCTACGGGCACGGCACCGCCAAAGGCCCCGCCGCCGTGATTGAAGCCTCCACCCAGATTGAACTTTGGGACGAAGAAACCAAAACCGAAACCTGGGAACTGGGCATCAACACGCAGCCTGCCGTCAATTGCAAAGGGTCCACCAACACGGTTTTTAAGAACATTGATAAAACCGTACGCAACCTGATGCAATACAAAGCCATTCCGTTTTACATCGGCGGTGAACACACCGTCACGCAGGCGCTGGCGCAGCCTTACATTGATAAATACAAAAATTTGAGCATCCTGCATTTTGACGCTCACGCCGATTTGCGCGAAACATTTGAAGGTACGCCCAAAAGCCACGCGTGCGCGCTGTATCCGGCCTCCCGCCAGGTTCCGGTGGTGCAGGTGGGCATCCGCAGTGTGGCCAGCGAAGAAAAGCAATACTGCAATGCCGGCAAAGTGACCACGTTTTTGATGCACGAAAACCGGGATATTAAAAAGCTCATCCCGCAAGTGCTTAAAAAACTGACGGACACCGTCTACATCACCATTGACGTGGACGGCTTTGATCCGTCCGTCATCCCCGCTACGGGCACCCCGCAGCCCGGTGGTTTTATGTGGTATGAAGCGCTGGACCTGTTCCGCGAAGTCATCAAGCATAAAAACATCGTGGCCGTGGACGTAGTGGAAGCCTGCCAACGCAAGGCGGACGTCATCACGGAGTTTAACGTTTCCAAGTTAATCTACCGGCTGATGGGTTACCTGGCACTGAAGGACCAAAAGAAAAAATAACTTTTCACCCGCTCCTTTGGAGCGGGTTTTTTGTGGCTTTCCGCCCCGCTAATTCCGCCCGCTCCGCCCAAACGCCGGAGCGGGTTTTTACATCTGAATAAACATCCCCCGGCTATGCCGGGGGATGTTTATTTATGAGGGAGCAAAATCTTAGAAGCGATAGCCCAGTTTCAATAACAAGGCGAAGTAGCTCAGGTCTTCTTTGCCGTATTCGTCGGAGAATTTTCCGTAATCAAACGTAAACGCTTGGTAGCGGCCTTCCAAGCCCCACACCCAGTTGTTATGGAAGTTTCCTTCCATACCCAACCCGATATAATAGGCGAAAGAAGTGCTGCGTTGGCTGGTGGAAGAACTGTCCTGGTCTAAAAGACCGCCTGCCATTTCCACATAGCTCAAGCTGAAGGTAGCCTTGGAAGAAGCCATCCCCAGCCCTAACGGAATGTAAAAACGGGTATTGGCCTGCGGATTGAACGTATAGCGGCCCGCCACCATAAAATTTTGCACATTCATTTTGCTTTCCACTTCGTCTTCGCCCCAATTGCTGGCAGAAGCAAAATACGTTCTTTCATATTCGGCGTCGCCAAAGCTGTTGCCGTTATATTCGGCCCCAATGGCAAAGTGCGGCGTAAGCGCATACATATATTGCACCCCGTAAGAAAGGGCGCCGTCGCCCCAATCCAACTCGGCATTGGCAATCGGATCACCCGTCAATGCTTCGGAGTTTACCCCCGATTCATTGAGCGGCGCTGCGCCTCCCAAAAACACAGAAACCATTTGGTCGCCTTTTTCGATCCCTTGCGCCGATGCTGCAACCGGCCACGCACACAACATACTGATTAACACTGCCAGGAACGTCAGTTTTTTTATTTTTCCTCCTAGGAATTTTTCTTAATAGATACATCATACCAATTTTTGGTATAAAAATCCCGCGTTTTAAAGGCGGGATGTAAAACGAGTCGGAAAATACTTACAAGCGGTTGCCCCATAGGAATAAATTGGCGGGCAACGGCTTTTAAAATCATTGCGGGGGCAACGGCCCCACATCGCCTTCGGCAGGGGCGGTATAGGGTGTTTTTAATAACGCTTTGGCAGCATCGTCAAACCCCCATTTGTCATCAAATGATAGCACATATTGATATTGTTGGACCGCTTTTTCGCGCTCGCCCAGCACATCGTACACTTCGCCCAGGCGCAGTTCGTTCCACACGCCCCAGCGGCTGGGTTCCTGGTTTTGGATAGCGGCGTGCCCTTTCTCCAACAGCTCGCGCGCCTGCTGCCAGTTGCCTTTGGCCATTTGCACGGTGCCCAGCGCCGTGTAGGCACGGGACAGATAAATATCCTTATAAAACGGGTCTTTGCCGATTAATTTTAAAAACTGTTCGGCTTGTGCGGAAACTTCATCGTAGTGGCCGGTTTCGTACAGGCAGATGATTTCCACGTAGTGCATCAGCGGGTTTTTGGGGTATTTGGCGCGCAGCTGGCGGATGTATTCCAACGATTTTTGCGGGTCGTAGTATTTGCTGCCGCGCGTGTTTTGGATTTCAATTAAAATGAGTTTGGAACTGTCGCCCGTAAAGTGCGCTTTTTCGCGCGACAAATTCAGCTGTTTGACGCCTTCGTCCGGGTCGCCTTTAATGGCCACGATTTTTGCCAAAATTTTGATGACGGACGGCAGCGTGCCCGCATAATACTGGTAAATGCCCAGGCCGAAATACGCGTCGTAATAGGTGGGGTCCAATTCCAGGGATTTTTCCAAATTTTTGATGGCTTTGCGGCCCGAAAAATACGCCGTCACCCAGCTGCGGTTGCGCATGCTGAACATCGCGCGCAAGCCATACAGCGCCCCAATGCCCATATAGGCGTTGGGGTCATCGGGGTTTTGTTTCATCCAGCGTTTAATGCCGTCAATGGAGTCGTCCAAAATTTGTTCAAACACTTTGCGCTGGCGGTCGTCGCTGAGTTCGTATTCGTACTCATAGCGGCTCCAGGCAATCATCGCGTTGCCAAAGTGCGCAAACGGGTGGTCCGGATAGTGGGCAAACACCCATTCAATGTTTTTTTGGGCGGTATCAAAATCCAGGCTGTACACGCCGTTGATGCCTTCCGTGGCGTGCTGCATAACGTCCGGCGGGAGCGTCAGCTCCGCCGAGGCCGGTACTGCCGTCAGCGCCCACAAGCACGCGGCGGCCAAACGAAGCAGACGCTTCATTATTTTTTGGCCTCAATCTTGTCTTTGCCGAAATACGGGCGCAACGCCGGCGGAATGATGACCGACCCGTCCGCCTGCTGGAAGTTTTCCAAAATGGCGGCAAACGTGCGGCCTACGGCCAACCCGCTGCCGTTTAAGGTGTGTACGTATTCCAGCTTGCCTTGGGCGTTTTTGTAGCGCAGCCCCATGCGGCGGGCCTGGAAGTCCAGGCAGTTGGAGCAGGAAGAAATCTCGCGGAAGCGGTTTTCGCTCGGCATCCAGACTTCAATATCGTATGTCTTGGCCGACGAGAACCCAATATCCCCGCTGCACAGTTCCACCACATGGTACGGAATACCCAATTCTTTCAAAATTTCCTGCGCGTCGGAAACCATAATTTCCAACATCTGGTAGGAATGTTCCGGTTTGGAAAGCATCACCAGTTCCACTTTGTCAAACTGGTGGTTGCGGATTAAGCCGCGGGTATCTTTGCCGTAGGTGCCCGATTCCTTGCGGAAGCACGGCGAATAGGCCGTGAGTTTAATGGGCAGTTCCGCTTCCGGGATGACGCGAATGCGGTTCAGGTTCGTCAGCGGAATTTCGGCGGTGGAAATTAAAAATTGTTTCGGTTCGCCAGTCAGTTCGTACATATCTTCGCGGAATTTGGGGAGCTGGCCGGTGCCGATTAAAATATCTTCGTTTACGATGACGGGAGGCAACACTTCCGTGTAGCCTTTTTTGGCGTGCATATCCAGCATAAACGAGATGATAGCGCGTTCCAGGCGGGCGCCGTCGCCTTTAAACAAGGCAAACCGGCTGCCGGACAACGCGGCCGCGGCTTCAAAATCCAAAATGCCCAGTTTTTCGCCGATGGCCTGGTGGTCCAGCGGTTTAAAATCAAATTTCGGAAGCGGCGTCGTGCAGGGCAGGTATTCCGGGTTGTCCGCGTCCGACACGCCCACCGGGATGTGTTCGTTGGGCAGGTTCGGGATGCTTAAAAGCAAATCGTTGATTTCTTTTTTAAGCGGGTCCAGCTCGGCTTCTTTCACGGCCATTTCTTCTTTGAGCTTGCCCACTTCGGCCATGGCTTCTTTGGCGGCCTCGTCGCCTTGTTCTTTTTTAATTTTGCCGATGGATTTAGACATCTCGTTGCGTTTGGCGCGCAATTCTTCCACACGGGCCAAAACGGTTTTGTAAGCGGAGTATTTTCCCAGCACCTCGTCTATCTGGGCGGCCAGTTCCGGTTTGCGCAGCGAAAGCCGTTTTTTTACTTCTTCAGGATGTGCAACGATATATTTAATGTCTAACATAGAAACCTCGGTTATTTATTTTCTAAATCAATTAAGTACGGCTCCGGGAACAAATGGCGGTACGGCTTGAGCGTGGCCACGGCATATTCCATCCCGTACGACGTAAGCAGCCGCAGGCTGACCGGCGCCACCGCACTCTGCCCCGCCACCAACGCCCCCACCGTCAGCACCAGCAGGATAAACAGCGTTTTCATCAACGTGAAAAACGCTTTGAACAACACAGCGGCCGATTGTTCGGCAAACGACGTGCGGGGATACATTATTTCTTTTCCTGGAGCTTGTTTAACTCTTTTGTAAAACTTTTTACGAGCGCACGGGCAATGTAATCCGCCGCGTCCAACGCACTGGACGAAGACGCTTCATCCGCCCCGATCCACACGATTTCGGCCGTTTCCACATCCACCAGTTTGGCAATAATACCCACTTGCGCATTGATGGTATATTCGGTCGGGCGCACGTCGGTAGAGTGTGCATACTGCATCCCTACCTGGCGGGTATAGCCCACATAGCTGCCGTCGGGCAGTTTCATTACGTCCTGCGTGTACACCGGGCGGGTTTCCGTGCGGCGGGTGGCCGTCATGGTCAGCTCGGTGCGGGCCGGCGTATAGGAGCTTACCTCGCCGATAAGCAATACGTCCACCCCCAAAATCCGGCCGATTTCGCGCGTCGTCTCCGGCGACAAATAGCCCGAAACCGCAATGTTATGCTCTTTTAAAACGCTTTCCAATTGCGCGCGTTCCACCACTTTGTAACCGGCATCAATCAAATACTTGGCGAACAGATTTTCCACCCCTTGCATAGCCGGCCAAGAGTTGGAAAACCCCATCACCCCGATGCGGTTCATTTGGTTAAAGTCATACGTCTGGCTGATGACGGTTTTGGGCGTACAGCCCCAAAAACCCAGCAGGCACACGAGCGCCAAATGGATGAATTTTCTCATACGATAATTATATAATTTTTAGGCCGGGAAAAATAAAAGTATAATAAAGAAAATATGACTACTTTGCCCCTCAATCCGCTTTTTATCCAAAAAGCGCGCGAAATAAAACTGCTGCTAACGGACGTGGACGGCGTGATGACCGACGGAACGCTTAGCTTTTTTACCGACGCCCAGGGCGTAACGCGGGAAATCAAAAATTTTGAATCCTTAGACGGCATGGGCCTGTTGTATTTGTCCTACTGCGGGCTGCAAACGGGTATCGTGTCCAAAGGCGCCAGCAACACGCTGGAATTTTGGGCCAAACAGCTGGGCATGCGCTACTTGTTTTACAATACGTCCGTCAAACACCGCGTGCTGGACTATTTGCTGACCAAAACCGGCATTCGCCCGGAAGAAATCGCCTTCATCGGTGACGATTTGATAGACGTGGGACTCTTGCGGCGGGTCGGGCTGCCGCTGGCGGTGGCCAACAGCGTGCCCGAAGCCAAGCAAGTGGCGCTGTACACGTCCCCGCTGCACGGAGGGCACGCCGCCGTGCGCGACATTGCCGAGCAGATTTTGCGCATCCGCGGCCAATGGGACCGCGTGGTGGCCGATAACGCCTCGGGCGCGTTTCAAAACCCGCAGTGCGAACTTTGTATTGTAAAAGGGTTGTAAAATTCTTACAATATAAGTAATCTTTATACGTAATCTACTGCACCAAAGGAGCCTTATGAAAAAATTACTTTTGCTGTGCGCGTTGTTTCTTTCCGTGCCGGCCGTAGCCGAAGAATACTACGACTACTACGGCTTGCAGGAATACGGCCTGCGCAAAAACACCACCCGTGTGGAATTTTACGGGGGCATGACCTTGCCGCAGGATGACTGGGTGCATAACGGGCAACCGGTAGACCTGGGCGGCACGGGCTGGACCGTGGGTTTAGGATTCACCCGCAACATCTCCCGCTACTTTGCACTGGGGTTGGACGGCAACTACGCCCAAATGGGGGACGGCGAAACGTTTACCTCCGGCGGGCAGGATGCCTACTACCGCACCGGTATTGCCACCGGGTTGGTGACCGGCCGCGTGAACTTCTTTCCGAGCCAATCCACCCGCCTGTACATCCCGTTTGGGATGGGCGTCGGCCATATGTTCGCCCGCCAGAAAAATGACGACGGTTCCCACCTGACCACCAACAGCACCGATTTGGCGTGGATGCTGGGTTTGGGGTTGGAATTTGATTTGGACGAATCCGTCATCTTCGGGGTGGAAGGCCGCTACAACCTGATTGAAGCCGACAGCGAATTTAAAGACGCCTTCGGCCAAAGCCGCTACCATTACTTGTCTGTAATGCTTAAAATCGGCACGCGCTTTTAACCGTTTGTATTTTAAAAACCCACCGCCCCGTTTGAGGCGGCGGGTTTTTTTATAACCTAAAATACACCTTTTCTAGACTACCCAAAAAGAGTTCAATAAAGTATGGAACAACCACTTTCTGCCGTAGCGATGACGCTACTTTCTTTGATTGTGCTGGCAGCGCTGACGCTGCCGTTTCTTGTCCACAAAGTGGAAGAAGAACTGGAAATCTTCCTCTTGATATGCGGTTTGCTGGCGGTGACCATTTCGGGCGCGTGGAGCGGGCACCTGGTGCTGGAAGCGCTCAAAGAGCCGATTGCCATTACGGCGGCCGTATTGGTGCTGGGCGTGTTGTTTAAACGCTTTGGCCACTGGACGGCCCACGCCGTGCACGCCGTGGAAACCAAAACCGGCCCCAAAACGCTGCTGTTTGTGACGGTGTTTTTAATCGGGCTTTTCTCCAGCGTGCTGACCGCCATCATCGCCGCGCTTATTACGGCGGAAATCATCAAACTGCTCAACTTGCCGGACAAGCAAAAAACGCGCCTGGCGGTGTATGCGTGTTTTGCCATCGGCTTTGGCGCCATTTTAACGCCTATCGGCGAGCCGCTTTCCACGATCGTCATCGCCAAATTAAAAGGGGAGCCCTACCAGGCGGACTTCTTTTTCCTGCTGCGGCTAATGGGCGTATGGATTATCCCGGCGCTTGTCCTGTTTGGCGCATTGGCCGCCCGGCTGGGCACCCAAACGCTGACGGCCAAACCCGAAGGCAAAACCGAAGCCGAACCGTACAAACAAATTTGGCTGCGCGCCGGCAAAGTGTACATGTTTGTGGCCGCGCTGATTTTGTTGGGCGAGGGTTTAAAGCCGCTGGCCGCGCGCACCATCACGCATTTGTCCAAATACGCGCTGTATTGGATTAACTCGCTTTCCGCCGTGCTGGACAACGCCACCCTGGCCAGCATTGAAATTATGCCCTCTCTGCCCAAAGAAACGCTGGTGTTTTTGCTGGCGTCGCTCATCTTGGCGGGCGGACTTTTAATCCCGGGCAACATCCCCAACATCATTTGTGCGTCCAAACTCGGCATTAAAAGCCGCGAATGGGCCCGTGCCGCACTGCCGGTGGGATTGGTGTTGATGGTGGTTTACTTTATCTTATTGTCTATTGTATTATAAGGGTATGGACGACATCTTGATTAAAGTTTTTTTGGCGCTGGTGCTGGGCGGCGCCTTGGGGCTGGAACGCCAGTACCACGATAAACCGGCCGGCTTCGCCACCAACTGCTTAATCTGCTTGGGGGCTATGTTGTTTACGGTATTGTCCGAATTTATGAGCCTGCAAGACGGAGACCCGGGCCGTATTGCCGCGCAGGTGGTAACGGGCGTAGGCTTCATCGGTGCGGGGTCCATTTTGCGCGACGGGAACAAAATTTCCGGCCTGACGACCGCCGCCGGCGTGTGGCTGGTGGCCGCCATCGGGATGGCCGTCGGATACGGACAGTATTTTTGGGCGTCTGTATGCGCAGCGGCGATTTTGGTGGTACAGCTGGGCGTGCGCAAAACACTCAAACTGATGGAGTTTGTCAAACGCTACGACACGTTCTACGTCACGTGCGACCCCAGCTGGGAAGTAGTGGACAAAATCATCCACCAGATTGAAGCACAAAATGTTACCATTTTAAAAAGTGAAGTTTCCAAACAGGACAACCGCTTTCACGTCAGTTTGGTGGCCACTTTTACGGGGCACGATTTCCAAAACATTACCAAAGAACTGCTGGAAATGCCCGAAGTACACAGCTTGTTTAAATAACACAGGAGCCACGCTTGCTTATGACCGACGACTTACAACCGATTCCGCTATTTAACCTCAAAGAACAACACGACAGTTTGAAAGACGAAATCAACCGCGCCGCCTTGGACGCACTCAACTCCATGCGGTGGCTGCTCGGCCCACAAACCGAAAAATTTGAAGAAGAATTCGCCGCCTTAATCGGCGTGAAGCACTGCATTACCTGCTCGTCGGGCGCGAGCGCGCTGCAAATTGCCTTGAAAGCGGCCGGCATCGGCGAAGGGGACGAAGTTATCACCACGCCGTTTACGTTCATTGCCACCACGTCGTCCATTTCGCTCACGGGTGCCAAATTTGTGTTTGCCGATATTGACCCCCGCACCTATAACCTGGACGTAAAAGACGCCGAACGCAAAATCACCAAAAAAACCAAAGCCATTTTGCCCGTGCACCTCTACGGGTATCCTGCCAATATGGATGCCTTGATGCACCTGGCCAACGAGCACGATTTGAAAGTGATTGAAGACTGCGCCCAAGCGCACCTGGCAATGGCCGACGGCGTGATGGTGGGCGGCATTGGCGACGCGGGCTGCTTTAGCTTTTACCCCAGCAAAAACCTGGGGGCCTGCGGGGACGCCGGCTGCGTGACCACCAACGACGACGAAATCGCCAACCGCTGCCGGTCCTTGCGCCACAGCGGGCGCGCCTTGGGCAAAGCCTACGAATACGATTTGGAAGGCTCTACCTTGCGTATGGATGAAATTCAAGCGGCTATTTTGCGCGTCAAACTCCCCCACCTGGAAGAATGGACCGAAAAACGCCGCAGAGCCGCTGCCCTGTACGAGGAAGGCCTGGCCGGTGTGCCGGTCGTGCTGCCGCCTACGCCGCCCGTCGGATATGCGCAATCCTATTACGTGTACACAATTCGCGCCGAAAAGCGCGACGAGCTGCAAGCCTTCTTAAAAGAACGCAACATCGGCTCGGCCGTGTATTACCCGGTACCGCTGTACAAACAACCCGCCTACAAAGACCGCGGTTTTAACGCCGAGGACTTCCCCGAAGCCGAAAAAGCCGCCAAAGAAGTGTTGTCTATCCCGATGTTCCCGGAAATTACCGAAGAACAAATCCACCGCGTGTGTGAAGCCATCCGGGAATTTTACGAAAAAGACGCCACGTTGTAATTTCTCTGTTTCCTCAAACGCCGGGTTTTTAAACCCGGCGTTTTTTGTCTGCAACCATTTTCTTGTTCCCCACCCTTTTTATTAAATCCCGGTTTTCCGCTCATTTGCCCCATTTTAGAGCTTTTGAGGGTCCGTCCCCAGGTACATTTGCCCCATCTGTTTACACAGCCCATCCGCGAAAAACCGAAAGGGCGCAAAATTTAAAAATTATCCTTATTTTTTAAGGATTTTTATTAATCATTTTTCCCCTGCACCGCTGCGGCACTTTTCGGGCAATAAAAAGCCCCGGCGCAAACCGGGGCGTGAAAAACATACGGAAAGTACAATTACAGCATTTTATTTTTTAAGCGGCTGGCAATGTTGTCCAATTCATCCAACGAATGGTAATGAATCACCAGTGTGCCTTTTTTCATATTCTTGCCGTATTTTACTTCCACCTTGGTGCCCAGCGCGGTTTGAAGTTCGTTTTCAAACGAGGCAACTTCCACCGGTTTGGCGGTTTTATCCGCCTTTTTGGCCGGGAACATCAGCGCGGCGCGGGCGGCGTCTTCGGCCTGGCGGACGGACATTTTGGTTTTGCACATCTTTTTAAAGAGGATGTCCCGTTTGGCGGGGTCCGTCACCATTAAGAGGGCGCGGCCGTGCCCTTCGGATAACGTGCCTTCCTGCAGGGCCTGTTGGATTTCCGGCTCCAGGTCCAGCAGACGCAGCGCGTTGGAAATGGCTGCCTTGGACTTGCCGCAATACGAGGCCAAATCCGTCTGCGTAATGTAAAATTTGCTCATCAAATTGCGGTAGCCGAGGGCCGTTTCAATGGGGTTTAAGTCTTCGCGCTGGATGTTTTCAATCAAGGCCAGGGCGCACATTTCCTGGTCGCCCAGGTGCTTGTGCACAATGGCGTCAATTTCCGTCATCCCCGCCAATTGCGTCGCGCGGAAGCGGCGTTCCCCTACTACGATTTCGTATTTATCCAAACTGGCATCGTACACTACCACAATCGGCTGCGTAAGGCCGTGCTCTTTAATGGATTGGGCCAGCTCCTGGAGTTTTTCTTCATCAAATACGCGGCGCGGCTGAAAGCGGTTGGGCACGATTTTGCTGATGGCAATCCGTGTGACGCTCATCCCCGGGGTTTGCAGCTGTTGGGCTTGCTCCGCGGGCATTTGCATCACTTCTTGCGTTTGTTTAATTAAGGCGTCTAAGCCTTTTCCTAAAGCCTGTCTGGACATCTGGTTATCCTCCAAAATCGTAGTTCAAGGGCATTTCACCCGTCATTTTAAAATCTTTGTACATCTGCGCGTCGGCCCCGCGGCGGGTTAAAAATTCAATGGCCAACTGGATGTAGGCGCTGGCACCGCGGCAGGCGGGGTCGTAATCAAAAATGGATTGCCCGAAACTGGGCGCCTCGGCCAAGCGGATATTGCGCGGAATAGGCGTTTTGTAAATCTTGTCGCCAAAGAAACGGCTGACTTCCGCCAACACTTGTTTGGACAGATTCATACGGGCATCGTACATCGTCAGCACGCCGCCGTCCATTTTCAGGTTAGGGTGCAAAAATTGTTTGATTTTGGCCACGGTGTTCATAAAGTGGGCCAATCCTTCCAGGGCGTAGTATTCGCACTGGACGGGCGTAATCACACTGTCGGCCGCCATCATGGCGTTCAAGGTAAGCAACCCCAGGGAAGGCGGGCAATCAATGACAATATACTTATACATATTGCGCAGCGGCGTCAATGCATCCTTGAGCATATTTTCCCGGCCGCGGACGTTCACCAGTTCCACTTCGGCACCGGCTAAATCCTTGCAGGCAGGCAACACATCCAGCATTTCGCTGGAAGTCTGGCGGACAACTTGTTCAAACTTGGCCGTTTGGGTAAGCAGGTGATAAACGGATTTTTCGCCGTCAGCCACCGTTACTCCCAACCCGGACCCTGCGTTTCCCTGCGGGTCAAAATCTACCAGTAAGACTTCCTGGTCCAAGCACGCCAAAGCATAAGACAGATTGATAGCAGTAGTGGTTTTGCCTACGCCGCCTTTCTGGTTGGCTACGACGACTATTTCTCCCATATCTCCTCCTGTATAAGTATACTTATATTAAACATTAATTAGGTGTTAAAAGCAATACAGGGGCGTGTGTTTTCACGTGAAAACAAGCCCCTAAAAGCAGTAATGTGTGCCACGTGTTTTCACGTGAAAACAGCACTATTTGATGAGCCCCATCCGGCTGGGCGGCCAATGGATAAACCAGGCTTTTCCTTTGATGTTCTCGCGCGGGACCGGGCCCCAAAAGCGGGAATCACAGGAATCATCCCGGTTGTCCCCCATCACAAAATAGGTTCCTTCCGGCACCGTCACCGGGCCGAAAGAATCACGCAGATAAAATCCTAAATAGTTATCCAACAGGTGGTCCTGCCAGACTTGTTGGTATTGCTCCGGGTCTTCCGGCGCCTCATAGGGCAGACGCTCCACATCCTGGTACAGTTCATAGGGCTGTTCGGGCAACTGTACCCCATTCACCCACGGACGCCCGTTAATTACCTGCACGGTGTCCCCCGGCATAGCAATCACGCGTTTGACAAAATCCTTGCCGTACTGGCTGCCGCCGCAATTTTGCTGTTGGCGGTCTTTCGCCGGGAATTGAAAGACTACAATATCCCCCGGTTTAATATCTTCAAACGCGCCAAAGCGGATGTCCGTAAGCGGAATACGGAACCCGTATACGGCTTTATTGACAAATAAATGGTCCCCTTCCAGCAAGGTATTATGCATAGAGGCCGAGGGAATTTTGAACGCCTGGACAAAAAAGAACATCACAAACGCCGCCACAAATCCGGCAAAATAAACCGTATTGCTCCATTCCAAATCTGCTTTCATCAGGCTTTCTTGTTTTTTGGCGTTTGCCTGTTGGCCCTTTACATAGCCGCACCCCGCACACACCGCCGCACACACCAAGCTGCCAATAATCTGGCTGGCCGTGACCGGTTCGCCCGCTCCCCCCCGCAGTACAAACAACAGCAGGTAGGCGGCACACAGAATAATTAAAAATAAAAACGATGCATGCCACCAGCCAAAAGCATTCGGGGTGGCCAGTTTGTTATGTTTTTTTAAGTAGCGGGTGAGCAAAGTGAATGCGTACATCACGCACGCGGCAATAAAAAGACGTTGTTCCATAAGGCTCCTATCGGGTGGTTTTCACGTGAAAACTGCCCGTTATAAGTTGTTGATAAAGGTGTTGATATTGTGGAGAAGTCTGCGTAATCCGCTCGGAAATACGACGGGACTCCCCACTCATTTCCAGGCGGCGGGAAGCACTTTGGGCGGCCTCGGTTAAAAAGCAGCTTAACAGTGTAATATCCCCCGGGGTAAACACAAAGCCGTTCTTGCCGTGTTCCACCCACAGCGGCATATCCCCCACGCGGCTGACGATACACGGCAACCCGACCCGCAGGGCTTCCAGCAGGGCCAACGGCAAGGATTCTTCCACCGAAGGAAGCACAAATACGTCCGCCATATTCAGCCAACCATTTACGTCCGTTTGTGCCCCCGCCAGCAACACTTTTCCCTCCATGTGGTTGGCTTGGATATAGGCCTCCAGCTTTTCCCGCTCCGGGCCCTCCCCTACGTACACCAACCGGGCGTCCTCACACGTGCGGGCTACGTTGCGGAATGCTTGCAGCAAGGTGAGCGGGTCCTTTACCGGGGCCAAACGTGCCACACTGATAAACACGACCTCTTTCTCCGTATATCCGTGTTCTTTCCGCATACGGCTGCGAAGGGCCGTATCCGAATAAAATACGGTAGGGTCTGCCCCGTTCGGGAGCAGGTAGACTTTGTCTTTTGCGTATTTTTGTTTTTCCACCAAATAGCGCGCGGTAGAGAACGATTCCGCTACCGTCAGCGTATCCAAATCTTTCAGCAAGCGGTCTAGCCAACGCAACAACAACGATTTTTTGGCAAAATCAAAATGCGGCGTGGTAACGAGTTTAACCTTTTTCCCTGCGCAGGCCACCCGGGTATATTCCATCCCACGGTAGAGCAGGGCGTGCACAATATCCGGCTGAAAGGAGATGACTTCATCCGCGATTTGGCGGATGACGCGGCTTTGGTGGAGGCCATGCATATTGAGCGTCTTTACTTCCGCCCCGGCCTGCTGCATTTCCTGCGCCACAGGACCCAACGGCTTTAACGAAAGTACGCGGACCGTATTTTCCGGCGCCATAAAACGCACCAAGTCTGACAAGGCTTTTTCCGCCCCGCCGGTTTCGGTGGAAGTAATGACATACAAAAGTTTCATACGTTTATTATACTAAAGTTTCGTTGAAGGGCCGGGCTAAATCCGGCCGCTTACAGAGCCAAAAAAGGGCTTCCGAAAGAAGCCCTTTTGGGATTGTAAAAAAATACTTAAATTTTAAGGATTTTTTGCAAAACTGCCCCAAAATTTAATTTTCCGGCTTGAACTGGTCCTTTCCTACCCCGCAAACCGGGCATACCCAATCCTCTTTTACATCTTCCCACTTGGTTCCGGCCGGCACGCCGTGTTCCGGGTCACCCACTGCGGGATCGTAAACATAACCACAAATTTCACATACATATTTTACCATAAGGATTTCCTCCCCTTGTGTTGTTAAAAATAATTTTACAAATGCGTCGCCCCGGCCGGCGTTTTGCCTTTGATGACATGGTGATAATAATCGTACGTCAAGGCAATGCCGTTGGGGTGGAGCACGCCGGCGTCTTTCACCTCGCCGATGAACAGCGTATGCGTGCCGACGTCCACCTGTTGGGCTACCTGTACTTCCATATACGAAAGCGTATGCTCCGTAACAATCGGGCAGCCCAGTGCGCCCATTTTGTAGGGCACGTTGGCAAATTTATCAAAGGTGCGCCCCGTGCGAAAACCGAAAATGCCGATAAACGGCAACGTGGTGGCTTGCTCCAGCGGCATAGCGGCAAAGACACCGCTTTTAACAATCAGTTCGTGCGTTAAACTGTTTTTATTGACGGAAATAGCCACCCGCGGCGGTTCGGCCGTCACCTGGAAAACGGTGTTTACAATCAGGCCGTTTTTCTTTTCGCCGTCGGCCGTCGTAACGATGTACAAACCGTACGTCACATACTGCAAGCCGTCGTTAATGTCTTGCACGGACATAATGCGCTCCTATTTTACTTTTTCGGCCAACTTGCGGCTGACCGTTAAGCCCAATTCGCGGCAGGCTTGTTTGATGTTCTCGTCGGGCACGAACGGCGATTTGATGGCCGGGGACACGATTTCCACCTGCATGCTTTCCAGCGTTTTGGTCAGTTCGTCCACCGGGGAACCGTTCCACCCGTACGAGCCGAACGCCGCGCCGATGAGGCCTTTTTTGCGCAGGCCTTTTAAGTAGCACAGCACGTCGGCCATGGCCGGGAAAATCTGGCTGTTGAGCACCGGAGAACCAATCAACAAGGCACCGGCGTCCAAGAGTTCGGTGGCCACGTCGCTGCGGTGATTGGAATGCATAGAAAGCTGTTTGACTTCCGTCCCCCCCGCACGCAGGCCTTCGGTGATGTAGTTGGCCATTTTTTCGGTGCTGCCCCACATCGTATCGTACACGACGAGCGCTTTGTTTTTGGGCGCTTGCGTGGCCCATTTGGCATACAAATTGATGATTTTAGACGGGTCTTTGCGCCACACAAAACCGTGGTCCGGCGCAATCAGGCGCGGAGACAAGCCCATCTTTTGCACTTGCGCCAAAAAGCGTAGCACAATGTCGGAATACGGCAACACAATGTTGGCGTAGTATTTTTCCGCCTCGTAGAGCCACAGGCGTTCTTCGTTCTCGTCGTCAAACAGTTTGCTTGTGGCGTAGTGCATACCGAATACGTCGTTGGTGAACAGGACGTTTTCTTTTTCCAGATACGAAAACATACTGTCCGGCCAGTGCAGCATGCGCGCTTCCACAAACGAAATCGTATCGCCGCCGACGTCAATGCGGTCGCCGGTTTTGACGGTTTTTAATTTCAAATCACAGTGGAACTGGGCGGTAATGTCTTTAAACCCCATGGCCGAAACGTATACTTCGTCGGGCTGAATATAATTGACCGCCTGGGGCAGAGCGCCCGAGTGGTCCATTTCCGAATGGTTAGAAATGATGATTTTAATTTTTTTCGGGTCAATTACGCTTTGGATGCGTTCCATCATTTCGCCGTAAAATTCTTTTTTTACCGTATCCACCAGGGTGGGTTTTTCCCCCATCACCAAATAGGCGTTGTACGTTGTGCCGCGCTTGGTGGAATAACCGTGAAAATCCCGGATGTTCCAATCAATCGCACCGACCCAATACACGTGTTCTGAAATTTTTACCGCTTCCATCATAAATACATTCTCCTCTGGCTAAACAACGCCCCCCGCACAAGCGGAGGGCGTGCTAAATTAGTTGGCTTTTTCCCACAGCCCGTGCAAATTGCAATACTCGCGCGCGATGACTTTTTCCGCCTTGGTTTCAAAAACGGCTTCGGGCGCGTCGCCGGGTTTTAAGTGTTTGCGCATCACTTTGCCGCATTCGGTGCACACGAGTTCAATCCATTCAATATAGTGCGCTTCCAACATCGGGTGCGCTACGCTGCCTACTTTCACGCGGTAGCCGCCTTCAATTTTTTCAATCACGGGGACGTGTTTTTCCGTCGCACCGTCGGTAGTACCGGCGTTTTGCAGTTTCATCGGTTGGCCGCAGCACACCAGTTCCCCCCCGCCTGCGTGCACGACTTCCACCATATTGCCGCAAACGGAGCATTTATAAATTTCATTTACTTTCGTCATATTTGTTTCTCCCTATAAACATTTTTTAATTTCCAGCAGGACGGTTTCGTAATCCGGTTCCTGCGTGACTTCGGGAACAAACTGGATATATCTTATTATACCTTGTTTGTCTACGATAAACACAGCGCGGGTGAGTAACCCCAAATCTTCCAGCAGTACGCCATAGTCCCGCGCGAACCCGAAATTGCGGTAATCCGACGCGGTAACCACATTTTTTACCCCGTTGGCCGCACACCAGCGTGCCTGCGCAAAGGGCAAATCCCGGCTGACGGTTAAAATCACCACGTCCCCGGGCAAATTGGCTGCTTCCTGGTTAAAGCGGCGCGTTTCCAAGCTGCACACCGGCGTATCTACCGACGGCACACAGGAAATCACGCAAACTTTGCCGTGAAAGCGGTCCAAGTTTACCGGTTCCAAGGCATTTCCCACCAATTGAAAATCCGGCGCTTTGTCCCCCACTTTCAGTTCGGCCCCGCTTACGGCAGCCGGCAAACCGTTCATCGTAATGTGTGGATGGCTCATAGGACTCCTTATTAATAATAATTCCTATTAATACAGTATATCATATTTAGAATTTCCTTATTATAGTAGAACCTTTTGCCGGACACAAGCGTAAAAAATAACTAGATGCAGTAAACCAAATAAAACGGGAATTTTTAGTAAAATACCGTTTTAACACAATTAAACAAAGCCATAATGCTCAGATAGCCCAAATTTAAAAACGCGCAAAATAACGCATTTTAAGCTATTTTACAGCGGTTTTGCCGTTTTTTCGTTTGACCTGGCCTTACGGAAAGTAGTATGATGTAAGAAACTCCTTTTTATGGCGGCATGATTGTGGACAATTTACAAGACTACCCTCAGTTGGTTCCCGTTTTTCAAGATATAGAAACAATTATCGGAAAAGATACGTATGATATGTGGCTCCGCCCGGCGCAATTTGCCTACGACGGAACGACGCTGACGATATCGCTGCCGAACCAATTTTGGGGCAAAACCATCCGGGAACGGTATGAACACATTATTAAAGATGCGTTTTTAAAGCATTTGGGAGCGGAAATTGCCATCGTGTACGAAGTCTCGGCCCAGCCGCCCGCTCCGTCCATTAATTCGGCGCAGGACGTGATTCCCGTCCGTCCGGAAGCGGCGCCCGTATTACCCAAAAATCCGTTTTCGGCCCGGTTAAATTCCGCCTATACCTTTGATAATTTTATTGAATCCCCCTCCAACCGCTTTGCCTACAAAGCGGCCGAGGCCGTCGTGCACAAATTGGGCAACCGCGAAAATAACCCGCTGGTAATTTATTCCGCCCCCGGGCTGGGCAAAACCCACCTGCTGCACGCCATCGGCAACCAGATTTTAAAGGAAAACCCCAACGCCAAAGTGCTCTATATGTCCGGCGAAGAATTCGTCAGCGAATACATTGAAGCACTGCAAAATAAATCGTCGGAAAGTTTCCGCAAAAAATACCGCTCGCTGGATTGCTTTTTGATGGACGACATCCAGTTTGTAGCCGGCAAAGCCGCCAGCGAAACGGAGTTTTTCTACACCTTTAATACCTTATTTGAAAGCCGCAAACAAATTGTGCTGTCGTCCGACCGCACCCCCCAACAGCTGGACTTGGACGAACGTCTGTCCTCGCGTTTATTGTCGGGAATTATTGCGGAAGTAAAAAAACCGAATTTGGAAACCCGTATCGCCATTCTGCGCCAGAAACGTGAGTCTATCAATTTTGACATTGGCGACGATGTCCTGGCGTTTATTGCAGAAGGCGTACAAACCAACATCCGCGAGCTGGAAGGCTCGCTGTTCCGGCTGGTGGCTTACTGCGGCATGCACGGCGTAACGCCCACGATTGCCATCGCCAAAGAATTGCTGGCCGATATTTTAACCAACGATACCGATTTATCCATTAACGTTAACTCCATTAAAAAAATAGTGGGGAAACACTTTAATATCAAAATGGAAGATTTCAATTCCAAACGCAAAACACAGTCCATCGCCTGGCCGCGCCAGATTGCCATGTATTTAACCACGGAACTGACGGACCTGTCGCTGCCGGAAATCGGGCGCGAATTCAACCGCGATCACAGCACCGTGGTGCACGCGCGCGACGTGGTGAAGGAAAAAATTGAAGTGGACCCGTTCTTTGCGGCCGAAATCAACCAAATTATTTTGGATATTAAAGCTGTGGATAAAAAATAAAAAACGGTGGATAACCCGTTCATAAAAAAAAGAAAAAGCGAACAAAATTTTTTACGGTGGACAATGTGGACAAAAAAAGCTGTTTATGCACACCACACCCCAAACGGTTGTATAGGGCAACGCACATTATCCACACAATAAACAGGACATATAAATAGGGATTAAGATATGAAAATAAATATTACTAAAGCCACTCTTTTGGAAGGCATACAGATTGTTTCTTCGGGTGTATCGTCCCGCACGACGCTTCCGATTTTGCATAACTTTTTGATGGAAGCCCAAGGCGGCAAGTTGAAACTCGTCCGCACCGATATGGAAATGGCCACCGTCCACTTTGTAAACGCCGAAGTGGAAGAAGAAGGCAGCATCACCGTACCGATAAAAGAATTTGCGGACATCATCAAAAACTTACCCGATGACAAAGAAATTAATTTGTACAGCGACGAAAACAACAAATTTCATATCAAATCCGGCAAGAGCAAATTTTGGGTGATTGGTACGCCCAAGGCGGAATATCCCGCCATCCCCGAAGTGGAACGCGCCAACAGCGTGGCGCTGGATCCGCTCCTGTTGCAGCAGATGATTGAAAAAACCGCTTTTTCGGCTTCCACCCAGGAAACCCGCTACATTTTAAACGGGCTGTTGTGGAACAATACGGCGGAAAAATTTGAAATTGTCGCCACCGACGGCGGCCGCTTGGCCGTAGCCACGCACGAAGCGTTGCCCGGCAGCAAAGAATTTAAAATCATTATTCCGACCAAAGTGCTTACGGAACTTTGCCGCTACATCACCATCGCCAAACCCGGCAAAGACAGCAAGATTGAAGTCAACGTGGCTTCCAACCAAGTCAGCTTTATGATGAACGAAACCACGTTTATTTCGCGCTTGATTGAAGGCAACTTCCCGAATTACAACCAAGTCATTCCGACCAAAAAGAACATCGGTTTTGAAGTGTTTTCCAAGGAACTGTTGGCTTCCACCCGCCGTGCCGCCTTGTGCGCGGGGGAATTTGGCAGCGTGGTGAAATACAAACTGGAAAACAACACGCTTACGATTTCTTCCAATTCGCAAAATATGGAATTTACCGACGAATTGCCCGTGGAATACACGCAGGAAGCGTTTGACGTGGCTTTCAACCCGCAGTATATCATTGACGTATTAAAAAACATTTCTTCGGAAAAAGTATCGTTCTCGTTTATTAATGCTTCGCAGCCGGTGTTGGTGGAACCGGTGGGGGACAATACGTTTAAATACGTTATTATGCCGGTGAGAGCATAATGAAATTTGGCCAGACGCCCAAAAAAGCGTGGCATTCCACCCACGAGCTGGAAAACGGGTACAACAAACTCACCAGCCGCTTGAACCGGTTGATGATTTTGGACCACGTGTGGAACCAGCTGGTGGGAAACAAAAAACGCTTTTGGGTGTTAAAGGCCGTCAAAGAAGATACGCTTTATGTGCAAGTGAAAGTATCGGTAGCCAAAAACGAGCTGATTGCCCGCCGACAACAGCTGATTGCCGAACTGAACAAACATTTTGATAAACCGTGGATTTCCAAAATAGAAATCCAATAAATCCATTTGAAGTATTTTGATTAAGGAGTTTTGCATGACTGAAGAACAGAAAGAGAAGGATTACGATTCTTCCAAAATTACCGTTTTAGAAGGTCTGGAAGCGGTACGCAAACGCCCTGCCATGTATATCGGTTCTACGGGGCTGCCCGGGCTGCATCATTTGGTGTACGAAGTGGTAGATAACTCCGTAGACGAAATTTTGGCCGGCGGCGCCACAACGATTACCGTCGTCATCAAAGACGATATGACCTGCTCCATCCAGGATGACGGACGCGGTATTCCGGTGGACTTGATGAAAAACGCGAAGGATGCCAAACTCCGCAATAAATCCGCCCTGGAAGTCGTGATGACCGTTCTGCACGCCGGCGGTAAGTTTGACAGCGGCGCCTACAAAGTGTCCGGCGGTCTGCACGGGGTAGGTGTGTCGTGCGTAAACGCCTTGTCCGAAACGATGGAAGTGGAAGTGAGAAGAAACGGCCACGTGTATTTCCAGCGCTACCATCGCGGTAAGCCGGAAGAAGCGGTTAAAATCATCGGCGATACGACCGAACACGGTACGAAAGTCACCTTCCACGCCGATAAAGAAATCTTCGGCGAATTGGCCTTTTCGTCCGAAACCATCGGCAACCGCTTGCGCGAACTGGCGTTTTTGAACGCGGGCGTAAAAATCATTTACACCGACGAACGCAAAGAAGACAACCAAACCACGGTTTTCCATTTTGAAGGCGGTATTGCCCAGTTTGTAAAATACTTAAACACCAACAAAACCGTCATCAACCCGGAACCCATTTACTTAACCAAAGAAGTGGGCGATAACTACATTTCGTTCGCCATCCAATACAACGAAAGCTATTCCGAAAACGTGTTTTCGTTCGTCAACAACATTCACACGGTGGAAGGCGGTACGCACTTGAGCGGCTTCCGCAGCTCGCTGACGCGTATTATCAACGAATACATTAAAAACAACAACATTTCCAAACACAAAGACGTCTCCGTCACCGGCGACGATATCAAAGAAGGTTTAACGGCCGTTCTGTCCGTTAAAATTCCGCACCCGCAGTTTGAAGGCCAGACCAAAACCAAGCTGGGCAACTCGGAAGTGGAAGGCATTGTGCGCTCCGTAGTGGGCGATACGCTGGCCACCTTCTTTGAAGAAAACCCCAAAACGGCCCGCGCCATTTGCGAAAAATGCGTCGGCGCCGCCGTGGCGCGCGAAGCGGCGCGCAAAGCGCGCGATTTAACCCGCCGCAAAGGCGCGCTGGAAGGGGGGGGACTTCCCGGCAAATTGGCCGACTGCCAGGAACGCGATTCTTCCAAGTGCGAATTGTTCCTCGTGGAAGGGGACTCCGCCGGCGGTTCTGCCAAACAAGGGCGCGACCGCGTGTTCCAGGCGATTTTGCCGCTGCGCGGTAAAATTTTGAACGTGGAAAAAGCCCCGCTCGTTAAAATTCTGTCCAGCGATACCGTGCGCGACTTAATCGCCGCCGTCGGTACCGGCGTGGGCGAAGGGGAAGGCGGGTTTGATATTACCAAACTGCGCTACAATAAAATCATTTTGATGGCCGATGCCGATGTGGACGGTCAGCACATTTCTACCCTGCTGTTAACCTTCTTCTACCGCCAGTTAAAGCCGCTTATTGAAGGCGGACACATCTACCTGGCGCAGCCGCCTTTGTACAAGGTCAAAAAAGGCAAAGTGGAGCAGTATTTGCAGACGGAAGACCAAATGCAGCAGTGGCTGATGAAAGAAGGCTTGGCCACGGTGACCGTGACCGATATGAAAAAGAACGAAGCGTTAAGCGCCGCCCAGCTGAGCGATTTGCTTAAAATTCTGCGCGACGTGGAAGATATTTTGGCCAAGTTGGAAGTCAAAAATATCACGCTGTCCGATTTTATGGCGTTCTTGGCCGAAGGCCGCGTGCCGGTGTACCGCATTCCGCTCAAAAGCGGCGGTTTCCGCTATTTCTATGCGGAACAAGAATACCGCGAGTACGAAGACCAGTATATGCAGGAAAAACGCGAAGAACTGGCTGCCGACGGTGTGGACGTGGCTGCCATCAGCAACGATACCCTCATCCCCGAACACCAGAGCTTGTTTGAATTCGGCAAATTGTTAGCCGACGAAAAGAAGATGGAAGCCTTCGGGTTTACGTTTGCGCAGTACCCGGTAATTGAAAGCGAAAAGGACCGCGTCAACCCGCTCTTTAAGGTCAATAATGGCAAGACCGACGCCTTGGTGTACAGCTTGGCGGAACTGTTGCACGCGGTGAAGGAAGCCGCTTCCGCCGGTGCCACCATTCAGCGCTACAAAGGGTTAGGGGAAATGAACCCCGAACAGCTGTGGGAAACCACCATGGACCCGGCCAAACGCAAGCTGATCCAAGTAAAAATCAACGACGCCGCCGACACGGAGCAGGCATTCACCATGCTCATGGGCGACCGCGTGGAACCGCGCCGCGATTTCATCCAATCGCACGCGCTGGAAGTAAAGAACTTGGATATTTGATTTCCGCCGGGCGGCTGTGTACGTCTGCCCGGTAACGATTTATCCGTAACAGGAGATATTTGTAATGAGTGAAGAATTAAACAACCAGCCCCAAGCCCAAAACACCAATGTGGACTTGTTTGGCAACATCCAACAGCGCGACATCGCGGGCGAAATGCGCTCGTACTATATTGACTACGCGATGAGCGTTATCGTCGGGCGCGCCCTGCCCGACGTGCGCGACGGCCTAAAGCCGGTGCACCGCCGCGTGTTGTATTCCATGAACGAAATGGGCTTAAAATACAATAAACCGTACAAAAAATCCGCGCGTGTCGTGGGTGATGTGTTAGGTAAATACCACCCGCACGGCGACAGTGCCGTGTACGATACGCTGGTGCGTATGGTGCAGGATTTCTCCCTCAGAAAACCGCTGATTGACGGGCAGGGCAACTTCGGCTCCATTGACGGCGACTCCGCCGCCGCTATGCGTTATACCGAATGCCGCCTGCAGCGCATTTCCGAAGAAATGCTGGGCGATTTGGATAAAGACACCGTCAAAATGATCCCCAACTACGACGGTTCGCTGATGGAACCTTCCGTGCTGCCGGCCAAACTGCCGGCGCTGTTGGTCAACGGTTCGTCCGGTATCGCCGTAGGTATGGCCACCAACATTCCCACCCATAACTTGGGCGAAGTGTGCGACGGCATCATCGCCTACATTCACAACCCGGATATCTCCACCAAAGAGATGATGAAAATCATCAAAGGGCCCGATTTCCCGACGGGCGCCATCATCCGCGGCACCAAAGGCATTTACGAATACTTTGAAACGGGCCACGGCAGTGTGAAGGTGCAGGCCAAGACCGAAATTGAAGAACGCAAAAACGGCCGCGAAGCCATCATCGTCACCGCTATTCCGTACCAGGTCAACAAAACGGCGCTGATTGAAAGCATCGTCGGATTGGTACGCGATAAAAAAGTGACGGACATTTCCGACATTCGCGACGAGTCGGACCGCCGCGGGATGCGCCTGGTGATTGAAGTAAAACGCGACGGCAACGCCCAAGTGGTGCTCAACCACCTCTTCAAGCACACCCAGCTGCAAACGTCCTTCCCGGTCAATATGCTGGCCATTGTGGACGGCCGCCCGCGCGTGCTTTCCTTGAAAGAAGTGATGAAGGCCTACGTCAAACACCGCCAGGAAATCATCACCAACCGCACGAAATTTGATTTAAACAAAGCCCAAAAGCGCGAACACGTGTTAAACGGCTTGCTCGTGGCCATTGCCAATATGGACGAAGTGGTCGCCATCATCCGCAAAGCCAAAGACCCGACGGAAGCCAAGTTCACATTGATGGCGCGGTTTACGCTTTCGGAAGTGCAGGCCCAGGCCATTTTGGATATGCGCTTGCACCAGCTGACCCAACTGTCCGCACTGGCGATTGAAAACGAACGCAAAGATTTGCTCAAATTGATTGCCGACTTGCAGGACATTTTGGGCAACCCGCAAAAAATTCTGGATATCATCGTAGAAGAACTGCAACAGCTTAAAAAAGACTACGGTGACCCGCGCCGCACGGAAATCGGCCCAGATGTGACGGACTTCTCGATGGAAGATTTGATTGAAAAAGAAGACGTCGTCATCACCATTTCCAACGACGGCTACGCCAAACGCATTCCGCTCTCTACCTACAAGAGCCAGAACCGCGGCGGCAAGGGCATCATCGGCAGCAAAACGAAGGAGGAAGACTTTATTGAACACCTGTTCATCACTTCTTCGCACGCGACGATTTTGATGTTCACCAACCGCGGCCGCGTGTTTGCGCTGCGCGCGTTTGAAATCCCCGAAGGCAACCGTATGTCCAAGGGCAAGGCGATTGTGAACCTGCTGCAATTAACGGGCGAAGAAAAAGTCACGTCTGCCGTAGCGATTGAGGAATTTAACCCCAAACACTGCGAAAATACGTACCTGACGATGTGCACCCGCTTCGGCAGCATTAAACGTGTGGAATTGGGCGAATTTGCCAATATCCGCCGCACGGGCATCATTGCCATCGGCCTGGAAGAAGGCGACGTGTTGGTGGGCGTACAAACCACGCACGGCAAGTCCGACATCATCGTGGCCACCAAGCACGGCAAATCCATCCGGTTTGACGAAAACCAGGTGCGCTGCATGGGCCGCCCGGCCAAGGGCGTGCGCGCCATCAACCTGGCGCAGGGCGATGTGGTCGTGGGGATGGAACAAGCCCCGACGGACGAACCGCAGCCCGATGTGCTCTCCGTCTGCGAAAACGGCTTTGGTAAACGCACGGAATTCAGCGAATACAAACGCCAAAACCGCGGCGGGATGGGCGTCATCACCATCAAAACCAGCGCGCGCAACGGGTCGGTCGTCGGTATTAAACTGGTGGACGAAACGAAAGACTTGATGATCGTCACCGAAAAAGGGATGACCATCCGCGTCCGCTGCGCCGATATCCGCTCCGTCAGCCGCAACGCGCAAGGCGTCACGCTGGCCAAGCTGGAACCGGGCGACAAGATTGCCCGCATTGCGCCCGTCATCAAAGACGACGCCGAAGAAAACACCGAAGAATCCGCCAAATAACGCGGGTTCTGCGGTCCGCTTTACTTCCGCCTTTTCCTGAACCGGAAAGGCGGAAGTTTTTTTGTGTCAAAAGACCGTTTTTTCAGGCGGCAGCGGCCGGATACTACCGCGCGGTAAAAAAAGGTTTACAACCGCCCCAGAAAGTGCTATAAAATAATAGGGGAATAGGTTATGAGGACAAATCCGCATATTTTGGAAATTAATACGCGCTCCTGGTTAAAACGCCTGGAAGCGCATTTGGGGCATCCCGTCACGTTAGCCAACGTGCCGGACGAGTATTGGCAACGTGCCAAAGACACCGGGTTTGACGCCATCTGGCTGATGGGCGTGTGGAAATTGAGCCCGGCCGCCGAGAAAATCGCGCGCGAAAACAAAGAAATTCAGGACCAAATCCGCGCCATTAAGCCCGATTTTAAGCCCGAAGACATCACCGCTTCGCCGTACGCCGTGTATGCGTACGAAGTGGATGATTCGCTGGGCGGCAACGCGGCCTTGGCGGCGTTGCGTGCCAAATTAAACGGGATGGGCATTGCGCTGTTGCTGGATTTTGTGGGCAACCACACCGCCATAGACAGCCCGACCGTCAATTCCGACCCGGATTTGTACATCAACACCGGAAAACAAGCGCCGGCCACCCACAAGGATTGGTTCTTCCAAAATGCCCAGGGCGTGTATATTGCCCACGGGCGCGACCCCTATTTTGCTCCGTGGACGGACACCGCCCAACTGAACTATTTCAACCCGAAAACCCGCCAATTTATGCTTGCCAACCTGTTGCACGTGGCGGATATGTGTGACGGCGTGCGTTGCGATATGGCCATGTTGTCCTTAAACAAAGTACAGCGCGACACGTGGTGGGAATTTATCGGCGGGAATCTGCCGAAAGAAGAATTTTGGAGCCAGGCTTTAACTGCCGTACACGAAAAACACCCCGAATTTATCTTCATCGCCGAAGTGTACTGGGGCCTGGAATGGGACATCCAGGAAATGGGTTTTGACTACACGTACGATAAAGTGCTTTATGACCGCCTGCGCTTTTCCACGCCGGAAAACATCAAAGCCCACTTGGGCGCGGAACACCTGTTCCAGATGCGCTCTATCCGCTTTACCGCCAACCACGACGAAGAAGAAAGTTTAAAAGCGTTCGGAAAGGAAAAATCCCTCGCCGCCAGCACTATTATTGCCACACTGCCCGGCGCGCGGATGTTCCACTTGTTCCAGCTGCTGGGCCGCCCGGCCAGAATGCCGATTCAGTACATCAAAGACGACTTCAAAGAAAATAAAGAAGTGTCGGACTACTACGTGAAACTCTTGCATATCGCGTCGGACCCGGCTTTCCACGGCGGGCAATGGTCCCTGCGGGATATTGCTCCCGCCGGAATGGGGGACGATTCTAACCGCAACATTTTGGCTTGGCAGTGGAAACAGCGCAATACGGGCAAAATGATTGTGATTAACTACAGCAGTGCCCCCGCCAAAGGCCGCCTGTCCATGAAGGGCGTCTACGGCCCGGGCAGCCATGTGGTGGAAGAACTGACCGGCGAGAAAATCACCGTCACGCCGGATATGCTCTCACAAGGCTGCGAATTGCAGTTAAAGCCGTACGAAAGCAAAATTTTTACGTACACGGTTTAACCGATTCAAACCCCGCCGAAAGGCGGGGTTTTCTTTTCTCTTCCGCCCGGCGCGGGGCCACGGAGCCTTTACGGCCGTTTCGTCCGTGCCGGGGGGGAGAGGAACGGAAATTGGCGCCTCCGGCACAGCTTGCGCGGGGACGTTGGTCCGCGCCCGTCGGTCGGGGGCGCGCTCCTCGTACGGCGGGGCGAAAAACTTCCCGCATGGGCTCCAGATTTAATACAATAAAAGAAAGAGAATTTTCGTGCGGGGAGCGATAGCTTTTTTGCCGAAAGTTTTTTATAATATAAGTATATTTACCGCTCGGTAAACAACCGGGGGAATTTATGGCGTTGGGACCTTTCAGCAAACAGGACCATTTGCAAATCACCACCCTAGGGCTGGAATTTGCCGTTTCGGAAATTTTAGGCGTATGGGCGGGCTTTTGGGCGGACAAAAAGCTGGGGTCATTCCCGTGGGGGGTAATTGCCGGTGCGGCCGCCGGGTTTGCGCTGGGGTTTTACCAAATCCTGCGCGCGGCCAGACAAATGACGCTGGACAACGCTAAATTAAAAAAGGCAGAAAATAAAGATGGACGTCGTTGAAATTATTTCTCATCACATTTTGGACCACGACTGGGGGGTCACCCTCGGCGGGTTTCGTCTTCCGATTACCACGCACACGGTTACTTTGTTTGCCGTAAGCCTTGTGCTTTTGTTTGGATTGCACTGGATTTCGCTGGGCCGCAAAAGCCGCACGGGCCGCCTGCTGACCACGCTTAGCGAAGAATACGTGGCCTTCATCCGCGACGGCATGGTGCTGCCCAATATGGGCGAAGAAGGGCGCCGCTTTCTGCCGTATTTCTGCACGCTGTTTTTGTTCGTGCTATTCTGCGCGCTGGCGGGGTTGATTCCGAATGTAAAAACCGCCACTTCCAACATTTCCGTCACCGCCGCTTTGGCTTTATGCTCCGGCGGACTTATTTTGTATTGCGGGCTTAAATTTCACGGGTTTATCGGGTTTTTAAAAGGCTTTGTGCCGTCCGGCACGCCGGGTTGGCTGGTGCCGTTATTGTTCCCGCTGGAAGTGTTGAGCTTGATCATCAAAGTATGTGTACTGGCCATCCGTTTGTTTGCCAATATGCTTTCGGGGCATATGGTACTGATTTGTTTGCTGTTAATTATTTTTATTGTAGGACAAATGCACATTGCGGCCGGAGCCGGGGCGTTTTTGCCGGCGATGGCGCTGGAATTGTTTATGACGTGCCTGGAGCTGTTGGTGGCGTTTTTGCAGGCGTATGTGTTCACGCTGCTCACCAGCATTTTTGCGGGCTCGGTCATTCACACGCATTGATTTAAAAAATCTACTAAAACGGGGTTTACCCCAAAAGGAGAATAACGTATGGAACTCGTAGCACTGAAATACATCGCCGCCGGTATTGGCGCGGGACTCACCGTGATTGGTGCGGGTCTTGGTTTGGGTAAAATCGGTAATGCGGCCCTGGAAGGTACGGCCCGCCAACCGGAAGCCGGTTCCGATTTGCGCTCTACGATGATTATCATTGCCGCGTTGTTGGAAGGTGCCGCCATGTTGGGTCTGGTCATCTGCCTGTTGACGCTGGTACTCAAATAAACCATCGGGAAGTGCGCGTATGGAAAATTTGTTAAAGCCGGACTACGGCGTGTTGGTGTTAACCATCTGCAACTTTCTGCTGCTGGTGTATTTGCTTAAAAAGTTCGCGTGGAACCGCATTATCGGCGGGTTGGAACAGCGCGAAAAGCAAATAGCCGACGATAAGCAGCAGGCGCAGGACGCCCGCGCCGCCGCGGAAACACTCAAACGCGAATTGGACGAAAAACTGGCCCAAATCTCGGATGAAGCCTCCAAAAAGATGGCCGAAGCCGTAAAACTGGGCGAAACGCAAAAAGAACAAATCCTGGCCGCCGCCAAGGAACAATCCGAACGGCTGCTGGAACAGGCCAAAACGCAAATTGAAGCGGAAAAGAACAAAGCCCTGGCCGACGTACGCGGCGAAATTGCCCGCACGGCGGTGCTGGCTGCCTCCAAGGTAGTGCAGCAGCAAATGAGCGAAGAATCCGCCCAGCACGTAGTGGACCGCGTGTTGCAGGAAATTAAAGCGAAGTAACGATATGAACAGTTCAGACAGAATAGCGGTGCAGCGTTACGCCGCCGCTTACGACGGGTTAAGCACCACCGACGAACAGGCCGTCCGCCGCGCCGAAGATTTGCGCGCCGCCGCCCGTGCGTTGGATGCCGTGCGCACGTATATGACCAGCCCGCGCGTAAAGACGCAGCAAAAAAAGCAAACCGTCCGCGCCGCTTTGCAGCAGGCGCCGGACACGGCGTCGTTTATCGAACTGTTGATTGACGCCAAACGGTACGCGCTTTTGGATGCCGTTACCCGCCGGGTGGGGGAATTGTTGGATAACCGGCTGGGCATTGTGCGGGCGGAGGTTGTGTCGGCCCGTGCGTTAAGCGCCGCGCAGCAAAAAGAAACGCAAGAGGCTCTTTCGTCGCGCTACGGCGGACGGGTGGAAGCGGTTTTTACGGTGGACCCCGCGCTGTTAGGCGGGCTGAAAATCCGCTGCCGGGGCGAACTGATAGACGGCAGCCTGCAGGGGCGTCTAGCCAAGCTGCAGGAAGAATTGACACATTAATACGGTAGCAATATGGCAATTAGACCAGAAGAAATAACCAACATCATCAAAGAAAAGATTGAGCATTTTGACACTTCGGCCGACGTAAACGAAGTGGGCACCGTCATCCAAGTGGGCGACGGCATTGCCCGCGTGCACGGCTTGAACCACGTCAAGGCTTCGGAACTGGTGGATTTCGGGAACGGCGTGAAAGGTATGGCGCTGAACCTGGAATACGACAACGTGGGCTGCGTGCTCATGGGGCCGGACCACTTGGTGCACGAAGGCGACACCGTCAAACGCACCGGCGAGGTAATCAGCATTCCCGTCGGCGCGGATATGATCGGCCGCGTGGTGGACCCGCTGGGCAACGCGTTGGACGGCAAAGGCGCGATTAAGACCGACAAAGTCATGCCGCTGGACATTGTAGCCCCCGGCATTATTGACCGCCAGCCCGTCAAACAGCCGTTGCAAACCGGTATCAAAGCCATTGACGCCATGGTGCCGATCGGCAAAGGTCAGCGCGAGTTAATCATCGGCGACCGCCAGACCGGTAAAACCGCCATCGCGGTGGACGCTATTATCAACCAAAAGAACATCCCCGCGTCCGAACGCTGCATCTGCATTTACGTGGCCATCGGCCAAAAGCAGAGCACGGTGGCGCAAGTCGTCAAAACGCTGACGGATTTCGGCGCGATGGGCTACACGATTGTCGTGTCGGCCACCGCTTCGGACCCGGCCTCCCTTTTGTACATCGCCCCGTATGCGGGCTGCGCCATCGGCGAATACTTTATGTGGCAGGGCAAAGACGTGCTGATCGTGTACGACGATCTTTCCAAGCACGCCCAGGCGTACCGTCAGATGTCCTTGCTGCTGCGCCGTCCGCCAGGCCGCGAAGCGTACCCCGGCGACGTGTTCTACTTGCATTCCAGATTGTTGGAACGCGCCTGCAAACTGTCCAACGAAAACGGCGGCGGTTCTATCACCGCGCTGCCTATCATTGAAACGCAGGCCAACGACGTGTCCGCCTATATTCCGACGAACGTCATTTCCATTACGGACGGACAGATTTACCTGGAAAGCAGCTTGTTTTTAAGCGGTATCAAACCGGCTATTAACGTGGGGTTGTCCGTCTCGCGTGTAGGCGGTTCGGCCCAGCGCAAAACCATGCGCAAAGTGGCCGGTACCTTGCGTATCGACTTGTCCCAGTACCAGGAACTGGCGGGCTTTGCCCAGTTCGGTTCGGAACTGGATAAAGAATCCCAGCGCCAAATTGCCCGCGGCAAACGCATGACGGAACTCTTAAAACAGAACCAATATGCGCCGCTGAAAGTGGGCGAAGAAGTGCTGGTGCTGTACGCCGGCGTGCACGGCTACTTGGACGGAGTGGAAGTCAGCGATGTGCTGGAATACGAAAAACAGCTGTTGGCTTTTGTCCGCGCCAAACGGCCCGAAGTGCTGGATACGCTCAATGCGGCCAACGAACTGACCAAAGATGTGGAAGAAAAAATCGTCAGCACGCTGGACGAATTTAAAACGGTTTTCAAACCTGCCAAACAGGAGAACTAAATGGACGCTAAAACGAAAAAGAAATATCTGGTTACCGGCGGCGCCGGGTTCATCGGCAGCAACATTGCCAAAACCCTGGAAGCCCAAGGCCACGAAGTGACCGTGTTGGATGACTTTTCCAAAAACGGGCATTTCAAAAACTTAATCGGCTTTAAGGGCGACGTCATCACCGCGGACTTGTTTGAATACATGCCCACGGATATGTACTTTGACGCCATCTTCCACGAAGCGGCCATCACCGATACCACCGTTATGGACCAAAAAGCCATGATGGAACAAAACGTGGAAGCGTTCAAAAACATCCTGAACTTCGCCGCGGAAAACGAAATCAAAAAAGTGATTTACGCTTCTTCCGCCGCCACGTACGGCAACGGCCCCGTGCCCAACGTAGAAACGCAGCCCACGCACCCGGAAAACGTGTACGGTTTTTCCAAGGTGATTATGGACAACGTCGCCCGCCAATTTGCGGAAGACAACCACGATATGACCATCATCGGCCTGCGCTATTTTAACGTGTACGGCCCGGGCGAATACTTTAAGGGAAAAATGGCCAGCATGGTGTACCAGCTGTACAACCAGATGAAAGCCGGCAAACGCCCGCGCGTATTTAAATATGGCGAACAGCAGCGCGATTTTGTGTACGTAAAAGACATCGTCAAAATCAACCTGTGCGCGCTGAACAACGGCAAGGAAACCGGCGTCTACAACGCCGCCACCGGCGTCCCGCGCGACTATAACGCCATCATCGCGTGCCTGAACAAAGAACTGGGCACCAAACTGGAACCCGAATACATTGATAACCCGTATCCGTTCTTCCAGCTGAAAACGCAGGCGGATATGACGCTGGCCAAAGCGAAACTCGGCTATGAGCCGGACTACTCGCTGGAAGCCGGCATCGCCGACTACGTGTCCATCTTGGAAGGCCGCAACCAGAAATAGGATTATTCCATGGAATCACTCAGGGACATACGGCAAAACATTAAAGCCATCAAATCCACGCAGCAGATTATGCAGACGATGAAGATGATCTCCAGCGCCCGCATCCGCCGCGCCCAGGAAGCGATGGAAGCCGCCCGCCCGTTCGCCAAAAAAATGTTGGAAATGGTGGATGATTTGAAACAGGACATCCTGGCCCTGCCGGAACCCGACGAAGGGGAAAGCTGGGCCGGGCGGTTCTTTGCCAACAAAACCGGGGACCCGAATAAAATCGGCCTGGTGGTCATCACCGGCGACAAAGGCTTGGCGGGTTCGTTTAACGCCGTTATTTTGCGCAGCGTCCTGCAATTTTTGAAAGAGAACAAAGAAAAAGAAATTTTTCTCTTTGCCATCGGCAAAAAAGGGCGGGATTTCTTGGCGCGTTTAAAAATGCCCAACCTGCATTTGGTGTACGAAAGCGTGGGGATTTTCCCCAAAGTTTCCTACGCCCATGCGGAGCTGTTGGGCGAAGCGGTGCTGAAAACGTATCTGGAACAAAAGCTGGGCCGCGTGACGTTGATTTACAACGATTTTAAATCGCTGGCCAGCCAAAACCTGGTGGAAATAACGCTCCTGCCGTTTGATTTTGACGCTATCCCAAACGAAAAGGAAGAAAGCGATTTCCTGTTTGAGCCCGGTATGTTGGAAATTTTTAAACTGCTGGTGCCGCGGCTGGTGAAAGCCAATATGTACCGCTTTTTGTTGGAATCCCAGGCGGCCAACCTGGCGGCCACGATGAACGCGATGGACGCCGCCAGCAAAAACGCCGGCGAACTGGTCACGGCCTTGGGCGTAAAGCTCAATAAAGTGCGCCAGGCCAGCATTACCAACGAAATCTTGGATATTGTCAACGGGGCGGAAGCTCTGAACAATTAATTTACACTATAGGAAACGATATGAAGACTGGAAAAGTAATTCAGATCATCGGTGCGGCGGTGGACGTTCAGTTTGAACAGGGACACCTCCCCGCCATTGAAAACGCCATTGAAATTGAAATGGACGGCGGCAAAAAAATCGTAGCCGAAGTGGCCCAGCAAATGGGCGACGGGATTGTGCGCTGCGTGTCGCTGGAAAGCACCGACGGGCTGCAGCGCGGCGCCAAAGCCGTGGACACCGAAGGGCCGCTTTCCGTGCCGGTGGGCGAAGCGTGCCTGGGCCGCCTGATGAACGTGTTGGGCAAGCCGCAGGACCACAAGGGCGACATCCAAGCCGCCATGCATATGCCGATTCACCGCGATCCGCCCTCCTTGGAGGACCAGAACCCCACCCCGGAAATTTTTGAAACGGGTATTAAAGTGATTGACCTTATCGCCCCGTATATGAAAGGGGGCAAAGTGGGTCTGTTCGGCGGCGCCGGCGTAGGCAAAACCGTGTTGATTATGGAGCTGATTAACAACGTGGCGCGCGAACACCACGGCAGCTCCGTCTTTGGCGGCGTAGGGGAAAGAAGCCGCGAAGGCAACGATTTGATGTTGGAAATGACCGAATCCAAACTGGCCGACGGCAGCTCCGTGTTGGACAAAACGGTGCTGGTCTACGGGCAGATGAACGAACCGCCAGGCGCCCGCGCCAAAGTAGCCTTAACGGCCCTTACGCAGGCGGAATACTTCCGCGACGTCAAAGGGCAGGACGTGCTGCTGTTCTTGGATAACATCTTCCGCTTTGTGCTGGCCAACTCCGAAGTGTCCGCCCTCTTGGGGCGTATGCCTTCGGCCGTGGGCTATCAGCCTACGCTCAACACCGAAATCGGTAACCTGCAGGAACGTATTACGTCTACTAAAAAAGGCGCCATTACGTCCATTCAGGCCGTATACGTCCCCGCGGACGACTTGACCGACCCCGGTGTGGCCGCGACGTTTACGCACTTGGATTCCACGTCCGTGCTGTCGCGCCAGATTGCCAGCTTGGGCATTTACCCGGCGGTGGACCCGCTGGATTCCACGTCCCGCATTTTGGACCCGCGCATCATTGGCGAAGAACACTACAACGTGGCCCAGAGCGTGCGCCAAGTCTTGCAGAAATACAAAGATTTGCAGGATATCATCGCCATTTTGGGTATGGACGAACTGTCCGACGAAGACAAGAAAACCGTGGCCCGCGCCAGAAGAATCCAAAAATTCCTCTCGCAGCCGTTCTCGGTGGCGGAACAGTTCACCGGGCACCCGGGCAAATACGTCAAATTGGCCGACACGATTAAAGCCTTCAAAGGCATTGTGGCCGGCGAATACGACCATATCCCGGAATCCTGCTTCTATATGTGCGGCGGCATAGAAGACGTACTGGCGAATTACGAAAAAGTCAAAGACAAAGAGTAAGCTATGGCCAAAAAACTGACCCTAAACCTGATTACGCCGGAAAAACAGCTCATCTCCAACCTGCAGGTGGATATGGTTATCCTGCCTGCTTTGTTGGGGGAGATGGGCATTTTGCCTGGGCACGTCAAAACGATTGTGCAGCTGGGCATGGGTTCCCTGCGCTATAAAAAGGACGGGAAGGAAGAAGAATTCGCCGCCTTGGGCGGGTTTGTGGAAGTGCTAAACGACGTGGTAAACGTGTTTGCCGAGGGAGCGGCCCTCGCCGACGAAATTGACGAGGAAGCCGAAAAGCAAAAAATCAAAGCCGCCAAGGAATCCCTCTCCCGCAAGGACGCTGACATTGATTTTGAACTCGCGGAGATTGAAATCAAACAAGCCATCGCCCGTATGAAAGTGAAAAAGAAACATATGTAATTTATCGTTTCTATAAAAGCCCCGCTGTAAAATGGGGCTTTTTGTATAGGAACCGGTATGACAGACAACAAACCCATTGTGGTTGGATTAGGGGAAGTGCTGTGGGACGTATTCTCCCAGCAGAAGCGGCCCGGCGGCGCCCCCGCCAACGTGGCCTATCACGCGGCGCGGCTGGGGGCGCAAGCGTTTTTGGTTAGCGCCGTAGGGGCCGATGCGGACGGACAGAAATTGCTGGCCCAACTCCAAATGCACCACATCGCGTGCTGTACTGCACGGGTGCCATATCCCACCGGGAGAGTGGAAGTGACCCTGCACCACGGAGCGGCCACCTACCAAATCGTGGAAAACAGTGCCTGGGACCATATCCCCTTTACGCAGGAAGCCGCCCAACTGATGGCGCAGGCCGACGCGGCGTGCTTTGGCACCCTGGCGTTCCGCTCGCCGGACACGGCGCACACCTTGCGGCAGTTGTTGGACCAAATGCGCCCGCAGGCGCTAAAAGTGTTGGACGTCAATTTGCGCCCGCCGTATTATTCGGCGGAATTATTGCAGGATTTGTTGGGGCGGTGCAACGCGCTTAAATTAAATGACGAAGAAGCCCCCATTTTGGCCCCGTTGGCAGGGGCCGCGGCGGACCCGGCGGACGTATGCCGGGGGCTGCTGGCGCGTTACGGGTTGCGGCTGGTCATTTTGACGGCCGGCGCCCGATACAGCGAAATTTACACGCCGGCCGGCGTTTCCCGCTTGCCTATGCCGGTTGTAAAAGTAGCGGATACCGTCGGCGCGGGCGACTCGTTTACGGGCGCCTTTATCACGGCGTTTCTGCAAGGCCAAACGCTGGAACAGGCACACCGCCAAGCAGTTCAAACCGCCGCGTATGTGTGCACGCGCCCGGGGGCGTGGCCGGAATAAAACCGCCAGACGGGTCAAACCGATTGGCAAACATCTTACAAGCAACAAGGAGCAAAAATGAGAAACATAACCCCTATCTCGTTGGATTGGAAAAAAACGGGCCTTTGGCTGTTAGTCTTGGTGGTGCTGTTGGCGGCGGCCGGGTCGTTCTTTACGGTGTCGGCCGGCAGTGCGGCCGTTAAACTGCGCTTTGGCAAAATCGTGGGTGCATACGGCGAAGGGCTGCACTTCAAATTGCCGCTGGTGGACAAGGTGGAAAAGTTTTCCGTCCGCATTAAAAAAGATTCGTTTGAAACGGAAGCATTTTCCAAGGATTTGCAGACGGTAGGCCTGACGCTGGCCATCAACCACCGCATTTTGCCCGATACCATTGAGTCTATCTACCGCAACCTCGGCCCCGAATACACGACCACCGTGTTAAAACCGATGGTGGAAGAATGGACCAAGGCCGTCATTGCCAAATACTCGGCCGACAGTTTGATTTCCAACCGCGTGGAAGTGGCGCGCGAATTGGACCAGATTTTAAAAGAAAAGATGAAAGAAAAAGAAGTCATCGTGTCCGATATCGCCATCACCAATTTTGAATTTTCTCCGCAGTTTTTAAAAGCCGTGGAAGAAAAACAAATCGCCGAGCAGGAAGCCAAACGCGCCACCAACCTGGTGGAAAAAGTGAAGAAGGAAGCCGAACAGAAAATCCTGCAGGCGGAAGCGGAAGCCAAATCGCTGCGGCTGCAGCGGGAAGTGGTGTCCGACAATTTGATTAAACTGCGCCAGGTGGAAGCCCAGCTGAAAGCCATTGAAAAATGGGACGGCCATATGCCCACGTATATGGCGGGCGACCAAATGCCGTTTGTAATGACGAAATAAGCGTTTTAAAATCAGGTTGGTAAAGGTATAATAAAAGGGAGGCTTATCCTCCCTTTTATTTTTTATATCCGAAGGTGCCAAATGAAAACATTTCTTCAAACTTTTCTTCTGGTTGTGCTGTTGGGCGGGCTGTACCTGTTCGCATTCTACAAAACGCCGCAGCAGCAGCTGTTTGAAAAAACCTTGGCGTCCGCCTCGGCAGGGGACAATCAGGCGGCGTACCAGGTGGCGCAGTTTTACGCGCGCGGGCAGGGCACGGAGCCGAACGGCACACAGGCGGCGGAATGGTACCGCAAAGCGGCGGCCGACGGCAATATGCAGGCCGCATGGGAACTGACCGAGCTGTACATAAAGGGCCAGTTGGTCCCGGCCGATTTGGAAGAAGCATCCGTTTATTTGCAGGCGGCTGCCCGCGGGGGGAATGTGCCGGCCCAAAAAGAATTGGCCCGTTTTTATCAGCAGGGGCTCGGCGGGTTGCCCGTCCAGCCGGGCGAAGCGCTCTACTGGCAGCTGCAAGCGGCCCAAGCCGGTGATGCGGAGGCCCAAACCGCCGTGCAGGACGTGCAGTTGGAAAACCCGCAACTGTATGAAGAAGTCACCCGTTTTGTAGGCGTGTTGGACCGCGCCGGGCAAGGCAACAGCCAAGCCCAGCTGGAAGCCGGACAAGGCTTGCATATGGGCTATCCGTTGGCCCGCAACGATGAAGAAGCGTTCCGCTGGTTCACGCGCGCCTGGCAGGAAGGCGACAAATTGCCGCAGGCCGCGTATGAACTTTCGCAGCTGTACCAAAAAGGGGAAGGCACCGAAGCGGACGAAAACAAAGCGATGGAACTGTTGGGGGCCGCCGCGCAAGCCAAAAACCCGGACGCGCAATATATGCTGGGCACCCTGGCCTACAACGCCAATCCCCCCAAGTACGAAGACGCTTTTGCCTGGTTCTCCAACGCCGCCGCGGGCGGCCAAGCCCAAGGGCAATATATGACGGGCTTTATGCTGATGCAAGGCCAGGGAACCAACAAATCCGTTCCGCTGGCGATTCGCTTTTTCCACGATGCGGCCGAGCAAAACCACGTGGCCGCACAATACGTGCTGGGGCAAATTTACTGGAAAGGCTTAGGCGTGCCGGTGAATAAAAAAGAAGGCGAAGTCTGGCTGCGCCGCGCGGCCGAAGGCGGCAACAGTGCCGCACAGGAACTTTTAAACGCAAAATAAAAAACGGCTCAAATCAAAACCCCGGTGCCAAACAGCACCGGGGTTTTCTAATTAATCATCGGCCAGTTTTAAAGGGACGTGCGTTACTTCGCCTGTGGGCAAATGGACGGTCAGTAATTCCTTTTGTTCCACGCCGGCGCCGATTTCTTCCGGCCCGCCGCGAATAATGAGCAAGGAAATATCGGTGGCGTTTTCCAGCGGGAGCAGATTTTCCAGGTGTTGGTAGTCTACGGCTTTTTCGTCGTGCCACAGCAATCGTTTGCCAACGGGTTTGCCGTTGTTTTTGGTGTGCACGGCGGCAATGTATTCATCCAGCCGAATGGTGCCGATTTTCTGCCCGGCCAGCACCAAATCGTACGTTTTCATTTCGCCGCGTTTGGCCGTTTCCAGCAGGTCCGCCAACAAACGCACGGGCACGGCGTAACTTTCCTGCTTCTTGGCGGCACTGCCGCAATGTATGCCGACTACTTCGTTTTGGGCATTAAGCAGCGGCCCGCCGCACGCGCCGGCGCGCACCAAGCCGCCAAATTCAAACGACGTTATCAACCGCCCCGGGGTGGTTTCTTTTACCGTGCGGTTAGGCACGATACGAAAACTCCCGTGAAAAAAACCGTACGAACGGACTTTTTCACCCACGGACGGCGGCCGTGAGGCCAACCGCAGCGGGCGGATGTAGGGGGCCGCTTCCGGCGGGACGTCCAGCAGTGCTACGTCCGCGCGGCCCATGGTGCCGGAAGTGATAAATTTAACGGGAAAATGTTTTTCTTCGCCGGACGGCTGACGCAGGAAAATATAAAAATTGTCAAACATAATATCTTGCGCGTGGGCCACCGTTACGCCCAGCAACCGTTTTTGTCCGTTCCAATCGGCTTCTATAAAGAAGGCGGAAGCGTTCATGGGAGTAAAGGACGACAAGGCCGGATTTTCAAGCCGCGCCACAGCCTGCAAAAAGTGTTCGTCCAACGCTTGCGGCGTAAGGGCGTGCGCGCGGGAAACGCCCGGCCCCATCCGGTGGCGTTTTTGGCCTGCTTGGGCGCGGGGCACGGCTTGCCGCGGGTGCGGCTGCGGGGCGGAAAGCGTTGGGCGGTGCACCTGCTTTAAGGCTTGGGCAATGCGGCGTTGCAAGCCCGTCAGTTTAACGGACACGCGGTTCGTTTTTAAAAGGGCGGGTTTAAAACGCAAGGGCAGTTTGCGCTGGGCTTGCGCGGGGAAAATACAACACAGACAACACAACAAACAACAACCTGCAATACGGAAGTACATACGTTTATTCTCTTATCAAAACTTGTTTGGAATCGGTGTGCAATTCGTAGTAATACACGCGGCGTTTAACGGAAGAACGGTCCCCTTGGTGGATAATCACGCGGAAGACGTCCCCCGGTTTTAATTCAAAAAAGTTTTCCAGGTGATTGTAATTCATAAACGGATACGCCGTGGTGACTTGTATCAGGCGGTCGTTGCGGATCTGCTGAATCGCGTGCACATTTTCGTCCGGCCGCAACACGCCCAGCGTTTGCCCCCACAATTTAAGCGGCACGCCGGGTTCTTTTTGCGGGGCCTGCACCAATTGCCGTACCCACTCCACCGGCACTGCGTGGTTAAAGGAAGTTATTCCACCGGTAAAATGTTGCGCTACCAGCAGATACCACGCGCTGGTTTTGGCGTTATCGGCCGTTACCACACCGGTAAACACGCCGATGACTTTGCCGTTATGCAAGAGCGGCGAACCGCAGTAGCCGCTGCGGATGGGGGAATCCTGGTAGCGGGTTAAAATGCGGTGTCCGCTGGAAAACAACACCTGAATGCGCGGAAACCAGCCGAAGTTCCCGTGCGAAAACCCGGCCGATTGAATGGACGATTTCACTTCCGGCAGGGTATATTCCGGCTGGAAAGGAATCACGTACGGCAGGGCTTCTTTGGGCAGGGGAAAAATGGCAATATCGGCGCCGTGAATGTTGCCCTCGCGGGCGGAATTGACCTGGAAAAGAAGCGGCTTGCCATGCTTGTCCAAAACGGACATATACGGGGAACGGCCGATATCGTCCAACACGTGCCGCGCGGTAACGCCCCACACCTGCCCGTCTATCTGTATGGCAAAGGCGGAGCCTTTCCCGTGCGAAGTGGGCGTGGCTTGCAGGGTAAAAACCCCGTGGCGGATTACCAGCGGTGCCGGGCGGAGCGGACGCAGCGAATGGCGTTCCTCGGGCAACGTGGCAAAAAGCGGCGCGGCCGCGGACAAGGCATGCTGGCGCGCACGGTTGGTTAAAATGGTTGCTTTTAAAGCGGCCCGCGTGGTGGGTTTAACAAAAGGCCAGGTAAATTTTTTGGCGGGCGCTTTTTTAAAGGGAGTGGTGGTAAGGGATTTTAGAAATTTTTGAAAATTTTTCTGCGCACAAGCCGGCGTCCAACTTCCGTTGGACGCGAGGAGCAAAACGCAGAGTAAACCGATACGAAACCCTTTTTTCATTACCATGCTTCCTTTTTTTCTATTTGCTTGGTATCTAAGCGTATCACATAGGTATAGGTTTTGGTGCGGTGTTTATTGACGGTAATTTCGGCCTGCACCGCGCCGGACAGCGGGAAAAATTTATCCAAAGCCGCCAATTCCATAAACGGATTGCGCACCAACAGTTTGTGGTGTCCGTCGGCATAATGCACGCCGACGCTTTCCACAAATTCGTCCGGGGCCAACATGCCGATACGCATGCCGTCAAACCACATGGTGCGCGCGGCTTGATCTGGGTGATGATAGGCTTCCAGCAAATCGTACGCGCGCGAAAGGGGCACAATTTCGCTGATGCTGGCCAAATCGGCCTGCGGCAAGCCCCGCAGTTCCCGGCGGAGTTGATACCACTGCTGCCCTTCTTTTTTGGGGGAATAACCGCCCACTTCAATTCCGATGGCCTGGCCTTGGCCATTTAATACCACACTGCCGCAAAAGCCCGGCTTGGGTTGGTTGTGCGAGGGGAAATTGGCCACGATGCGTTCCCCACCGGCAAACAGTACGTGGCGAATGGTCTTTTTGTACGTACCGGCGCTGAAGCCGAACGTAAAAAGCGGTTCGCCCGCTTGCGGCGCTTGGGGAGCCCCAATCACGGGGCGGGCCACTTCGGCCGCTTCCGGGGGCAGTTTAATCAGGGCGGCGTTCAGCCCGTATTTGCGCCCGGTCAGCACGACTTCGGCCGGGTAGGTGTACTTTTCGCCGCCGGCATAAAAGGTGACATCCACGTCTTTGCCCATATAGCGCACCACATGGGCGCCCGAAAGGCCCCACAAAACGGTTTGGCCGTCGCGCCGTTCGGCAATCACGAAACCGGTGCCTTTAAAAGCGTCTTTGGCGCCGCGTTCGGAAACCGTAAAAATAAAATGGCGGA
Source organism: Candidatus Avelusimicrobium gallinaceum (assembly GCA_944324965.1). Lineage (GTDB taxonomy): Bacteria > Elusimicrobiota > Elusimicrobia > Elusimicrobiales > Elusimicrobiaceae > Avelusimicrobium > Avelusimicrobium gallinaceum. The sequence goes on from CALUYH010000005.1 coordinate 73,100, forward strand.
CGTAATTTTCAAACGGGAGCAATTTGGGCTGCCGGAACATCGGCTTTTGCATTTGAATTTTGTGCATCAACGCGCGGGAAAACGATAAGGCTTTATCCGCCGACATTTTGGGTACGAAAAAAGGCAGCCTGCCGGATACCGTAGTGGCCCGATGGCCTATTAACGAAATTTTGGTGCGATAGACGGCCGGGACCTTCGGGTTAGGCTTTTTGTTCCACAGGATGGGGGATTTGCGCAGCCATTGCGTTTGCGCTTCGGCCGGCATATACGGGACCAATAAGCCTAATCCCAACAGACATACCATTATCGTTTTGTTGTGCATAGTTGTCACCAGTGAATGTCTTGATAATAAAACGACTTTTCTTCCTTATCGTAAATCAAATACCGGAACGGATTGTTCATACTGAACTCCACCGGTTTGGCGCCGCGGTCTTCCAGCATAAAGCGCAAGAAGCGTACCTCCGGCTGATTCAGCAGGGCCAACATCGTAGATTGCGTCAAGCGGTTTTCCGTATCGTACCTGCCGATGGTCTGCTGGCGGGCGTTCAACGCCTCCACCGAATGGATATGTTCGGTGGTTTTTAAGAAGCCTAACCGCAACGGCCCGGCCACCAACGGAATATCGGCCGAACCTTCGTGTTGGGCTTTTAACAAATAATCCAAAACGCCCGTGTTGGCGGCGTAGGCGAAGTCGCCTCCCCAGACGCTGCCGCAATGGATGCCGGTCACTTCGCCCTGTGCGTTTAACAGCGGGGCGCCGCACAGCCCGGCCCGGTGTTTAAGCGGAACGGAAAAATCCGTGCGTAAAAAGCGGGAATTGTCTTTTTGCAAATGTTGTTTGCCGGTATAGACAAAGTGGTGTCCGGAATATCCGCCGGAGATAAACGCCTCTCCGCGGGTGGAAGGGATTTGGGCCAGCGGCAGCGGTACAATTTCGGCGGGCAGTTTTTCCGGCAGTTTTAATAACGCCAGGTCCGAAATCATATTGGGCCCGTACTGTACCACTTCGGCCGGGACGATAATTTTGGTGTTGCCGTTATAAAAGATAAGCGTTAATTTTTTGCCCATGCCTTTGGCAATGTGGGCGGCTGTGGCGCCCCAGACTTCTTCCTTGCCGTTATATGTGGTTTTAAAAATAAAAGCGGTAGCCACCGGCTGTTGGGCTTCGGGCAATTCCGCCAGCAGGGCCGATTGTACCTTGGCTATGGACAAGCGCATATCGGGCGCGGCGGAGATTTTGCCGGCCGCCTGTTTGGCTTTTTGAGCGGCTTGTTTGGCGGCTTCCAACGCGGTTTGGTCTACTTTTTGCAAAGCGGGTTTCAAGGCGTCTACCGACGATAACACCGGTTGCCCGGGTACTTTCGGCACGCGGGCGCCTGCCACAGGAACGGACGGAACGGAAAACGACCCTTTCAGCCCGCGTACGGCCGGAAGGCGCGGCACAGAAACAGCTTTTTCCGCCGCTGCTTTTGCCGCCTGGCGCACCGGGAGTTTTTGGGCGCATACGTTGCCAGACGGATAAACCGCCGCGGAGAAAGCTACTGCAAGAGAGCACACAAAGATGGAATGTTTCATATACATACTCTATTGCTTTTGTATAGTTAAAACCAGGGCCTTTGGGCCTAGGAAAAGGGGTGCTTTGGGCCCAGGCCGCCTGGGCCCATAAAAAACCCCGCAGCCGGGAGCCGCGGGGCAAATGGGCGTGTGTTCGTTTATTGCAGCGACGGGTAAAGCGGGAACCGCTCCAAAAACTTCTTGACCTGTGCGGCAATTTGCGCCAGGTATGCGTCGTCCTGCGCGTGGGAGATGGCGTCGTCAATAAACGCGGCGATTTGCGCCATATCCGCTTCTTTCATGCCGCGCGTGGTGACGGCGGGTGTCCCCAAGCGAAGGCCACTGGTGACAAACGGTTTTTCCGGGTCAAACGGAATGGTGTTTTTGTTGGCGGTAATGCCGGCTTTGTCCAGTGCGGCTTCGGCCGCTTTGCCGGTGAGGCCTTTGGAGCGCAAATCCATGCACATCACGTGGCAATCCGTGCCGCCGGCCACCAGGCGGTAGCCGCGGGCAAGCAGCTGTTTGGCCAGTTCCTGCGCGTTTAATTTAATCTGGTGCTGGTAGGCTTTAAATTCGGGTTTTAACGCTTCCCCAAAGCAGACGGCTTTGCCCGCGATGACGTGCATCAGCGGCCCGCCCTGCGTGCCGGGGAACACGGCCGAGTTGATCGCCTTGGCCAGTTTTTCTTTGCACAAGATGAGCCCGCCGCGCGGACCGCGCAGCGTTTTGTGCGTGGTGGTGGTGACGACGTCCGCATACGGGAACGGGTTCGGATATTCGCCCGCGGCAATCAGCCCGGCGTAGTGGGCCACGTCGCACGCCAGGTAGGCGCCGCACGAGTCGGCAATTTCGCGCAACCGTTTCCAATCAAAAACGCGCGAATAGTTGGACGCTCCCGCCATAATGAGTTTCGGCTTGTGTTCCAGGGCCAGCTTGGCGGCTTCGTCGTAATCAATTTCTTCCGTATCGGGGCGGACGTTCATGGCAATGATGTGGTAGAGCTTGCCCGAAAAGTTCATCGGGTGTCCGTGCGTTAAGTGCCCGCCGTGGGACAGGTTTAAGCCCAGCACCGTGTCGCCGGGTTGCAAGAGCGCAAAGTACACCGCCATATTGGCCTGCGCGCCGGAATGGGGCTGCACGTTGGCGTGCTCGGCGTGAAAGAGCTGTTTGGCGCGGTCAATGGCCAGCTGCTCCACTTCGTCCACAAATTCGCAGCCGCCGTAGTAGCGTTTGCCGGGGTAGCCTTCGGCGTATTTGTTGGTCAGCACGGAACCTTGCGCCTGCATGACGGCGAGGGAAGTGAAATTTTCGGAAGCGATGAGTTCCAATTTTTCGCGCTGGCGGGCCAATTCTTTGGCTACGGAAGCGAAAACGGCCGGGTCGGTTTTTTGCAGATCGGGATACATTCGGAGCACTCCTTGGGCGGTGGCGCAGAAACAAACGGTTTTTGCACGGGGTTTCCGCCGCAAATTTTTTGTAATTTTTCTATGAAAATGCGTCGTTATTTAATATAATTTACTAAATAGAAGTAAATAAATCCAGCAGAGGTGTAAAAGAAATGGCAAAACTTACCAAAAAAGACTTTCTCAAAGACACCATCAAACACATTGACATCAAAAAATACAATGTGGTTCCTATGGTGGAAGCCTTTGGGAGCATGGCCTATGCGTCCCGCGAAGTGGCCAGAGCGAGCAAAATCTATAACATGATGCTTTCCGACAAGAAATGCTCTGTCATTTTGTGCATCGCGGGGTCGCTCGTATCCGCCGGCCTGAAAAAAGTAGTGGTGGATATGATTCAAAACAACATGGTAGACGCGATCGTCTCCAACGGCGCCAACATCGTAGACCAGGACTTCTTTGAAGCATTAGGCTACAAACATTACATCGGTACCCCCTACAACAACGATGACAATTTGCTGCGCGACTTGCACATTGACCGCATCTACGACACCTATATCGACGAAGACCAGCTGAAAGAATGTGACGAAACGATCCACAAAATCTGCAACTATCTGGAACCCCGCCCCTATTCTTCCCGCGAGTTCATTTGGGAAATGGGCAAATGGCTGGAGAAAAAAGGCAAAGGCAAAGATTCTATCGTCTATAACGCTTACAAATACGGCGTGCCCGTGTTTGTGCCGGCGTTTTCCGACTGCTCGGCCGGTTTCGGCTTTGTAGCCCACCAGACCGAACACCCGGAAGCCCACGTTACCATCGACAGCGCCAAAGACTTTTTGGAACTGACCAAAATCAAAATCAAAGCCAAAGAAACCGGTCTTATGATGTTCTCCGGCGGCGTACCGAAAAACTTTGCGCAGGATACCGTAGTGGCGGCCGAAATTTTGGGTGCCAACGCTCCGATGCACAAATACGCCGTGCAAATCACCGTGGCCGACGTGCGCGACGGCGCGCTCTCCGGTTCCACCCTCAAGGAAGCGTCTTCCTGGGGTAAAGTTTCCACCGCGCTGGAACAGATGGTTTACGGCGAATGCACCACGCTTATCCCGCTCATCATCGGTTACGGCTACCACAAAGGCGCGTGGAAAAAACGCAAACCCGCCAACTACATCAAGTTCCTGCAGAACGAAGATGCCAAGGTGGCTGCGTTGAAAGCCAAAAAAGCGAAAAAATAACTTGTAATGCGACTTAAAACCGCGTTTATCAGTTTACTGCTGCTGATCTGCCCGTGTGCGTTATGCTACGGGCAGCTCAGTTTTTCGGGGGTAAACGGGGAACGCGGTTACGCCGCTTTGCGGGCGCATTACCGGCTGGATTTGGATAACGGCTTTGTGTTCACTCCGATGTACGGTTACTACCGGATGACGGATAAAGAAATTGACGAAGCCGGTTCCACTTCCCGCTACGGCTTGGAAGCGTCCTACGAATTAAACGATGCGTGGCAGGTGCTGGCGGAAGGCTTTTGGCAGCCGCAGGCCGTGGGGTATCAGGCGGTCGGGTATGCGGCGGGGGTTGCCTGGGAACCTTTTTACCGCTGGGGCATTTTAAAAAATCCGATTTTAACCGGCTACGTCGGTCAGACGCGCTACCGTACCTATGTGGACAAACGCGGCAACGATTTGCCCGGCGGCTCGTTTGGCGAAGTGGAAACCGCCGCCTATGTGCAGGCCGCGGCCGACGCAGGAAACTTTAATTTGAAAGCCGCCTGGCAGAAAGTGATAGAATATAGTAGCAAGCCGCCGGCCAACGTCACCTTTAGCTGGGCGAATATCCCTTTTATGACGGCGGTTGTGCAAGGATTTGTGAAAGAAGCCGCCGCCGTGCGCATCAGCTACCGTACGGAATTTCTCACGCCGTATGCGTCACTGGCGCGGTACCGCTACAACGAACTGAGCGATACGGCCGCGGCGGTCAGCGCGGGGCTGCACCTGCACTGGGGGGAAATGAGCCTCTCGGGCGGGGTGGAAGTGTTTGAGCCCCGGCGGGAAGCCAACCGCAAAACCTATTTTTCCATGTCGGCCGAAGTGGAATTTTAACCGGAGGTCCCTGTGCCCATTACCAATTTGCGCTGTAATATAGACGAAGATGTTTTTTCGCTGACGGTTTTTATCACCCGCCTGCTGACGGGCGGCGTATTGCTGTATGTGTCGGTGGGATGTTTGCTGTTCTACCGTGAATTTTTGTACAACGCTACGGCCATCGGCCTGCCGCTGCCCGTGCCGGCGGGGCTGACGGTGGCGGTGGCGGAACTCTTTTTGGGTTTACTGCTGATTTTGGGGTGGTTCACCCGTCCGGCGGCGGCGCTGGCGTTTATCATTACGGCCGTGTTGGGGGTCATCTTTTTCGCCGCGGACATCAACAAATTATACGTGGCGCTGCTCGTGCTGTTGGCGGCGGCTTTGCTGCCGGCCGCGATGCTGGGGCCCGGCAAAATCAGTTTGGATTATAAACACGCACTGCGCCGCGCGCAGAAAACGTACAGAGGTTAGTTTATGGAAATGTTTGACGAAAAAAACCAATATGTCAGTTTAGCCAACAAGTACCGCCCGCAAAAGTTTGAAGATATGGTCGGCCAGGAAAGCATTTCCAAAACGTTGCAAAACGCTTTAAAGTCGGGCCGCATTGCCCACGCGTATTTGTTCTACGGCCCGCGCGGCTGCGGCAAAACCACCACGGCGCGTATTTTGGCCAAAGCGCTTAACTGCACCGGCAACGGCAACACCAAACCCACGCCGGAACCGTGCGGCCATTGCCCCCAATGCCAGGAAATTGCCCAAAGCGCCGATATGGACGTGCTGGAGCTGGACGCGGCCAGCAACACGCAGGTGGAAAAAGTACGCGAAGCCATTATTGATACGGTGGCGCTGGCGGCGTCGCGCGACCGGTTTAAAGTTTTTATTTTGGACGAAGTGCATATGCTTTCGGCCAGTTCGTTTAACGCACTTTTAAAGACGATTGAAGAACCGCCCGCCCACGTGGTGTTTATCTTGGCCACGACGGAAAAACACAAAGTTCCCGCCACCATTGTCAGCCGCTGCCAGACGTTCCGCTTTCGCCCGATTACGGTGGAAGAAATCAGCAACCACCTGTTGGATTTGGCCGGTGCGGAAAACATTGATTTGACTCCCGGCGCGGCAAAAATCATCGCCAAAAACGCCGGCGGCGCCATGCGCGACGCGCTGACGCTGCTGGACCGCGCGATTGCCTATTCCGGCGACCGCATTGACGAAAAACTGGTGGGCGAAATGCTGGGGCTTACCCCGGATGAACTCTTAAAACAGGCGGTGGAAGCGTTGGTCAAAAAAGACGGCCCCGAGTTGCACCGCGTGTTTGAAACGCTTAAAGAAGAGGGCTTTGATGCCAACGCCTTTTTGAAAGATTTAAAAAATACCTTGGGCGATTTGTTCTATTTTTCGCTGGGGCAAGGGGACGAGCCGTTCCCGGGCGCGGCCAATGTGCTGGCCGGCGTATCGCCCGGATTTTTGGCCCAGCTTTCGCGCAAGATTAACAAGATTATTGAAGAAGTAAAATTTTCCGATAACGCGTTAGTCAGTGCGGAAGTCGGTATGTTTACGGTAATGGACAGCTGTTTGGATATTGACGCCTTTGTCCGCCGCCTGGAAGCCCTGGAACGCGGGGAAGTCCTGCCGCCTTCGGGCCCGGCCTCGGGCCGTCCGGCGGCTTCTGCCGCACCCAAACCGGCCGCACAAAAACCGGCCGATACCGCGCGCAGCTTTGCCGCCCCGCGCCCGCAAGCCCAAGCGGCGCCCGCCGCCGCAACCCCTAAACCGGCAGTGTCCCGCCCGGCTCCGGCGGCCGCGCCCGCGGTGGATGAGATTGTGGCCGAAGACGACGAGGACGATTTGTCCGCCCCGGCGGCCCCGGTTGTCAGCCGAGCTGTCAGCAACCGCCAGATTTGGGACAAAATGCTCAAACAGTTTGAAAAGAGCCCCTTTGTGTACGATGTGATGACCAATTGCACCGTGACGTTTGGCGACACCGAATGGACGCTGTGTTTCGCCCCGGGCAAAGAGTTTTATCAAATTCCGGCGCAAAACAAACTGCCGGATTTGGAAAAAGCCGCCCAACAAATCAGCGGCCGCGTGATTAAAATCAAACTGGCCACCGCGGAAGAAACCCCGGCGCCTGCCGTGCAGGCCAAGCCGGCTGTTCCAAAAGCGCCGTCCCGCACGGCCGCCCGCACAACGGCTGCCCAGCCGGCCCCCAAGCCGGCTTCGGGGGTAACGGCCCCGCGTGCCACCGCGCCGCAAACGGCCGCCAAAACGGAAGCGATTTCGGACGAGGAACCGTTTGTAAAAGCCAATTTTGAAGCGGACGCCGCGGCTGCCGTTTCGGGTGCGCCGGCCGACACGCCCGAAGAAGTAAAAGAAATTTTGGATATTTTTCCCGGGGAGTTGCTGGTTTAATTTATGAAGAGTTTGGACCGTTTTATCCGTGCGTTAAGGCGTCTGCCCGGCGTAGGCCCTCGGCAGGCGGAGCGTTTTGCCGCGTATTTTTTGCGGGCGTCGCAGGGGGAAACGGAAGAATTTGTCAACGCGCTTTTGTCTATTAAGCAGGACGTCAAATTGTGCCCGGTGTGCTTTAACTATTGCGAAGGGGGCCTGTGCGATATCTGCCGCGACCCCGACCGCGACCAGGGGCTCATCTGCGTGGTGGAAGACCCGCAGGATGTGGAATCGCTGGAGAAAACCGGCGCTTACAAAGGGTTGTACCACGTGTTGCACGGGGCCATTTCGCCCATGGACGGCCGCGGCGCCGAACAGGTGAAAGTACGCGAACTGCTGCAACGGGTGCAGCAAGCCAAAACGCCGGTGCGGGAAGTTATCATCGCCACCGACCCCGACAGCGAAGGCGAAACGACGGCCTTGTATCTGGCCGATTTGCTGCGCGGATTCGTCGGACAGGTGACGCGTATCGGTTACGGGGTACCGCTGGGCGGCGATATTGACTATATGGACGAAATGACGCTGGGATATTCTTTAAAAGGCCGCACCAAACTGTAATGCACCCCGATATCTACAAGCGCCCGCTGTTGTGGTGTTTGGCGGCGCTGATTATTCTCTTGCTGTGCTTTTACAGTCCCGCTCCTTCCAAGCGGGACGTTTTTCATTCGCTGGGGCTTAAAACCGTTACCCTCACGGGGCGCGTGGAAAGTTTTGCCGTCGCCAAGAAAAAATCCAACAACGTAAAACTCAAAGTATTCACCGTCAACGGCCAACCGGCTGACGGCTATGTGTATGCGCGCCTGGCGCATTTTGACCCGCAGTGGAAGGATACGTTGCAAATCACCGGCCGCCTGCAAACGCCGTACGGCATTGATTTGTTGGGCAATTTTGACTGGCGGCGCTACCTGGCTTACCAGGGAATTTTTACCGAAATAAAAAGCGACGACGTCCGCGTGTTGCACCGGGCCGCCTGGCCTTACCGCGCCGTACGGGCGTTGCGCGCCGACATCCTGGCGGAATTTAACACGGCTTTCCCGCCGGAACTGGCTGCCATTGCGGGCGGTGTGTTATTGGGCGAGCGCGGGGAAATTTCTTCCGCCTTGTATACAGCGTTCCAGGACAGCGGCGCCATTCATTTGCTGGTGGCTTCGGGCGGGAACGTAGGGTTTGTGACGCTGGTGACGGTGGCTTTTTGCGGTTTGTTCGGCCTCGGCCGCAAGAAAACCCTGCTGACGGCACTGGCGGTAGCGGGGCTTTATACGTTGGCCGCCGGGGCGGACGCCCCGCTGGTGCGGGCGTATTTTATGGCAGCGTGTGCGTGCGTCGGTTATTTTTTAGGGCGGAACAGCGGGGTGTTCCAGGGGCTGCTTGTATCGTGCTTTTTGATTTTGTGTTTTCATCCGGCCTCGGTGTTTGAAACGGGGTTTCAAATGTCGTTTTTGGCCACGTTGGCCATCATCATTTGTTTGAATAATTACGCCTTGCCCGGGCGTTGGCCCAACTGGGTGCGATTTTTTGCGCAGATTTTTTTGGCCACGCTTTCCACCCAGCTGGCGTTGCTGCCGATATTTACCAATGTGTTTTATAAAGTGTCCGTGACGGGCTTGCTGTCCAATATGATTTTGGTGCCGTGGGCGTCGGTGCTGATGGCAATGAGTTTTGCCTACTATGTGCTGGCCAAGTTGCATATGGGGATTCTGTTGTACGAACCGACGCGGTGGTGCTTGGCGGGATTTAAAACACTGGTGGAATTTTTTGCGGCGTTTCGGTGGTCCAGTTTGCCGGCGGCGGCGTGGAGCGCGGGCGCGGTGACGGCCTTTTATGTGGGGTTGTTTTGGCTGCTGCATTTGCCGCAAAAAGCGTTTGCGCGCAAGCTGCTGGTGCTGTGTGCGGCCGTGGCGGCAGGGGCGCTGCTGATACAGGCGGTGTTTTTTGCACACGGGAAGGTGTATTTGTTAAACGAATGGAACAAAAGTGCGGCGCTGGTGCAAATGCCCGGTGGGGATATTTTTGTGGTGGGGACAGAAGTAGAACCGCACAAAATGGCCGCGGCCCTGGCCAAGGCGGGCGCTTTACGAGCAACGGACATTTTGGCTTTTACGGGGGAGGGAACCTCCCCCGCGTGGAAGGAACTGTCCCGCCGGGAACGCGTCCTCCGTCCGTTTGCAGACGGCCTGTGGCCGGGGGATGAAATCACGCTGGGTCATACGCGGGTGCGGGTGGAATGGGGGCGGCACCGCACGCGGGCGGGCCGCCTGTGGACGAACGCCGGCTACTCCGGCACGGAGCAGGACGACGTATCCTATTGCTTTATGCAAGGTCGAACGAAGGTATGCATCGGGGCGCAGGCCCGCTTTGCCCAAACGGAGGGGAAAATCATCCTCCAGCAAAGAAACCGAACCGTCCGGCTGAAAATTTAGCTATAATAAAAAAGCACCCTGGAGGTTTTTATGGAACAAGCGGAACTTAAACAACATCAGAAATTTTTAAAAGAAGCAATCAAAATGGCCCACAAAGGGATGCAGCAAGGCAAAGGCGGTCCCTTTGGCGCGGTGATTGTGAAAGACGGCAAAATCATCGCCCGGGGCTGCAACCAGGTCACCTCGTCCAACGATCCGACCCGCCACGCCGAAGTGGACGCCATCCGCAAAGCGTGCAAAAAACTGGGCACATTTGAACTTAAGGATTGCGTAATCTATTCTTCCTGCGAGCCGTGCCCGATGTGTTTGGGTGCCATTTACTGGGCGCGCCCGAAGGCCCTGTTATTTGCGGCGGACCGGTTTACGGCGGCCAAGTACGGCTTTGACGATGAATTTATTTATAAAGAAGTTCCCCTGCCGGTGGAACAGCGTTCCTTAAAAACGTATTGCATTGACTTGGAAAACAAGAACAAACCGTTTGAAGAATGGAACGATAAAACCGATAAGATTGCTTATTAACCCGTTCAACCCCGCTTCGGCGGGGTTTTTTATGGGGAAAAAGTCCTACCTGCCTTTAGGTCCAATGACCCTGGCGGCTGGCGGGCAGAACTTTTACAATAAAAGAGATGAAAAAACTTTTTATTTTATTTTTGTGTTTTCCGGTTCTTGCCCAAGCGCAAACGTGGGGCAAGGTGTTTAAAAGTGCCCAGCGCGCCGCCGCCACGAAACCGTCTTTAACTTTTTCGGCCAGCCGCCGGGCGCTCCGGCAAGCCCGCCAAACCTTGGACGTTTTGCCCCCTACCCTCAAAAAATGGATGGACGCACAGCAGGCTCCGTTGGCGCCGGCGGTATCCTCGCGCTTAAACGGCTGGGCCGCTTTAAGCAACCGCCTGATGGCCAAAGAAACCGCCCTTCGCCGCGCACAAGTGCAGTTTTTTACCGAACGGCAAAACCGCCCGCTTACCCCCTGGACGGAATTGGCTTCCCGCACGGAAGCCTTGGCCGCCCGCATTCAAAGCCCGGTGTCGTACGTGGTCGTGGGCGGGAAAGAGCAAGACCTGTCCTCTTTCCTGGCGTTTGAAAAATTAGTCAAAACCTATCATCAGCAAAACCCGAAACAGAAAGTATTAGTGTTTTTGGAAATGCTGCCGGACCAGGGAATCCGTTTTACTTCGCCGCACTATGCGCCGGAACCGTTGCAACGCTACGTGCAGCCGTTTGCCAAAAGCCGTTTGGCGGTAGTGGGAATAGGAGATACGTCGTACCAGCCGAAGGGATATCTGGTGCAGGAAGAAACCAATTTGTTGGTGTCTGCGGGAGAGGCGCCGGCCTCGGTGTCGGCCCGCAGCGCACATATGCGCGTGCAGCTGGGTAAGTGGCGCAAGGAATATCCGCAGGCGGTGTTTTTTATCTACACCACGCGCCGTGCGGCCGCGTACGATACGCAATACTCGCTGGCCAACCGCTTGCCGAAAGAAAACACGTTTGTCGTCAACATTACCAGCGTGCGCAACACGCGGGACTTTTTGTTCCACCGCTGGACGAATTTCAAACAAGCGCGTGCGGGCGTGTACGCCTGGGAAGACCCGCAATGGGCCCGCATGAGCGGGTTTGACGCACAAGTGATTTTGCCGTAGCCGATTTATAACGTAATAGGCAGCTGCCCCGTTGCCGGGCGGATGCCCAGCAGCACTTCCGCCGCCGCCTGTTGAAACACCGGGGACGGGCTGTATGTAAACAACAGGCTTTTGCACGTCAGGCCGCGCACGGACCACGGGTTGGCAAAGCTGACAGTCACGCTTTCCTGCCCCAAAGGCAGGGCCTGCTGCACTTGCCGGATTTCCTGTTCGTCCAGGCCGATTTTTCCTTTAAAGGCCTGGTACCGCCGCCAACACAATATCGCCAGTTTACCGACCGGCTGCCCCTGAAAGGGCTCCGTTTGTACGCCGTTGGCTTCCAACGTGCGCAAAAACGGCGAGGCCGAGAGGTTTTCGTCATTTCCTACCGAAAGATAATACAACGTTTCCCCGGGGCTTATCCGAAAAGACTCGCCTTTTTGCGTAAGGGCTTTGTGTGCGGTGCGGACGGAAAAATCCGTCGGCGCGAAAGCCGCCGCTTGCGTGAGCGGGGGGACTTCGTCCGCGCGGGCGCAAAGCAGGTTTTGCATTTGCTCGGCGCGGGCAATCAGCGGGTGCGGCAGCGTTTGGGAATTTAAAAATTGCAGCAGTTCAAACGGTTTTTCGGGCACCAACAACACGTGCGCGCCCGCAAACAGCGCGGCCAGGGCGGCCTGCTTTTCGTTGCCGAGGGCTTTCATACACAACGCGTCGGTGGAAATGCAGCCCGTAAAACCCATTTTCTGTTGGAGTAAGTCGTGCAAAATCGGGCGGGAAACGGAAGCCGGGTTTTGTGCGTCCAAGGAAGGCACCAATAAATGCCCCGCCATCACGCAATCGGCCTGCGCCAGCAGGCGGCGGAAAGGCAATAATTCGTGTTCCCAAATGTGTTCTTTGCTGGAAAGCAGCACGGGCAGGGCCAGGTGCGAGTCCGTACCGGTGTTCCCGTGCCCCGGAAAATGCTTTAAACTGTTTAACGCGCCCCCTTGGCCGAGCCCTTTCATAAACGCGCCAGCCAGCCGGATTACGAGCTCCGGGTCCGCCCCGAACGAACGCGTATTGACGATGGGGTTATCCGCCCGGTCCGCCAGGTCCACCACCGGGGCAAACACCCAATCCACCCCGATGCTTTTGGCTTGCCGGGCCGTGAGGAGTCCTTTTTCAAAGGCTAAATTTTCGTCCCCGGCCGCCCCCAGCGCCAGGTTGGAGGGAAGCAGCTCCGCATCCGGCAGCCAGCGGCCCAAGCCGTCCTCGTAATCGGCCGAGATTAAAATCCGTTTATGGGGCGAAGCGGCGCGCAGGGCCTGCGTCAAAGCAGATACCTCTGTGCGGGTGCCACCGTACAGGCAGAACCCGCCCACGCCCAAACGGGCCAGGCGGAGGGCTTCTTCTTTATCGGTCTTGCCGAACCAAAAGCCGGGATGTACTAAACGGTTGATGTTCATAGTGAGATTTTCCCTAATATCGTTGCGCGGGACGCCCCTGTGGCGCGCGGGCAGTGGTTGGTGTGTTTGTGCAAAGCCAGCCACGCAAACAGCGCAAACGCCGCGCTTTCTTTGGCTTGGGGGTCAATGCCGTAGGAAAGCGTGGTGGTAATTTTTACGTGCGGCAATAATTCCTGTAAGTACGTAAGCAAGGTTTTATTGTAGCACCCGCCGCCCGAAACCACCAGTTCCTTTTGGCAGGTTTTGGGCACAAAATCCGTAACGGCCCGGGCGACAGCCGCCGCCGTAAAGTACGTAAGCGTGGCCAAGCAATCGGCCGCACAGGCAAAGCGTTTGGGCGGAAAGTATTTATCCAGGTACGCTTGACCAAAGGTGTTTTTGTCCAGGCTCTTGGGCGGCTTTTGCACAAAATAGGCTTGGCGCAGCAAGCGGCGCACAAGGGCTGTGTCCGGCGAGCCTTGAGCGGCGGTTTGGCCGTTTTTGTCAAACGGTTTATGCAGCAGCTGTTGGGCGGCCAAATCGATGAGGGTATTGCCGGGGCCGACATCAAAACCGAAGGTCTGGATGTTTTTGCCGACCACGGAAAAATTGGAAATGCCGCCCACGTTGAGCAAAATTTTGGGGGCGGAGCGGCCCCAGATGTATTCGTCAAAAAAAGGAATGAGCGGCGCGCCTTCGCCGTTAAGAGCCATATCCGCCGGGCGGAAGTCCGACACGACCGGCTTGCCAAACGCGGCCGCCAAAAAGGACGGCTCCCCGATTTGCAGCGTGTTGGGGATTTTGTCGTGCGGCCCGTGATAAACGGTTTGCCCGTGCGAACCGATGACCAGCAAATGGTTGGGCGAAAGGTGAAAGTCCCGCAGAAATTTCTGCACGATTTGCGCGTACAGGCGGCCCAGTTCAAAATGCAGGGCGGAAAGTTCCGGCGCCCGCAGAGAATACGCCTTCAGCAGTTTTTGCTGCAAGGCGGGCGGATAGACATAGTTTTTAAAATGCAACACTTTAAACGGCCGCACCGACACCGCGCAGACGGTTAATCCGTCGGCGCTGGTGCCGCTCATCAGCCCCAGTGCAAAGTTAGGCATCTATCACCTTGGTTAAAAAACCGTTTTGTTTTTTTAATAATTTTTCGGCTTCGGCCCGGGATACGTGTTTTTTGTGCATTACCACGGCCGTTTTGACGTTTTTGCCCGCGGCCGCCAGCAGTTTGGCGGCGGTTTTTTCGTCCGCGCCGGATACGGTGCAAATCAGCCGAATGGCCCGCGCCACCAGTTTTTGGTTGGTGGGCTGGACGTCAATCATCAGGTTGCCGTACGTTTTGCCGCACAGCGTCATCGCGCCGGTCGTGATGGCGTTTAACGCCATTTTGGTGGCCGTGCCGGCTTTCATCCGGGTGGAGCCGCACAACGCTTCCGGCCCGGTGGGCAGGAAAATGTGCACCTGCGCCTGCGGGCAGACGGCTTGCGGATTGCACGAAATAAGCGCCGTGTGCGCGCCCAGGCGTTGGGCTTCCTGCAACGCGCCCATTACATAGGGCGTGCGGCCGCTGGCCGTGAGGCCGATGACCAAATCTTCTTTTTGGGCGGCACGGCGGATTTCCTGCGCGCCCTGTTTGTCGTTGTCTTCGGCGCCTTCCTGCGAGCGGAACACGGCTTTTTTGCCGCCGGCAATCAGGCCGATAATTTGCGACGGTTTGGTGCCAAACGTCGGCACGCATTCCACCGCTTCCAAAATGCCCAGCCGCCCGCTGGTGCCGGCGCCGATGAAAATGATTTTATGTTTGTTTGCATAGGCGTGGGCGGCCATTACCATTACGGCGGCGATTTCCTTGTTGGCGGCTTTTACGGCGCGGGCGGCGTTGAAATCTTCGGCATTTATTTTGCGGGCAATCTGCCGCGGGGTGGATTTATCCAAATCCAGCGTATGCGGGTTGCGCGTTTCGGTTGCCAGCGCGTTTAAATTGACGGGTTTCACTGGGCGTCCTCCAGCGAGTGTTTATGCGCGCGGAAGGCGGCTTCGGTTTCTTCAATTGATTTGATTTTAAACGAAAGCGGCACCACCGCAACGGTGATTAAACTGATAAAGCTGGCCAGCAGGAAAAACCCTTCGTATCCGGTTTTGGCCTGCATCCAGCCCGACGCCATGGAAGGCACCATCATCCCCAGCGCCATAATGCCGGTGGAAATGGCATAGTGGGACGTTTTGAACACGCCCTGCGAAATGTACATAATAAACACCGTAAACGCCATCAGCGCCAGCCCGTTGCCCAGGTGTTCCAGCGTAATGAGCGTGGCAATCACGGGCAGCGATGGCTTGGCCCACGCCATATACGCATAAAAGAAGTTCGGCAAAATAAGGATAACGGCAAACGGCCAAATGCATTTTTTGAAGCCGTATTTGGCCAGCAGCCACCCGCCGGCCAGGTTGCCCACAATCACGGCACCCAGCCCCAGCGTGCCTTTAATCAGCCCGTAGTTTTGCACGCTTAAGCCCAGCGCGCCTTCCGCCTGCGGTTTAAGCAAAAACAGCGGTACGATTTTTTCCAAAAACGCATCGCCCAGACGGTAAAGCAAAATAAACGCCAGAATGTAAACGATGTTCTTTTGCGTGAAATATGTTTTGAAGGATTGCCCCCACGCCGTGCCGTGCGTGGTGTGCACGGGGGCGTCTTCGGCCGGTTTGGGAAGGGTGTGGTTGTGCCACACGACGCACGCCCCAAACAATACGGCCAGGAACAAAAACAAAATCGCCCAGTTGTACGGCCAGGGCACGATATCCCACGATTTGCCGGCCTGCGGGTGGGCCAGCGCGCCCGTGGCGGCCACCAAAATACCGCTGCCCAAAATCATCGCCAGGCGGTAGAAAATGGTGCGGATCCCCACAAATTTAGATTGTTCCACCGGCGTTAAGGCCAGCAGGTAGTAGCCGTCGGTGGCGATGTCCATCGTGGCCGAGGCAAACGCCCCCAGCAGGAAACCAAACAGCGAGAGCGAAAAGAACGTCAGGTTGTTGGTGGCTTGCGCGTGGGCAAACGCGTTCCAGGCGTTAAGCGCGGCCAACAGCAGGAAAATGCCGGCCAGCACGGTTTGCGCTCCCAACAGCCAGCGGCGCTTGGTGGAGCGTGCGTCCACCAGCGGGCTCCAGAACATTTTTAAAATCCAGGGCAGATACAGCCACCCCGTCCAGAAGGCGATTTGTTCGTTGGAAAAGCCCAAATCGGCATACAGCACCGTGGAAACCGTGTTGATGACGATGTACGGAAAACCTTCCGCCAAGTACAGCGTAGGGATGTAGTACCAAGGATTTTTGTTCATTTATTTAAACGCGTATTTTCCGCCCAGAAAATCTGCCAGCGGTTTGGTGGTTTCGTTGCGTTCCAGCACCATTTTGACAATAGCCGTCATCGGTACGGCTAACAAGGCGCCCATAACGCCCCAAACCAGGGCCCAAAAGATTAAACAGGCAATTACGACAATCGGGTCCAAATCCATTCCTTTGCCGAGCCATTTGGTTTCCAGAATGTTGCCGATGATAAAGTGAACCGTCGTCAGCAAAATAAGCGCCAGCAGGATATGCCAATCCAGCCCGTATTGCAGGAACAGCACCGGCATAGGCAGCATGGTGGAAATAAACGGCCCGATGTTGGGAATGAAATTGAGTACAAACGTCAGCACCGCCAGCATGGAGGCCAATTCCGTTTTGACAGAGGCCAGCACAATCCACGTAAACCCGGCGGCCAACAGCGAAACAAAAATTTTAATCAGCAGGTAGAACGAAATTTGTTTTTGGATGTTGCCCACGATGGACGGTTTTTCCGCCGAGGCTTTGCCCATAAAAATAAAGATGACAAACAGCGTAATCAGCATCAGGTTGGTTAAGATAGACACTAAGGTGCTGCCCACACTTTTGACCATATTAAACACCGGCAGCTTGGCCGCCGTATCGGCCACGAATTGGGCATCCATATTAATGCCGTATTTCTGCGCTTCCAGCAGCAGCCAATCCAGCGTGCCGTTTAAGCGCTCGGCATACATATCCGCCCCGTTTACAAAACTTTCAATAGAGCCGGAAATAAACAGCACCGACAGCGCAATAATGGCCAAAAACGCAATAAAGCTCAATACCAGCCCCAGGCCGTAGGGCACTTTCCATTTTTGTTTGAGCCAGCCGGCCAACGTGCCGGCCACCATAGAAATAAACAACGCAATAACAAACGGCATCAGTACGGTTTTGGTGTAGACCAGTACCGCCGTTGCGGCGGAGGCGGCCAAAATCATCAAACAAGCCGTATTGATGGGAGCTAATTTTTCTAATGAATTTTTCGGGAACATAATACCTCTCTTGTATTTAGTATAGCATAGGAACGGGCGGCGCGTGCACGGGGAAAAATAAAAACTTTCCAAAGCGGGGTGGAAATTGATATAATAATTACACACGATTTATGGGCAGTTGGCGCAGTGGTAGCGCGTCCGCCTCACACGCGGAAGGTCACAGGTTCGAACCCTGTACTGCCCACCATTTATTAAACCCCGCATCCGGCGGGGTTTTTTATTGGGGCGGTAAGCGCGGTGTGGGACAAAAGAACCTCTCCCGTTCGGCCGCCGGCCCCACCGGAGAAGAATCGCTTTTTGTAAGCACCAGGCCGCTTATTTTATATACTATTAATATAGTTTCAAACTGTCTGCTTTTCGGCAGGCAATTTCTATTTTAGGAGTAACTGGCAAAATATGGATTGGGGTCTGTTGGTAAACTCGTTTATTGGTATGTTGTCCATTTTAAACCCTATCGGCAACGTGCCGATATTTTTGGAGCATGTGGAAAACGAAACGCCCAAAGTGCAGCGTGCCGTAGCGCTGATGATGGCGGTGGCGATTTTCCTGCTGTTGACGGCGTTTTTTGTGTTCGGCAACCGAATTTTAACGTTGTTCGGTATTACCATTCCGGCCTTCCGCCTGGCGGGGTCCATTATCATTTTAATTGTCGGGCTGCGCATGTTGCAAGGTAAAAGCAAGTTTGAAAGCCACGGCATTGAAACCGCCGCCGCGCAAGGCAACACCTTTGACCAGGCCCGCAACCGCTTGAGCCATATTTTGGTGCCGGTGGCCATGCCGCTTTTTATCGGTCCCGGGTCTATCACCACGGCCATCTTGTACGCCGAAAAAACGACCAGCTTTCCCATGGCGATGATGATGATCGGCGTGCTCTTTTTAAGCTCGGCCATTGTGGGTGTGTGCCTGGTCGGGTCGCGTTACATTTTCAACAAAATCGGCCCCAACGGCACGCAGATTGTCATCCGTTTTATGGGTATGATTTTGTGCGCCATCGCCATGCAGTTTATGATTGACGGCGTAGCTCAGTTGCTGCCGGGCGTGTTGGATTCTACGTTTACCCATGCAGGAACGAGCGTAAAATAAATCTGTTTTAAACAGGGCGGCTCCGGCCGCCCTTTTTTGTCTGTCGGAGAAAATATGGACCATTTTAAATTAGTTTCCCCTTTTAAGCCCGCGGGCGACCAGCCTAAGGCCATCGCCGCGCTGACGGCCGGCGTGCAAGCAGGCTATCCGCGCCAAACGCTCTTGGGCGTGACGGGCTCCGGGAAAACGTTTACCATGGCCAACGTGATTGCCAACTTAAACCGCCCGACGCTTATCTTGTCGCCCAACAAAGTGTTGGCAGCACAGCTCTATGGCGAGTTTAAACAATTCTTTCCCGAAAACGCCGTAGAGTATTTTATTTCGTATTACGATTATTACCAGCCCGAAGCCTACATCCCGCAGACGGATACGTATATTGAAAAAGATTCCGCCGTCAACGAACACATTGATAAACTGCGCTTAAAGGCTACTACCTCGCTGCTTACGCGCAAGGACGTGATTGTGGTGGCGTCCGTTTCGTGCATTTACAACATCGGCTCGCCGGACAGCTTCCGCGAAATGCGCATTTACGTCAAAAAAGGCGCCGAAATGACGCGCTCCTATCTTTCCGGCCAGCTGATTAAAATCCAATACCATCGCGACGAAATGGAATTTTCTTCCGGCAAGTTTCGTATGCGCGGGCCGTTTACGGACGTGATGACGCCGTACAGCCAAAACGCCATCCGCGTGGAAATCTCGGGCAAAACCATTTCGCACATTTACGAAATCCACCCGATTACGGGCAACGTGCTGGCGGAGCTGGACGAAGCGTGGATTTACCCGGCCAAACACTTTGTGGCCACGGACGAAGACACCCAAAACGCCATTGACCAAATCCGCCACGACTTGGACGTGCGCCACGCGGAACTGCTGCGCATGGGCAAAGAATTGGAGGCCTACCGCTTAAAACAGCGCACCGAGTACGATTTGGAAATGCTCCAGCAGGCCGGCTTTTGCCCGGGGATTGAAAACTATTCCCGCTATATGGACGGACGCAAGCCCGGGGAGCGGCCGGCGTGTTTGCTGGATTATTTTAAACGCTACGATGATTTTTTGATGATGGTGGACGAATCCCACGTGGCCCTGCCGCAAGTGCGCGGGATGTTTAACGGGGACCGCGCGCGCAAGCAAATGCTGGTGGACTTCGGTTTCCGCCTGCCTTCGGCCTTGGACAACCGCCCGCTTAAATTTGACGAATTTGAAAAACTGCTCCCGTCCACGATTTTTGTGTCGGCCACGCCCGGCCCGTACGAGCTGACCGTCAGCGGCAACCACATCGTAGAACAGGTCATCCGCCCCACCGGCCTGGTGGACCCCAAGGTCTACATCCACCCCACCGCCGGGCAGATTGACCATTTGGTGGAAAAAATTAACGAACACAAAAAACGCGGCGAACGCACACTGGTGCTGGCACTGACCAAAAAAACGGCCGAAGATTTAAGCACCTTCTTTACCGAAAAGAACATCAAAACGCGCTACCTGCACTCGGACATTGAAGCGTTGGACCGTGTGGAAATTTTAAAAGAATTCCGCCAAGGCAAGTTTGATGTGCTGGTGGGCATTAACCTGCTGCGCGAAGGGATTGATATTCCGCAGGTGGGGTTGGTAGCCATTCTGGGCGCGGATAACGAAGGGTTCCTGCGCAACACGACTACGCTCATCCAGATTTCGGGCCGCGCCGCCCGCAATGCAGACGGCGAGGTAATTTTGTATGCGGACCGCAAGACCGATTCCATCACCTACGCCTTAAACGAAATGAACCGCCGCCGCGAACTGCAGGAAGCGTACAACAAAGAGCACCACATTACGCCCAAAACCATTCAAAAGACGGAAGTGGAACTGAAGGAATTTGCCCAGCAAACCAAGACCAGTGCTTTTGGCATTTTAAGCCAAGCGCTGCCGGAGCCCACGCTTAAAAACATCAAGGCGGTGGAGAAAGATTTGGAACAGCAAATGCTCCAGGCCGCGGACGCACTTAACTTTGAGCTGGCGGCCGAACTGCGCGACCGGTTGTTTGAACTGCGCGAAATGGGCGTAAAAGGCGCGGGCAAAAAGAAATAACGCCCCGCGGCGTGAGGCCGGAAATTGGTAAAATATAAGTATGGAAGAAACAACATTTCCGTTGCAATGTGTAACAAAAGTAATCGGCCTGGAAACGCTGGACAGCACGCAGGACCTGGCCTATGAGCTGGCCCAAAAAGGCGAGCCGGACGGCACCCTGGTGCTTGCGTGCGAGCAAACCGCCGCCCGCTGCCAGGACGGCCGCGCGTTCAGTGCGGGGGAAGGCGGCGTATACTTTACGCTTATTTTGCGCCCGCAGAAAAAAGATTTGTGCGCCCAATCGCTTTGCTTGCAGGCTGCGCAGGCCGCGGCGGACATGCTGGCGGATGTGTTTGGCGTAAAAACCAAAGTCAAAGCGCCCAACGCCGTGCTGGCGTGGGATACCAAAACCCGCAAATGGAAAAAAATCGCCGGCGTGCTGGTGGAAACATTTTTTGACGAAGACAACCGCCTGGCCCTGGTGGGAATGGGCGTAAACGTGAACAACCGGTTGCCGGCTTCGCTAAAAGACAAAGCCGTCAGTTTAAAGCAACTGATCGGTGCGGAAACCAGTAAGGAACTGTTTTTGGACGAACTGCTCAATGTGTTTTGGAAGCATTACGCCCAGTGGAACGTGTCGGTCCGGTAAAATTTGAACATAAAAAATACCCGCGTAAAGCGGGTATTTTTTTGGCTTGTAAAGTGTTAATCGCCCAGGGCCTGTTTGGCTTTGGTCACAAAGTCTGCCAAGGCAAACGGCTTGGAACAAAACCCTTTCACTTGCGGATAGCCCACGAACATTTTTTCCGATTCCACAAGTGCCGAGGTGACAATGACGGGCGTGGAGGCGAGGGTTTCGTCTTCGTTCATAATTTTGATGATGCTCGCCCCATCCAACCCGGGGAGCATAACGTCCAAAATGACCAAATGGGGATGAACTTTTTTCATCATGGCGATAGCGTCGCGCCCCGTCTGGCAGGAATAGACTTCATAGCCTTCGCGGGTTAGAACCAGCGTCAGCAAATCAATAATGCTGGCTTCATCTTCTACAATTAAAATTCTCTTTTTCATAAGCGCTTTCCCTTGTTTCTATTTAATTTATTATACTTTTTTATATGACAAAAAAAAGTTTTAATGCGTCCGTTCTGCCGCGCATGCGGGCGTTTGCCTCCCGCCTGGTGGGGCGGGGCGATTGCGTGCTGGTGGGGCTTAGCGGCGGGGCCGATTCGGTGTGTTTGCTTCATTTTTTGCGCTACTTGGCGGCGGAGAAACATTTTTCCCTGGCGGCCGCGCACATCAACCACGGTCTGCGCGGCAAAGCCGCCACGGCGGACCAGCGTTTTTGCCGCCAACTGTGCAAAGACCTGGATATAGAATTTTTGACGCTTAAAACCAATGCCAAAGCCACCGCCGCCCAATTTGATTTAAGCCCGGAGCACGGCGCACGCAAAGCCCGCTATGAGGCCTATATAAAGCTGGCCCGCAAGTGGGGCGCCAACAAAGTGGCCCTCGGCCACCAGTTGGATGACCAGGCCGAAACCGTTCTGCTTAATTTATTGCGCGGCACCAAAGCCAAGGGGCTGGCCGGCATTCCGGTGCGCCGCCCGCTGGCCGCGGGGGTGGAAATTGTCCGCCCGCTTTTGTGCGTCACGCGCGCGGAAACCGAGGCGTATTTGCAAAACAACGGTTTGCCGCATGTGACCGACCAAACCAATTTTGACGACGCCTTCACCCGCAATTGGGTGCGCGGCAAGCTCTTGCCGCTGCTCGCAACCAAACAACCCCAAATCAAACAGCACCTGGCGTTAATCGCGGCCGATATGGCAAATTTGCTGGCCGCACAAAAGCCCGCCAAAACCAAATAAGCAGGTTGCCTGCTACATCTTTCAGAAAAATCGGAATTATGCTTGCTGCAGAAAGCGGTAAAACGCGTCGCGTGCGTATGTTTCGGCAAACGGGGAGTGACCGCATTTTTCCCACACGAGGCTTTGCGCGTTTTTGCCGCACGCTTGGAGCGGCTCCAACACGCCTTGCACCGGGTGCGGGTCCTGCGCGCCGTGCAGTACGGTA